>CAYNEY010000042.1:51354-51535 GCA_964396375.1 uncultured Polyangiaceae bacterium | reverse complement strand
AAACGCAGGCGGGTGAAGGTGGCACAACGGAGATGGGCCTGGGCGGTGCGGTGGGTGAAGGTGGTACAACCGAGATCGGCGTTGGTGGCGCCGGTGATAGCCCCGTCAACGTGTACATCGCGGGTGACTCGACGGTGACCAACTACACCGACACCCCGGAGAGCACGACGGAGCAGGCGGG
>CAYNEY010000042.1:0-51334 GCA_964396375.1 uncultured Polyangiaceae bacterium | reverse complement strand
CACGAATACTTCAACGAGCATGTGACGTTCCACAACCTGGCGCGCGGGGGAAGGACGGCCTACTGGTTTTACCTCGAGGGTGGGGTCGACGAGGTTCTGTCCCAGATCGAGCCGGGAGAGGTGTTCTTCATTCAGTTCGGAACCAACGACAGCAACACGAGCGCAACCTTCACGGTGGAGGGAACCACCTATCCTCGCTATGCCGATCCGGACACTGATTTTCGCAGGTACCTGATTGACTACTTCATCGTTCCTACGCGTGCTCTCGGTGCGATTCCGGTGCTAGTGACGCCACCACCCCGCAATTCGGGTTATTGCGGTGGCAATTCGCTTGGCAGCCATTCCGCGGCGATGCGAGCGGTCGGCGAGTCTGAAGGGGTTGCTGTGATCGATGTCAATCAAGCCACCCTCGAACACCTGCAGGCGCTAGGGTGCCCCGCTCCGACGCCAGAGTCCATTTTCTTCGTCAAAGCGGATGGTTCGGTCGATGGAACCCATTTCCAGGAGAACGGTGCCAGGGTGTTGGCTGGTTTCGTGGCGGAGGGCACGCAGGAGCAAGCGCTACCGCTCGCTGCCTATTTGCTCGAGTAGGTCTCCCAAACGGAGCGTTTGCCGAAGTCAACGAAAGCTGAGACCGAGCGCTACCGTCGGCTGAACACGGTACCGCTCGAGCACCACTGACCGCTCCTGCCCCACTTCCACGTCGAAGTGGACCTGCCCGAGATCGAAGAGCGAACCGAGCGCGAGTTCGAGGGCAACGTTCGGACTCAGGTGAAGCTCACCGAAAATGGAGAGTGCCGCGATCGGCAGCGTGATGAAACGTGGCTCCGTGAGTTCGAGTTCCGAATTCGTGTCGCCTGCATGAGGCCGAAGATGGACGAACTCGAGCCCGATGCCCGAGCGTGCCCCGAGCGCGAAGCTTCCCTGGCCGTGATTCTGAGGAAGCCTTTGCCTGAAACCGATCGTGAGCAACGAGGCTAGCCCGTAGACATCGACGCCGGCCTGGTGCCCGCGGTAGCTCCGTTCGAACCCGAGGGCTTCTTCCGCGCCGAATTCCCAGGTTGATTGTTGGGTACGCCGTTCGATCCCAAACCCGAAAGCTGGGCCGTGTACGGCACGGATCTCGTCTGAATAGGAACGCAGTCGATAGCGCGCAGCGGCTGCGAAGCCCCACCAATGCTGGGGGAGAGGGGGTTCCGAGGGAACCGCCGGCTGAGGAGGAGGTGGCTCCGACGGCGGTGCGGAGCGGTGGACGGAGAGAAGCCCTTCTATCTCGGCTCGGGTCAACCCAAGATCCTTGTTCTCGATGAGTGCCAAGAGCGAGAGTTCAACCACCTGCGAGAGAGTCTCCCAGTCGAGTTTGCCGTCATCGGTCGCAAGGGCCAGCCGTCGATACAAGAAGCGCTCGGTGCCACGGTCAGCGAAATACACCCGAACGTCCGAGGCGCGACGCAGATCGACGAAACAATGGACAGCCACCCCTTCCGTGCGGCCCTCAGCCAGGACCTCGACGATGTCGAGTGTGTCACGCTGTTGCAGCCGCACGTCGAAGCGATCGAGGGCGCGCGAATCCGTGATCCGATGCATGTGCTCGAAGATCGATGGATCGCCGATCATGACGAAGCTCACCATCGGGGCCGCAACCTCGAGTTTGGCCACAGTCTCCGCGGGGAGGCTGCTCGTATTCCCCGGCCCACTCATAGCAGGCTCGGCCACCACTCGGTTGGGGTCGACCAGGAGCGCTCCCAACAGGCAGACGGAGAAGAACCTACCGAGCGGCGCCGGCGCGTGAAACTCGAACACCACGGTTGCCTAGTCTACAGGTTCCCACGCAAGAGGGCGATGCGGCGACGGGCGTGGGAAATGTAGGGGCACTTCGGATACTCCCGGATCAGAGCCTCCCAGGTCTTCCTCTCCTCACCGTTTCGCGACAGAGCGGCCAATGCCCGACCGCGACCATAGAGCGCCTCGGCGCCGAGCGCTCTCTGCGAGCCTTGGCCCAGATGACGATCGAACTGGGTGAGGGCGGCGCTGGGATTGCCCGTCTCGAGCAGCAGTCCGCCGAGGGAGACGTGGGACAACGAGGCTTCGCGGGAGCTGGGGAAGGTGTGCTGAAGGGCACGGAAGAGCCGAATTGCCTTGGTGGTGTTCCCCGCACGCCGCGCCTCGTTCGCCGAGCGGTACAGTGCCGTCGGATCGGTTGCCTTGGCCGCCGATGGGCCGGACGCCGTAGGAGTTCGGGTGACGGGAGGATCGGCGTCGTCGGATTCTGGCGCTGCCTCATCGGTCTCTTCAGGAATGCCGGAGGGTAGAGCCTCCGCTGCTGCATGCGCCGAGGTTGGACCAATCCCAATTTTGGCAGGTTCGAGCGGGGGAGCGCTCTGCACCACTGGCTCCTTTGTCTCGCGAACCACCGACAGCGTGGCCGCGGCCGCAGCCGCCGTGCCGAGCGCGATGCCAAGGGCGATCATCGCGCGGCGCCGGAGCGGTGCGTGGCCGAAAGCGGCCGGCTGCCGTCCAAGTTCCTTCGCGTGGCGACGCGCCACCGTCGCAGACAGGCGGGTTACCATCGCTCCATCTTCCGGGCGATGGACGGCCTCGCACTCGAAATCGTCAGCGACAGCGAAGGCAAACTGACAGGTTTCGCAGCCAGCCAGGTGTGCCTCCCACCGGCTCTGCTCAGCTTCGGTCGAGAGTAGTCCACGCCGCGCGCGCAGCCAGAGCTCGCTGTCACAGCTGGTTTTGCTCATGGCCACCTCGTGCGGAGGAGCTCCGCTGAACTCGACGAGTCGCTCAAAGATCGCCGCAACGCCTGCTTGCCGAGGCGCAGTCGACTCCAGACCGTGTTGCTCGGAACCCCGGCGACGCTCGCGATCTCGTCCACCGTGTACCCGAGCACGAAGTGCATGGCTAGCGCTTCGGCGGTGGGTGCGGGGAGCCGCTCCAGCAGATCGAGGATGAGGACGCGGCGACGATTGGAGATGGCGCGGTCGAGGGGCGTCGAAGACGTATGGTCGGGGGCACTCTCGATGCTGGCTTCGCGATCGTCGAATCTCTCTCGGGTACGGAGGCGACGCCGGGCGGTGAGCGCCGTCAGTAGCGCCACCCGGCTCGCGAAGTGCGCGACGCTGCACTCGGCGCGAAAGGTGCTGAGGCTGGAGAGAAGCGCGAGGAAGGCATCTTGCGCCACATCTTCGACGTCAGGGTGGTCCCGCCCGAGCACCTTACGGATGGTGCGCAGCATCGAGCCGCCCACTTCCATGAACAGCGTGCCGATCGCGTCTTCATCCCCAAAGCTCGCTGCCTTCGCCACCTCGAGCAGGGTGTCACGGCGGGGCGGCGAGCAGGAGACCGCGCTCACGGGATCGTTCGCGGGCCGGCGCATTCCGTCAAGCATAGGAGATGCGTTATCGAGATCAAGCACACGAGCCATGTTCGTCTCTCGCCCACCGTCGGGCCGGCACCTGTCCCTTGCCGCTCCGAAGCGCAAGCCAACGCCTGTGGTCGTCCCAGCGGGGCGGAAGAGCAACTCTGGTTCGTTTTTTCTGGGTGCGAGGGGCATCCTCGGTCCTGTCTTCCTTCGTGTCACGAGCGGCTTCGATCGAATCACCAGCGCTCCGAAATTCCTGACGAGGCGCTCTGCTTCTGGTCTGATTGGAATTGGAGGCGAACGCTAGGTCGATACCGGCTAGGTGGTCCGATCCAGCGGAAGAAGTTGCAAGCTCACCATCGCCACCCGCTCGCTTGGTTCCGACTGGGCAACGATGGACCGGAGCTGGCGGAAGTAGCCCCGATAAAGGTCCATGATCCGCCCGAGATCCGCCTCTGAGACCGAGAACACGTTGTAGGAGAACATGCCAGGACCACCCTGTTCGAGGCGTCCGATGGCGACACTGTTGAAGAACCGCTTGAGGGCGAACTCGGCCTCGGCGTCGCGGCGCGTGTCGACCGCCAGGATCTGCCGCACCGCCCAGCGCCCCGAGACCAGATGGATCTGCCCCGAGTCGGAGAGCAGACGTAGGCTCTGCTGTTCCTCGTCGAGGGTGATGCCGATGCGCTCCGCGATCCAACCGCGACGGTGACGCGGCAGCGCGCGGTAGTCGGAGAGCTCGAGGGCTCGCAGGACCGCCACTGTCCAGGGAAAATCGTAGGCGGAACGCCGTGTCGCTTCGAGCTCCGCCCAGGGCTTCTTCACGGAGGCAAGCAGACCCGGATCGACGAAGGCCGCAAGCCAGTCGAGCAGACGAAGCGACGCGCACTCGATGAGCCGCAGAAAATCGGGGAGCCTGGGTTCGGCGCGCCCTGTCAGCCAGCGTGCGATGGAGAAACGGCTTCGCTCGGCCAGGCGTGCGAGCTCCACGAGCGACGTGCGCCCTCGAAGATCGTCGAGCAGATGAGCGACCGCAGTCGGGCTGGTGGGATCGACCGAGTCGAGCCATGCGGGTTTCGATTTGTAGAACCTCAACAGGGCCTGCGTGGGCGCGATGCCGACTCGCTCGGCGGCTCGGAGGGTCTCTGCAGCAGTGGGGTAGGAGCGCCCCGACTCCCAGGCGTAGGCCACATTGGTGCGGTACCCAAGGCGGCGGCTGAAGGCACGCTGGGACCGGGAGCCGCGGAGCGCACGGAGAAATTCGCTTGCAAGTACGGGATATTGAAAGCGCATGTGTTGCCATTTTGCACATCAATGGGCCTCTTGGCACGAGTAAATGTGCGATTTGGCACTGGTCGACCGCGGGGTTCTTGGCCATCCTGATCACTCGGAGAGCCCATGGTCGTGTTCCGCGTCCCGTCACCCCTTTCGCTGCTCGCCGCCCTGCTGGCCACAGGGTGCATTCTTGGCGGCCAAACGGGAACTGAAGACGTGCGCCCCGACAACGGCTTCGAGACCGCCGAAGGAGGGGACGATGGGGGGCTCTGCGCTGCCCGGTCGGTCATGCCTCTCGATCGTGACCAGGTGTCTCCCCTCGGGTTCTCCCCCGCCGAGGTCCTCGCCTATGCCCTGGGGAGTACGGAGCTTGACGCACTCTTCAGCTCCGAAGGGGTGCCTTTTGTCTTCGGTCCCGAATCGGGGATGACTGAGCTCTCCATTGTCGTCCTAGAACTCGGCGGAGAGTACGCGTATGTGAGCTACGATGACCCGAGCGTTTGCGGTGCTCCCTCAGTGCAGCTCGAGGTCGTGCTGTCGTTCGCGACCAACGGCGGAGCCCTCGACGAGCGCTTCATAGCGACCCTGCTCGCGCGGGAAGCCGGGCTGGTCAGCTTCGCTGTACAACGGGATCCGAGCGATTGGGCGGGCAGTTTGAGCTTCGAGACCACAGCCGCCCAGAGCGTCACCGGACTGGTCTTCGAGGGGCAAATCACCCCTGACGGACACTCCGGGATGCTGCGCGCGGTGGTCGAAGAGACGACCGAAGAAATCTCGAGTCAGGCCCAGCTCGTAATCCTGACTTGGCCTGCATCCATTCCACCAACCAATGTGTCCGTGCTTCCTTGACGCGCCTCACCATTTCGGAGGGACTCCATGACAACCACAAAAATCATCACCTCTTGCCCTGCTTTCCTGCTCCTTGCCAGTCTTTTCACGCTCGCGCTTGCGGCGCCGGCTCTGGCGGACACCGCCTGTGGGGACACCACTTGCCCCAAGGGTTTCGAGTGCACTTCGTATGAGTCGGGTTGCGTGGCTCCGGCCACCGATGACGGTCGGGTGGCTACGGAGGATCTGGTGGCTCCTGAGTGCGAGGAGTCTACCATCTACGTCTGCGAGCCGGGCCCCTGTGAGGGTGACGCTGACTGTGCCTCAGGAATGGTATGTTTCAAAGATACCGTGTCCGAGTGCAGCGGGGGTGCGGCCGTGGCATGCGATCCCGAAGCGTCCGACTGCGTGGACATCGTGGAAGAACCGGTGTGCGTAGAGAAGGAGATCGCGCAGTGTATCCCGAAGTATCTCCTGCCCTGCGAGGCCGCGGCCGATTGCGGCGTGGGCTTCACCTGCGAGGAACAGGAGATGTGCAGTTGCAGTGGCTCGACGGGCTCAGCCGGTGGCGCCACGGGTTCGGGAGTAGATGGCGTGAGCGAGCCCAGCAGTTCGGAGGAGGTTGACGCCCTGGTTGCTTCCGACGAGCCCACTTGTGTCTGTGAGGGTACCGGGACCTTCGCCTGCAAGCCACAGATCCAGGCTTGCTCGATCGATGCGGATTGCCCAGAGAGCTGGACCTGTGGCGATAACCCCGAGGGCGTGTGTTCGATCAGCTCTGACGGCGTGGTCGACTGTCCCGAGCCGGATCCGGCCAAGCTGTGCCTGCCGCCGTACTACGATGTGATCGGGTTGGTCACGACTGGTTCCGCGGAGAGTGGAGACGGTCTCTTGGCGGGTAACTCCGAGGACGATAGCGCCACTGTGAGCGGTGAAGACACGCGCGCTGACGGCGCAGAGTCGAGCGGTGGCGATGTGAGTGGTGGCGGCTGTTCGGTGGCCGGAACGCCCCGTTCACCGAGTGCCGTCCTGCTCGGTCTGCTCGGGTTGGCGTTTGGTGCGAGTCTCCTGCGCCGACGTAACTAGAGCGCTTTTCAATGGCGTGGACCACCATTGATTGGCTTCGCCAATGCGCTCTATCCTTCCCAAGGTGGGGCACCTGCCCCTTATGAATCGCTCTGCTCGTCAATTTACCCCGTATTCGCTTTCGCGAATACCTAGAGCGGCTTTTGTCGAGATGTTCCATCTCTGTGAAAGCCGCTCTAGCCGACGGAGCGGTCAGACGGTGGGGTGCTCGGCTTCTTCATACCGAGCCGTGCACCCGCCCCTCTCGGATCTCCCAGATCGAGGTGGTGCACCGCTCGGCGAAGAGCTGATCGTGACTCACCAGCAAGAGCGCGCCTGGATAGGCGACGAGGGCTTGCTCCAGTCGCTCGATACAGCAAAGATCCAGGTGATTGGTGGGTTCATCCAGAATTAGCAAATCTGGCAGCGTGGCCAGGGCTGCACCGAGCTGCCAGCGTTTCCGTTCGCCTGCCGAGAGCACCAAGAAACGCTCCAGCATCCCTGGGTCGAGCCTGAGCAGCGCGCGCATTCGAACACTCTCGCGGTCGCGCGCTTTCGCAAAAGCACGCAGCTCATCGGATAGGCTGTCGAGCTCCTGTGCGACCAAAGACACGCGCGCTCCGGGCGGTTCCAGGGTCAAACGACCGGAGGTGGGACGGAGCGCACCCGTGAGCAAGTGGGCCAAGGTGGTCTTGCCAGCCCCATTTTTGCCCACCACCCCGTACCAACCGGGGACCAAATGAAAGGTGACATCAGACAGGAGGAGCACTCGATCCGAAAAGGAAAACCCGAGCCGCTCCGCGCGAACCTGCAGCATAAACACTCCCTCTCGCGGTTGTTCCGCGACAAACCCGACGCTGTGCGAACGATTGGAGGTCTAGAGGAGGTCTTGCATGAGGTCGCGGTCACTCGCGTGCCGCGCCTCTCGATTGTATCACAGGATTCGCAGATCGGTTAGAGTGCCCGGATGAGGCGAGTTCGTCGAGCAGGGGTCGTGGTGGCGCTACTCTCTGCCACGGGAGGGTGCACCGGGGCCGCTGTTCAACGAGGGATGGACAACTATGCCATGGGGGACTTCCCGGGGGCGGAGACCCAGTTCGCGGAGCTGGAGAGTTCGATCCCGGACATGAATCCGAAGGGCTACGTCCGCTACGCCAGTTACCGGGGGCTCACCAACATCGCGCTCGGCAGGCCTGCGCTTGGCTGTGCCTGGCTCCGCCGCGGCCGCAGCATGTTCGCCCGTGGCAACAGCGCCTGGTTGCCGCCGAACATCGTGGAGCAGATGAAGCTATCGTTGTCGCGTTGCGGTGACCCCGTGGTGCCCTGGCCGTAGCGAGCACGGATAAGCGACGTGCCCGCGCGCATAGGCGAGGGGAACCTTCGCACGGCGGGGCCTACGCGAGGCCCTGCGGCACATGCTCGACGGTCGAGTCCGGGAAGCGTCCCTGGCCCTAGCGGCCGCAGCACTTCTTGAACTTCTTGCCGCTGCCGCACGGACACGGGTCATTGCGACCGATCTCCGGCCCTTCACGCCGCACCGGTGGAGGTTTCTGCTCCTTGCCATCGACGAAGTACCACTTGCCGTCGAGCTTCTCGAACTCGGCGCGCTCACGGTGCGGAATGGTCACGCCACGGATGGTGTAGCGCGCGACGAAGCCCACTGTGCCGATCTCGTCGGTCTCGCCCCCTTGCTCCACGCTCACGATCTCGAGCCCCAGCCACTCCGCGCTCCGGCTCCATTTCTCGGTGTTCTCGCGATCGACCGAGCCAATGGTAGAGGGATGGTGGGTGCGCAGGATGAAATCGATATTCTGAGTCGCATACGCCGCGTAGCGGGCGCGCATCAGCGCTTCAGCCGTGGTGGGCCAGCTCTTTCCGCTCAGGTACGGACCACAACAGGTTTCGAGGGACTCGCCTTTTCCACAGACACAGGTCACGGCAGACTCCAGAGGTTAGGGGTGGCCCGGCTCGAGGCGAGCCAGCAGCATCCGGTGGATGCCACCGAAGGCGCCGTTCGACAACACCGCAATGCAGTCCGAGGGGCGGGCGCGCGCCACCAGGTGCTCCACGATCGCCTCCACCGAGCCAAACGCGAACGCGGATTGGCCCTGGGACCGGATGGCGTCGGTCAGCGCTGCCACATCCAGGCGCTCGCTCGAAGGCAGGTCGCGGCCGAGGGGCGGCAAGAGTACCTCGTCGGCGGCAGAGAAGGCGGTGGCGTAGGCGGTTTGGTGCAGACGTCGGCACGCCGTCGCACTCCGTGGCTCGAACACGGCGAACAGGCGTCCCTCGGGAAACCGAGCGCGCAGCGCTCGCAAGGTCTTTTTGACGGCGGTGGGGTGGTGCGCGAAATCATCGATCACCCGCACTCCGCCGGCGACACCGACGAGCTGCTGACGCCGCGCCACCCCTCGGAAGTCGGGCAGGTGCCTGCTCAGGACCTCGAAGGGGACGCCGAAGCCGCGCGCGCAGGCAACCAGGGCCCCCGCTGCGTTCGCGAGGTTGTAGTCTCCGGTGAGCGAGGTCGAAAAGCAGCGCGGCTCCTCTTCTCCCACTCGGAGGGAGAAATCGGAACCGGACGGACCGGTGGAAAAATCCGTGACGCAAACCTCGACGGAGCGACCGCTGGCAAGCTCTGGCAAAAGACCGTACCGAAGGACCTCGGCCTGCACCGGTACCCGCTCGAGCAGCGCCGCGACTTCAGGATCTCCACAGTTTGCGACCAGGAGTCCCTCGGGCGGCAACCCGAGCAGCAGCTTCTCGAAGGCTGCCCGATAGGCCTCGAAAGTTGGGTAGATGTCGACGTGATCGTGCTCGAGAGAGGTCAGAACGACCACCTCGGGCTGATAGTGGAGGAACTTGGCGGTTTTCTCGAAGTAGGCGGTGTCGTACTCGTCGCCTTCGAGGACGAAGGGTACCCGACGTCCGCCGAAGGTGGCGTTGGATGTGCACGGCGCACGGGCGCTCCGCTCGAAGTCCACCGGGAGCCCACCGATCAGAAAGCCTGGTCCGAGACCAGCGCGGTCGAGCAAGAAGGCCGCGAGCGCGGTGGTCGTGGTCTTACCGTGGGTGCCAGTCACTACCAAAGGCGAGGTACCCGAGAGTACGAAGTGTTGCAGTGCTGACGCGATGTGCATGACCTGGAGCCCGCGCTCGAAGGCAGCGCGGGCCTCACAGTTGTCTCTGCGGCAGACGTTGCCCACCACCACCACGTCTGGAGTCGGCTCGAGGTGCGCAGGATCGAATCCCTCGAGACACGGGATCCCCCAAGCGCGCAGGGCAGGACCCATCGGCGGATCGAAGCTCACGTCGCTTCCCCGAACCTCGTGCCCCGAGGCTTGGAGGAGTGAGGCGAGTGCGCCCATCCCGGTTCCTGCGACGCCAATCAAATGGATCAACATGGTTTTTCGCCAAGGTAGCGAGTCTGCTGCGAGAGATCACGCGGCAGCGCGAAAAGTGGAACGGTGCCGGGGCGCGGTCGCCGCCACGGCCAGCGTGAGCCCGACCAGGGTCAGGCGGACCCGTCGAGCATCGACCCAACCTGCCTGGTCCAGCCGACCGAGCACCTCTTCGACCAGCGCGGGTGCAAGCCCCAGCTCTTCCGCAAGCTTTGCCACACTGGCGGACTGTCCCGCCTTGGAAAAGGCGTAAAGCGTGGCTATTACGTGGATTTTCAGGGTGTGAAGGGTGTTGTTCATGGCCCGATCTTCATAACGTGACTACTGATAATAAATCCAGTTTCCGACGTGCAGTACTGTAACTTCGTTAAGTGGTCTCTGAGTGGTCGCACGGTCCACAAGGCCGGGTCCGGAGGGTTGCCAGGTCACCACCTACCCTGTTATGCGCCTGGCCCAGCTCAGCTCCCATGAAGATCACCGATCACCTGTCGAGGTCCCGGCTTGGGGTCTCCTTCGAATTCTTTCCTCCCCGTGATCAGGCGGGGACCGACGAGTTGTTGCGTACGATCCGTGAGCTGGTGGAAAAAAAGCCAGTGTACGTCTCCGTCACCTACGGAGCGGGCGGGAGCACCCGGCGCCTTACCATCGATCTGGTAAAGCGGATCAAGGCCGAGACGGGCATCGAGACCATGGCACACCTGACGTGCGTAGGTTCGACCCGGGATGAGATCGCCGGCATCTTGGATCAGCTTGCCGAGGCGGGGATCGAGAACATCCTTCCTTTGCGCGGGGATCCTCCCCGGGGTCAAGCGGAGTTCGTCCCGGTCGAGGCAGGCTTTTCCCATGCTTCCGAGCTGATCGCTTTCGTGCGCGAGCGGCACCCCGAATTCTGTATCGCGGTGGCTGGCTACCCCGAGAAGCACCCCGAGTCCCCGGACTTCGCGAGCGATCTGCGTCATCTTGGGGACAAGATCGAGGCTGGAGGCGACTTCATCGTGACCCAGCTCTTCTTCGACGCGCGGGATTTTCTCGGGTTCGTCGAGCGTGCGCGCGAGCTTGGCATTGGTGTGCCGATCGTGCCTGGCATCATGCCCATCACCAACGTGTCGCAGATCAAGCGCTTCACCGCCATGTGTGGGGCGCACGTACCGGCGCGGCTCCTGGCACGTCTCGAGGCGGTGCAGCACGAGCCGGAGCGCGTGCGTGAGATCGGTGTGGCCCATGCCATCGAGCAGTGCCGCGAGCTCGAGGCGGCTGGGGTGCCCCTGCTCCATTTCTACACACTCAACCGCTCGACTGCGAGCCTGTCCGTGATCCGGGGACTCAAGACGGCGTCCTGTCGGTCTTAGCGCACCACCACCTTTGACGTCTCCTCGTTTGCCATCACCGCGTGCCAGTCCGGGGGGAGACTGGGAGACAACCAGGTGAACAGGCGTCGAGCATCGCCTGGTGCGAGTTCCAGGACCTCCCCGGGAAGGCGAGTTCCGACTGGGTGGGCCCTCAAGGCGGCGCGGATCACAAGTCCGCTCTCGAGCTCGATCACCCACGCCGGATCGGTCTCGGTGTCTCCCTGAGGGAGCGCCTCGGGCGTCGCGGGCCAGGTGGTGACATGCTTGGCGCGGACCCGGGTCAAGCCACGCCGAGCGACCTTCTGTGGGAGACCGAGCAACGGGCTTGCCGAGATTGCCAGTCTGCCACGGTAAGCGACCAGCACCATCCCCTCGACATCGACGTCTGCCCAGTTCTCCTGGTCGTCGATCCCCTCAGGCAGTTGGTGGCGTGGCCGCGCGACGACCAGCTGGTCGCGCTCGAGCCAGGTGCCGGTTTTGGTCTCGACGAGCTCCCCTTGGTCGGTGTTCTGGGAACGGCCGGACAGGGGGATGGCCCGCTCTCGGATAGCCTTTTTTCGTGTGTTCGAACCGTGCTCCGCGCGGTCGTGCACGGTGAGCGTCGAGCCGCGGGGAAAAGCCAGCGGCAGCTCGAGGCCAGTCTGGTTCTGCTCGACGCCGAGGGCGGGGGGGAGCTCGGGGCGCTCGATCGCCGAGCGGCGTACGAAATGGCCTGAGGTGAGGAGCACCAGTTCCTCTCGACGGTCGAAACGATCGTAGCCCTGGTAAGAACCGATGACGGCGAAGATGGCGGGAGGGAGCTTCTGTTCGAGGGAGACGATCCCGTCCTGGTTCGTGCCATCGGGTACGAACAGTGGGGTTGGGCCCCGGGTGCGGGCGTAGCTGTAAGGAACTTCTGCTTCGAGTTGCGGAGCCGCTGCCATCGCCGTGAGCGTCGGGTGCTCGAGCCTGCGGGTGATTTTCTGATCGGCGCACACGTAGCCACGGGGCGAAACGGGCAAGAACCCTTCGGCACACCCTGGTCCCCGGATCATTGCGCCGTGGTCGATCCGTGCGCCGGCGCGCAACGCACCAAGGACAGGTGCGGCCGTGTCCGGTGCGCGACGCACCACCACACCGTTTCGGAGAGCGCCCAGCTTTCCCACGAACGGCCCAGTCAACCCAATTGAATTTTCGCTCGCCTCATGCGCCGACAAGGACCGCTCCACGCGCTCGGTCGCGGTGGGGTCGCAAGCGGCGAGCGTGAGCAGAATCAAGAGAACGCTGACGGCCATGGGCCTCTGTCTCGGATCTCGACGGGCCAAGGACATGAGGCGGAGGCTGCCACGGTCTGGGCCGGCCAGCCCAGTTTTCGACGTGGAAGGCAGAGCCTTGACCAAGCCGCCGAGAGGAAGGACAAAGTGGATCCCCACCGTGAAAAAGACCTGCACGCTCCCCTTTGCCGCCCTCTCGCTCTCGTTCTCTTTTCTCAGCGTCCCCGTTGGTGCCGAGCCAGACGAAGATTGGGATGGCGGCTTTCAGATCCAAGCGGAGGCTCGGAGCGGGTTTGTCATCGGTGTCGAATACGGTCTCGGTCTTGGACAGATCTCCGGCTATCCGATGGAAGCGGTCAAGGTCGACGATCCACGCTACGAGGCCAACACCGGTTTTGGGCTCGGCCACACCGGTCGCGTCTGGGCTGGGGGCGCGATCACCGATTTTTACTCGTTTGGGTTGGGAGTGGAACTCCTTCAGCTCAGAGGAGACGGCCAACGCGTGCGAGGCGGCGGCTTCGTGATGCGCAACGAGCTTTTCCCACTCCTGTCCCTGGGGGGCCGAGCCCGTGATTTTGGCCTCAGTCTCGAGTACGGGATCGGGGGGATGTTGGTGCGGCGCGAGGGACGAGTCACCGCGGATGGTGGTTCCCTTGGAATGATCGGCGTGGGGGCCTTCTTCGAGCTCGTGCGCGGCGCGGGGTTCTCGCTCGGTCCGGCGGTCCACTACACGGAGTACTTCAGCGACACCATGTCCGGTCACTTGGCCATGCTCGGTCTACGAGGGGCATTTACGGCCGGCCCTTAGGTATTTCACAAGAGGTGCAACGGAGTACCAGCAGAACTGAAATGCGGAGGAAGTTCAGTTCTTCTCTGGTGATAGAGTGGTGAAAGGGGGTTGATTCGGCCAGCTCGATGGCCTATGCAGATGTAGTCTGATCTCGTTGCAAATCCTACTTTACCCGCCATCATTAAGTTGTTCACGGTCGGTTCCTGGTGGACGAGGCGAGGCGCGGGAGCCTCCGAGGTAATGCGTCGTGGAATGCGCTGAAGGTGTCATCCTGAAAAGCCGCTACCACCTGATCCGAAAGCTCGGTTCGGGTGGCATGGGTGCGGTCTGGCTGGCACACGACACTGCGCTCGACGCCACCTGTGCGGTCAAGATCATCGACGAGCAGAAGTCGAAGAACCCGGAGGTGCGGGTTCGGTTCGCCCGTGAAGCCAAGGCCACGGCGCAGCTTCGGGGTCCGCACGTGGTGGATGTCTTCGATCGGGGCGAGAGTGACGGTCTCCTTTACTTGGCGATGGAGTATCTCGACGGCGAAGATCTCTGCTCGCGCTTGGAGCGAGAGCAGATCCTCGAGCCACGGACCGCCTATCGGATTATCGCGCACGTAGCGCGGGCGCTCTCGAGCGCCCACTCCCTTGGCATCGTGCACCGTGATCTCAAGCCAGAGAATATCTTCCTCGTGCCTGGCTACGACGAGGAGATCGCCAAGGTAGTGGATTTTGGCATCGCCCAACATGAAGAGTACCACCTCACCGATCGAGCCACTCGCACCGGTTCGTTTCTCGGTACCCCGTACTACGTGAGCCCTGAGCAGGCCCGTGGGCGCCCCACCGACCACCGCGCTGATCTGTGGAGTCTCGGGGTCATTACCTTCCAGTGTCTCACCGGGAAGCTCCCATTCGACGCCGACTCGCTTGCCGATTTGATGTGTCTCATCATCAGTGAGCCGATCATCCCCATCACGGCGCTCGCGCCCGACCTCCCTCCCACCATGCAAACCTGGTGGGAGAAGGCGGTGAACCGCGACCGTGAACTCCGTTTCCAGTCGGCGAAGGAGTTCGCTGACTCGCTCGGCGAAGCGCTGGGACTCGAAGCGCGATTGATGGTGCCAACCCTGTTTCCGCGGCGACCGGTCGCCTACAGCGAGAGCAATGAGTTCTTGACGCCGGTGCCGATGCTGCCGTCGGTTGCCATTGATGCCGACGGCTTACCGGTCACGCACGTGGGTGATCCCTTCGATTCGACGATTGCCAAGGCCCCTCGCGTTCCGAGTCTGTTGCCGCCACCGGCTGATCCTTTTGCGCAGGCGGCGCGCAGCGTAAAGCAGCGGCTCGAGCTGGTCGGGGACTTCGCCCAAAAGCACGTGTTCGGGTTGGCTGTCGGCCTCGCGGTGTTGGTTGGGGCGCTCGCTATGACGCTCTATGCTGCTACTGAGTCGCGCGCCCGCTCGGCGTCCGTCGAGATCACCTCGGTCGTGGATCGGGGAACCGGTGAGCCGAAGCGGGCCGCCCGTCCTACGTCCACCGTGGTTCCGGCAGAGCCGGGCGAGCCCGAGGTGATGCCCGTGGAGGCGCTGCCCCGCGAGCGCGCCACGGAGGCGAGCGTGAGGCCTGCTCCACCAACCCAAGACAAACCGAGGCGGCCCACGGCCAGCGGTGCTGGGGCAAAGCCGTCGGGGGCGGTGGCATCACCTCCCCAAGTCCCGGATTATGGGATCTGATGCGGGTGTTCGGGAGTGCCATGGTGTCTTTGAGCAAACGGTGTACTTACGGCTTTGGGTGGCGGCTCGGACTGTCCTTCGTGCTCGTCTGTTGCGGCATGCTGCTGTGGTCCGGGGGGGCGGTGGCTCAGAGCGACGCCGATCGCGCGACCGCGCGCGCCCTGGCCAAGGAGGGTCACGGAGCGCTCATCGACCGTGATCACGCGACCGCCGAGGATCGCTTTCGACGCGCTGACGTGCTGGTGCACTCGCCGCTTCTGGTCATCGACCATGCGCGCGCTCTGATCGGGCTCGGGCGGTATGTCGAGGCTCAGGAGCGTCTGGCCTCGGTGCTCCGCGAGGAGATCCCGGAGAGTGCACCAAAAATCTGGCACAGTGCCCCACCTCTCGCCAAGGAGCTGCTTGCCGAAGTCGAGCCCAAGGTTGCCTGGCTCACCATCGTGATCGAAGGCCCGGAGCAGCCCGAGGTTACACTCGACGGCAAGCCGGTGCCCGCCGTAGCGCTCGGGGTACGGCGGGCGGCCGATCCCGGTACACGCGAGATTGTGGTGACAGCCGATGGTTGGAAGCAGAAAGCGGCTGAGGTGTCGCTGAGTGAGGGCGGCGAGGAGACCCTCACTCTGGTGCTCGAGGTGGATCCGGAGGCCAAGCGCAGTCAGGGCAGGATACCAAGTGTGCCGAAGGCTTCATCGGCCGCGGCCGAGCCCCCACGTTCGAGGGTTCCTCTGTACATCGCCCTCGGAGTTGGGGGTGCTGGGTTGGGATTAGGCGCGGTTACCGGGCTCTTCGCCCTTCAGAATCGCTCTGCGCTGAAGGAGGACTGCGTGGATGGGGTGTGTCCGCAAAGTAGCCAATCGGAGATCGATGACTACCACCGCAATGGCACGCTCTCTGGGATCGGGTTTGGTCTCGGCATTGCGGGGCTCGCGACCGGTTTGGTCTTCTACCTCACGGAAGAACGGAGCGGCGCGCCTGACCTTGGTCTTTCGGTGGGGCCGTCGTCGGTGATGCTGGGAGGAGCGTTCTAGGATGCACGGCAGCCACAGCTTCTGGAGTCTTGTCCTACTTGGGCTGGTCGGGTGCCAGGCGGTGTTCGGTGACTTCGAGGCGAGTTCCGAGGCCGACGACGCAGGCACGGGTGGGGCTGCAGGCAGTGGAGCGGGAGGGAGCCCCGTTTGCGCCCCAGATGGCGAATACCGCTGCACGGGGACAGAACTCGAACTCTGCGACGCTAGCTCGACGGATGGATGGATTCCGGTTGCGGCCTGCGCGCTCCCGGAACTCTGTGACGCCACCAGTGGCATGTGCGATTTGTGTCGGGCCGACTCCGCGCAGTGCGACGCTTGGATCCTCGAGTTGTGCAATCCTGAGGGGACGCAGTGGGTGCCCAGCGTCGAGTGTCAGAGTGAAGCCTATTGCGACTCCGAAACGCGCCGCTGCAACGTCTGTCTTCCAACCGAGGCTTTCTGCAACGGGGCAACCCTGTACACCTGCGCGCCCGACCAGGCGAGTTGGACTGCTCTTTTTTGCGAGTCCGAAGATCTGTGCAACGTGGCCTCGCGCACCTGTCGAGCTTGCGTCGCGGGAGAGGTCCAGTGCGATGGTACCACCATCTCGGTCTGCGACGCCGACCAGACCTGGACACCCGTTGCTGACTGCTTGACCAGCGCCTTGTGTGCGGAGAGTGTCGCCTCGTCCATCGTCACGGGCACAGTGGCCTGCGTGCCGCCGGTGTGTGAGGTGGGGGATTTTCAATGCGATCCGCAAAACCCTGCCCAGTTGATGGGATGCCCCCCGAGTCGCGATGCGTGGAATGCCATTTCGACCTGCCTTACCCCGGCGCTCTGCAACGCCGAGCTTGGTCGTTGTGACACCGGCTGCATGCCAGGGGAGTATCGTTGCGATGGTGCGAGTCTCGAGCTGTGCTCCCAAGATGGAACGGGCTACGTGCGACAGAAGCTCTGTGCCTCGGCTGACTTGTGCAACGTCTCTGAGCGCGACTGCGTTGCCTGCACGACCGGTGACACCCAGTGCAACGAAGCTACGCTCGAGCGCTGCGACGAGAACCAGACTTGGGTTTCGGACGCGGTCTGCGCTTCCGCGGCTTTGTGCGACGAGGTTGGTGGGCGGTGTGTGGAGCCGACTTGCGTGCAGGCTGGCGCAACCAGCTGCGATGGCGCCAACTTGTTGGTCTGCGCGAGCGATCTGACGGCGTATGAGCCCCTCGACGTGTGCGCTTCGAGCGCGCTCTGTAACGCCGTCGACGGACGCTGCGATATGCCGGCGTGTGTCACACCGGGTGAGGTGAGGTGTGCGGGCAACGTGCGCGAGCAGTGTCGGGTCGATCTCACGGGGTGGGACGAGCTGGATATCTGCACCGCCGAGCAGCTGTGTGACTTGGACCAGGGCTGCGTGACGGAGTGCCCAACCCCAGATTTTCGCTGCAATGGTCCGGTGGTCGAGTCGTGTCAGGTGATCGACGGGGTGCCGGTGTGGGTCGCCGAAACGGTTTGTGCCACGAGCGCTCTCTGCGAAACCACTGAGACGGGGGCCAGCTGTGCGGAGGTGACCTGCGAGGTCGATGAGTATCGATGCAACGGCGATGACCTAGAACGATGCGCGTTGGGACGAGATGGCTGGGAGCTCATTGCTGCCTGCGGGCCCGATGAGTCGTGCGACCAAGCTGGTGAACAGTGCGACGTGTGCCAGGCGGGGGCTTTCGCGTGTGAGGGTGAGGAGCTTCTGCGTTGTGCGGCGGATGGCAGCACCGAGAGCGTGGTGGAGATTTGCGCGAGCGCTGCGGATTGCATCGTGTCGTCGGATGCGATGAGCGGGAGCTGCGCGGTCTGCGCCTCCGGGGCCAGCCAGTGCGTGGGCGCCGAGGAGATCCGAGATTGTGCCGCTGATGGGTCAGCTTGGGAGACTATGAGGGCCTGTGAGTTCGGCTGCGAAGATCTGGCGGGTGACAGTGATTACTGCGCCGGGTGTCCGAGCGCCGGAGCTTCGGAGTGTGTGACCGAGGAGCCTCCTGGTTCGGTCAGACGCTGTCCGGAGGGCCGTGCCGCCTGGGGTGACGTGGTGGAATGTTCCGCTGGATTCGGCTGCGTCGACAGCGGGACGAGTGACTTCTGTGCCGAGTGCGTCCTCGACGACGACTGCTCGGGGACCGCCGGTTGCGTCGGTGGCCGTTGTGAAGGCTCCGGTGGTAACACGGGACAAGGTGGCGGTGGTGGCAGCACGGCGGAGGGTGGTGCCGCAGGGCAGGGCGGCGCTCCGAGCGAAGGTGGTGTCCCGAACGAGGGCGGCGCTCCGAGCGAGGGTGGTGCCGCAGGACAGGGCGGGGTTCCAAGCGAAGGTGGTGTCCCGAACGAGGGCGGCGCTCCAAGCGAGGGTGGTGTTTCCGGTGAGGGCGGTGCGACGGTTGAAGGTGGCGCTCCGAGCGAGGGCGGTGCGACGGTTGAAGGTGGCGCTCCGAGCGAGGGCGGTGCGACGGTTGAGGGAGGCGCTTCGAGCGAGGGCGGTGCGACGGTTGATGGTGTGGTTCAACCCCGACTGCCGGCGGTCGGGTGGGCTCGCGAGCTTCGGTCATGAAGGCGTCACGAGCGCTGACTCGCGCAGATGTGCGCCACACTCCGCGCTTCGCGCTCGGTCTTCTGACTCTTGTGCTGGCCTGTGGTTGTCAGATCCTGTTTGGGGATTTCTCGGTGGACGAGGATGGTGAAGGAGGAGCCTCGACAGGCGTGGGAGGCAGGAGTGCCGATGTCTGCGTGGACGGCCGGTACCGGTGCGAGAGCGCCACCCTTCTGCGCTGCGTAGATGGCGAATTTGTGACCGATGCCACCTGCCTCGATGCCAATCACTGTGACGAAATAGCTGGGCTCTGCCGCTCATGTTTGGAGGGTCAGACACGGTGCAGTGGGACGGTCCTCGAGGAGTGCAGTGAGAGTGGGCAAGCGTACGAGACGGCTGAAAGCTGTGTCGGAGGGACCCCGTTGTGCGATCCGGTGCTGTTGCGTTGCGTCGAGTGCGCGAGGGGAGCGGCCCGGTGTGTGAACGGTCAGCTCGAGAGCTGCAGCGAGGCGCGACAGTGGGTGCTTTCGAGCTGCGCCAATGGGTGCGAAGATGTGACGGGGGACAGCGACTACTGCCGTCAGTGCACTGAACCAGGCCGTACGAGCTGCACCACCGAAGGTAATCTCATCACCTGCAGTGCCGCGTTTCTGTGGGTTACCGAGGACTGTGCCGGAGCTTGTGTGACCGACAGCGAGGGCTCCTACTGCGCCACCAGTGGTTGACGGTGGTTTAGCCGGTGGCGAGGTGCCCCGAGACGACCCGCTCATGCCCGCCGTAGTCCCGCGAGCGAACCAGATCGACGAAGCCGTGAGCGCTCATCACCTGAGCCACCGCGCTTGCCTGGCCAGCCCCGATTTCGAGCGCCAAAAGACCACCGGGGGTGAGCCATTGTGGAGCTTCGGCGATGATCCTCTGCACCAGAAAAAGGCCATCCTCTCCGCCGTCCAAGGCCAGATGTGGCTCGAAGTTCTGAACCGAGGGTTCGAGCGTCAGAATCTCGGATGAGGGAACATAGGGTGGATTGCTGACGATCGCATCGAATCTCTCACCTGCTGTGAGCGCTCCGAAGAGATCGCCTTGTGCGAACGTTACGGTGTCGGAGAGCTCCAGAGCCGCACGGTTCCGTTCGGCGACATCGAGCGCATCACGGCTCAGATCGACGCCGAGCAGCCGAAAGTCTGCACGCTTGCGGCCGAGTGAGAGCGCTACGCATCCGGACCCGGTGCAAAGGTCGAGGATGCGACGGGGTGTGTCTTCAACCTCAGAGAGTCGGGTGAGGGCGACCTCGACCAGGGTCTCGGTGTCTGGGCGTGGGATGAGCACCCTCGGATCGACCGCGAACTGGTAACCAAAAAACTCCCGCACTCCCAGGAGATAAGCGGTGGGCTCACCCGTCCACTTGCGCTTCAAGAGCTCCTTATACCGGGTGAGTTCCGTAGGAACCAGAGGGCGGTGTGCCTCGAGGATCAGCTCGAGGCGCGTAAGACCGAGGGCGTGACCGAGCAAGAGTTCGGCATTGAGTCGCGGTGACTCGATCTGACGATGTGTCAAGTCCTCGGTTGCCCAGGCGATGACGCGGCGGATCGTCCAGGGGAGCTCAGTCGGGCGAGGTGAAGCGGGGGAGTCGGTCATGGAAGCTCGAGACTCCGTGGCTCGTTCTTGGGTGAAGCTGCGGCTGTGGTGGTGTGCTCACCGCAAGCTTGGGGAGGTGGGCAGGTGCCATCCTTTCTGGTGCGGTTCACCAAACGCCCAGGCCAGAAGAGCAGCTTGCCAATGCCCCCCGGCTCGGCGCGGGTCCAGGCGAGTCGCGGGGGAGTGAAGTTGCAGTCCGGCGGCGGGATGAGCCAGGTTCCCTCCGACCACTGCCAGGTGTCTCCGTCGAAGGTCCACTCGCCGTCTTTCCAGACGCACTCGGGGTTCTTCGGGATCGGCGGCACGGTGGTCAGGCGAGCCGGGGGCGGTGGGTAGGGGACGACTACGGCGTTTTTGGGATCGAGGGGTTGGATGAGCGACTCGGGGAAACGGGGGTCGTGTTCGCCGCAAGCGAGCAAAGCGGAACAAGCGAGCGCCAGCTGGGCCGAAGCAACGCGCCATGTTGGGTACCGGCTCACGACCACCCGTAAAGGACGTGGAGCAGTTCTCGAATTGGCTCACCGAAGAGCTGAAGCTCCAGGATCGCGATGACAAGGAACGGACCGAAGGCGAAGCGAGTACTCCCGAGCTTCGTCGGTGGAGGCTCGGCGAGCACCGGATCTTTGGCTATCTCACGGAGCAACTGGTCGCGCGCTTCGGGCTCGGCGGAAAGGAGCTCTTCTTCGAGCTTCTGGCGCTCCTCGCGGATCGCCGCGGGCTCATCCAAGCGTCCTTTCACCAGCAGGATCGACAACGCCACCACCGTGCCTTGGACCGCGCCAGCCATGAGCGCGAACACCGCGCCCTGCCACCCGAACCACACCCCTGCGGCGGCGAGCAGCTTGGCGTCGCCGAGCGCCATCCCGGTCCGTCCACGGAGCCATCGATACAAAAGATCGAAGGGAAGGTACACGAGCAAGAAACCCACTGTGCCGCCCAGCACGGCATGAACGAAGTTGGCATCCGGACGCAGCGGGACCGAAATGAGGCCGAGCACCACTGCGCCCAGGGTGAGCCGATCGGGCAGCAGCATGTGCTCGAGATCGATGAACGCTGCGGCGAGCAGCATGAGGCCCAGGGCCAACGACACGGCGAAAACCCCAAACGCTGCGAGGATGGTGGTCTGGTCCGGGAGAGCCGCGATGACGGTCTCGACCAAGGCATACGCATAGAGACCCGACATGGCCTCGACCAGCGGGTAGCGAACCGAGATCCTTTCTTTGCAGCACCGGGCCCGTCCGAGCAAGAGGAGATAGGAGAGGACCGGGAGGTTGTCGTAACCCGCGATTGGCTTCCCACAGGCGGGGCAATGGGAGCCGGGCCACACCACGCTCTGTCCGCGGGGCAGGCGGTGGATGACCACATTGAGGAAGCTCCCGAAGACCAGCCCAAGGGCCACGGCGACACCGATCACGAAGAGGGGGGGGAGCTCGATGAGGCTCTGCACGCGATTGCTTTCCTTGCTGGACGGGCCACCCTAACCGCGCGGCAGGGCCTCCGCCAGTGGGCCAAGGGGCCATCTCGGCGAGGTACTGTGAACGGGGCCAAATCCAGTTACCCTAGGCGGTGCCATGGGCCACTCGACCACCACTGCCACCACCAAGCTGACCCTCGAACGCTACGCGCCTGATACCCGTGCGCTGGTCGCCGGCGCCCAGACGCTCGCCGACCAGTCTCGCCACGCGGAGGTGCTGCCGCTCCATCTGCTAGAAGTGCTGTTGGAGCGCGCACCAGCAGCCGCGGAGGTGCTGCGGGCGGCAGGCGCGAATCTGGTGGAGCTCGGCGCTTCGGTGGCGCGGCTGCTCGCCAGCGTACCCACGGCGAGCAGTCCGGCCTATCTGTCGAGCGCCATGCAAGATTTGCTGGCCCGTGCAGAGAAGAAGGCCGAACTCAACACAGGGAAGCGTGTCGAGCTTGGGCAGCTGGTTTCAGCGCTCGCAAGCGAGGTGCGCGGGCCCGTCGCGGAGTTGCTCTCTGCCTACGGGATTGGACCCGGCAGCCTCCTCCCTCATCTCCACCTCTTGTCCACCGCCGCACGGGGGCCGCTTCCGCTCGAGAATTCGCCGATGATCGCTGATGTAACGCGAGATTTGGTGGAGCTGGCGCGTCGCGGTCTGCTCGATCCAACATTGGGTCGGGAAAGCGAGACGCGTCGCCTCCTTACCATCCTCGAGCGGCGCACCAAGTGTCACCCACTGCTGGTGGGCGAATCCGGCGTCGGCCGTCGTGCTCTGATTCACGCGCTGGCTCGACGAGTGGCTCAGGGTGACGTCCCCACCTCGCTGGTCGGCGCGCGGGTGCTGGAATTGGATCTCGGTCAGCTCTCGGCGGGGGCCCGGTCGCGCAGCGACGCCGAGGATCGGACGCGTCGCCTTCTGGTCTCATTGGCCGAACTCTCCGGTGACGTGATCTTGGTTCTGCGTGGTCTGGAACAGGTGCTCCCAGCGGGTCCCATCGCTGGCGGAGTGGGGGACGCGCTCCGAACCGCGCTGGGTCGCGGCAGCCTTCGGCTGTGCGGGACCACCACCCCCGACGGGCGCCGACGCATTCTCGAGAAGGACGCTGAACTCTTCCGCTGGTTTACCGTGATCGAGCTCGAAGAGCCGAGCATTCCCGTTGCCATCGAGATCCTGCGTGGCGTGGCGGGGCGCTACGAGGCACACCACCAAGTGAACGTGGAAGAAGCTGCGCTGGTCGCCGCAGTCCGTCTCGCCAAACGCTACCTGCAGGACCGCTTCCTTCCTGAGTCTGCCCTCGATCTCCTGGACGAAGCGATGGCGGAGCGTCGGGTCGAGACCGACGGAGTCTCGGCCGACGACGACATGAAGATTCAACGGGTGGAAGCGTTGCGGGCTCAGATCGACTCGCTGAGCCAGGCCGAGGACGAGCTCAGTCGTCGTGTGCGCACGGAGCTCGAGGGCGAGCTTACCGCCGTGCATCCGGTGGTCGAGGAGCTGCGCGCCAGAAAGGAAGCGCGCCGTGGTGGGATGGCGGCGCTGCGCGCGTTGCGCGCCGAACTCGCGCACCACGAACGCGAACTTGGCGAGGCGGAGCGCACCAAGGATTACGCGAAGATAGGCGAGCTTTCCCACGCTATCCTGCCGGCGCTCCGAGCACGGTTGGAGAAGGCCGAGACTGCGCTTGGTTCGACCGAAGAGAACACCAAGCTGCCCCAGCTGCGCGCCCAACACGTCGCTCAGACCTTGGGTGTCTGGACCGGAATCCCAGTCGCAAAGATGTTGGAGGCCGAGACCGACAAACTGCTCAACATGGAGGAGCGGCTCGAGCTTCGGGTGGTCGGGCAATCCGAGGGCGTTCGGGCCATCGCCAAAGCTGTGCGTCGCGGACGTGTTGGGCTACGCGATCAGAAGCGACCGATCGGGAGCTTCCTCTTCTTGGGACCGAGCGGCGTCGGCAAGACCGAGCTCGCCAAGGCCCTCGCCGAGTTCCTCTTCGACGACGAGCAATCGTTGACGCGCCTCGACATGAGCGAGTTCATGGAGCGGCACATGGCGCAGCGGCTGGTGGGGGCGCCTCCGGGCTACGCAGACAGTGAACAGGGAGGTTTTCTCACCGAGGCGGTGCGCCGACGACCGTACTCGGTCCTGCTTTTCGACGAGGTGGAGAAGGCCCACGCCGACGTCTTCAACCTGCTTTTGCAGGTCCTGGATGATGGGCGCCTCACCGATGGGCGCGGGCGGCTCGCCGATTTCTCGAATACGGTGGTGGTCATGACCAGCAACATCGGTTCCTCGAAGATCCTCGAGGCACCCGCCGCGACCTTCGAGAGCCGCGAGGGTATCGAGGCGCTGCGAGACGAGCTGCTGGTCGAGCTGCGGCAGTTCTTTCGCCCTGAGATGCTGAACCGGATCGACGAGGTCGTCGTCTTCCAGCCGCTCTCACGGACCGTGCTCCGCCGGATCGCCGAACTCCAGGTGGCGTCCCTCGGCCGCATGCTGCGCGAACGGGAGCTCACGGTCGAGCTGGGGGAGGGGGTGCTCGAGCGACTGGTCGAGCTCGGCTACGAACCGGCGCTCGGAGCGCGGCCGCTCCGGCGGGTCATCGCCCGCGAGCTTCAGGATCCCTTGGCGGACGCCATTTTGCGCGGCAAGACCGGGAAAGATGGCAAAATTACCATTACGCTCGACGAGTCCGGGCAGTTCTGCTTCGGGCGCCAGGTGTAGCTTCACCGGATCAACACGTGTCTGCCATCTGGGCGTGGTAACGCGCTAGAGGTACACGTGCAAGCGCGGGAACATCTCGATGTCATCGGGAGGGGTGCAGCCGTCGGTGCAGCTGGGTGCCTCCGTGAGGGGAGCTCCGACGCAATCCGGCACATGCGTGGTTCGTGGGTCGTCGTAGCAAACGCGCAGGGGGCGCGACACGCCCACGTTGTGTACGTTGTCGCTGGCACGCACCGCCAGGCACAGCCACCCCTCTGCTTGCTCACGGTCCACCACTGCGCCGAGCTCCCAGTAGCGACCGGTGCACTCCAGATCGCCGAAATCCGGGTTGATCGCGTAGATCACTGGCTCACCCGCCGAGCTGGTGTGGCGGATGATCCGCGTCATCTCCGACTCCTGCTGGGGGCAGAGCTGATCGGGCGGATCCGCGTCGCCCTTGTAGGTGCAGTCCGAGAGGTTGGCGGGGATCGGCGAGGGATCATCCTCCAGATCCTCGGCTTGGGTCTGATAAGGCGGCGCTCCGACCTCCGGCATGGCCACGAGCTCGAGGTAGCGCACTGGGTTGCTCGTCACCTCAGAGTTGATGTCGTCGCAGACACCGTCGTCGGTTCTGTCGATGAGCAGCGGCGTGTCCAGCTCATCTTGCATGAAGAGGCGCACCGAAGCCGGATCGGTTTGGGCGTAGTAGACCACGTCGTCTTCCTCCGCCCCGTTCGCCCAGTCCCACACCAGAGCGCGGAAGATCGTGGTTGCGGTCACGGTTTCTCCGTCATTCGGAGAGGCATCGCCCACCGGGTCGAAGGTATTCGAGCAGTACTTGACGTTGTCCTCGACGTAGCCCTCCCGCATACTCGGTGGATCTAGGCTCACGATCGGCGGTTGGTTGTCCAAGTAGACCAAGAGCGAAGCGCCACGGAGCTGTGGTGGCTCGGTGGTGGAGTTCCCGGCTTGATCCTTGGCGTCGATAGTGATGCTGGCTTGGACGGTGGAGGCCGCCAGATCTCCCTCGTCGAATACGAAGAAGAAGCTGCCCGAGGCCGGATCGTACGACCAACGCTCGGTCTCGGCCGGGTCGTAGTAGAACTGTCGGGAGTTGATGGTGACCAGCACGGTGGAGGCATCGACGCCGCTGCCCTCGTCACTGGCCGTGAACTGCAGCGTCACCTTGCCCCCGACCACCTCCGGCAGCGGCGTGGCGGCGATGGTGGGAGGGGTCCCGTCGATCAAGACGAAATACTCGGCGCGGGCGCTCACGCCTCGCGCGTTGGTGGCGACGATTTGGATCGCTGACTCGCCCGTCGGAAGCGGGTTGAAGATCGTGGCATCCTCCAGATCGACTTCGAAGGAATAGGTCCCTGCATCGTCGGGGTTGCCAAGGTCATCGATCTCGCGTCCGTCGACCCGGACGGTCACGCTCTCGATCGTCGCGCCCGAGTCGTCCTCCGTAAGCTCGGATTCAGTCACCGAGAAGTCGAAGGAAAGGGGAGTTCTCAGCGAATAGGCGTCGTCGGCGACTGGGGTCATGACCTCGATGGCCGGGCCTTTGTCGAGAAAGCTTTCCACCTCCGCGGTGCCGGTCAGGATCGGCGTCTCCCCCGAGGTGGCCGTGCAGCGCACCGTGATCGGTCCTGGAGGCACGTCCGTGAGAAGGAAGGTGGTTTGGAAGGTGTCGGTTTCATCGCCGGCGTCGGCCGGCTGTGAGAGCAGAAGCTCCCCGTCTCCCAGAAGCTCGAGCAGCACCGCGGACTGCTCGATCTCGTCTGCTTCCGATTCCGCGCCGGGTACGGCCTTACAGATTGCCACCAGCGTCGAGCCAGTCAGCGGCTCGCCTTCCTCAAGATCGCTGAGAGGCTCAGGGGCAAGCATGCGGACCTGGGGATTGGGGTCGTTGTCGGCCGCACCACCATTTCCTGCCGCTCCGCCCTCGTTGCCGCTGCCGCCCTCGTTCCCTGCGCCGCCATCATCGGGATTGGCGATCACGGTCGGAGGACGCTCGTCCGATTTTCCACATCCGGCGGAAGTTGCTACTGCGGCAAGAATCGCGATCAGAGCTGCTCTCATGCGCCACCCACCTTTCCGGATGCTCCGGGGGTCCACTAGGACCCAGAAGGATATCGTTTGCTCGCCGGCCGAGCAATATCGCGTAAGGGCGGCCATTTGGCCTATCTCTCCGCGAGGCCGGCGAGAATCGAATCGACGGGGAATATCATCGCGACTCTCCGGTTTGTGCGTGCAACCGAGTGGTGGTGTGCCTCACGGTGCCGGTGGAGTTGACATGGATTCAACGGCCGCTAGGATGCCGCCCCCCGGGGTGACCCGATGGTTCAGAGAGCTCGAATGGGCTCGTTTCCCCTTCTCCGGATGGAGGTCGGATGACTACCGACGTCATGATCAGCGCTAGCGGATTGACCAAGACCTTTGGGTCCGTACGCGCCCTAGACAATGTATCGTTCGAAGTGAAGCGCGGCGAGGTGGTGGGATTTCTCGGTCCGAATGGGGCGGGCAAATCGACCACGATGCGGATCCTGACTTGTTTCATCTCGCCGACCAGTGGGTCAGCCCAGGTGAGCGGTCACGACATATTCGATGATCCGGTCGGAGTGCGACGAGCGCTCGGCTATCTTCCGCAGCGGGCCCCGCTGTACGGAGATATGTCGGTCCGCGAGTATCTGGCTTTCACGGCTGAGATCCGGGGGCTGTCGGAGACGACGTTCCACCGGCGACTCGGCGAAGTGGTCGAGGTGTGCGGCTTGGCTCAGGCTCTCGGCAAGCAGATCGCCCATCTGTCCCACGGCTATCGCCAAAGGGTTGGGCTCGGTCAGGCGCTGATTCACGATCCGCCGATCCTGATCTTGGATGAGCCCACCTCCGATCTCGATCCCAATGAGAAGGCAGAGGTGCTGCGCTACATCAAGCAGATCGGTCAAGATCGCACGATCCTGCTCTCCACGCACAACCTCTCGGAGGTTGAAGAGGCCTGCGCGCGGGTGATGATCGTGAGCAAGGGTAAGCTGGTGGCCGATGGCCCGCTGGCGGAGATCCGTGCTGCGGGGGGTGGTTCGGTGCGTTACCTGATCACCGTCGGCGAGGAAGGGGCGACGCGCCCCAGCCAGGAACTGCACGGCGTGTTCGGGGGGCTCTCGGGCGTCTCCCAGGTCCGCGAGCTCTCCTCGGAGGATGGTGGCCGTCGCCTCGAACTCACAGCCAGTACGGCGGAGGATCTTCGTGCTCTTCTGTTCCGGACCGCGGTGAAGAATAACCTTGTCCTGCTCGAGCTGCGGCGCGACGCGCTGTCGCTCGACAACGTGTTCCGCGACCTCACCCGGGGTGACGAGCGCCGGGATCGGGGCCTGCCGGCTCAGGATGACCGAGGGGCGGACGCGGGGCCGTCCGAGCCTCACACCGACCAACGAACCAGCGAGGAGAAGCAGTAGGCCATGTCTCCGATGATGACGATCGCGAAGCGGGAGTTTCGCTCGTATTTCGACTCTCCCCTTGCCTATGTGGTGATGTGCCTGACCTTCCTTCTGTTGGGTCTCGCCTTCTTCTTCTACGGTGGCGGGTTCTGGCAGATCGACCGGGCCAGCCTCCAGCTCCTGTTCGAGTACACACCGATTGGCCTCAGTGTCCTCGTGGTACCGGTGGTGACCATGCGTTTGCTCGCCGAAGAGCGGCGGAGCGGCACGCTGGAGATGCTGATCACCCTGCCGGTGCGCGACTCGGACGTAGTGCTTGGCAAGTACCTCGGCGCCTTGGGTTTGGTGGGCGCGCTGGTGGTGGCGACGGCGCTGTATCCGATCGCCATGTTCGGGTGGCCCTGGAACCTTGGCCCCCTCGACAGCGGTCCTATCTGGGCTGGCTACCTGGGATTGCTTCTGTTCAGCGCGGCGGCGGTGGCGGTTGGCCTTCTGGTGAGCGCGCTCACGGATAGCCAGGCGGTGGCCTTCTTCGTCACATTCTTCGTCCTTCTTCTGCTGTGGTTCGCGGAGTCGGCGGCGGCCCAGGTGAGCCAAGGTCTTGGCAATACGCTGACCGCGATCTGCTTTCAGTCACGCCTGGAGGGTTTTACCCGTGGCCTCGTGGATACCCGTGACGTGGTCTACTTCTTGTCGGTGACCGCCGTAGCCTTGGTGGTCGCGTTCCGGGCGCTCGAGCGGCGCAAGTGGAGTTGAGGATGGCAACACAGGAACACAAGCGAAAGGTCGCGGCACAGACCGGACTCTATCTGGTGGTCATCGCGGCGATTGCCGTGGTTGCCAACGTTCTGTCGGCGGGTCTCTACAAGCGCGTGGACATGACCGCCACTGAGCGTTACACCCTGAGCGTGGGCAGCGGTCGGCTGGTCCGCACTCTCACCGAGCCCATGCAGGTCGACGCCTACGTTGCCCGAGGCACCGCGCAGCTCGACGCCTTCGTGCGAGATCTGACCGACCTTCTGAAGGAGTACCAGCGTAAGGGCGGCGGCAAGTTCAAGTTCACCTTGATCGAGCCGACCACCGACGAGCTGAAGGAGCGCGCCAAGGAAGCCGGGCTTACCCCGATGACCTTCGGTGAGGCCAGCGCGACCGGCGGGGATCAGGCCACCATCGCGCAGGGGTACATGGGCCTCGTGCTCAAGTACAAGAGCGAGAAGGACACCATCCCGCAGCTCCACCCCGCGCGCTCGGATGGCCTCGAGTTCTGGATCACCAATAAGATCCGAGAGATCCGGGATAAGGCCGACAACATCAAGCATAAGGTGGGTGTCGTCACCAACAAGGATGAGCTGAAGCTCTCCGACAACAACCTCCTGCCGCGCCGTGGCCAGCAGGGCTCCCCCAGCATCCAGAGCATCCTCACCCAGGCCTTCCCGTTCTATTCGATCGAAGACGTGGATCTCAAGGATGGCGCCGAGCCGATTGGGGACGACTTCGTGGGGCTGATCATCACCCAGCCGCGCAAGGATTTCTCGGACAAGGAACTGCGTCGGATCGACGAGTTTCTGATGAAGGGCAAGCGCTCGCTGGTGGTGATCGCTTCGGCCGTGACCCTGAAGCCTCAAGATGCCCAGATGGAGGCGACCCTGTCGCTGCACAACCTGGACAAGCTGCTCCTAGGCTACGGTATCGAGATGAAGAAGGACGCAGTCCTGGACTTCGGCGCCCAATTCGGCATCTTGGTCCCCACCCAGACCGGTGGGATCAGCCAGATCCGACACCCCGGCATCGCCCACATCTCGGCGGACACCCGCTTGGACGAGGGGCAAGAGATGCTCGACGCGAAGTTCGCGGCGTTCTTCCGGATGCAGGAGCTCTCCTTCCCGTACCCGTCTTCACTCGTCCTCCTCCGCGACAAGCAGCCGGCGGACGTCGAGCTCCGGGCGGTGGCACGCAGCACCCCCGAGGCTACCGTCGTGACCTCGGACACCGTGGATATGCGTCTCAAGGCCGAGTGGGAACCGAAGCCGCCCATGGAGCAACGAGTCCTTTCGGCTACCGCCCGCGGCGCGCTCAAGAGTGCCTTCGCGGGAGAGAAAGACGACAGTATCCCGGTGCCGGAGCGCGCGGTGGCCGAGTCTCGGGTGTTAGTGATCTCCTCGAGCCAGTTCTTGACCAATCCCTTCGCCTATTCGGGCAACGGCCAGGAGTTGGGTGGCCAGTTCCAGATGATGGGCTCCGTGGGCGGGGACGAGACCCTGCAGGCGATCGCGATGCCCTACGCCCAGCGGTACCTCAACAACACACTGATCTCGGTCAAGAACATCTTGGACTGGATGACCGGTGATGCCGACCTGCTCGAGGCCAGCGCGAAGATCCTCTCTGAGCCGAATCTCACCTATAAGTCACTGAAGAAGCCGAGCTTCTCGGCCAAGGACGACGAGGCGGAGATCAAGCGCAAGGATGAGGAGTATCGAGAGGCGCGTCGCAGTCTCCAGCAGACCATCCAGTGGAGCTTGACCCTGGGCGTGCCGCTTCTGTTCGCGGCGATCGGTCTTGGTCGCTGGCGGTACCGTGGCGGAGAGAAGAAGAAGCGAGCTGCGTGAGTCGATGACGATGACGACCAGTCGGGGAAAAGCTCCATCGTGGGCTCTTCCCCGGGTCCAAGCATGAGGAACGAGAAATCATGGCGATGACTACCGACAAGAAACTCCTGGTCGCGCTTGGGGTGCTCCTTCTGCTCGGCGGTGGCCTGGTTCTGCAGAGGCGAGCCGCGGAGCGTGAGGAGAGGGCCTACTCGTATCAGGCGCAATCGGCGGGTTTCCCCCAGATCGCGCTGGTGGAGGAGCAGACCAAGACCGTAGACAAGATCACCATCCAGAAGCCTGCTACCGGTGATGGTGGTGCTCCGGAGACCTTCGTGTTCGAGAAGCGTGGCGAGGACTGGGCCCTCTCAGCACCGATGGCGGCCAAGGCGAACCGGACGAACGTCGAGTCTCTCCTGAAGAACGTGGGTGAGCTCAAGATCACCGAGTCACTCAGCAATAGCAAGGATAGCTACGCCGAGTACGACCTGACCGACGACAAGGCACTGCACGTGGTGATGCATCAGGGTGATAAGGTCGCGCTCGATCTTTACTTCGGCGAGGGCGGCTCGCGCGGTCAGATGCTCCGGGTCGGCGACAAGACGGGGGTCTATGCCGTCAAGGGCTACTCCTCTTACCTATACTCGCGCGATATCAAGGGTTGGCGAGACCTCTCGGTGGTCAAGTTCGACGACACCCAGGTCGAGAAGGTCAGCATTCAGAACGAGAAGGGCGTCTTTGAGTTCGAACGCGTCGAGAAGCCGGGTGGGACGGTCGCGATGCCTGCTGCGGACGCCGGGACCGAGCCCAAGGTCGAGAAGATCTGGACGGGCCGCTTCGGCAAGACTGCCGCGGCATTGGCAGCGATCCCTGAGTTCGAGCCGGCTCGGGTCGACGATCTGCTGCGTGCCTACAAGTCCTTGAACGCCCTCGACTTTGCTCGGACCGAGCAACCAGCTGACGTGGGGCTCACGAGTCCGCTCGCCACCGTGACGTTCACCTTGGCGGATGGCGCGAAGAAGGTCGTGCATTTTGGCAAGACCAACGCCACCAACAACCGCTGGGTGAGCCCGGAAGGTTCGAGCGAGCTCTTCACCATCACGCAGTACGCGAGCGATTGGGTGATGGCGGAGCCGAGCAAGTACGCGAAGAAGAAGGATGACAAGAAGCCTGCGGACAGCCCACAGGGCGACGAGTAGCAGCGGAGTTTTTTGGCGCCCGACCGGCCGAGTCTCTCAAAGCTCGGCCGGGAGAAACGTGCTAAGAGGCGGGCCTGATGTTGGTCTCTCTGCGTTGGCTCCGTGAGCTTTGTCCCAGCCTCTCTCAGATCGATGCGACCGCGATCGCCGACCATCTGACCGCGATCGGTCTCTCCGTGGACCGGACGCTCGCGGTGGGTGACGGGCTTGAGTCGTGCGTGGTAGCGGCGGTGCGCCGCCTCGAGCCACACCCGGCGCGCTCATCGCTCCGGTTGGTGACAGTGGATGTCGGTGGTTCGGAGCGAACGGTGGTCTGCGGCGCCGGAAATGTCCCCGAGCCTTCGGGGCTGGTGATACTAGCGCCGCTTGGTGCGCGCTTGCCGAGTCTGGCTGGGGCGCCGCTCACCGAACGCAAGATTGGCGGGATCGCCAGTGCGGGCATGCTGGTGAGCGAGGCTGAACTCGGCGTGGCCAGCGAGTCCGATGGGATCCTGGTGTTCGAGCCGGGGAGTTTCGTTCCTGGGACACCGCTCTTCCACGCTCTCCCGGAGCTCGACGACACAATCTTCGAGCTCGACGTCACACCGAATCGCCCTGACGCCCTTGGGCACCTGGGCGTTGCCCGCGATCTCGCGGCGCTGCTCGGGGTCCCGTTTGCGCCGCCCGAGCCCGGGCCGATCCCCGTCGACGAGAAGCGCCAGATCCGCGATCAGGTGGAAATCGTGAACCGCGCTCCCGAGCGCTGTCCACGGTATGGAGCGGCGGTGGTCTTCGGGTGCCGGGTGGCGCCTTCGCCGGCGGCCGTTCGCTACCGCCTGCATCGGCTCGGGATCCGTCCGATCTCGAACCTGGTGGACGTCACCAACTTCGCCATGTTGCTGTTTGGGCATCCCATGCACGCGTTCGATCTGGCCCGCCTTCGCGGTCGGCGGATCGAGATCCGTCCGGCCCTGAAGGATGAGCCCTTCACCACCTTGGATCAGGTGCCGCGGCAGCTCACCGCTGACGATTTGGTGATTGCCGACGCGGTGGGTGCGACGGCCTTGGCCGGCGTGATGGGAGGGCAGCTGAGCGAGATCGAGCCTACGACCGAAGACGTGCTGCTCGAGTGCGCGTACTTCCAGCCGCAGGGGATCCGCCGCTCCGCGCGCCGCTTTGGACTGCACACGGAGTCCAGTCATCGTTTCGAGCGCGGGGTCGATCACTCGGCGATTGAGCGTGTGCTCGACTATGCCCGGGCACAGCTGTGCTCCCTCGCCGGTGGGGTGGCCGCCGACGGCATCCTCTGTGCTGAGGGAAGTCAGCCCGAGCTGCCCCGGATGCGGTTGCGGGGCGAGCGGCTTCGGGCCTTGCTTGGAGTTTCGGTGTCGCTCACCGAGGCGCGTGCCATCCTCGAACGCCTGGGCTTCGGAGTCCAGGAGCCAGCCGACGACCTGGCGCTCGAAGTACGCGGTGCCCCGCACCGACCGGACGTGCGCATCGAAGCGGATCTCATCGAGGAGGTGGCGAGGATCCGTGGGCTCGATCGGATCCCGGCGCGGCTGCCGCGGATCGCTCCCCAGGCGCCGCGCGCTACGGTCCGGCTGGAGCGTGCCATCACGAGCGAGGCCGTTGCGCTCGGGCTCGCAGAAACCATCCTGTATTCGTTCACCTCGCCCGAGCTGCTCGAGGCGGCCCGGGCGCCCAAGGCCACGGTCCAGCTCTCGAATCCCCTCAGCGAGGATCGCCGGGTGATGCGAACCTCCTTGCTGCCCGGAATGCTGGAGGTCGTCGGGCGGGCGCGACGCCATGGGGAATCGAACCTACGCCTGTTCGGCCTCGGGCGAGTGTTCTTGCCGGTGACCACGCCGCTCGGTGCCGAGTTGCTCGAGATCGCGCCGCGCGCAGCCGAGGATGAAGGGGTACTGCCCGCAGAGTTACCGAGGTTCATGGCGGTGCTCGGCGGCTCCCAGCCGAGCTACCTGACGCGAGCGCCTGCGCTCGATGTATTCGATGCGAAGTGGATAGCGACTGAGCTCGTCGAGCGTTTGACTGGGCGCGCTACGCTGGTTCGGCAGCAACCCAACGTCTCTCATACCGCGTTTCTCCACCCGCGCGCCGCGGGTGAGCTGTGGGCTGATGGGCGGCTGGTGGGGGTGTTTGGCTCGTTACATCCAGATGTACTCGAGTCGTTCGATCTCGGGGAGACGCTGCAAGTGGTCGAACTCTATCTGGACGTCCTGCTCGCACTGGGGAAAAAGACCAGTCGCTATCGGGCTATCCCGCGGCTGCCGGCGATGGTGCGTGATCTGTGCTTCACCGTTCCCGATACGCTGCCCGCCGAGGAGTTGCGAGGAGCGATGGTCGAGACTGCCGGCGAGCTGTGCGAATCGGTGGAACTCTTCGACTTGTTCCGTGGTGGTTCGGTGGCCGAAGGGCAGCGGGCGCTGGCATTCCGGCTCACGTACCGCGATCCAAAGGCACGCTCGAATCCTGAGGTGGCTCGTTCCTTGACCGAGCCCGAGGTGGAGGCCTGTCAGAAACGCGTGACCGATTCGGTAGCCTCGAGGTTCGGGGTGCGGGTCAGGGCTCTTTCGGGGGGATCTTGAGCGGGATCAAATCGCTGTCGAAGGTGGCGATGGTGGGGCTGCTCGGGCTTTCTGCTCCCGCGTTGGCTGAGCCGCTCGATGCGGTCAAGGCGGAGGAATCGGCGGAGTTGCCGAAGGTGCGGCATGTGGCGTTGCTCCCCACGGTTGGCGTGTGGCGGCACGGATTTCGGGGCAAAGAGGTTGAAGCTGAGCTTGGACCCGTGTGGGGAATGTTCGCGAGGGTCGAGCCTTGGAGGTTCCTCAACGTTCGGGTCGGGGTCATGCGCGGCAACCAGCCGGTTCGCGTGACTGCCGGAGCGCTTGGTGCGCCGGAGCTGGGTGTGGATCAGCCACCGCTCCAGATCTTGCGCTTCGTGGCTCGGGTGGAACCGACACTTTCGCTCGCGCCGGCCCTCGACGCGTACTTGGGGGTGGGTCTCGGCTGGTCGCGCAGCGTGGCTCCCGAGCTCGAGACCACTGGGCCGCGGCTCGAGAGCGCCCCGCGCACCAGCGTGGCGCTGGTGCCGGAGCTCACGCTCGGTATGGCCTACGAGCCCATCGTCGACTGGCTCCTGATCACCGCGGAATTGGGTGGAAGTTGGCTGGTCTCCCAGTCTGGAAGCGCGCTTGGGCCAATCCAGGCGTTCTCGCCAGATGGACACCGCACCGAGCTTGGCGGGCTGCCACGCTTCGCCGAGTGCCTCGAGGTGTTGGTGGGCGTGGGGCTGGTGTTGTGAGAAGCAAAGAGTATCTGCTGCTGCTGCTGCTGCTGCTGCTGCTCGGGGCTGCCGCCCTCGGCTGCTCGCGACGCGCTCCGGGGCCGGAAGAGTGTGTGCGATTCACGGAACTCGCGCTCGGGGTGAGTCATGAGCAGGCGGTCGCTCACCCAATTCTCTCGAACCAGTATCAGAACCTGGTGGTTCTTTGTTTGACCACCCCGCTCGATCGCGCAGTGATTGCCTGTGCCGAGGAAACGCGTGCACCTCGTGACTGCATTCAGCGGCTCGACCCTGGATTCTTGGAGGAGGTAGGCGGGGAAAGAGCGCGACGACCAAGTTCGACCGAGCGCCGTTGATTCAGCCGAATCGGTAGCCTGAGAGCAAGGCCTCGGCGAGTAGACCCCAGCCGTCGATCGCGACGAACAAGAGCAATTTGAAAGGTAGGCTGACCTGGGTTGGGCTCATCATCTGCATGCCGAGCGCCAGAAGCACGTTGCTGACCACTAGGTCGATGATCAGAAATGGGATGTAGAGGGCGAATCCGAGCGAGAAGGCACGGAGTAGCTCGCTTGTAACAAAAGCTGGGATCACCACCACCAGATCGGTGGGTGCGACCCGATCCCGTTCGGCAGCAGGCCGTGCTCGCCGCGCCAGGTCGAAGAAGCGCTTGGTGTCACGAGGAGAGGCGTTTTGCGAGAGAAATTCGCGCAGCGGCTCCCCCACTGCCGCCAGGCCATCGCGGATCAAGACCACGGCTTCGACGCGCTCCGCCTGGGCGAGCACGGGTAGCGCCCTCTCCCCGATCCGAGTGGCCAAGGGGGACATGGCGACGCAGGTCAACGCGGCGGCGAGCGCCATGATGACGGTATTGGATGGTACATTTTGCGCGCCAATTGCCCCGCGGACAATCTGAAGGACGGTCGAGATCTTGACGAAGGAGGTGAGCGCCATGAACGCGAACGGAAGCAGACTGAACAGCCCGAGGACGACAATCCAGAGGACGGGGCGACCGAGCAGATCAGGATTGGCCTGCATGGGGCTCCTCACTCTTGTTTCCGAGTATGCGGGACAGGACGGTGGAGAAGCCGGTCTTTGGCACCGAGGTCGTGATTGTGCTGTCGACCTCGGAGAGTTCGCCGAGGGTCGAGAGACCAGCCTCACTTCCTCCGAGCACGAAGGTGCGAGCACCCACGCGAACCAGATACACCACGCGGCGGCCATCGAGGGGGAGGCGCCCCACCAGCTGTAGGGGGCCAGATGGCCTCCCCACACCGAGATGCCGCGCTCCGTACAACACGAGCACGGCCAGCGCCACGATACCAAGCAGCGTGACCAGGGACTGTAGGACGTAGCCGGACAACGGCGACATGGGCGGACCGACACTAACGCATTTGTTCGGGCTTCGGCGGGACAAATGCGCTTTCGGTTGGGTAGACGTTGCCTCAGCCTGCGCCTTTGTCTATGCAGAAGAAGGTTTCGACGTGAGTGTCCAGGTCAGAAGAGCGCGGCTCAGCCGCTGGTGGATCGGAGGGGCGAGTCTGTGCGCCGTGGTGGTTGGCGCGGTCTTGGCCGTGACGGTCGAGCAAGGCTCGAGCCCGCCGGATTCGCCGGAGGAGCCAGAGGCAGAGCCGGTTCAGGTGGTGGACCCCTGCGTCCGCGAGATCGCCGAGCTGGGGCGCGAGGCTTCGCGACCTGGCACCCCATGGCTCGACGCGAATCGGGCTCTGCTTCTGGCGCGTGCGCGAGCGGAACCGGTCCTGTTCTTTGAGCCACCCGAGGCAGAAAAACCGGGGGAACTGCGCCAGCGCCTCTTCGAAAGCCGTGATCCGGCGAGTCTTTGGCGAGCAGTGCTCGCTGCTGGGAAGACCCCCGAGCAGCTTCGCGCGCTGGTTCTCTCAGATGGGTACCTGTACGCCGAGACTCCAGAGCTTGCGGTCTTGTTCAACGACCTGTCGCTCACGCAGCTGTTCTCGGAGCCCGCGTTGGTGCTGTTGCGCGGCAACCAAGTGCGCCGGCTCCGCCGTGAGGGTGCTGAGTACCGGATCGCGGAGGGGCCAGAAGAAGGCCAGGTGGCACTCCTTTGGCTGTTCGATCGCGTGGTGGTCGAGGGACAGGAGGTGTCGCGTCCCCGGCACGTGGCACTCGGGGATCTCGCGGAGCGGCTTGGCAGCACGGAGATTCGCGTCGAGCGTTTGACCGACCAGCGGGTGCTGGCCAAGGTGTTGTACGAAGATTTGGAGGTGCCGACGCTCTTCGAGGTGGTTGACGGTGCCCTCGAGCTCCGCTGCGAGCTGCTCGATGAGAAGAGCCGGAACCTCGTGCACAGCGCGCGGAGGACGAGCCACCGGAGGGCGCGGGTGCAAGCGGCCTTCAATCTGGCGATTGGGGCTCAAGTCGACGCGGGCATCCCCTTCGATGAGCCGAAAACCGAAGAGGGGCAGGAGGACGGCAAGCTGCGCGGGGAGTGGCGGCTGGCCTACCGCTCTGGCGCGCGTTCCTTCGAGTACAACGGGGATCGCTATCCGGTTTTCGACGCGCTGGGACGCCCACGGGTTCCCCAGGTGTGTGTTGATTTCATCACCGACACCTGGGAGCTGATGTCAGGGACACACTACGGCACCGCGAATCAACCACGCGCGCGACAGATTGGACGGCTCGACTTCAATACGCTGCCGATCGCAAATCGCCGTAGTGTGGAGCAGCTGCTCGCGTTCGCGAGCGAACACCCCGAGTGGTTCGATGTGCTCACCATTCCCGAGGCCAAACGGGTGCCACTCAAGGCCCGTGGTGAGTTCTTTCAGCGCCTGCGCCTAGCGCACCGCGATTACAATCCCCTGGACGTGATCGCGATTCTTGGCTATCGGGACGACGAGAAGCTTCACTATCACTCCTTCTTCATCACCAAAGAGGATCCCCTCACCGGTATGCCAATTTGGGTCGCCTCCAACGCTGGTCGCCCCAGGATCCGTACCTGGGAGGCGGAGATGCGCAACGCTCCACGACGCAGTGTCATCGCGCGTATTCGGCCACAGCTTTCGTGGCTGGAGCAAATCGTCGGAACGGAGTAGCGTGAGCCAGTGCTTTTGGCTCGCGTTGCCATTCCGGTTCCGCTCGGACGGACCTTCACCTACCGGGTGAGTTCGGTGGTGGAGCCGGGTGCGCGCGTCCTCTGCCAATTTGGGCCGCGCCGGGTGGTGGGGGTGGTGCTGGAGGTGGCTGACCGGGAGCCCGAGATCGAGGTGGAGAGGCTTCGAGAACTCGGGCCAGCGCTCGATCCGCATCCGGTCCTCCCTCGAGAATTGTTGGAGTTCTTGCTGGAGCTCGGGCGCTACTACCTCTCGCCGCTCGGGGAGGTGATGCGCCTCGCCTTGCCGGCAGTAGAACGCAGTGTCGATCCGACCGAACGCCTCGCGGGGCTCAAAGTGAAGCTGGTTGGGCGCTCGGTGCAGTTGGCGAGTCGAACCGAAGCTCCCGTCCCGAGCACGCTCCGGCAAGGGTGGCGGGCACTGCTGGATTATTTGGAGAGTTGTGGCCCTTGTCGGGTTGCGGAGCTCGACCGACGGTTCCCCGGCGCGCGTTCCAAGCTCAAGGGATTGGTCAAGCTTGGTCTTTTGACGGTGAGCGAGACCATCCTGCACCATGATCCGTATTTTGACGTGCCGGTTCCGCGCGACCAGAAGAAGGCGCTGAATGTGGAGCAGGCAAGAGCGGTTGAGCGCATTCGGAGTGCTCTCCGTCTCGGAGAAGCGAGCGCCTTCTTGCTCCACGGGGTTACCGGTTCGGGCAAGACCGAGGTTTACCTGAACGCTGTCGAAGAGTGTCTGTCCGAAGGGCGGGGCGCCCTGGTGCTGGTACCTGAGATCGCGCTCACACCCCAATTGGTGGGGCGGTTTCGCGCTCGCTTCGGGGACGGTATTGCGGTCGTACACAGCGGTCTCGCGGACAGCGAACGTCACCGGATGTGGCAGGGGCTCCGCGCAGGAACGCTCAGGATCGCGGTTGGGGCACGTTCGGCGCTGTTCGCGCCAGTCGAGCGGCTTGGCCTGCTGTGTGTCGATGAGGAGCACGACCCTTCCTTCAAACAGGAAGAAGGGGTGCGCTACAATGCGCGCGACATGGCGCTGCTCCGGGCCCGTCGCGCGGGTGCGGTGGTGGTGTTGGGCAGCGCGACACCCCAGCTGGCCTCACAGGCGGGCGTGGAACGTGGACAGCTCGAATGCCTTCGTCTCACCACTCGAGCCGTCAGTGGCGCGCGGCTGCCTGCCATCGAGGTGGTGGATTTGCGCCGTATGGGGCCGGGACCGAGCCAAGACCGTCAGCTGACGGTGCCGCTCTTGGCGGCGCTCGAGCAGGTGCTGCTGGAACGTAGGCAGGCGATCCTTTTTCTCAATCGGCGCGGCTTCGCTCCGGCGCTGCTCTGCGAAAGCTGTGGGCAGGTGTGCCGCTGTCCGGATTGCTCAGTGGCCTTGACCGTACACCGAGCGGGTCGCACACGGCTGGTCTGCCACTACTGCGACTATCATGCAGAGCTACCGCGGTGCTGCCCCCGGTGCCAGGCGGACCGGCTCAGTGAAGAGGGGGCTGGTACCGAGCGGATCGAGCAGTCGCTTGCCCAACTCTTTCCGGCGGCACGGATCGCGCGGCTCGATCGTGATGTGGCCTCGCATCAGCGGAGCGACAAGATCCTGGATGCCATGCGTCGCGGGGAACTCGACATCCTGGTGGGCACCCAGATGGTCACCAAGGGTCATGACCTGAGTGGCGTGGCTCTGGTCGGAGTGCTCGATGCCGACGCCGCGCTGTCACTCCCGGATTTCCGCGCCGCCGAGCGAACCTTTCAGCTCCTGGTACAGGTGGCGGGACGGGCTGGAAGGAGTGACGCGGAGGGGCGGGTGCTCATCCAGACCCGGCAGCCCGAGGCGGCAGCCATCCGGTACGCCGTTGCTCACGACGTCGATGGGTTTGCGGCCGAGGAGCTCGCGGCACGCCGTGAACTCGCGTATCCGCCGTTCGCCCATCTCGCACTGGTGCGCTGCGAGGCCCTCGACGAGCGGCTCGCGGAGCGGAAATGCCAGGTACTAGCGGCGCTGGCCCGGCGCGTCGCACGCTCGGAGGTTCAGATCCTCGGACCTGCCGCGGCACCCTTGGCTCGGCTGCGTTCGCGTTACCGATTTCGGTTTCTCCTCCGCTCGACCGAGCGTCGCGCGCTGCGCGAGGTGCTCCTCGAGGTTCTACGGGCGGAGAGCGACCGGCGGGTGCGGGTGCTGGTGGACGTCGATCCGATCAACATGCTCTAGCTGGTGGCGACGAAGGACCACGGAGCCGTCGGATGATTGGCCAAGAACGAATGCCGATGCTAGGGACGGGAGGTGAGGGTCAAAGCGTTCTGCCTCTTTCTCTCCCTCGTTGGCGCGAGCACGGTCGCGTTGCCCGCTCACGCCTTCGAAAACCAGTGGCATTTTGGTGGTGGTTTGGGGGCGGGGCAGCACACTCGCTTCTCGACCCTGGGGCCAGCCCTTGGCGCCCACGCGGCCTATGGGCTTTCGGACATGTTCGACCTCAGGTTGGAGCTGCGCTCGGCGCGCTTTCATCCAGAAGCCGAGCGGGTCGTCTGGCTGCACACGGGAGAGCTTGGGATCACCTACAAGCTCGATCTGATCCAGCTGATACCATTCGTGGGGCTTGCGGTCGGAGGCACGGCTTCGAGCCGCGCGGTGGCCGACTCCGAGCGTTGGCTCCCCGTGACCAGCGTGTTGTTCGGAGCTGACTATGCTCTCGATCGGCAGATTGGACTCGGGCTTCTGTTGTTCATGGATATGCACCCGACCGAGCCCAAGCACGATGCCTTCGATCTCACCATGACCCACGCTCTGCTCAGGGGCGAGTACCGCTTCGGGTGGTAGTGAAACGGCAGCCCCGCATTGCGCTCGTCGTGAGCCTCCTCACTCTCTCGTGCTCGCGAGAACCACGGCCGCTTCTGGCGCGGGACGCCGAGGCACGCCCATTGCCAACCAGCAATTCTACCACAGCTTTAGCCTCGCGCACAGTAGCCCCGGATTTCAGCGAAGAGCTGGTGCGACGAGCCTTCTTCGCCGCGTTGGAAAGGCTCTCTCATGACCCGGCACCACTGCCCCCGAGCCACCAGCTTGCCCTCGGTTACCTCGCGCTCAAGACCAAACAGCACGGGCGCTCCGTCGCGGCTCTTTCCGGTCTCGAAGCCAGGCTTCCCGAGTACGCGACGCTGATTGGTCGCCTGCGCGCAGAGGCGGAGCTTGGCACTGACGCCATGCTGCGCGGTGGAAGTGCGTTGCTGGCGGCGGGTCGTCGACCCGAGGAAGTCTGGAAGACGGCGTTCGAGCTGGCCTCCCGCGGTGGTCACGAGCAGCGGGTGACCGAGGCGCTGGAACGCGCGCTCGAGGTTCTGGGTGACGATCCGGAGCTGCGCTTCTACCGCGCCCGACGGCTGGCGGCCGAAAGCTTGGAGCGCGCCGCGCTCGATGCCTGCCACGTCGCGATCGAGGCACCGCTCCCCAGCTTCGCCGTCGAGGCGGAGTCACTCTGCGTGCGTGGGCGTGGGGTGCCTCTCACCGCGAGGGAACGGGCCCGGCGTCTCTCCAGCCTGGCACGAGGCGGTGCCGTCGAGCTGGTGGATCGAGAGAGTCTGAATCACAAAGAGCCGGAACGTTCGCTGGTCCGCGCGCGCGCGCGCGCCGCAGCGCGGCGCGACCACGAGCGAGGGGCGGAGCTATTCGTGAAGGCCGTGGCTGGTGGTGCCCGTCCACCGGGCCCTCTCCTACTCGAGGCTGCACGGCTTGCTCACCGAGCCGGAAATGGCGAGCGTACCGTGGCCCTCTATGATCGCCTAAAGGGCGATCGAGACCTCGGGGCCGAGGCGCGGTATTACGCTGCCCGTGCCACCTTGGTGTTCGGTCATGCCAAGGAGGCGGTGCGACGCTATCGGCGGGTGGTGGGGTCCGTGGTGGGGGCGGAGCGTGCGCGGATGGCTCGCTTCGAACTAGGTCTGGCCCTGCTCCTCAATCAGCGGCCGAAGGAAGCGAAGACTGTCTGGAGCTCCCTCGAGAGCACCGAGAAGGACGAAATCCGACGTGCCCAGTACCTTGAGCTCGCCGGAGTCGCGGCTGAACAAGCAGGCGATGTCGAACTCGCGGCGGAACTCTACGCTCGCGTGCTCCGTGCGGCACCGCTAGAGCTACCGGGACTGTTTGCCCGTGCTCGCCTCCAGCAGCTCGAGCGTCCGGTGCCTGCGCCTCTCGGAGGGGCAGCTCCAGTGCCGGACGAACCTCAGCGGACGTTCCTTCCCGGACCTGCCGAGCCACTGCGTGCCCTCGGGTTGATCGAGCTTTCGTCAGAGATCTTCCTCCAGACGAAGGCGCGCGCCAACCTCGACACCCGCGGCCTCTGCGAGGCCTGGTCATTGATTGGGACTGCGGAACAGCGCTATGCCCTGTCTGCCACGCTCCCCAAGTTTGCGGCGGACCAGGGTCCGACCAGCTCGACGCGGTGGCAGTGGGACTGCCGCTATCCCAGGCCGTACGAGGCTTTGGTGGAGGAGGTGGCCCGCACCGAGCAGTTGCCGAGTGAGCTCCTCTATGCAGTGATGCGACAGGAATCCGGCTTCCGTCCCCAGGTGCGCTCGCCGGCAGGTGCGCTCGGACTGCTCCAGCTGATGCCGAGAACGGCCGAGCGGGTGGCCGGTGATATGGGTTGGGCGGAGGTGGGCGATCTCACCGAACCTCGGATCAACATCACCCTCGGGGCGCACTACCTGAAACGTCTGCTCGAACTCTTCGGAAATGACTGGGTTCTGGCCGTGGCGGCCTACAATGCGGGACCGGAGGCCGTCTCTCGGTGGGCCCGGGCCCGACCCCATACGCCGAAGGACGTTTTTGCCAGCCTGATTCCCTACGTCGAGACCCGCTCGTACGTGCAGCGGGTGCTCGCGAATGCGGCCACCTACCTATTTTTGTCGGGTGGTGAGCCCATCCTTCCGAAGCTTAGCCTCACCCTGCCAGCAGAACTGCCTGATCCGGAGGCCTTCTACTGAGCGGTGTAGCCAGCCGGGTCAACTCCCGGTACGATGGGAGCTGCCGTGTTGCGCTCCCCGCTCCTCGTCGTCCTCATCGGCTCCACCCTCGCCGGGGGTGCTCTTTCGGCGGAGCCGGCAGCGGCCCCAGCAGCGGCCCCAGCCCCGGTCCGGGACGAGGAACCCACTCTCCTCGAGTGGACACGGCAGCGAATTCTGGCTGAAAAAACCGACTTCGTCGATGACCCTGGTATCTCGGACGAGGTCCTGGCCGCAGAGGTGAATCGCGATCGGGGGCTTGGCTTTCTCGGGATAGCCTCCGGTCTTGGCTATTTTCGCGCTCCGGATCAGCACATCGCGACCAACGAGGTCCGCTTGGAGGGTGAGCTTGGCTTGGTCGTCGACAGCTACCCGCGCCAGCCGGGACTGGTGGGCAAGACCTCTCGCCTTGGCCTGCGTGTGTCCTTCGGTGGTGGTTCGGACAGCGCCCACTCCGAGATCAGTGGTGCCCTTGGTACCGGCGGATTGATCACTCTCGACCGCGCCGGCTCCGGGCTCTTTGCCCGGATCCTGGGGAGTGGTGCCACCGTGCTCGAGCCTGGTCGCAACGCGTTTTTGGGCAACGTCGGCATTCCGATCGGTTACCTGTTCGATCGCGACGACTGGCGCCTCGAGGCGGCTTTGTGGCCGTCGCTCGGGTGGACGGCGATCGTCGTTGACGACATCAATCGGGGGACAGGTCCACTGTTTTTCGGTGGCATGACCCGCCTTCATCTGGCGGCGGGTTACTTGGATGCGGAGTTTGCGCGCGCCATGACCGGCGGAGAGGCACAGTCCCTGCGCGTCTCCTCCTGCACCTTCCTGCTCCGGGATATCACGGTTTGCGCCGATGGCTGGCTGCTCGAACTCCACGATATCGGCAGCGACGAGCCGGTCGACTACGGTCGGGTCGGTGTGCGGGTCGGAATAGGCGCGGTCCGGAAGAGTGAGGGCGAGAGCCTGCCACAGCTCATCCGCACACACTGATTTTTCCTCGTAGGGTGCGTGGGCGGAATTTCGTCGTAAGACCGTTCCCATGGGATCCTCCACGAGTACGAACCCAACGTCGGTAGCGGCCACCCTCCGCATCACGGAGCGAAGCCGGCTGCGCCGGATCCTTGTGCGCCTAGGCTGGCTCACACTGCTCATGGGCGGCGCGGCAGGTGTCTTCTGGTATGCCACTCGACGCAACGAGGTGCCTCAGACCGTCTACCGGACCGCACCGGTGGTTCGGGGTGATTTGGCGGTGACGGTCACTGCCACCGGAACACTCAACGCACGTGATCCGGTCACGGTCGGCTCCGAGATCAGCGGACGCATCGAGGAAGTCTTGGTCGATATCAATGACCGGGTGAAGAAGGACCAAATCCTCGCGCGGATCGATCCCGAGCAGTATCGGGCGCGACGCGACGAGTCGGACGCTCAGGCCCTCGCTTCGAAAGCTGCGTACCGAACCGCCGAGGCCACACTGCTCGAGATGGAGCAGAAGGTCAATCGCTTGCGTCCGATGAGCGCGGAGGGCCTCGCGACCCAGGCCGAACTCGAGGTTGCGGAGGCGGGTCTGCTCCGCGCGCGCGCGGCCCTGGAGAGCAGTCAGGCCCAGGTGAAGTCGAGCGCGGCCTCGTTGAAGGTGGTCACCTCCAACCTGGAGAAGACCATCATCCGCTCCCCGATCGATGGGGTGGTCCTCGACCGCAAAGTGGAACCAGGCGAGGCGGTGACCTCAGGTCTCCAAACCCCCGAGCTCTTCGTATTGGCAGCCGATCTCGTGAAAATGGAGCTGGTGGTCAAGATCGACGAGGCAGACGTGGGGCAGGTCAAGGCCGGCCAGGCTGCCCAGTTCACGGTGGATGCCTATCCGAATCGGATCTTTCAGTCCACGGTGTCGCGCGTCAAGAACCTCCCCACCACCACCCAGAACGTGGTCACCTACGAGACTGAACTCATGGTCGAGAACGACCAGCAGCTGCTCCGACCCGGCATGACGGCGACGGCAACCATCACCGTGGACGGCACCAAGAACGCTCTTTTGGTACCCAACGCGGCGCTGCGCTACACGCCGAAAGAGAAATCCGCTGAAACCAAGCCTAGCAGTTCCTCTGGGGGGTTCTCGGTGAAGACGATGATGCCGCGCCCCCCGGGGATGGGTAAAAAGAGCGGCGGGGCCGGCTCGGCTCGTGCGGCCACGGGGGTGAGGCAGAGCGCCACCATCTATGTGATGAAAAACGGTGCTCCGGAGGCGGTGGCGGTGCAGGCGGAGGCGACCGACGGAATCAAGACAGCGGTGGTCGCGGAAACGCTGCAGGCGGGTGCGGTGGTGGTCTTATCGGAAGAGAGTCCGAGCGATGGCTGACACGGTGTCCCTTCCGGTCGAGCCGGAGACGCCGATGGTCCGCTTCGACAAGCTCTCGAAGATCTACGGCGCCGGGGAGTCGGAGGTGCGCGCGCTCTTCGAGGTCGATCTCGAGGTCGCTCCTCGCGAGTTCATCAGCATCATGGGGGCGAGTGGCAGCGGGAAATCCACAGCCATGAACATCATAGGCTGTCTGGACACTCCCACCAGCGGAAGCTACACGTTCTCTGGCGTCGAGGTAAGCCAGCTTGACCGTGATCAACGCGCCCTGCTAAGAAGGCACTTCATCGGCTTCGTCTTTCAAGGGTTCAATCTTCTGGCTCGCACCTCAGCCTTGGACAACGTGCAGCTGCCGTTGATCTACCGCAAGGTTCCTCGTCGAGAACGCCGCGAGCGCGCGCAGGCGGCGCTTGAGCTGGTCGGGCTCGCGAACCGAGCGCATCACACCCCGGGAGAACTGTCTGGTGGACAACAGCAGCGGGTGGCCATCGCGCGCGCGCTGGTCACTGATCCGCCGGTTATCCTCGCGGATGAGCCGACGGGAAACCTCGATTCGCGGCGCAGTCTCGAGATCCTGGAGCTTTTGGTGCGACTCAATCACGAGCGTAAGATCACCATCGTGATGGTGACCCACGAACCCGAGATCGCCAAGTTCTCCCAACGTACCCTGGTGTTCCGCGACGGCCGCATCCACGAGGAGCTGCGAGCGTGATCCTCCAGATCCTCCTTATGGCTCTGCGCGAAATCCGACGCAATGCCCTTCGATCGTTTCTCACCATGCTAGGCGTGGTGATCGGCGTCGGCGCAGTGATCGGTATGGTGACTCTGGGTCAGGGGGCCACCGCCAAGGTGCAGAGCGATGTGGCCGCACTCGGACAGAACACCCTTTCCATTGTCCCCGGGGCGGACCGACGTACCGGGGCGCATACCTCCGCTCCCCCCTTTGAGGAGTCTGATGTTCTGGCGATCGAGCAGGAGGTGCCCGGGATAGAGGCCATCGCGGGAACGGCCAGCGCGAGCGGCATGGGAATCACCGGGACTGCGAATTGGCAAGTGAGCATCACCGGCAGCACCAATGCCTTCTTCAGCATCCGTGGCTACGAGTTCGCGGCAGGACGTAGCTTCTCAGAGGCAGAGCTGGCCGGTGGGTCACCGGTCTGTGTGCTCGGCCACACCGTGCGAAAGGAGCTGTGGAAGGAAGAAGACCCGCTCGGTCAACGGCTCCGCGTTGGCCGGGTATCGTGCCAGGTGATTGGTGTCCTTTCGATGAAGGGGGCGGCCGCCATGGGACCCGACCAAGACGACGTAGTGGTGATGCCGCTCAAGGCTGTCCAGCTCCGCTTTCTCGGTCGCACCGATGTCTCGTCCATCGTCCTCAAGGTTGCCGATGATGGTTCGGTGGCGAGTGTTCAGTCGCAGGTTGAGGCCATCCTGCGGCAGCGCCGGCGTGTCAGCCCGGGAAGCGACAACAACTTCTGGATTCGAAACCCGAAGGAGATTGCTGACGCCATGAGCAGCGTGACTCAGGCTTTGACCAGTTTGCTGGGCGCGATCGCGGCGGTAAGCCTGCTGGTGGGTGGAATCGGGATCATGAACATCATGTTGGTGAGCGTGACCGAGCGAACCCGAGAGATCGGAACCCGACTGGCAATTGGCGCAAGATCCCGAGAGGTGTTGCTCCAATTCCTAGTCGAGGCCATCGTGCTCTCCACCTTGGGCGGGCTGCTTGGGATCGGCTTCGGCCTCTCGCTTAGCTTCGCGGGGAGCCGCATGTTGGGTATGCCCTTCGTTGTCTCCTACGGTATCATCGTGGCAGCCTTCGTGTTCTCGGCTCTGGTAGGGGTCCTTTTCGGGTTCTTGCCAGCGCGGAAGGCGGCCAGGCTCAATCCCATCGAGGCTCTGCGTCATGAATGAGTTGAGATCGTCCGTGCCCTTGTTTCTCTCCGTGCTGCTCGCGGTTTCTCTCGCTCTCGCAGAGCCCGCAGGGTTGCAATCCACGGCGACTGTGCCAGGAGGCTCGGCGGTTTCACAAGTGCCCGTATCCTCGTCAGCGCCCGCCTCTGCGCCTGGGCCCGTGCCGGTTGGGGAGTTGCCTGCCTCTGCGCCTGGGCCCGTGCCGGTTGGGGAGTTGCCCGCCTCTGCGCCTGGGCCCGTGCCGGTTGCGGATTCGCCCGCGGACCGGATGCCGCCCGAGCGTGTCGCCCACCGTGTCATCACCGAGCGTTGGTTGATCGAGACCTTGCTCGCCAAGAACCCGTCGCTGTCGGTGTCGAGGTTGACGCTGGAGCGGGCGGGCGAGGTGGTGAGCGAGCAAGATGGTCAGTTCCCCTTCACTTTCCAGGCCGACGCAGGTTACACGCGGAGTCGCGTACCCACCCTGGCCGGCTCGAGCACGGTGGTTTCGGGTCGCGATTCGTTGGTTCTGGGGAGTCAGCTCGAGAAGGAGTTCGTGACCGGCACCCGGGCTTCGCTGCGGGTGGAAGGCGAGCGCTTCGATCGCGATCAGTCTACGACCAGCACCGTCAACACCGCCAGCTTGGGGGGAACGGGCTATCAGGCGACCGCTCGGGCCACGGTGGTGCAGCCACTTCTGGCTGGCGCGGGACGAACTGTGAACGAGGCGGGCTGGCGTGTGGCCGTACTGGAGCAGAAGCGGCAGAAGATCTCGCTTCTGGCTCAGAAGAGCCAGCTTATCGCGGACGTGCTGCTCGCGTACTGGGATCTCTGGTACCTCGGGCGAGCCACCGAAATCGAGAAGAGTTCGCTCGAGCTTGCCCATCAGCAGCGCGCCGAGGCACAGAAAAAGGTGCGCTTCGGGGCGCTTTCGGCGGCTGACGCCTTGAAATTCGAGAGTCAGGCGGCCGCGCTCGAGGAGCAGTACTTGGCTGCCCAAGCCAGCGAGACCGCGCAATCCTTGACCCTCGGACAACTGATCGGGCTGTCCACTCTGGCTCGGGATTTCAGAGCCGGTGAAGAGGAGCCGAGCGTGGTTGCTCCCGGTGAGCGAGCACAACTCCTGGCCCGGGTCCTCCAGTACAATCCCGACCTTGCTAGTCTGCGGGATGAGGTGCGCCTGGCCGAGGAGCGACGCCGCACGGCGGGGGAACAGTACCGACCGTCCCTCGACCTGACCACCTGGGTGGAGGCGACGGGATTGAGCGCGGGGCGCGCCCGGCCGGCGTTGGAGCGACTCGGACAACTGGAGGCGGTGAGCATCTACGGGGGGCTGGTGTATCGCACCACCCTCGACAACCAGCGCTTGGATGCGGCACGCGCCGAGGCCAACTACGACGTCCGGATCGCCGAAGGGCGGCTCCGAGTGCAGGCGGAGATGCTTGCCGGCACGACCGAGCAGTTGCTGGTGGACTTCGAGCGGGTGAAGGTCAGCGGTGATGCCGCGGCACGGACACTTGCGATCGTGGAGCGGCAGGCACGAAATGAGCGTCAGCGGTTCGCGCTCGGCGCCGCGACGCCTCTCGATGTTCAAGTGGCGGAGGCTGCCCTGCGCGAAGCCAAGCTCCGGGTGATCGCTGCCAAGGTTCAGAAGAAACGCATCGAGATCAAGCTCGCCGAGGCGACGGGCGAGCTGCTCGAGTCATACCTCCCAGCCGCCGACGGACGCTGAAGCCAAAGGCGCCCGGCCGAGGTTCGGCCAGCGTGCGACGGGACACCCCAAGTGGCATTGGGTTCGCCTCGGCGCCGCCGAGACACGCCGCGATTGACGGCGTGTGCGCACTGTGCTCGATTCTCGATCCATGGGCACTCGGCATGTTCTCTCGGGATTGTGGCTTCTGGTTGGTTGTAGCGGGAGCGAACCTGAAGACCGGATCGAAGTGGCTCCACAAACCATTGAGCTCTCGGGCCGTGGTCATGTGTTCTCGCTCGTCACGGCCACGCTCGGAGAACGGGGGTTCGATGCTCGAGCGCGGGAACTGGCAGCGCTGGCCACCGGGAGTGTGCACGCGCCCTTGCTCGACGAGCTGGGGGTGCCGCTGATGTCAGAGAATGACGTTGCGCTGCGTGCTACCTGCGGAGTGACGTTCATCTCGCCCCGCCACGCGGTGACGGCGGCGCATTGCGTTGGTGACTCGGGTGCTGACACGAGCGGGCTTGTGGTCGAGATGTACCGACCCACACCCGCGCTCGAGACCGGTGTGCTCTCGGCCACCCAGCTCAGCGGCACCTTCCCGGAGTTCACACACGGGCGGCTGGGTGCGGCTGAAGGGTACTTCACGGACCGCTATCCGTGCACCTTGGTCGGGCTCTGCGGAGAAAGCTACGGTACGGCGATCGCCTGTGAGGATTCCGTGCATCAAGCCGCAGACGTGGCCGTGCTGAATTGCGAGGGGGAACCTGGGGCAAAGTACGGCTTCTTGGATCTGGCTTCCGCTGACCTGCCCGAGGCTCCCGTCATCATGCCGTGGAAGCACGAAGTGTATGACGTGAGTCTCTCCCCGGCGACCAGTCCGGAACAGGATCAATTCGACCACTACGTTCTCCGACCTCCGGGGGATTTCGCGGCAAACTATCACTATTTCGGGGATGAAGAAAACCAGCTGTTGCCGCTTCTCAGCCTCGATTTTTTGGACGGCACCCCACGGACCAAGCTCAGCATGTCGGAGTACAATGTGGTCACTGACCTCTGGGGGTGCCACGGAACGTCAGGCTCGGGTGCGCTGCAGGTGAACTCGGTAGGGCTCTATCAACTGCTCGGTCCAGCTCGCTATGGTGAGACCGAGACTGGAAGCTACCTCTGCATGCACGATCCCGCGCTGGTGGCGGTGAGCCGTGAGCCGGGGAGTACGGGGCTCAGCTACGCTGGTCTTTCGGGTACGGCGCACCTTTATGAGCAGCTCTTCGAGGAGATCAGCGGGAGCTGTGAGCTCGTTCCCGAACCGGGCGCGATGCTCGATTTCGACTCGACCTGTGTTTTCGATCGGCTCTCGGCGGCACCGGAGACGGTCAACATCGCTTCACGGCTGGTGACCCCGAGTGTCACCTCGTTGCTCGACGGCTCTCGAGCCAGGGTTCTTAGTCTCGCCGGTGGGGACACGGTGGTGCTGGAGGGCTTCTCGCTGCAAGCGGGGATGCTCGCTCGGTTGAACGCGGAGGTTGCCTGCACCGCGTTGCCCTGCCCAGTGCTCTCCTTTGTCGTTGATGGAGTGAACACAGCGACGCTTGCGCTCGATGAACTCTCGGTTCAGACGGAGCCCGTGGGGGCGCTCTTCACGCCTGAAGCGAGCGGATCCGGCATCCTCGAACTCGTGGTAGCCGAGGGCGGTAGCCTGGAGGTTTCGGCGCTCGCCCTGTACGCCGATGCAACCGTGAACACCCTTGATGAAAGGGCGGGGCGAGGGCGTCTCAGACTGAAGGACGTGGCAGCCGAAGCCTCGGATCGACTCGTTCAACCGATGCGTTTCGTTGGTGACGGGCAGAATGGATTTCTCGCGCGCCTCGACTCCGAGGAGCAACTCCTGGTTCAGGGGCTCGGGCTTGCCCAAGGGCAGCGCTACCATGTCGACTTCGATCTGGGAGGCGAGGCGACGCTGACCTGTGGGCTTCTAGATGAGAACCTCGAGAAGCTCCAGGAACTCGATTGCAGTCGACCACCCGTCATCCTCGATGACACGGCGGGTGACCGTGCTCGGCTGGCTGTGTATATCGAGGCTGGCAACCTGTCCGAACCGATCGGCATCGATAACCTCTCGATCTCGATCCTATCCCCGGACAACGGTACCGGAGGCGAAGGTGGCAGTGGCGGTGGGGGTGACGCGGGCGCCGCTGGAAGTGCAGGGTTCTCGGGAAGCAGCGCAGAGGGCGGCTCTGCCGGGAATGTCGGAGGACAAGACACCGCGGGTTCTGCGGGCTTGAATGGGGCAGGGACCGCGGGCACGAGTGGCGCTGCTGGTTTGGCAGGTGACGGGAGCGGGGGCTTTGCGGGTTCTGGGAGCTCTGGTGGCGCAGCCGGTGAGGTC
>CAYNEY010000041.1:46308-52297 GCA_964396375.1 uncultured Polyangiaceae bacterium | reverse complement strand
CGATATGATCGACCGTGAAGGCCACGAAGTTTGCCACCACATCGAACCGTCGCTCCCCGAGGAGACCGATGACTGCCAGAGGGTCACGGATGTCACCGCGCAGGACCTCTACTCCCTCAGGAAGTGGTCGGTCGGAGCGGCCCCGTACCAACAGAGTGACCTGGTGTTTTTTCTCGAGCAGGCGCTCGACACACGCTCGACTGATGATCCCCGTCCCACCAATGAACAGTACTCTCACGCCTACCTCCTCGAACCTTTCATACTCAGAACCAAACGTTGGCTTTGAACTCGACCTGGTCGGCGGCGATCCTGCCTTGCCAGCCGACTCGGCGAGACGTGGTCTCCCCGTGCTCAGCCGTAGCGGGCAACTCCGCCTTCGGCTTCTGGGCGACCCACAGCCACACCGACGTACCCAACGCTGCCACCGCAGCCAGGGAAAAGCCCGCGGTTGCGAGGGTACCGTAGGTGTGGGCCTGCGTGGCCGCCTCCTTCAAGTCGCGACACACACGGGGCGGATCGGGCTTTGCACAGCCACCCTCTCCAACCTCCACAAGCGCCTGCTTCCTCAGCTGATCGGCGTCCTCCTCGCTGTTCATACTGGCCACCAAGGTACCGATCCCGAGGCCAAGGCCCGCCGCGACAAGGCCACTACCCGCGAACAGCACAGTGGTGTCGATCGAGCGGCGAGAGCCCGGAGTCGGTTGCACCGTAGAACGCGGCGCACTTGTGACCGGCACAAGCTGGATGCTTTCAGGCTGCTCGAGTGGCTCGAGCACGATCTCGAGAGCTTGGACGGTCCCGCGCTCACACGATACCTCCGTGTCGACACCACGGTGCCCGGGTAGCGATACCCGTAGCTGGTGCTCGCCACCGGTAATGAAAACCTCGGTGCCGAGAGGATGGATCCCAAGCACGCGCTCATCAACCACCAGCCTCGCCCCCTCCGGGCTCACGTCGAATCGCAGCTCACAGACGCTCTGGCGCACAGTTTGGTAGAGCCGATCGAACTTCTCCCGCGCCGCACGGAGTTCAGGCCGGCTGCTCGCCGGGTAGTGACGCAGGCAATACGCGAGGTGTTGGGCTGCCTCAGTGACCTTGCCGAGTTCCACCTCGGTCCGCCCCAAGTTGCACGCAACGTCGAAGCTGGGGCGTAGCGCGAAGGCGAGCTGGTACGCCTCATAGGCTTCGATGAGCTGCCCAGCGGTGAAGGCTTTGTTACCCGCGCGGTAGTGCTCTGATGCAAGCTGGTCGGGTTCGGGCTCAGCTCCCAAGTGGCTCAGCGGAAACCCGAGGATCGCGAGCGCGATCAGCGTCGGTGCGAGAACCCGGCTGGGTTTGCGAGTTAGCGTGGGGGCATGCGCGGGACACTCCATGCGGGACTCCTTGCGCCTACCACAGGCAGGCCCGCAGAAACATGTCGATCGCCCTGGTCATTCGGCCCTAGTCGATCCACGGCTCTCGCTCAGCACTGGACGCGCTCGGCGTGCTCGCCTCCCGAGAGGAACTCGCTGGCCGCTCGAGGCCAGGCGCGTTGTGCTCCCGAGAGGCGCTCGGTTCGCTTGACCCCCGCGGCGTGCTCGCGGACCGCTCGAGACCCGATGCGCCCAATCTCACGGATTGCCTCATGGGGGCGAGTGCTCGACGTTGCTCTCCCTCTGCCCCCGAACCTACCGGGGAAACTGGGGGATGCAGGGACACCGGAGGCTCAAGCTTCGTGGAAACCGTGGCATCGGCCGCAGACGCTCGCGGGCTCGATGGAGCACCGAGGCCCGCGTCAACGGATGCTGTGTCGGGCTGCTCCGGCCGCGCTTCAGGGTTGCCCGATCGAACGCTCACAGGCACAGAAAGCAGCGGCGCTTCCCCGGATGCTGGGATGCGACCATCGTTGGTAGTGCCACGAACACGCCCCTCAAACGATGCCTGATTCGCCGGCTCTGGTGCGTTGATGACCCACCGGAAGGTGAAGACGGCCACCACACCCAGCAATCCGAGCAATGCCCAGAGCCATGGATGCGGGATGGGTCGTGCTTGCGGCTGGGGTGGTGGAATCGAAGATTTGCGGCGCATCCGCGGCCGTGTCGGAGCGCGGGGATCGCACTCCGGAACCACGCTGACGCTCACGCGTGGACCGCGGGGCCTCTCGACGAGCCGGGGGGGCGTTTTCGGAGGGTGATAGCTCGCCGGAAGAGCACGACCCAAGGAAGGCGCAGTGTCTGAAATCGAAGACCGCGAAGGCAAACGCCGCCGCTGACTGTGAGGCTCGGGTGGCGTCGGAATGGTGTCCTCGTCTCGACAACCACGAAGCACCCTACCCATGACGCGCGGGAGGTGTTCTGTCTCCGTACACGGCCCAATCACCATGGGTGTCGGCGTTGGCTCCACCGCCTGTGGATCACCCTCATCGCTGTGCGCTGCGACCGAGCAAGGAGGCAGCTCCGCGCCAGGCAAGAGATCCCCTCCCTCCTTCACCTCCACCTCGCGCTTTTGGTCTCGCTCGGCCACGCTCGCATCCAGCAACGAGCCTCGCTTGCCTCGCGAGGACTCACCTCGAGAGTGCGACGAGCCCCTCCTTCAAGTCAAGTGTTACTGATAAAGTGCAACGCAGACGTTCCGACCAGCTCGGCTGGCGAGTCAACCGCCCAACCCAGATGGTCTCAGGGAGCGCTGACCAACTCCAACTGATCGATGAAGAACTCCACATCGGCGGGAGCCGCCGTCTTGGCCAGAAACTGCAGCGCCAGTGCGGTCGTGGGATCCCAGACCACCTCAGCGCCCCAGCCCTCCTGCGCCATTCCAGCAGCGCTGGTGTCGAGAGCGACCTCTGCCAGGGTCCAATCCTCGGCCGCGGGGATCTTCCGGAAATAGTGATCGCTGCAATTAGACTCGCAGGTCCCATCCTCAGCGATCGGAGTAGTTCCTTCGAGGGTGACACGAAAGCGCAGCTCCTCCGTCGCATCCGTGATCCCCATCGTGCGGTACCAGAAACGCAGGGTCAGATACGGGGAGAGATCATAAGCGAGGTTGGTGCCGAGGGGAGAATACAACGACAGGCCAAGGGCAGCTTCTCCGCTCAAGCCGCTCGCCGCGAAATGAGCGCCCATCACTGAATCACTGACCGGAGAGACGGGCTCGCCGAGCTCGACCATCGTGAACTGGTCGGAGGGATCGGGCTCGAGGGCCTCGACAGTGCCAAGACTCAGAAACGAATACCAATATCCCCATCGTGCGCCGCAGGCGAGGATGGCGTTGTCGCTGTCTTCCATGTCGTCGATGATCGACACGCCTTCGGTGCCGCAGGAGTCAACCCCTCCGCTTCCTGCAGCGCCTGCATCACCACCCTCTCCCGATTGCCCGCCATCGGCGGCCTGACCTGCTTGGCCGGACTCACCTCCCTGAACCGTCCCGCCATCGCCCCCATCGCCGCCGCTGCCGCCCCCATCGCCGCCGCTGCCGCCTTCCTCACCAACGCCGCCACTTCCACCCACTCCCGACGTTCCGCCCTCGGGCTCAGACTGCCCTCCGGTGGACTCTCCGCCCAGATTGCCAACACCGCTTTCACCCTCGCCGCCCTCTCCGCCGTGGCCGCCGCGAGTGGCACCTCCCGTTGCGACGGCACCCGCAGTCCCACCCGAAGCGTCGCCGCTCACACCACCGGAGTTGGAACCACCACCACTCCGACCTCCGAGTCCCTGCCCACCACTTCCTCCGGCACCACCACGACCGCTCGAACCGCCCTCTGCCGTCGTGGCACCGCCGTCGCCACCGGCGCCACCGGCCTCAGTCGAGTCACCGGCGGTGCCCGATGCACCCCCACCTGCCTGACCGCCTTCCTCATCACGCCCACCCTCGCCGCCTTCGCCACTCGCGCCGGCATCGGCACCACCACGGCCTGCAGCGCTGGGCTTCGGCAACAAGAGATCCTCGGTGTACGTGTTACAGCCGGTGACCGTCGCGAGGATGAGAACGGCACTCCACACCACCCGCGTCCACGAGCCTCCCCCGCCGGGCACGCACCAGTCATGCTGACAGAACGCGAGAACAGCCACCGCGATCACATACCACAACGTCCCTTCCTCTGCGTCATCCTTGCGGCGGCGCGCGGTTGGGTAGTCAAAGGTGGGAGAAGGCTTGCACTTCCTCCCGCGGTGCCCTAGCACCCCTCAGATGACGCGCGCACCGCTCATGCCGTCCTTGCCTTCGGTAGATCTGACCCGTTACCGCGCCGTTCTCTTCGACTGCGACGGAACGCTCGCCGACACCATGCCGCTTCACCACCAGGCTTGGCGAAGGGCCCTCGCCGAGGCAAGCGCTCCCTTTGACTTCGACTGGCAGCTCTTCACCCGGCGCGCGGGGATGACCCTGGAGAGGACCGTCGAGGAACTCAACCGCGAGTTTTTGACCACGCTCGACCCAGCGGGTGTCGCCAGCCGTCAGCGCTCACACTACCGGGCGCTCCTGCCGCAGATCCGAGGCATCCCGGTGATCACGGAGCTCGCAGCGGCACTCGCGGAAAGCCATCTCATGGCGGTTGCTTCGGGAGGCCAACGTGCCGAGGTGGAAGAGACGCTGCAGAAGCTTGGTCTGCGCCATCGTTTCGACCAGGTGGTCACAGCGACCGACGTAGCCCACGGGAAACCCGCCCCAGACATCTTCCTCTTGGCAGCTAAACGGCTCGGCTGCGCACCGGCAGAATGCCTGGTGATCGAAGACGGAGAGCAAGGACTCCTCGCCGCACAGAACGCCGGCATGGATGCCCTCCACTTCGTGGCCCCCAGTACTCTGACACTGGTCCCCGCCGTGGCCTAGACGGTAGTGGCCACGGCGGCTGCCCCGCCCCGACCACACCTACTTGGCGGAGTCTTTCTTCGAGTCCGTCTTCTTCTTGCCACCACCGCAGGTCGCCGGCGCGGGGACGCACTCAGCCTTGCCGTTGCACTGCTTCTGGATCGCAATCTCGCTACAGTCGAAGTCACCGGGAGCACAGAGTGTGCACGCCTCGCCGCACTTCTTCTCTTTGCAGGGCGAGTACCCACTGGCAACGTCACCACCGCTGGTCGTGTCTCCATCACCGCCTTCGGACGAGGAACTTGACGACGAAGACCCCTCCGAAGAGTCGCTTCCAGTCACCTCACTGTCTCCCGAGTCGCTACCCGTTGTGGGCGGCTCCTCGTACTCGACCGGCTTGAGCCGCGGACCGCAGCCCAGAACCGAAAGCGCAACGCAGGCGGCACCAACACAGCTGAACGTGCGAATGAAAAGGCGTGGACGGTTCACCTTGAACTCCTATAGAACGATGACGATACACGAGGACTTCTGACGGGTCGAGCCTACTCGCAAGAGGCGCCAAGGGCCTTCGCGACCTCACGGTAGCCAACGAGAGACGAGGTACAGGTGCTCTGAAGTTGTCCTGGATGCTTGAGGGCATCGCACACCGACTCCGACGTCGTTCCCGCGCTCTTCTGAGCGATGGTCACGCAACAGGCGTACGCCTTCGCGCACTCTCCGGTCGGCCCGGCCGCACCTGCAGAGACCGCGGCGGATACGGCACCCGCTGCGCTATTCGCTGCGGCCATCGCTTGGTTCATGTCGTCGATCGCCGACTGGGCTTGGCTCCGCGCCCACCACCAGCTAACGACTCCACCGATCAACCCAAGCAGGAAGAGCCCGCCACACCCAATCCCAACCCACAGCAGCGCCTTGCTCTTCTGTGGTGGGGGTGCGCCAGGAGGAGCGCCGAAACCGGGTGCCTGGGGTCCGCCAAAGCCAGCCGGCTGGCCCTGCGGCGGCCCGTAGCCACCGGGCCCACCGGGAGGTGGGCCGTAGCCGCCGGGTGCCCCAGGAGGCGCTCCGCCGGGAGGTGGGCCGTAACCGCCGGGTGCCCCAGGAGGCGCTCCGCCGGGAGGAGGACCGTAACCGCCGGGTGCCCCAGGAGGTGCTCCGCCGGGAGGAGGACCGTAACCGCCGGGTGCCCCAGGAGGCGCTCCGCCGG
>CAYNEY010000041.1:17842-46208 GCA_964396375.1 uncultured Polyangiaceae bacterium | reverse complement strand
GCTCCGCCGGGAGGAGGACCGTAACCGCCGGGTGCCCCAGGAGGCGCTCCGCCGGGAGGAGGACCGTAACCGCCGGGCCCGCCCGGACCGCCCGGACCACCCGGACCACCCGGAGGAAAGCCTCCGCCAGGGGGCTGCCCACCGAATCCGCCAGGTTGACCAGGGTACTGCTGCGACATCATTCCTCCTTGCTTCGACCACCGCGTATCATGTCCGGGTTGTTGGGAGCAAGTGGCGTCGAGCGGGATCGTGCGGTTGAATCCTTTCTGGCAACACGGTTCACCCTCATGACTCGCCATTGTTCCCCCCCTCGGCCCCCGAACCTCCCCATCCACAGCTGGCTTTGTGTGCTGCTCCTCGCGCTGGCGCCAGTCCTAGCCCAGGCGGCAGATCCGAGAGGGACACAGTGCAGGGACGATTCGGGTGACAGTGAACTATCAGGCGTCCAAGCAACCACCATCCCCTTCGTGGAGTACCGCCTCGCCAACGGCCTTCAGGTGATCCTCCACCACGACGCCTCGCTTCCGCTGGTCGCCGTGAACGTCTGGTACCACGTCGGGCCGGTCAACGAACCCAAGGGGCGCTCGGGCTTCGCCCATCTCTTCGAACACCTGATGTTCGAGGGGTCGAAGCACGTTGGCCCCAATTTCGACCGGTACCTCGAAGCGGCAGGGGCCAGCAACGTGAACGGGACCACCAGTTTCGATCGAACCAACTACTTCGAGACCGTACCCCCCGAACACCTCGAGCTTGCACTCTGGCTGGAGAGCGATCGAATGGGTTTTCTGCATACCGCGTTGACCCAAGAGCGCTTCGACGTCCAGCGCGAGGTGGTGAAGAACGAACGCCGCCAGAGCTATGAGAACGCCCCCTATGGACCGAGCGCACTCACCCTCTTCGAAACGCTGTTTCCTCCGGGTCATCCCTACCGAGGTGCGATCATTGGATCGGTGGCAGACCTTGACGCCGCCAGCTTGGATGACGCCCGGGAGTTCTTCGAGCGATACTATGCCCCGAGCAACGCCACTCTCACCTTGGCGGGAGCCTTCGACGAAATCACCGCTCGAGCCTGGATTGACCGCTATTTCGGCTCGCTGCGACGTGTGCCGCGCCCTCCACCAGGAACCACGGGAGAGCTTCTCCTTCCCCCAGCGCGTCACGTCGAGGTGGCAGAGCCCGTCGACGTCGCCAAGGTCACCTTCGCTTGGTTGGCTGCCCCCGCCTATGGCATTGACCACGCTCCCTTGGTAATCACCACCGAACTCCTCGCAGGAGGTCGCTCCGCCCGGCTCTACCGCACTCTGGTGAAGGAGCAGCGCTTGGCGACGGAAGTGAGCGCCGACTTCGACGGGTATGCGCGCTGCTCGCTAGTCACCATCGACGCGCTGGTCAGCAGTTCGGCGACGACTGAGGCGGTGGAACGCGGCATCACGGCCGAACTCGAGCGCCTAGCCCAAAGCGGACCCACCGCAGCCGAGTTGTCCCGAGCCAAACGGCGGATCCTCCTTTCGCAAGCCAGCGACCTCGCACTCTTGAACGGTCCCTCTGGCTCGTCGGGACGCGCTGGATGGCTTCAAGAATTCAACCACTACCTCGGAGCTCCTGGCGCGCTCGACACGTTTCGGGCATCGCTCCTCCGCGTAACGGCCGCCGACGTGCGGCGTGTGGTCAGCTCCGTGTTGGGAGTTCAGCACCGGACCATCCTTGTCACAGTGCCGGCGGGAAAGGGGGCGCGATCGTGACCGCTCGACCTGCCACCCTTGGCCTTCTGTGCGGTGCGCTGCTGGCTGTCTCGGCGTGCCACCCCACCACCATCGACACACCGCCAGCGCCGCGCGCGATCACACCCACGCACTTCGAGACTACCGCACCAACTGCCGTCGATTCCGAGGCCTTTCGCCGCTTCGCACCGGCGCCAGGCACACCCACACCGGTCGAGATTCCGGCGCCGGAGGTGAGCACGCTCAAAAATGGGCTCTTGGTGGTCTCGCTCACACAACCGGCAGGTCTCGTGTCACTGTCAGTGGCAGTTCGTCATGGGGCTTCGGACGCGCCCCGTGGGCAATCCGGGCTGGTGGCCCTGCTCGCTCGCATGCTTCCGGAAGGGTCCCGACGGCTGACCGGCGACGAGCTTGCGGAACGTACCGAGTCGCTCGGTAGCACCCTGTACGCCGACGCCAACCGCGACTATTTCACGGTGGCGCTCACCGTACTCGAACCCGACATTCAGCCGGGCTTTGCGCTGCTCACCGAGACGCTGCTGGAACCCGGGCTGCGCGAGGCCGACGTCGCACGCGTGCGGCAACAGTTCCTCGATGAGCTGGTTGCCGAGCGCCAAAGCCCCTCACGGATCGCGGCACTGGTGGGACTCCAAGCACTGTTTGGCCCGGAACTCGGGGCACCAGTCCACGGCCACCGGAGAGATGTCGAGAGACTCACCGCAGACCATCTCCGGGCCTGGCATCGGCATTTCGTGCGCCCAGAAAGCATGGCCGTGTTCGCAGTCGGTCCACTCGAACACGCCGAACTCCGGCGCCTGGCGAGTCACCACTTCTCGAACACCCGAGGGACCTCAACCACCACCGTGCAAGAACTCTCGCTTCGGCAACCCAAGCCCGCCCCGGGCCTCTACCTCTTGGATCGCCCAGAGAGCGTGCAGAGTTCGGTGTTCGTGGGGCAGCTCGCGCCACGACGAGAGGAGCCAGGTCACGAGGCTCGCGAGGTGCTGGTCAACGTGCTTTCGGGGTTGTTCACCTCACGCATCAACCGAAACCTCCGCGAGCGGCACGCCTTCACCTACGGTGCACAGGGCACTCTGGTGGCAACGCGTTCGATGGGGGCGTTGGTGATCCAGACCAACGTCCAGGCTGAGGTCACCGCTGATGCACTCCGTGAACTCAACTCCGAGATCACCGCGCTCCGAAGGCCCGGCCCGCTGATGGGCGCGACGGGTGCACCCCAACCCGTCACACAAGAAGAGTTCCAAGCCGCACGCACTGATTTGGTCCGCGGGCTGGTCTCGCGGCGTGAACACCCACGAAAGCTCGCCACCGATCTCGAGGCGCTGTTCGCGGTGGGCTTGCCCATGACCTACCATCGAGACTACCCAGCGTTGCTGGAGCGGCTCACCATGCACGACCTCGACGATGCGTCGCTATTCCTGCGTCCACCCTTCGAGGCCACCCGAGTGAAACCCTCCGAACCCGCCGCAACCCTAGAATGGGTGGAAGTGGTGGTGGGCGATCGCGTCTCCCTCGAGCCTGCCCTCCGTGCAACGGGCCGCAACCTGGTCGAGGTTCCGGCGAGCTTCCTAGATTGAGCGATGGCGCACATCCCTCCCACCGCATCCTTTGCCGACCGAGCGCTCACTTCCGCAGTGGACGGGCCGCATGCGATGGCTCAGCGCCAGAGCAGCGCCACAAAAACCGTCACCACTATCATCACCAGCCCCACCGAGAGAACCAACAGCGGGCCACGATTGTGCTCGATTCTTGTCATCAGCCTCCGCGTGAACGCAAACCCTCCATGACCGCGGGGTGGAAGCGTACTGACCGCAGGCCGAGTTCCCGCGGCAGATGCTCGCCGCTCCTCCGACGTGCTGCTTCGGACGACCGGCACATCGACGACGATGGTGGCGACGGCCTGCGCACCGGGGCGGGAAGGTTGCGGGACGACAGCCGCATGTTCGAGATACTGTCCCGCCTCATCAACGGTGCCGTACGGGGACACCTCGAGCACGGGGGGTTCAGAGTCGATCGTGTCGCGATTTCGGTCCACTTCTAGGCAAATTAGCGCGCCTTTACGCTAATGTCGCGTTTTTGGCGCAACTTCGACGCGCGGCGGCTCATCCCCCCTCCTCGACCTGTGGGCCGCTCATCTTCCATGTTCTCGGACCAGGAGCTCACACGAGACTTCAGCACCATCGCGGACACCAACACCGCGAACGATTGCCGGCCCTGCTCACCTCCTCTACCCTGGGATACATCACTCTCGTGGACCATCCCCTGCTGGTCGTCGTGGACGATCCCGTAACGCGGGCGCTCGTGATGGCCACCCTCACCCAAGTCGGATACCAGCCCCGCGCTTCCGAATCCATTGCCTTGGCACTGACGTTCCTTGCGGAGGCACCGGCGGCGGGTCTGATCCTCGAATTGACCTTGCTCGGACCAGCTGCAGGCACCGCGCTGGAGGAACTCCGAGGGCATCCGCTGCTCGTCCAGCTGCCGCTCTTGGTGCTCGGCTGCGTGCCGAGCGACGGGGAGCTCCGACACATCTTCGAGGCAGGCGCTGATGACTTCGTGGCCATACCTTTCCGCCCGGTCGAGCTGGTCTCCCGCCTCTCCACCCAATTGAGATGGCGCCGCTCGGTGAAACAGCTGGAGCGACGTGAACGGAGTGCGCAGAAGGTCGCGGCACTCACGCAGCGGCTCGCCTCATCGGAGGACATCCACGCGGTACTCTACGAAGTGAGCCGAAGCGTGGCGGTGATGACCGAAACCGATCGAGCCAGCATCGTGTTGTTCTGCGCGGACAGCACGGAGGCCCACGTGGTCGCGAGCAGCGATGATCCAGGACCGACCCCACGACGGCTTCTGATCGATGACTATCCGGAACTCCGCCGCCTGGCGGAGGTTCGTCGGGTGCTGCTGATCGATGACGTTGCGACAGAACCGCTCTTCATCCAGCGGCGCACGGCGACACCGATACCCTTCGCGGCCATGGCATTGGTGCCGATCCTCGATGAGCGGGGGGTGGCCGGAGCGGTCTTCTTGCGCAATCGAGCCCGAAGAGCCACACCCCACGACGAGCTTCTGCTGGTTCAAACCCTGGCCAACGCCGTCGGGATCTCGCTCGCCAACGCCGGAACCCTCGCCCAGCTTCGTCGCCTGAGCCATGCCAACACCGAGGCTCGCGAGCGCGCCGAGCAGAAGCTCTCACATCTGGAGCATTTCGCGGACCTGCTCGAGAGCGCTGCCGACGGCATGATGGTGATCGGGCAGACTGGCGCGGTGTTGTTCACCAACCCGCGCGTACGCGAAATCACTGGAAATCTCGAGCGCTCCCTTTCGGACACAACGGTGTTCGCTCTGTTCGCACCCGAATCGCACTCGGCGATACACGGTCTACTGAGCCAAGCCGCACAGGGAATATTCCCAAAGAACATCGATCTCGTCGCCCGCGGCGGAGAGCTGCATTCGCAGATCTTGAATGTGAACACCAGCCGGGTTCCTTACGATCCGGACGCGGTCTTGCTCACCTTGCGCGACGTCACCATGGAACGTCGCACCGCGGTGGAGCTACGTCAGACCAAGGAGTTTCTGGAACGTGTGATAGACGCCTCGCCGGACGCAATCGTCTCCAACGATTTGGTCGGCAATATCCTGGTCTTCAACCGTGCGGCAGCCCGAATGATCGGCTTTGACTCCAAACACGTCGTAAGGCACATGAGCGCACAGAAGCTCTACCCTCCCGGAGTCGCGCGGAGGATCCTGCGTGACCTCGCCGATCCAGATCGGGGTGGATTCGGACGGCTAGATGGCTACCGCACCACAGTGCTGTCTCGGACGGGAGATGAGATTCCGGTCTCCCTCTCAGCCGCGTTCATTCTGATGGACAACCACCCGATCGGCGTGGTTGGGCTCTTCACCGATCTTCGTGAGCAGCTCCGAGTCGAGCAAGAGTTGCAACGTGCCGAGCACGAGCTCCGGAACCGTGAGCGGTGCACGGCACTCGCTGAACTTGCGGGAGCGGCCGCGCATGAACTCAGCCAACCCCTCACCAGCGTGATTGGCTACGCGGAACTCTTGCGACGAGGACAACCATCTAATCCGGCTGTGTTGCACGCAACCTCGATCATCGTCGGGGAAGCGGAGCGCATGGCAGCGATCGTCCGACGAATTGGCACCATCACGCGCTACGAAACCAAGCCCTACGTGGGTGAGTCCACCATCCTCGACCTCGACCGGGCCAGCCCGGAGTCGGGCTCGTGGGATCAAGGCTCCTAGGGCCCCCCTTCAGGATCCCGTGAAACCCGAGACTTTCCCCGAATCCAACCGACGCCCCGCCGAAGCCACGGCGACACCACCCATCTCTGAACTCCGCAACGCTCCGTGTTCCGCTCGACCTGCGAGCCAAACCACCGATGATGCGACGCCGGCAGGAGGCGCCAATGATGATCTTTCCTTCACCATAGCCACCGTCCTGCACGAACTGTCCAGCCCGCTTACCCACATCCTTGGGACCAGTCAGCTCGCGCTTCGGAGAGCCGAAGCCCTCGACATCGAGCCTGAACTCCGGGCTCTCCTCGGCCAGATCCGTGACTCGGCGGAGAGCGTGCAGCATGTCTTCCGCGCGCTCACCCGCCAGGCAGCCGCAGTTCCCGAATCCCGTTGCCCGCTCTCGGTTTCGCGATTGATAGAGCGCGCCCGCACCATCTGCGAACACGTCTTCGAAGAGCACCGCGTGTGGGTCGAAGAGCGGCTCACAAAGGAGGAGCTACTGGTCTTCGGCCACGAGCATGAGCTGGTTCAAGTGTTGGTCAACCTGTTCAAGAACGCCGCCCAGGCAATGGCGCCGAAGGGAGGGGGTCGACTCCGCATCACGGTCCACGCCGCACCAACCGAGCAGATGGTGGAAGTGTCCATCGAGGATGAAGGCGTGGGCATTGCGCCAGCAGATCAGCCACGGATCTTCGAGCCTTTTTTCACCAACAAGAGCCACGGCCATCCGATGGGCCTCGGACTCTCAATCTCGGCCAAGCTGATCGCTTCGCACGGTGGCTCACTCGAGGCACGAAGTGTCTTCGGTCAATCGAGCTGCTTTACGCTGCGTCTTCCTCGGACGACGCTGGAGCCACGTTGAACCAGGATTGGTCTCCCACCACCGACCGAGGTTCCTTGTCGGTACGCACGCCGTAGGCACGGCGCAGGTTATGACGCGCGTGGAAGAGCCGGCTCATGATGGTGCCCTTCGATACCCCCATCTCGTCGGCGATCTCCTGATAGCTCATGTCACCGACCTCCCGCATGACGATCACACTGCGGTGCAGGTGACTCAAGCGTCCGAGCGCGATCACGAGCCGGCGCCGCTCGTCTTCAGCTTCGAGCGCTGCCTCGGGGTCGATCCCGCACACCGAAACCTGAGAGCCCAGCGCCCGCTCGACCAGCTCGCGATCACAGAGCTCGATTGGTTGGTTCTGTTTTTGCCTTTGTCGGCGCGCTCCGTCGATACAAAGGTTGACAATGATTCGGTACAGCCAGGTACTGAAGCTCGCGTCCCCGGCGAAGCTGCCGAGCCCCCGATAGACACGCAAGAATGCCTCCTGCACCAGGTCCTCGGCATCCTCGGCGTGGCGCAGCATACCCAACGCAACACCGAAGGCTCGTCGCCAATGGCGGCGGTAGAGTGTCGAGAAGGAGCTATGATCTCCAGCTCGCGCCCGCTCGACCAGCACTGCATCGGTCGGTGACGGAGCAAGGGTCGGAGGGCAGAGCGAAACCCCACTCGGAAGCTCGTCGCACGATGAGTCTAGGCCCTCGGGCGGAACCAGAGACTTCAGCGAAGGAGGGGTCTCGAACCCCAGACTCGATGAGTTGGGTTGCACGCGAAGAGCTGGGAAGGCGTCACGATTGGTCAAAGCAGCCATCCTCAATGCAGCTCCCACGCCAATCCCGAGCTCCGTGCCCCTGACTGGGCGCGGATTTCAGCTGAGACCGATTTCTTGCCCCTCTACTCGGGCAAAACCTGGGGATTTGGCCTGCGTGGCAGACTCAGGCCTGAGCGTTCACCGATCTGTTCAGCGCCCTTCAGGCGAGACACGGGAGTCACGCTGATTTGGAGCCGGCGGTAACACCAGTTCGCCCATGGTTACGCTGAGAGTAACGTGCCGACGGGTCCGCGACACAACCACCTGTGTCGTTCGGCCGACCCCGACCAGACTCGCGACCCAGCGCAGATGTTCGGCCGAGCGAATGCTCTCTCCCCCCAACTCCACGATCACGTCTCCAGGCAGTATCCCGGCAACAGCCCCGGGCCCACCCGGCTCGAGCTCCCGCACCACCGCCCCGCCAAGCCAGCTGATTCCAAGCGCAGCCCTCTCCTTGGCCTCGAGCCGTTCGACACGTAGTCCAATGGCGCTCCTGCGTATCCTTCCCTCCACGAGCAGCGTGGGCAGGAGCCGCTTTGCCATGGCAATCGGGATCGCGAAACCGATCCCGTTGGCTGACGTGCGCATCGCCGTGTTGATGCCGACCACGCGACCCGCGAGATCGAGGAGTGGTCCCCCCGAGTTGCCCGGGTTGATGCTGGCATCGGTCTGAAGGAAGTCGAAGTAGTGGGTATCGTCGCCGAGAGAGAGGACCTCGGGACCGCGTCCCTTGGCAGAGAGTATTCCTGCCGAAACGGTGTGGGACAGACCGAAGGGATTACCAATCGCCACCACCCAATCGCCGACACGAAGAGTCTCCGAGTCGCCCAGGGGCAAACTGGGAAGCCCGGATTTCGAGACGCCGAGCACTGCCAGGTCAGTGGGAGGATCGACGCCAATAACGGTGGCGGGCAGCGGCGCATCTTCACCGAACACCACCCCGATGCTCTGCGCGTTGTCGATCACGTGGTAGTTGGTGAGGAGATGCGACGCGGCGTCGAAAACAAACGCGCAGCCTACGCCATCTCGTCTCATCCCCTGTCCGTTCTCGTGTGGGATCGCCTCGGTGATGATCAGCTGCGCCACGGACGGGCTCGTCCGCGCCACCAACTCGGCGAAACTCGGGAGCGGTGAGTCCGCGACGCTGCGCGTCGTGAACACCTTCGACGACGAGGAGCCTCGTGCCACAGACGCCGTCGGGTTCATCGCGGCGGCCAGGTCCGGCGGGGAGGGAGCGCTCGGTCGCGCGCCTTCGCAGCCGAGCAGGCTGGCGACCAACCAGCCAGCAGCGAGGAGACCGCGACCAGAAGCCTCGAAGCCCAGTTGGAGGGGCGTCGCTAGCTTCGGTGCGACCACAGGCTGCTCCTCCTTCAGGTCTGCTCTCGAGAGAGCTCCACGTAACGCATGCGAAGATCGTAGAGCACTTGCTCCAAGATCCGCTCCTCGTCACCGGTTAGGTTGCCGCGGGTCTTGTCCTCGAGCAAAAGCAGCAGATCGATGGTCTGGTGCGCGAGCTCGAGGTTGCGCCGCACGACCCCATCGGCAGGATCGGGCGCATCCCCGAGATGAACATAGGCCGAATGGCTCAACGACAGGACGAACGTGGAGAAGTCGATCCCCGGGAAGGCTCCGGACCCACCTGCAGGTGGCACGCTAGCGCGAGCGTCGTTCTGATTGTCGCTCACGACGCCCCCTAGGCGGATGCGCCCCCGTCGTCGGCCTCAGCTTCTTCAGCTTCAGCCTCACCCTCGTCTTCTTCTTCGTCGTCGTCGCCAAACTCGTCGGCATCTGGATGGCTGAGCGCCGGCTGTCCGAGACCGAGTGGTTCCGCCTCGGCTTCGAGGTCAGGCAAAGCGACCAGCAGCTTCTCCAGCTCATCAGCTTTGAGGCGGCCGGAACTGAGCATGCGGTCACGAACGCGGACATCGAACTTGAAGGTTTCTGGGTCGCTCATCTTGTTCTCCGACCGGAACGCCCGTCATGACGAGCCGCCGGTGCCCGGGTCTAGCGCCGAGGGCGGGGAGTGAGCAAGCTTTGGCTCGGAATCAGCCCCTCGACCTTGGGCGACAACAGCCCAATATCTCCGGCCTCGACAATACCCTCCTCATCTGCGGCCGGCCTCTCGGCCATCTCGATGGCAAATTCCACTTCCTCCTCCGATGCCGGCCGAACCTCCGCCACCATGAATTCCACCCGGAGATCCTGTCCCGCAAGGGGATGGTTCATATCGAGGCGAACGCTCTCCTCATCCACTTCAAGGACGCGCACCACCAGCAGGTGACCCTCGCTGTCCTCGAGTTCCAGATGATCTCCCGGCTCGAGATCTGGAGGAAAGTCGGCACGCTCAAAATCCACGGCAAGCGCCGGATTGCGCGGCCCGTAGGCATCACGGGCACGGATCACCACCTCCCGAGTATCGCCCGAATAGAGGCCCGACAGCGCAGCCTCCACGACGGGGAGCAGGCTTCCCATCCCGAAGACCACATGCGCCTGCTCTTCACCCCCCACCACCTCGCCTTCAGCGTCGAACACACGGTACCGCAGGCTCACGTACATCCCCGGCCCCACCATGAATCGCGCTCGGGAGTCGGCTTCAGAAGGGCTAGACAGGGTAGGCATGGCGTCGCGCTATCCTTGCCTCATCCACGGACCCCCCGCAACCACGGGCTCGTGAGCTGTCCGGCGAAGGCTGATGCCACGACCACGGCCGGACTCGCCAGATACACGCGCCCCGGGCCACTGCGCCCGGGAAAATTCCGGTTGCAAGCGCTCACCGTACACTGCCCAGGCTCGACAGAAACCCCGGGTCCCGCCCGGATGCAGGCGCCACAGCCGGGTGCCACCAGCCGCGCCCCAGCGCGCTCGAACCACGTCACATCACCACGCGCCTCGGCACGGCGGCGCACCGCGTCCGAGGCAAACTGCACATAGAAGGCGACGTGAGCGGGAACGGTGCATCCCTCGAGGAGATGCTCACGGATGACCTCGGCGGCCAACGCGATGTCGTGGTCCTTGCCGCCCGTGCACGAGCCCAGATACGCAATGTCGATGGGCACCTTAGTCTGGTCAACGAGAACCCGGAGCGGAACCGCATCGTGAGGATCCCCTGGTCGCGCGACCATCGGCTCCAGCTCATGGAGGGCGATGGTCAGCACCGCGAGGTATCCCGCATTGGCGTCAGGACCACGCGAAACGCCCACCAGACCCGAGCCACACCGCCGCTCAGCCACAAACCGCTCGGTCACCGCATCAACCTCACAGATCGCACCGAATGCTCCGGCCTCCACCGCCATGTTGCAGAGAGTTGCGCGTTCGTCCATCCCGAGATGGTGAAGCCCCGGGCCCCCGAACTCGAGCATCGTTTCCAGTGGCAAACCTTTCCGAAAATCAGGACGAGCCAGCAGGCTCAACATCAGATCTTTGGCCATTACTCGGGGTGGCAGAGCTCCGACGAGCTCAATCCGCAAGGTGGGGGGGACCCGGACCGAGACGCTCCCCGTCTTGAGGGACGCAGCCAGCTCGGTGGCGCCGATCCCGAACGCCACCGCCCCGAGCGCTCCAGCCGTGGTGGTGTGGGAATCTGTCCCGACCACCACCTGCCCCGGCCAGACCACGAGCTCACGCAGCAATTCGTGGCAAATCCCGCGAGGCTGCCCAGCCTCGCCGAACAGCCTCAGCTGATGACGTTCGGCGAAGACACGTTGTGCATCGGCCATGGCACAGGTTCGCTTCAGTCGTTCGGTGCCGGCGGCATCGTCCCCCACCACCTCTGACAGCAGCGGCAGATGATCGCGGAACAGCAGAACTTCGGAGGGTCGCGCGAGCGGAGCGTCGGCGCCGAAGCTGTTCTCGTAGAGCTCCGCAACCATCTCGGTTACGTAGTCGTGCGAAAAGCGGAGATCGGTGTCGATCCACAGGCTCTCTCCCGGCAGAACAGCCACCGGTGTCGGAGCGCTCGAAGCGACGTGGTTCCCTAAGATCCTCTCCACCATCGTGAGCGGCCGTGAGCTTGTGGTGACGGAAAGCTCGTAGGGCACCACGGAGCTCATGGCTCGCGCGTACGCGAGCAGACCACCCTGTGCGAGGATTGAGCGCGTGAAGGGATCAAGCCCCGCGGTCACTCGCTCAAATGGGATCTCCGCGAGTCCCGCCAAGGACAGATCGGTACTGGTGAAGAGCCCAATATTGTGGCAGTTTCTACGGTAGATTTTCTCGAAGCTCGGAGCTAAGCAAAGACGGATCCCTGCGTAGAAGAGCGCTGCCGGCGCCACCTCGCGCGAGCTGCCAGTACCCTGAAAGGCTCCGCTCACCAAGACCGAGAATTTGCCACTGAGAAGAGTTCCCGGCTCGAACACTGGAACCCGAAATCCGGTCAATGCGTCCCTGGCCGTACTCGGATCGTGGTGAAAGCAGGCCCATGCCGGCAGGATTTCGTCGGTCGAGAGCCGCTCGACCAGCGGCGCTCCTGACATGGACATCGGCTCACCGGCGAGCTGAGCGCGGAGCGCTGCCATGTCGTCGACCAGCCTGAGCACCCGTCCCGGCAGCAGAAGGGCTCTCAACGAGAGCTCCCCCTCGCCTGCGATTCATCGAGAACACTGAGCAGCACCAAGGCCAAGAGAGCCACCTCGGGCTGTCGGCCGTCGCGGGATCGGTTGATCCGACTCTCCAGTAACCTCACCTGCTCGGCATAGGCGACGGACCGGCTCGAAGAGGGCCGGGCGCGCACCAGCAGCCGCTCGAGCTGGCTGCGCTCGGCGGTGGAGTGCTCGCGAATGGTAAAATAGAGAGCAGGCGCCTTATCCATGCTGCGCCCAAGCATAGCTCGGATCTCAGAACCGTCCGGTTCCGATGGGCTTGCCTTGAATCTGGACGTCCATTCTGTAAGCTCCGCCCGGTGCGCTCCATCGGCATCTTCCTCGGTCTCGCTCTCGCCTGTGTGGCATGCCGCGACCAGCAGCCGAAACCAAGCCCGGTCCCCGCGAGCTCCGTCGCAAACCCTCCCCAGACCCCCACAGATGGAGGCCAGCAGGCCGCCGCCCGTGGCCCGAAGCACCCTCCTCTTTCCCACGAATGCTCGGAGATTCCGGTGGGAGAATTCGAGGCGGGGAGCCGACCAGGATCGCCGGGTCGGAACCCGGAGATCGAACAGGAGCAGCAGCGTGTGAAGCTTGGCGGGTTCGAAATCGATCGTCTGGCATATCCGAATGATCCCAAGCTTCCCCCCCTTACCAACGTGACCCGCAACGAGGCGGTAGCCCTCTGCGCTGAGCGTGGAGCGCGCCTCTGCACCGAACTCGAATGGGAGCGTGCCTGCCGCGGACCAGCTTCCGACGAGTACTCGACCGGCCCAACGCTGCTCCCTTTGTGCCTCGAACAGCCCCTCAGCTGCGCGTCGGGCTTCGACGTGCTCGGGCTCGGGCTTGGTCTGCGTGAGTGGACTCAGAGTAACGTTCTGTCCGCCTCGCAGAGCCCGCTCGGGGCCGCCGTCCGAGGTAGCCGTTCGGGACCTGCCGAGTCGCACCGCTGCGCTGCACGCGCGCGCGTAAACCCAGAGACGAAGGCCGAGGATCTCGGCTTTCGCTGCTGCCGTGGTGCGCCAAACGCCGCCCGCGTGGTCGAGCCCCGACAGTACCCGGTCTTCGAACAGCTGAAGCTCGACGAGACCACGGTGAAATCCCTGCTCACAAGCGACCCACGCCTGGGTGCGCTGGCCGAAAATTGGGTGTTCTTTCGGGAGCCTGACGCGAGCGACTTCGTATTGGGGCGCGTTCCCGGCGCCGACCGACAGGGGCTGAGGTTCTCGTCGGCTCCCCTTTTGTACAGCCCAGTTCCGGGCAGTCGCTTCTTGTTGCTCACGGGCCGCTCTGGGAAGGACACCACCCTGGTCGCCGCCTTCGTCGTGGTTGGAGACAATCGCTACCAGCTTACCTCGAGCCTCATCATGAATAATGAAACGGGCCCGGTGGTATTCGGGTACCACGAGTCGATCCGACCACGGCTCTTCTTCAGCACCTGTTGGAAGTGCCCTGGAGAAACCGGGAGGATACTGTTCCGCGGTCCCGAGCGGATCGTGATTGTCCAGCCCTGATTCAGCGGTCGAGCGAAACCGCGAGTTCGAGACAAGAGCGTCCGTCGTCCAGCGCTCCGAGCTTCAGCTTGGCGCCGCAAGCCTCGGCGGCGAGGTCAGCGATGAGTAGCCCGAGACCGCGACCGTAACGCCCATCTGGTCGGTTGGGGATCTGCCCCCTGGGACGGAGCTCGTTCTGGGCCACGTCACCCCGCAGAGCAACTCCCTGATCGACCACCGAGAGGCTGCACCGTTCCTCATTCACCGTGACCGTCACCTCGACCGAACCCCCGACGCCGTGTTGGATAGCGTTCAGAATCATGTTGGAGATGCTGAGGGTGAGCAGCTCACGGCTGGAACGCACCATGGCGCTCCGGTAACCACCGTTATCAGCGTACTGGAGCGGCACCCGATAGCTCTCCGCGATGGTTCTGACGTGAAACATGGCTTCCTCGAGGGGCGCCACGAACGCAAACCGGTCGCGTGGAAGCTGGAGCCGACCGGACAGGGACCGACCCAACATGTCGAGATTGTCAGTCAGCTGGAGCAGCCATACACCGGAGAGCTGCGCATCGACCAACGCGTCCATGCCATCAGGGCTGGTTCCCCCCTCGACGGACTGCAGATATTGAACGCTGCTTCCGAGGGCGGAGAGAGGGTTTCGGAGGTCATGCGCCATCAAGCACAAAAGCCGCCCGACCGTCTCCAAATCGAAGCGACTTTCCGCTTCGCGTCCCCGGGAACCCGTGGCGCGACTCCGCGGCTCGACGGACATCAGCTGTTCTCGGAGTCCTCGTCGTCAGCGATGTCGTTGACGCTCGGTATCTTCTTCACCTCAAGACGGGCCAGTTTCCAGGCCCTCTGGACGACCCAGGACAGGGACCGGTCCAGCCGAGCAGCTTCATCCTTGATCTCCTGAAGCATCGCCTCAGGGAAATAGAGGCTCTGCTTACGCTTGTCGCTGCCGCCCTTGAAATTCGGTCCGCTGTCAGTCACAAGGCATCCTCACGTTCGAGTGTAGAGAGAAAAGGCTCGTAGGGCGAGGCATACCATCGCTCCGGCTCCGAGGTCAACCCTGCCCGGTGGGATTCTTTCCTACTCCTGACTTCACCAACCCAGCTCAGGCCGGCCCATTGTCCGCCCGGGTCGATTTGACACCTCGAGAACGGCAAGAGAGGGGGACCCTGGCACAGCTTCGAGTAGCGTTGGTGGGTGGTGACCAAAGTCCGCACCCTCGCGCTGTCTCTCACCGTCGCCTTCGCGACCCTCATCACCCTCGCCCCGCGCGGCACCCAAGCCTCGGACACAACCTGCCCCGCGGAGCGGCCGTACGAGATGCTCGATTCGTTGGGACACGTGCTCACACGCATCGAACAATCCTACATCACCCCGGTCGATCGCGACCAGCTGCTCGATGGTGCGATGCGCGGGATGGTGGCCGCGACCGACCCCCACTCGACCTACCTCGATCCTCGCGAGTATGCTGAATTCCTCGAGGACACAACCGGTGAGTTCGCCGGGATCGGCGTTGAGATCGACGTCTCGAATGACGAGGTGACCATCGTCGCTACCCTCCCCAATTCTCCCGCCGAGCAGGCCGGTCTTCGCCCCCGAGATCGGCTGGTCGCGGTTGATGGAATCCCCATCTCCCACGCTGGGGCGCTCAACTTGGTCCGGAGACTCCGCGGTCCGGAGGGCACGCGCGTCACGCTCGGGATTCGCCGCGACCAGGCCCCCAGCACGCTTCTCGTCACACTGACGCGATCCCAAGTGAATGTAATCAGCGTGGAGGCCCGGCGCCTTCACGGCGACATCGCCCTGATTCGAGTGCGAGCCTTCCAGGAGGGTACGACCTTCGAACTCCTGAACGAACTCTCGAAGCTGAGCCAAACCGCCAGGATCGCGGGGCTCTTGCTGGACCTCCGAGGAAACCCGGGAGGCTTGGTGACCGAAGCGATCTTGCTCTCCGACGAGTTGCTCGCAAGCGGCGTCATCTACACCGCTCGACACCGAGACCGCATCGTCGAAACCGTCCACGCGAGAGGCCGCGGCCTGCTCGAGAAACTCCCGCTCGTGGTCTTGGTGGGCGCGGATACGGCGAGTTCGGCGGAGATCGTGGCTGGGGCGATCAAGGACCACCGACGAGGAACCTTGGTCGGTGAACTCACCTTCGGCAAAGGTGTGGTTCAGACTCTCTTCGATCTGCCCCGTGGTTCCGGGATGCTGCTTACCACCCTTCGCTACTATTCACCGAGCGGGAAGGCAATCCAAGCACAGGGCGTCGAGCCCGACCTCGTGGTGCAGAGCCTCAGACCAGCTGGGATGCGCGAGATGGATCTCGACGGCCATCTCCCGGCGGAAGCGGTCAGCTCCCCCACTTCCGTCTCGACGGAATCAGAGGAGACGCCCGCTTCGCCCGCAATCGAAGGTGGCCGCCGCTCACTTGCCAGCATCCCCGAAGACCCGAGCCGCGACCAGGATCCGGTGCTGGCCCGCGGCTACCAACTTCTTCGCAACAAACTCGTGGGTCAACCCCGCCCTGCGAGGAACTGACGCACCACCGAGGGGAGCAGCCCGCCGCCGCGGTAGACCGTGAGTTCTGCGCTGGTGTCGATGCGCACGCGAACCGTGAGCGAGCGGGACTCGCCGGTGGTGGTCGTCACCACTAGCTCCAACAGACCTTGCGCCGCTAACCGCCGCGACGACTCAGGGATGGAGAACAACTCCTCACCGGTGATTCCGTGGGATTCTCGGCTTTCTCCAGGCAAAAACTCGAGCGGCAGGATCCCCATCCCGATCAGATTGCTCCGGTGGATTCTTTCAAAAGACTGCGCGAGCACCACCTTCACACCGAGCATGTTGGTACCCTTGGCCGCCCAATCCCGCGATGAGCCACTCCCATAGAGCTGACCCGCGATCACCAACAAAGGGGTCTTTTCCGCGGCATACCGCAGCGAGGCATCAAACACGCTCATCCGCTCATTCGACGGAAAATGCCGAGTGAATCCGCCTTCGGTACCAGACACCAGCAGATTTCTGAGGCGCAGATTAGCAAACGTCCCGCGCACCATCACCTCATGATTGCCGCGGCGCGCCCCGTACGAGTTGAAGGCAGCGAACGGCACACCGCACTCGGTGAGGTACCGAGCAGCTGGGCTATCCTTGGCAATGCTACCGGCAGGTGAGATGTGGTCGGTGGTAACGAAGTCTCCAAGCACCAGAAGAGCGCGCATGGCCCCGAGGTCCCGGTGGGGCGACGCCTCGGGGGCCACACCGTCAAGGAAGGTGGGGCGCCGAACATAGGTGCTCGAAGGATCCCAAGAAAAACGGGCACCGGACGGGACAGGGAGGCTCCGCCACGTCGCGTCGCCCGGCATCCCAGAGCCGTACTCGCTCGCATAGAGTTCGGGGGTCACACACGCGGCCACGACATCGCGGATCTCCTCCGGTGTCGGCCAGATCTCGGCGAGCAGCACCGGCCTTCCTTCGCGATCGAAGCCGAGCGGCTCGGTCTCGAGATCGACATCGATACGCCCCAGAAGGGCGCTCGCCACCACCAGGGGCGGGCTCATCAAGAAGTTGGCGCGCGCATCCGGACTGATTCTTCCTTCGAAGTTGCGATTACCAGAGAGGACACTCACCGCGATCAATCCATGCTCGCTGATCGCACGGCTGATGGATGGCTCGAGCGGCCCGGAGTTGCCAATGCATGTGGTACAGCCGTACCCTACCACGTGAAAGCCGAGTTCCATCAATGGCTCCAGCAACCCCGCCCGCTCGAGGTAGCGAGTCACCACTCGCGAACCGGGGGCGAGACTAGTCTTCACCCAAGGTTGAGAGAGGAGCCCTCGTTCCCTAGCCCTCTTGGCGAGCAGCCCAGCTGCCACCATCAGCGCTGGATTCGAGGTATTGGTGCAGGAGGTGATGGCCGCGATCACGATGGATCCGTGGCGCAGGGTAATTGGTCGCGAATTGACTTCTATGTCGATCGACGCATCCGGTGCGCTCGTCACCTTCTGTCCAGCGAGCATCCCCGTCAGCGCCTCCGCAAAAACGGCCCGCACACCACCGAGGGGTACCCAATCATGGGGACGACGCGGACCGGCAACTCCAGGCACCACCGCGCCGAGGTCGAGCTCGAGCACGCGCTCGAACGTTGGTTCCGGAGTGTCTCCATCCACGAATAAGCCTTCGGCGCGAGCAAAACCCTCAATCAGCTCCAGCTGGTGCTCGCTGCGTCCTGTCTGTCTCAGGTAGGCCAGTGTCTGGGCATCGATCGGAAAGAGCGCCGCCGTGCACCCGAACTCCGGCCCCATGTTAGCGATGGTGCTCCGATCAGCCAGGCTGAGCTGCGGCAGACCCGACCCGAAGAATTCCACGAACTTTCCGACCACCTTTTCCCGTCGCAGGAGCTGGGTGAGCCAGAGGACCACATCGGTGGCGGTGACACCAGGACGAATGGCGCCGCAGACGCGCACCCCAAGCACTTGCGGCAAGAGGAAGTTGATCGGCTGTCCGAGCATTGCCGCCTCGGCCTCAATCCCTCCGACGCCCCAGCCAAGCACCCCGAGGCCGTTGATCATCGTGGTGTGGCTGTCCGTACCCACCACGGTATCGGGATACAAAAAACCATCCTTCTCGAAGACCACCCGGGCCAGGGTCTCGACGTTCACCTGGTGGACGATACCCGTCCCCGGAGGCACCACGGTGAAGCCACGGAGCGCCCCTTGTGCCCACTTGAGCAAGAGGTACCGTTCGCGATTCCGCTCGTACTCCCGCTCCTGGTTCTTCCCGAGAGCCGCCGGCGAACCGTAGTAATCAACCTGGATTGAGTGGTCGATCACCAACTCTGCGGGCAAAACTGGCTGGATGCGCTCGGGATCGCCGCCCAGCTCGGCGAGCGTGTCGCGCATCGCAGCCAGGTCGACCACCGCCGGCACCCCCGTGAAGTCCTGCAAAACCACCCGGGCGGGGAAGAACGCGATCTCGTTCGTGGGTGTCTGGGTGAGCTCGACGCGTGCCAACGCCTCGATGTCCTCTTTGGTAACGTGGACCCCATCCTCGTGACGCAACAGATTCTCGAGCAACAGCCGAAGACTGATCGGCAAGCGCTGGAGCGAAACACCCAGACGCTCGCCGAGCGCCGGCAGGCTGACGTAGCGGTACTCTTTTCCACCGACCGTCAGCGAGCGAACCACGGAATAGGAATCCAAGACCATGCGGAGCCACGTAGCGCAAAGCCAAAAGCGCGGCAATCATCCGGACTTCTCGGCGCTCTTCGGCTGGCTCGGGGGCGGCATGGCTTGGCACGAGGAGGTTTTCGAGCAAAGCTTCAGGCATGGTCCTGCCTGCCCCCAGCGAAAACCAGTTCGTGATCCAGAGGATCGCGCGGCTCCGCGCGCGCCACCGCCGTGAGCTCGGTGACCGCCCCCTGATCCTCCCGACCGCGCACTTCTTCCCGGACAAGTTCACCGGGGACGCCGCGTCGTTGGCAGCCCTTATGCGCCGGCTCATGGCACACACCGGGACCTCAGACATCCCGATCGACACTGAGATCATCGGCGCCACCCCGCGCCCTGGCTGTGGCGACGGGTGCCAGTGCAAGACCGAAGGCAACGGCAACGGCGGCTGCGGCGACGGGTGTCAGTGCCAGACCGAGCCGGGCCAGAGTCCGAGTTCCCCCGCCACGGCGGCACGCGAGAGCTCGGCCGCACCCGCGCAGACCGCGGGATCAGGATCCGGTTGCTCGGGCGGGAGCTGTGGGGTCTCCTTCGCGGTCGATCCGAGCGAGCCGCGCCTCATCGATCGCGGCGATCGATGGTTGGTTCGGGTGGCGCCCGCCGAACTCACTCATCCAATCGTGCTCTCGACCACTCTATGTCTGTCCCTCTCCACCATCTTCCTCGTCGAGACCACACCCAAGAGCCAGCAGCCCGAGTCGCCACTCGAGGCAACGGTCGAGCTGCTTGGTTGCCTCCTCGGAATGGGGGGCCTGCTCCTCATGGGTTCGCACATCTACCGGAAGAGCTGCGGTGGCCCCTCGGTCTGGCGCGCGACCAAGCTTGGCCCCGAAGCTCTCGCGCTCGGGACCGCGTGCTTCGTGGCTGTCAGCGGGACCGACCCGCAACCGCTGCGCAGGGAGCTGGAGGCCACACAGAAGGCGGCGTGGGACGCGGCGCAACGCTATCTCGCTGACCGACCTGGGCTGGTGCACGCCCTTCGCGAGACGCCCGAGCAAGTGTCGGAAGGCACCGTGTCCTTCGCGCCTACACCACGCAGCTTCTGGTCGCGATGGTTCTCGCGCCCCTCCTCGGCCCCACCCGAGACACCGGAGGCGTTGCTCGAGAAACTCTCGACCGAGCTTCGCCCAAAAACACCCAATCCGACCCCGAAGCAGCCCGACGAGCTAGCGGAGCTGGTGCGCGAGACCCTTGCTGAGCCACCCCGCTGATCACCCGTCGAGTAGCGCGCGGCTCCCGTCGAGCGCATCGAGCAGCCGCGGCCAGAGCTTGGTGATATCCTTTGTGGTCAGCCCCGCGTAGCTGGCTGCGTCACCGGCGGCGAGCTGCTCGATGAACGTGGGTTCGGGCTCCCGGGAGGTCACGAGCTGGTACTCGATGCTGTCCGCCAAACGCACGAAGGCCACGCCCAGAGCGACTGCACTCCCCGTCTCGTAGGCACGGCCCGGTTGGTGATGGAGCGCAACCACCTCGGCGATGTCGAAGGGAAATTCCCACTTGACGAGCACGTGAGCACCGAGCACCGCGTGATCGTAACCGAGCAGCCGCCGTTCGATCAGATGGGTGGCCCCCGGGCGCGACGTCACGTCGTCACCAAGCACCTCATACATCAACTCCCCGACCTGCATGGTGAGCAGCTTGCCAATGTCATGGAGCAACCCGTACAGAAGCGCGTTCTCCACCGGGCGGCCATACCAGTCGCTTTCCAGCGTCTTCGCTATCGCACCAACGCGCGCTGAATGCTCTTGGAAGCGCGCTCCCAAGCCTCGCTGATCCGCGAACAGCCCGAGGCTCACCAGCCCAGTGATGATACCGCTCGTGCGCTTCATGCCGAGACGCATCAGCGCTTCCCCAACGCTCCGTATCTCACCACGAGCACGGTAAAGTGGTGAGTTCGCGACGCGCAGCACCTTGGACGAGAAGGCCGGGTCGCTCTCGATGATGGTTTGGAGCTCATTGAGACGCGGTTCGGGTTCAGCCATCAGGCGTAGGATGCGCGTGGCCACCATCGGAAGCGGCTTCAACCCTGCCGCCATAGCGGCAGCTGCAGCCAACGAGCGCGACGCCTCGCGGCGCGAGCGGTCCTGGTCCTCATCACCGAACCACAACTGCTCGAGAACCGTGTCGGCAAGCTCAAAGCCGGAATCCCGCTCTGTCATCGTTTCACCTTATCCTGCTTAAGCGACCCGAGACGGCGCGGATTAACTGGACCATCCGGCCGGCATGCCGTTCGGCGTTTCGCGAGCGCGGTTTCGCTGGTAGGATGGTCCTATCGAGGATGCCGGTCGCCCAAGGAAGCTGCCCAAGCTGCGGGAGCCCCATCGAGTTTGGGCTAGGCTCCTCTCTGTCGAAGGTCTGTACCTATTGCCGGGCCACTGTCCTCCGTACCGACCGTGGCCTCCAGAATCTGGGGCGAGTCGCCGACCTCGCCAACACCCCGTGCCTGGTCGCGATCGGAGATCGCGGGACACTCGCGGGACGCCCACTCGAGATCCTCGGTCGTGTCCAGCTCGACACCGGGGAGGGACCTTGGGACGAATTCTACGTTGCCTTCGATTACGGGCAGAGCTGGGGATGGCTCGCCTATGCGCAGGGGCGCTGGCATCTGACCCAAGCCATCGCCTCGGGTCCGCTGCCCGAGTTCGAGCAGCTGCGACTCGAGCAAGACGTGTTCCTCGGCCCGGTCATCTGGGTCCGTGTCGCGGAAATCCGTCAGGCCACGATCCGGTCGGCAGAAGGAGAGCTCCCGGGCGCGTTCCCGACGGGTTTCATCCGCCACTATGCTGACGGCTACGGACCACAGGGAGCCTTCGCCACCCTAGACTACGGGGATCGACGAGCCCCGCCGGTGGTTTATTTCGGAGCGATCATCCCCGAGGACCAGCTGGCTATCACAGCCCTCGGTCCACGCACCACGGCTCAGGTCGAGACCACTTACCTGCGCTGTCCCAACTGCGGGGGCGACGTCCCGAAGCTCGGGGGCAACCGCAGCGAGCGACTGGGGTGCCCTTATTGCGGAGCGATGAGCGACATCGCCGAACAGAAGGTGCTCGCTCAGCAGGAGCGTCTGCTTGCTACCCTGGACATCCCGATCGGCACCCGCGGACAGCTCGACGGCGTCGAGTACTTGTGTCTTGCGTACGTGCGCCGCAGCTCCACCTTCGACGACGAGCTCTACAGCTGGGAGGAGTATCTCCTCTTCGCTCCTTCTCTCGGTTTCCGCTGGCTGGTCAAAGACCCGGAAACGGGCTGGTCGTTCGTGGCTGCGGTCAGCCCGGCCGATCTCGATCTCTCCCAGGCGCCCGCAGCGCTGGGCTATTTCGGTCGGAACTTCGGCGTGCGCAATCGGAACCTGGCCCGCGTAGACTACGTTCTCGGTGAGATCTATTGGAAGTGCTCGATCGGCGAGACAGTGGAGGTCTCCGACTATGCCTCGGGCAACACGGTCATCAGCCGGGAGCAAACGCGCAACGAAGTCAACTACAGCCATTGTACGCCGATTTCGTACAAGGCTCTCGCTACCGCCTTTGGTCTCCCTCTCGAGGGCCCCGGGAGTCGCGGCTTTTCCAGCACTCCGGCAGCTGGGAGCATGGCCGCGAAGCTGGTGCTCATCGGAGTCGTCCTCGTCGCCTGCGTACTGCTGCTGGCCTTCGTCGCCGAGGAGGGCAATGGCACGAGTTCGGGCTCGGCGGGACTCACCGGGTTGGGCATGTCGCGCGGCTCCTCGTACCGGGGCGGCGGGACCTACTACGGCGGCAAGTGACGGCGCACGAGCACGGCTTGCGCGCCGAGGTCGCGCTGCTTCTTGCGCTGGCCGTCTTGGTCGTCGATCTCGGTTTGGTACGAGGACCCGAGGCTACCCTCTTCCCCTTCGCTCCGAGCGCTGTGCTGCCGGTGAGGCTCTCCATGGGGCTCGGGGTTCTCCTCGGTTACCTGTGGCCAACACCTCGTCTACACGGTACCGAACGGCTGGTGCGTGGAATGCTGGGCATCGGGGCCATGGCTGGCCTGGCTGGCTTCGCTTGGTCATACGGCTTCGTTCACGGCGGGGCGTATCTCGTGGCAGCAGGCGGCGTCCCTCTCGTCCTCGGTCTGGCCGCAGGCTTCACCACACGCGGTCTGCTCACTTGGGGACGCACGCAGCGCACCCATCGGTCGCTTCGGTTCCTCATCGATCCGCTTTTCTTGCTGCTTACTCTCACTCTGATCGCCGGACTTGGCTACCTCACTGGGCTACTCGGTCTGCTGCGTCAGGGGCTGGTGATCACCGCACTCAGCGCCACACTCGCACTGCTCTTCGACGACCGTCCCTGGCACTGGCATCCGGGGACGGTTGGGCTGTTTGCCCTGCCCGCACTGGTGGTGGCCGCAGAAGCGGCCATACCGATTGGACTCGTGACGTCGAGCGTCCACACCGTGCTCTCCTCGGTGCCCACAACCTACGCGTGGCTGCATGTGGCATCCGGACAGGGCAGCCTGCACCTCTTTTACAACGGGCGACTCCGAACCTCGACCATCGATGAGCGTCGCTGGGCCGAAACCCTGGTACGACCTGCGCTGGGCCGCGTCGCGGCACCACGGCGCGCACTCGCACTATCGGTCGGCGAGGGTCTGATCGAACGCGAGTTACTCGCCGATCCCGCCAAGCTCGCGGTCACGAGCGTGGTGCGCGACCTGCAAGTGGTGGAGCACCTCCGCCGAAGCCATGCCTGGAACGAGATCGTGCGCGGAGCGCACACTTCTCCCCGTGTCACCTGGATAGAGGCCGATCCGCTGGTTTGGTTGAACCAGGAAAAGCCCTCGGAGTTGGTGCGCTTCGACGTAATCGTGGTTGATTTACCCGATCCCTCCGGCCCGCTCGAATCCAAGTACTACACCCGCCACTTCGCCCGACGGCTGCTCCATCACTTGACCGAGCAGGGCGTGGTGGCCATCCAAGCAACTTCACCTCGTCATTCGCCACGCGCGTTCTCCACCTTCCGTCACACGCTGAGCGATGCGGGCTTTGCCACTATGGCGCTGCGGGTGCCGCTCATCACCATGGGTGAGTGGGGGATTCTGCTCGGTGCGCGCACGACAGATTTCAGCCTGCGCCGGCCCTCGGTACTCGCCCACACCTTTCCCGGCGACGCACGCACCGAAATCGAGAACTTGCCGGCGGACACCCTACCCCACGCAGACTTCTCACCCGAAGTCGCCACCCTCCCCAACCCGCTCGTGCACCACTTTTTCTGCCTCGAGGGCCCGAATGGCGAGTGCTAGACACAAGTTTCGGCCCCAGGGCCGCTCGCGGTGCGGAGGAGGGTGGGAAAGCGCGCGCAGATGAGCTAACACATCGCGCGATGTCACCTGCTGAGGCTCAGAGTCGTTCTCCTTCTGCGTCGCCCGAGCAACGACGTCGGCGTCCCCGTCGACCACGGCGCGACGAGCCGGAGCCCATTCCCGCGTTCGGCGGCCGCCTCTTGACCGCGATGGCAGCAGCCGGTGCCATGATGCTGGTCTTCGTCCTCGACAAGCAGATCCGCACGCCAGCACCAGCGCCCACCGACGAGTCGGCATGGCGAGTGGGCGCGAAATCGCGAGTTCGCCTCACGGTCATCACGATGGACTACGAGCGACTGACCTGCGCCTCCGACAAGGTGTTTGGGGAAGAACGCTGTGAGTACCAATCGGAGACCAAGCCCTTTCCCCGACAACCAGGCGAGCCCCTCGACGATTCGAAGCGCCACATCATCCAGCCCTACCGGACCTATCCAGACAACAAGCTGATCCTGGTTTCCGGCGTGTGGTCCCACCCAACCATCGCCACTCGCGTGCAGCGCGAACCCTGGGCTGGCATCTCTGAACACAAGCAGGCTCGCTTCGTGGCTGAGTGTGAGATAGAGATGCTCGGACAGTTCGAGAACGTGAAACTGCGCTGGAAGCCCGGACAGAGCTGGAACAAGGAAAACAAGGCTTGGGTCGCCAAGAGCACGTCGTGTCGCATCGGCGACACCGACTGACTCCATGCCCCGCCTGCGTTTCTTCGAGCACAGCCTGGCTCACTGGTTCGGTTGTGGCCTGCTCCCGAGAATGCCGGGTACATTCGGTTCGCTGGGTGCGATTCCGTTCCATCTGCTGCTCGCGACCCAGCCCTCGTGGTTTCACGCTGGCGTCACAACTGCGGTCTCGATCCTCGGCGTCTGGGCGGCAGAGCGCGCAAGTCGGGCCCTGTCGGACCAGGACCCAGCGGAGGTCGTGATCGACGAGGTCGCGGGAACCCTGATCGCTCTTGGTCTGGTGCGCGACCTCGGCTGGGGGGCGCTCGTGGTCGCACTCGTGCTCTTCCGAGTCCTCGACATCACGAAGCCACCTCCCATCTCAACCCTCGAACGGCTACGGCCCCCGGGGCTCGGCATCATGAGCGACGATCTCCTTGCGGGCCTCATAGCAGGCGCGCTCTCGCGCTGGCTGTGGCTGGTGTGACTTGGCTGAGCGTGTACGCTGGTCGAAGGCCGCGACTCAGCGAGCGTTGATGTGCGCGCGAGCCATCATCCGCCGGTACGCACTGGGAGAGACACCGTGGTGCCGCTCGAACATCTTCCGAAAGTGTCCCAGGGACGGATAACCGCAAGCTGACGCGATCTCCCCGATCGCGTCGGTGGAATCACGGAGCATGCCGGCCGCATCAGCGAGCCTTCTTCGGTGGATGTATTCGGTAACGGTGGTGTGGTGGACGCTACGAAACACCCGGTTCAGGTAGTCCGGGTTGACCCGGAGCGCTCGGGCGATCCGAGTAGTCGAAAGCCTCTCGGAGAGGTGATGGGTCACATACTCCTCGGCGCGCCCCACCAGCACCGCACCGCGACGCGGCTGTCCCTCCATCGAGGAGCGAGAAGTCTCCTTCAGGATCGAGAGCAGCAAGAGCTGCTTTGACACAGCATCAAGCCTACGCGACTCCTGATCGTCCAAGTAGCGGTGGAAGAGCTCAGCCACACACTCGGGGCGCTCGACCGGCGAGAATTGGGGAAGCTGAATCCGAGAGGAGCCAAGGCTGCCTTCGCGCACCACGAAATGGATCCAGTAGAAGGCGAGGTCGGGTGCAAAAGGTGCGGCCGCACGGTGCCGTCGTCCACGATGAAGGAGCAACGCGTGACCAGCCGGAACATCGAAGCGAACCTCCTCTTCAAAGAGAGAAAGGATGCCCTTCTTCACCACCACAAGCTCGTTGTTGTCGAGCACACGATCGGGATGCTCGCCGCGGCCACTGCTAACGAACAGCCCTGCGCTCACAACCTCGATCCCGGTCTCAAACAAGACTTCGAAGGTTGGCAAGGAAGCTGTCCAAGACATGCCCAAAACACCCCTTCTGATTGCGTTTTCAAGCTGTTGTCTGCACCAACGACACACCTGCCTGCGCCGTAGTCAGGGCTCCCGGGGTTCACCCTCTCCTCGACGACCCGATTTGTCGAAATCCTTGGCCGAATCATCGAGGAGACTGCCGCACATGGTCTTGCAACGGATGTTACCCTCCCCACAACCGCAGCTTGGGTCCTTCACCTTCTTCTCCAGGATGGCGCGGAGTTCGCTCTGTGAGAAGCCAGCGATCCGCTCCACCTTGTCGAACTGCCACTTCTCCTTCCGTTGCCGCGTGGTCCGCGGATCGGTCTTCTGCCCATCCGGCTCGGCGCAACAACGGAAGCTGAGGAAGTAGTAGTAGAAGCCCTCGTCATGCGTGTAGATCTTCGGTCGACACTGATTGCGCACCCCCTTGTACCAGGGCCCCCCGGTGTGCACGCTGTCGTATTTGCCACGAAAATCCGAGGTGAAAGTCTCGCTGCTCACCACTTCGTCGGCGTTACCCGTCAGGTCGTAAACGCCGTAGTCGCTCACACACTCGGGTTGGGAGCCGCTCCGAACTCCCTTCCACAGTCGAGCCAGCTCCCGCTTGTCGCGACGTGCCACCAACGTCATGTTGGGAGAGTCCCACATGACATCACCGTGACACACCGCCACGTTGCGCTCGAAACCATACGGGAAAGGCTTGAGCTTCGGCCCCTCGCAGGCCATCGTCCACTCGGACTCGGTACAGAGACGCTTACCCACCGCCGCACATTTGACCTCCGCTTGGTGGAATCGGTTCATCACCTCTGGGCGCTCACCCTTCTTGTTCGGCCATTCGTAGCGATCGATGCAGAAGCGCTTCGGCGTCCGGGTCCCAACACAGGTCGATTTTCCGGAAAACCTCTCGCACACGGTCTTCTTGTTGGACTTGTCGTACCAGCTGCTCAAGCATTCATGCTCGACGCGGCTGCAGTAGTCGCCCTCCACCAGCGCCATATCTGCCGGACACGCCGCAGATGCCCCCGGCTCCACCTCAGACTTGTCTTGTGCGCCAGATGGCGGGACCTGGGCCGGCTCGGGTTGGCTCGTCCCACCGGCGCTCGTCCCACCAGCGCTCGTCCCACCGGCGCTCGTCCCACCGGCGCTCCTCCCACCAGCGCTCGTCCCACCAGCGCTCGTCCCACCGGCGCTCGTGTCCGAGCTACCGGTTTCCGCAGTGCCTCTCCCGTCAACGGACGGTAGAGGACGGGATGGACTGGCTTGGGCGGGCAGCTCGGCGCGGCAAGCGGCGAGAACGAAGAGCAGCGATGGCACGAAGGCACGACAGGCACGGATACTCATCACGGTAGCTCCCAACGGGTGACCCTCCACCCGTAGTCCGGACCGGCCGTTTAGGCAAGCTCCGCGCGCTAAGGTTCTACACCCCAGAGCAGCGCGCCGTTCTGCCAAATGGTGATGGTCTCGGTGTCCAGAGCCTCGTCGCTGTCGTTGTAGGAGTAGTCGTTGGTCTCGTCCAGAGCGGCCCAGCTCTCGGCGTGGATCTCACAGTTCACGAACGCGGTGCCACCTGCCTGGAGCGTCCCCTCCGAGAACGTGTACACGATGGTGGAGTCAGCGGTTGCGGTGGCAGGGCCATACGGCTCGACAGCAGTCGTAACCGTGGAAATGGTGAGGTAGTAGCAGTTGACCAGGTTAGCCGCGCCCGTCTCATCAGTGAAGTAGTAGCGGATCTCGAGCCCGGTCAGATCTAGGCTCGCAGCACCGCTATTGACGAGCATCACGTAGGCCTTGATGCCCCCGTCTGCGGCGTCACAACTCTCCGTACAGCCACCGAACCTCGCCTTGACAGTCGGGGTCGCGCAGCTCTCGACAGAACAGAAAAGCGTGCTGCAGTCGCTGGCTTCACGACACCTCTGACCCACCGCACAGGACAGTTCTGGCGCGCACGAACCTCCACAATCCACATCACTCTCATCACCGCTCACCTCCCCATCACCGCAGTGCACGGCAAGCGCGCCGCCTTCGGCCACCGTCGCGCCGCCTTCGGCCACCGTCGCGCCGCCTTCGGCCACCGTCGCGCCGCCTTCG
>CAYNEY010000041.1:0-17742 GCA_964396375.1 uncultured Polyangiaceae bacterium | reverse complement strand
GCCACCGTCGCGCCACCTTCGGCCACCGTCGCGCCACCTTCGGCCGCTGTCGCGCCGCCTTCGGCCACCGTCGCGCCACCGCTCCCAATGCGCCCACCCGCCGCCGTCTCCCCCCCTAGAGCTGAATTGCCTCCGGAGCTGGGTACCGCACCTCCGGCCCCGCTCGCCGTCGCACCTCCGGCCGACGAGGGACCATAGCCACCACGCCCAGCTCCGCCAGTAGCTGAATCAAAGGAACCGCCCTCCCCCCCTTCGCCTCCAACGGCACCTGCTGGCTCATCATCCACGATCGATGTCCCTTGCACGGCGCACCCTCGGCCAAGCATGAGCGTCATTGCACAGAAGCAGATCGTGGAGCGCAAGGACATCAAACGGCGCATACAGCACCTCCATCAAATAGTCTTTATACACCAACCATCCAGATCACATCCATCGGATGTTGTACGCTGCACACCCTTCGGAACACCCCCTTTTCGTTGAGAGCAGAAAACAGTGGGACACTGTGTTCGCCGCGGAGCGGAGCGCGCGGATTACCTTGTCCTACCCTGAGACACGCTGACCGAGCTTCCGGAACGCTGACACGGCACCCCGAGCATCACCACCTCACGCACCGGGATTCCCGAAGAGAATTGGCAGTTCTGCACCACGGCCTCGCCATCTCGCAAGATGAGGTCGAGAGTCTCCTCGCTGGCCTCCCAGCCCACGGCGATACGCCCCGACACCGGACGCACGGTGAATGGTCCGACATCGATCACCGGCAGCTCCTGGTGCAGTTCAGAAAGCGTCACCTCGACCGTGCCACGTTCCAGGATCAGACGTGGGGCAACCCCAGGTGCTTCGAACAGTCGGATCCTCGACTGCGGGGCGAGTCGCAGTTCCCCCTCGGTCCCGAGGGGGATGGTGAGAGGAGCATCGGGTTCTGCCGAATGCCAAACGCCACTGCTCTCGTGCAACAACGCTGAGGCAATGGCACTCGGTGCCGGCGGCGCGGAGTGGCTCCACCACCACAAAGCAGAGAGGAACGACAACGCAACGAGCACAGCCCACCGTGCCCATGGCGCTCCGCGCCGCCGCCGCTCCGGCGCCTCACGCAGCCCAGCGCACGCCAAAGCGGGGAGGGCGGCCCGATCCAGCGCGTCGTCGAGGGCGCGGATCACGTCGTGAAGAGCTGGCTCGATCCTGCTCCGATACGTCCCCAACCGCTCCCTTGTCGGGCCACCCTCACTCCGACACCACCACGCCCCCAGCTTCGCTTCAGCCGCACACCCCAAGCGCTCTGCCGCCTCGCTCGAGATCCGGAGCAGGCGACCAGTCTCAGTCCATGACATGCCGCATAGGGAATAGAGCGCGTAGGCGAGGCGTTCGGTCACCGGAAGTCGGTCGAGTCGGCGGTAGAACGCCGTCACCCCCGCAGGAACCCAGAGCCCCGACGCATGGATCTTGCGAGAGCGTGCGCCGAACGGCCACCATCGCGTTCGACGGGCATGCCGCAACGTGCACTCTGCGCGCTGCACAGTGATTCGGATCAAGCAACCGCGAATCCGTCCGGGTTCGACGAGCTTGCCCAGGGCGATTTTTGCCGATGAAAACACCTCGGACAGCACCTCGACGAAAGGTGTCTCCGGACCGAGCAACGCCGCCACCAACCGCGCGATCGGCAGCCCGTGGCGGGTCCACAATACCGAGTCGGCCTCAGGGTGGCCGATTCGAAGCCCCCCCAGGATCGCTGCATCAGTGAACTCGAGAGGCAGCCTGACCACGACACCCCCACGCGACGACCATGAGCCGCTTTCGCTCTCCGTTGATGTGGGTTGCCGCAGTTCTTCCATCGCTCGTGGACTCGTCTCATCAGTCGAGTGACGGACGATGAGGCAGGCGACAATCGGCCCAGGGTGCCGAGTCGGCACCCTGGGAGCAGAAATGGCGGGCTAGGGACCGTCCAGACCAGCCGAGAGCATGGCCTGGATTTCCTCGAGGGAAAGCACGCCATGGTAGAGACGAAAGTCATCGTAGGTCCCCGCCATGTGCGCGTCCTGAGCCCACATCGACTGACCCAGCCAGGCGTTTTCATCATCGAGATCGGACAATCCGAAGCTCCAGGAGGCCGAGGACTGGAGCGCCCCATCGATGAACGAGCTGAGCGTGCCCGTTGCACCGTCGAAGACCACCACAATCTGGTGCATCAGCCCTGCTGGAAAGGCCGCCTCGCTGTTCACCGCGATCGCCCGGGTCGCAGTGGCGGTTCCATCCACACTGATCTCGAAATGGGCCGAGCTGCCCGGACCGGGGAGATAGCGGGGAGTGAAAAATAGGGTTCCGAGTGCCGTGCCGGAGAGTCCGGGTCCCTCCACTGTCTTGCCGAAGTCGAAGACCCGCTCCCAAGCGGTGAGGCCATTCCACGTGAACCACACGACCAGCGAAACGCTACCCAGTTCACGGAGCAAGCCCCCAGGAAGCGCTACGTAGTCATCCTCGCCATCTAGTGTCAGCGTACCGTCACCCGCCAGCTCGGCACCATTGTGAATTACCCCCGGAGCGTCGCCGACCAAATCCACGAGTGTGGTTCCGATGCCCGAGAAATCATAATGATGCCGGAGTTGAGCGGGAACCGGGACATCGAGGGGAACCGAGCCACCTTCCCCGTCGCTGGCTCCTCCCCCGGAACGCGAACCTCCTGCCCCAAGGTCACCACCCCAACCCGACACGCCAGCGGTGCCTTCACCGCCTGAACCAAGGGAGCCGGACGCCCCTGCCTCGCCCTCCGTGCCCCCACCACCAGCAGACGAGCTCGAGCCCTGGAAGAAGCGGACCGTGGTGGTTGAGTCACACCCTCCCAGCAATGCCACGCCGAGGAGCATGCCCGCCGGGTGGATCACGGCGCCTTCTGCGATCGTGCCTGCACCCGCGTGAGGGCAGCCTTGGCTTCGGGAAGCACGACCGAATTCGGGTATTGAGCGATCAAAGCGCCGAGACGCCGCTCGGCCAGCCCCAGATCACCCTTGCGCTCAGCGCTCAAGGCGAGCTGAAGGAGCCGCGCCTCGACCACCAGCGTCGACCGTTCACCCTGCCCCACTTGGTCCCGCTTGACGGTCGATGAGCTAGCGGGAACGTCCAGAAGCTCCGTTTCCTCGACCGGGCGCGGTGCCGACGCGGCGACCGGCTCCGATTCGCAACCGTAGGAGAAGGGCGCGGGGATCCAATGCTCCGTGCCCGCCTGGGTGACCGACACCACGCCCTCGGTGACAACGACGCAGCTGCGCTTCACTCCGCCTGCGTCTTCCCTCACCTTCACCGAGAACGCCGTTCCGTGAACCAGCACCGTGAGATCGGGGGCCTCGACGGCGAAGCTGTGCCCCTTATTCTGCCGAGGGACCTGTACCGAAACCTCACCCGAGTCGATGCGGATTCGATGCTGGGAAGCATGTCCGGCCAGCTCGGCCAGCAACAAACGAGATTTCTCTCCTACCCCCACCAACACGCCACGGTGGGTGCGGAGTTCAGCGTGACCAGCCTCCATCGTCAGCAGTTCGGAAACCGCCTCCGTGCGCGAGCAATCCGTAGGGGCCGCCCCTGCTTCGGTCTTGCACAGGGCTGGCCCCGAAACTCGCAGCTCTCCCAACCCACTCGAGACAAGGTTGGGTTGATCATCTTGGCTGACCAAACCCAAGGCGAACGCAACACCAGCCGCAGCGGCCAAACCTCCGAAGACCATCCCGAGGCGGGAACGGCGCCGCACAAAGCGAGGCGCTGAGGCCTCGTTCATGACGCTCTCGAGCCGCGACACCACCCGAGCCCGCAGGCGCTGACGGGCGTCTTCATCGAGCGGAGGCACCGGCCGCTCCGCGAGCACCGACATTTGGGACGAAAGTGGGCTGATCTGAAGGTCCATCACGACTTCCCTCCCGCCTCGAGCAGCTTCGCGCGACGCAAGAATTCCTTCCTGCCCCGTACCAGACGCGACTGGGCGGCGGCCACCGTCACCCCAGCTATCACCGCGACCTCCGCCAGGTTGTGCCCGATCACGTCATGAAGGAAGATCGCCTCGGCCTGATCAGCGTTCATCGAGGCGAGCACCCGTTGCACACGCAACACTTCTGCGCGCACCTCCATCCGATCGGTGGCGGATGGAGGCACGGAGTGCCGGTCGGCAAGGTCCACGCTTTCCTCCGAGAAAACCCGACGTTCGCGGATCCGGGCTCGCACCGCGTCGATCGCAACGTTGGTAGCAATGGCGGTGGCCCAAGTGGTAAGCTTGCAGTTTGCGGCGAACCGGTGCTCGAGCAACGTCCGCACGATCCGCTCGAAGGTAACCTGAACCAGATCCTCGAAATCTGAACCGCGCCGCTGCAGAACCCGGAAGAGGGTGCGCTCGACCACCGCAGTGAGCTTGTCGTAGAGGGCGGCGGCAGCCCAGGTCTCTCGCCGCTCGAGGGCATCGAGAAGTTCACGGTCGCTCGCACCGAGGTGCTCCTCCTCGCCACGTGGCGGTACCGCAACCTTTGCCTCGAGCGCCATATCGTTCTTTGGAACGATTAGTCTGACCGATGAACGGCTGATCTCGCAACCTGGCAGATCCCGTGCAGAGGTCGCAGAGGCGAGGCGTGTCATAGGGTCACCCTCACTCCAAGATGGATGGTCGATTCGATGCGAGCCTGTTGGGCAGCAGTGCGGCCCGCCTGCTCCACGACGAGTCTTGGTCTCTGGGCCGCCGCTCGCCCCCCGAGGCTAAGGGCCACCGCTGGCCTGAGCTGCAGCACTAGGCCCAGTCGGCCTTCTGCCCCCGCCACCAGCCGGATCGCAGATGCCGTCTCACCTTGGTACTCGCTCGAAATCATCATCCCGGTGGCGATTCCCCCGATGCCCGCCTCGAGCAAAAGGTGCTGCGGCACGACAGCCAGCTGCGCGAGGACACCGAGGGTCGGCCCCAAGGTGGTGGTTCGGAGGATTCCTCCCTCGCGGCTCGCACCGATGCCAACCCAGCCGAAGAAATGCTCCGACCCCAAGGGCACAAGGAGGCTCAGCTCACCGCCAAAGCGGTACCCCTGACCCTCCAGGGAAGGACCCGTGAGGGCCACCGCCTCAAGGAAGAGCCCCGGACTTGCCTGAGGTGGGGTCGACAACTCCGATTTGACGGGAGCTGTCGGCAAAATGGGGGGCTTCGGGGAGACCGGGGGCGAAGTCTCTGCTGGTCGTTCCGCCACAGGTGGTGAAGTCAGCTCTCCGCTTTCCGCTTGCATCACCAAGGCCGCAACGACCACGCCCGCAGTAGCCCATCGCTGGTTCGGCGTGTCTGAATCCTGAAAAGCCAGCTCCCGCAGAGCAACGATGCTCACCGGTCTGTCGATAGGTCGAAGCTCCACACGGATCAAGGTGGTGGCGTCACCAGAACCAGACAGAACGGCTAACCAGCCTCTCTGGAGGGAATCATCAGGAGCGTCCACCACTTCCTCCCGCGCAACGCAGCGGTTGCCGAGGGTGACGCTGCAGCCGCGAACGGCTAACCGACTCAGGCTGGCAGGGACCTGGGCAGCCACGTCAAGAACCACAATGGGCGGAAGATCCATGATTGTGCGGCGAACTCGGTTGCGGGGGCGAAGGCAAGTATAGCCGTCCCCGCTTACGCTGCGTACACGCCGCTTGGGGGAGCGGTCGCTTCGACGCACCCTGCATCTTCTGGGGCAAGAGGGATGGCTTTGCGGGTGAGCGCGCATGATTCGTGAAGCTTGGGACCAAAGAGAGGCTGCTTCATCTTGTTGGTCGCGCGAGCCCCAGAATGGCAGGCAGGAGGCTTGATTGCCGAAATCCGACCTCCGCACTTCAGGCTCGCCGCTGCCCTCGGCCCAGCGTTTCACGATGAAGCTGGCCTAGCGTCTCTGCGCCACTTGAAAGCCGTCCCCGAGCAATCTCCCAAACCAGCTCCTGGGCCCGACGATTCACTGGCGTTGGGACTTGAACCCGCAGCCCGTGGTCGACGACCTCACCGTTCAGAAAATCCACGGACGGCGGACGGCCCCGTTCGATCGCTCTCAGCATCGAGCTGCGAAGGCCCCGATAGCGGGCTCCAATACCGAGCGCTATCGCGTGACGGGTTACCCGACCGAGTCGCTCCGACATCGACGAACCCGAAGAGAGCCGGGTGATCCACTGGAGGGGGGGCATCCCTGGCAACCGCTCCAGATGCACCCCGAGCGCCTCCGCGACCAACACCACCTCCCGCACGATCGCCAGAACCAGCTCTCGCGACGTACGCTGTCGGAGCAGAAGACCCAGGTTCTGCCCGCCAATGGTCCCCAGCGTGGAGATGGCACAGTTCACCGCCAGCTTGGACCAGCGGATGCCCGTCAGATTCGTGGTGATTCGGGTGGGACCAAGTGCAGTGAGCAGCGCGGCCAGGTGCTCCAGTGACTCATCGAGAGCCGAGTCCAGATTGCCAAGTACGAGGCCCCCGGACGAGGTCCGCTCGCAGAGCCCAGGTCCGTGCGCAGAAGCCCCGAAGGCAACGACCGCACCCACGATTTGCGACTCGGGAACCAAGCGAGCCACCCGCTCTTCGCACAGCCCATTTTGGAAGCAGACAACGCGACCGGACGCTGCGAGGACCCGCGGTAGAGTCACAGTCAACTCATCGATCGCCTGAGGCTGCGTCGCCAAGAACACATAATCGAACTGCTCGTCGATAGCGTCTGCCTCAAACACCCGCGGAAGCACCAGAGTGCCGCTGCAGACATCTCTGAGCCCGGAGATCCTGAGAACGCGCGCCACATTCGGGTCATGGGTCATGACCGAGACCGCATGACCCGCCTCCATCAACGCATGAGTGAGCACACCGCCTAGGGCGCCCACGCCCACCACCAGGATACGCGCGGAGTCTTGGTAGCTTGTCACCGCGGGGAGACTACGCGATTTTCTTGTACGAGGCCGGCGACTTCCGTTACTCCGGACCACAGGACCCCGTTCCTTACCCCCAAGGACCACCATGCGCCGCAGACTCCGCGAGCTACTCCTTCAACTGCTCGGCCCGACCCCGCGATTCGCCTGAATCGTCACCCCGCGGTCCGGCCGAGTGCGGCCTCGAGCGCCGTCGACAGCCGTGGGTGCTCGAAGACGAAGCCCCGGTCTAGGAGCGCCCTTGGAACCACACGCTGACCGGTAAGCAACGGCTCGGCTCCTTCGCCGTAGAGTGCCCGGAGAGCGAGCGCCGGGACCGGGAGTGTCGCGCGACGACCAAGCATCCTCGCGAGGGTCTTCGCGAAGTCGTGTTGCGTCACCATCTCGGGGGCCACCACGTTCACCGGACCGCCGAGATCTTCACTGTCAAGGCAAGTACCGATCACGCGCAGCGCGTCCGAGAGCGAAACGTACGGTAGAAATTGCCGACCTGAGCCGAGCCGACCACCAAGCCCCGCGCGAAACGCGGGGAGCATCGTCGACAGAGCTCCCCCTGACTGGTCGAGCACGATGCCGAAGCGAAGCGCCACCACCCGGATTCCAAACCGGCGGGCAGAGAAGGCGGTACTTTCCCACTCGTGACAGAGTTCCGCGAGAAAGCCTCGACCAGCAGGCGACGACTCACAGACCTCGAGCTCGGGCGATGGCGCCCCGTAGTACCCAACTGCGGAAGCGCTGACCATTACCCGTGGCGGTTCCTTCAGCTCTCCAAGCATCGCGACCAGGCGCCGGGTGGTCTCGACACGACTGTCACGGATCCGCTCTCGGACCCTCGACGTCAGGCGCCGCATCACGGCCCGCTCACCCGCCAAGTGCACAATCGCATGGTGTCCCGAGAGGTCCTCCGCGGTCGGCCAACGCGTGGGTGGCGCCCAGACTACGAGATGCACGCGACCACCAAACATCAATCGGGCGCGGCCCACATCACGGCTCAAGACCGAAACCTCATGTCGTGCCTCGAGCAATGCTGCCACCAGCTTCCTGCCCAGAAATCCGGTCGCCCCGGTGATCAGGATCTTCATCGCGAGTCCAGGGTACCCAAGAATGACCCGAGCGGCCCCTCGGAATCCGCCCAGCCGGTAATTTCAACCATGATCTCGCCCACCTGGGAGAGAGGAAGCCTCCCTTCGGTGGACGCGCCACAAAAAAACATCTAAAGATCCCCTTCATGACTCAGATCTTCCCATCAAAGCCCCTCGTGCTCCTCCTCCTCGGCGTCGCGGCATCGGCCTGCGCTGGCTCGCCCGCGTCACCCTTCAACCAGATGGAGAAGTCCAGCGTCATCGCCTTCCGCCTCCAGAACTACGAACCTCCGGCGCAGAGCGTGGCCGCAGCGCAGCCCACAGCCGCTGGGCAACCTGCGCTCATCCCCGGTCTCCCGGCGGAGATCAACCAGTGGATCCAGGCCGGGGCCGCCGGACTCCAACAGCTCATTCCGCAGGGCCTCCTTCCCCAACTTCCGCAGCCGGGGGCTGCCGTGGCCACTCCTGCTCCCGTGGAGAACGTCCCCCGGTTCTACGGCTTCCGGATCCTCGGACAGACCAATGTGCCCACGGAAGATCTGCGCGGGCAGATGGCCGAGCTCTTCGGTGACGAGGACAATTTCGAGGCACCGAAGTCCCAGTGCATGTACCCCGAGATGGGCGTCGCCTTCTCACCCCAGCCGGGCGGACCCTCCTACGATTTCCTGATCTCGTTTAGCTGCAACCAAGTCCAGGCCAAGAACTTCCAGTGGCCACACCCCCAGGCGGGCCTGAAGTCTGAGACCGTGAAGGAGCTGAGCGACGTCGTCCGCAAGCTCTTCCCGATGTGATTCGACTCGAAGAAGATCAGGTCATGACGGCGCGGGAACGGCGCAAGTTCCCCCGCCGCCTCGACGGCGAGCGGTTCCGAGCTAGACTGAGTGACCCTGTTTCGGCAGGTCGTCCAATCGGGGGCGATCGGTTTCGACGTGGGGACTGAAGGTCAACTTGCGTGCGGTGGCTCCCGGACCACCTTACAAACGGGACGTAATAATTGCCAACGACAACGCAATCGCTCTCGCGGCCTAAGAAACCGTAGAGCCGTCCAACCGTGAGATCGTCTCGGTAACGGAAGGGCGTCAGCACTGAGGCTGGATCTCCGACGGCGCCCTCGGCGTCGGAGGTCGAGGAAACACCGGGAGCTAGGCGGTGACCGAATTCACCAACTCAGTCACCGGGGATACGGTGACTACGCACGTGAACGAAGGTTGAGCGGACGCCTTACGGATCCGGGTTCGATTCCCGGCGCCTCCACCAAAAACGCAATCTTTTCAATACCTTGGGACTGACCGATCGTTTCGTCCGATCGATTGGTCCCAAGGAGCGACTCTGGCAGCACGGGGAACGGCTCCCCGAATCCGGCGCGCAACACCTCAGCCTCGCGGATGTAGCCCTGGGTGGTGTTGAAGTCCGTATGGCCGGCGCGTTGCTGAATACGGAGCGGCTCATCACCTCGCACGGCTAGCCAAGTCACGCCGGTTGACCGGGTGTCGTGGAACCGGATCGGGTTCACCGAAGGCGCCTTGTCGAAGAGCCCCTTCCGCTCGATGCCGGAGATCCCGAGGTAGCGTCGGAAATCGCGGGACAGGTGCTTGATGGTCGGCAAGGTGACCACCGGTCCCTCCCCTGCCGTTTCGTTGTGCATGGCTCGCAGGAGCGGCAGCAACGACGGCTCGATGGGGATGAGCCTTGGCGTCTTGCTCTTCGTCGACTTGAGAATGCCGGTTTCGCGTTCGATGGACTTCGTGATCCCGAGAACCCCGCGATCAAGGTCGACGTCATCCCACGTCAGGGCCCGCAGCTCCCCGGCTCGGGTGTAGGTGTAGATTGCCACGGCAACCAGCCGGCGCCACACCAGGGGCACTTCGTCACACTCCAGAAAGCGGCTCACCTCGGACGGATAGAGATACTGCCGGGCGGTCTTGGCGCCGCGATCGGGCCCTCGGACGCCTTCGGAAGGGTTGTCGTCACGGCATCGAATGGCCGTCTTCTTCGCGTTGCAAGCGTCGTCGGCCATCTTGGTGGCAAGGCCCCAGAGGTTGACCGCAGTCTTCCAGGAAATGGCGCAGGCTTGGACCTTGGCATCGAGCGAAACCGACAGCTCGCGGAAGTCGTCCCGGGTCCAGTTTTTCGGATGCTTCGAGCCGAGCGCATCCGCCAGATGAAGCCGCCACTTCCCCCGGTCGTCCCGGCATGAGGTCAGACCCCGCGCCTGGCGATCGGCTAGCCACGTCTCGAACCACTTCCCGCATTCGGTTGTTGCGACAGCTTGCTGGGCCGCCTTGGCTTGCTGCGCCTTCTCTCGATAGGGAGAGGCTATCCCGAGCTCCTTGACGCGCCTGGCGCATTCCGCGGCCTTCTCCTTGGCCATCGCCTCGGACGTGCCGACGGGGAGCGGTGGGAGCCGCTTGCGACTGCCGTCGGTCAACGAGAGAACGATCTGCCAGCGACCACCGGGGAGCTTCTGGAGCGTACCCTTGGCTTCACGCGGCACGGCGCGCCCCCTTTCCGATCCAGAAGACTCGGATCCCCTCGGCCTCGACAAGAACCCCCAGCGCCAGCTGGAAGGCGTCGTCGCGCCGGAGCGTTGGGAAGTACCCGTCACGCTGAACCGACGTCATCAGGGCATCCCAGGAGCGGAAGGCCGTGGCGTTTCGGGTTGCTTGGTCGCGGTCAGTAGCTATGTTGGTTTTCATCGAACTAGCCTCACTGGTTCGGTCACGTCCCCGGGTGTTTGTGCACCGCGGGGACACTTGTTTTTCCGTCTTTGCGCGAAGGAACCGCGCCCATGCCATGCCGTGTTTGAACGCCTACTCCACAATGTGGAGACGGCCGGCCTTATCGAGCTGGAAGCGGCACATGACGCCGTCTCCATTCTCAAAGGCCATGGTTCTGACGAATTCCTCCTCGGATATGCCGCACGGCTGCACGGGAATACACCCGCTTCGGTCAGCGCTCTTGATGTAGAGTTTCCAGGCTCGTTCCAGTAGGGTCATGGTTTCTGCTTTCCTTATGGGGTATTGGGCTGGTTGGTGGGGATGGCTAGGTCATGCTCGCGAGCTAGGGAGCGCAGGCCAACGCGGAGCACTTCGGTGGCACTCCGGATGCCGAGCTTCTGTCGAACGGCCTCGACGATGGCCATATCCTCGACCGTGAACCGACCCGACACCGTGATGGTGGTGAGGGAGCGCTTGGGTCGCATGCCTATTGATTGACAGAGTCCGTCCCAGCTGTCCAGAGAGAACTCACTCGAGAGACAAGGTCGGTTGACCGGGTCATGACCGGGTCATTTTTGACCCCGTCTCTTGGCGCGCGTTTTCTTGGATGCGGATCCCCACGCTCGAAAATCTCATCAGAAAATGGTCGCCGAAAATCGACGTCGAAAAAGCGTCACGAAATTGGAGCGCCAAAAACCATCACCGAAAACGACCCGGTCGTTCGGACAATGTCGTGACTCTGGAATCCCTTCAGCGTGACTGATGCTTCATCTGAAATCTTTCCCGTGCAACGCGGTCGGGTGTTGATCCGTCGCATGCGTTACCGCCGGTCCCGCGCCGACCTTGCTCGCGGTCCCGTGCGTTGTCGGTGCTGCGGGAACACCACCACCGAGCCGCGCCTCGGGGCCTGTATGGCCTGCTACCTCAAGGCCTGGCGTTCCGATGCTCCCCTCGTCGAACGGCGCCACGCAAGCCAGCGTGGACTCCCGTTGCCATGGGGTGAGCTAGGGGCGAGTCGGCGGTCATCATCGAGCTAGAAACGCGCATTTCCGCGGAATCATGGGTCCAATAGCGACCAATCGCGCCCTCCCGTATAGTTGCGCGCCCCATGCGTTCGTCCGCCGACATCAGCACCCTAGGCGAGGCCCGTAGCTACTACGCGGAGTACCTTGTGGGTCAACAGGTCATCGAATGTCACGGACGTCCGGTTACGGTATTCTTCGAGCGGTCAGCAACTCACCTTTTTTCAGAGGAAGCGCCCTCAGGTGACGCGTTACCCGCCCACGAGAGGGTGATGCAACGAGTGAAGGGCGGTCGCGTCGAAGAGCGCCGATTCTCACTTGACCGGGCTCGTCTGATGGATCGGGTGATTGATGCCATCTCACACTTCACCGTTTCAGTCCCCGGCACTGGCGTTCGGGGCCATGAGAAGAGAATGCTTCACGGTCCCCGACTGCCCGACGGGCGCTATCTCCGAGTCGTCCTACGCCCGGGCGGCCCTGGTGATTTCGTATGCGTGTCAGCATACCCCGTGTCCGAGGCGGTTTGGCTCGCGATGCGTCGCTCCAAATCCGCCAAGTTTCCACCATAGAAAGAGAAGGCCCCGGGTGGCGTGAACCATGCCGGGGCCGGCAACACCCCAGCCACCGCTGTTCGGCCAGGTGCCCTTTCCTTCGGTAGCGAACCGCTGGAACGTTGCTACGGGCGTTGATCGACATATGCGCCCTGGGTGGGGCGGCGTCAACAAAGCAGTACTTACCGGCTGGATTGGCCCTTGGCCGTTGGACCCGCAGCCATCATACCAACCCCCTCGGCGGCGTCACCTCGATCGCGGCCCTCATCTTCTCGAGTCGGCACCACAGGATGAACCCCCACCCGGCGAGGTCGAGGGCTTCTTGTTTCAGCTCCTCGAGGAGCACGCCGGGGCTCTTCGAGAACGACTTGTTCTCGTAGGTGACCACACCCTTCATCAGTCGGGCCCGAAGGGACTCGACGAACAGCATCAGCTCATGGTCAGGCATACAACTCCTCTTGTTCCGGCATCACCCAAACCCCGTTCCGCCACTCGAGGAAGCCATCATCCTCGGCCCGCACGAGCACCGAGGCCCCAAGCTCCTCTGACCACCCGAGTCTGGCGATCGTCGCCCGCAGGTGGTCGGGAGTCGCCGGGAGCTCCAAGACCGCGAGGAGCTTCTCCACCAGGGCGGGCCAGTCGCGTTTCGTGCGTTCGGGATACTGACTCACTTCCTCTTCCTCGATGCCCTCGACGCCACCCAGAGCCCGAAGAGCTGCCAGCAACCGGCCCCGAACGTCATCGCACCACGTTGAACACCACGCAACACAACGAGGGCAACGAGGGCAGCCAAGAGCGGCGCAATGACGCCACAGGTCACGCCAGCAACTTCGAGGAAGCGGGCCACGAACATCAGAACAATGTCCCGTGGTCATCGACCCAATTCGGATCGGGCTCGAGAAGCGCGCCGGTTCGGCGTGATGCTGGTGCCGGCGCTGGCGCGGTAGCTCGCGGGGGCTCGTTCATCGCCTCGAGGCCGGCCTTCAGTGCCAACCCGAAGTCCCGGATCTCAGTCTTGCGGATCGTGATGCCCTTTCGGGTAGGGCGCCATTCGCCATTGGCTTCGTACCAGACACGAGCCGACACGTAGCGGTGGGCCTTGCCATCATCACCGACGAATTCGTCGAGGCTGACGCGCAGCTGCTCTTCGCCGTTCTTTCGCTCGATGGTGACGAGCGATGCGATCGTTTTCGAGGTCAGATTGCTGGCCATGGCTCCACCACGATGGTCCTATACTTCAGGAGGCAAGCCAGCGGGGCAGGTTCAACGGCGGTTGGCTTGCGCTTTCGTCGCGGCCCCTCGCGGTGCTCACGTAGCGCGCAGCCGGTCGCGTTCAATACGTACACACTGAACAGACTAGGAAGCAACGCACCGCGCCCAACGAGGAGGCGGCTCGAAGTGAGCGTGATGTTCGAGTCAGTGACGGGCAACGAGCACAGGAGCGTCGAGGCCGTGGTCACCGCGGGAACGAAGATTCCCTCTCTCCCCTGGTAGCCGTCAGGCCACAGAACGCCGGTCTCGTCGGGAATGGCCGAGATCAGATAGACGTCAATTGAACCATTCGTCTCGACGCCGACTCCCGTCGCAACCTGAAGTTGAAACTCGACGTCGGTGACGCGAGCACCTTCGATCGGAGCAGTGCCAAAGGCCGAGCCACTGGGAAGCCCGGAGAGCTTCTCGGGGCCGATGGTGATGAGGGGGCCGAAGTATTGCGCCATGGGCCTTACCGTCGCCGATCGCGCCAGAAGCGCACGAGGTCGAATTCCGCGCCGTCGTCGGCGATTCCACGACGGGCCAGCTCCACACGCTCAGCAGCTTTGCGCCGACCTTCTTCATCAAGTCTCAGCACGGGAACGCCTCTCACTGATGGGCGAAACGGGGTTGGGTCGTAGTCGATCATGATCACCTACCAGCCCCCACCGTTGGGGCACTCGCGATGACGAGCCGTTGCGCGGTGGGGTCAATCTGCAACGAGGCGGAATCGGGAACGCCCGCCCCAAAAACTTCATGCCGCGGGTTTCGGGGTATCGAGGCACGCGTCAATTCCGCGGGGGGTACGATCCGAGAAGTAACGCTTGATTGCGTCACGATGAACACCAGAACATTCCGGAGCACCGCTAACCATCATCACCTCGTCGATCGGGTTTATTAGAAGAACAGGACCGAGGCCGACGGGAATCGGCGGACCAAGGCGATCGGACCGGCCACCCACAGCAAACCGGAGGTCACCCCGGAGGGCGAGCGCCAAACTGTAGGCACTGGAAGGCTCTTCCTTGACGCGAGCCTCGAACAGCGGAGCCAGCAACTGGAGTGAGTCAAGTGGCGCCGCCTCGGGGCAGTCGACGCCAGCAAGCGTGAGTTCTTTCGATGCAGCTACCGACGCCTGGAACTTCCGGTCTATGAACTCGCAGACGTCGACCAGCTCTCTTCGAAGAACAAGCAAGCGCTTGTAGGCATCGGCAGTTTCTTCGCGGAACACCGCAAGAGAAGCGATCTTCTTCAGTGCCTCAAGATGCAAGGCACGCTCAGCGCGGGCCAGTTCTTGTTCGGCATCGAGCACGGCCGCGGTTGCAACCGCTACGCCTTGTTCGGCCTCGAGGAGCCTCGACCGCGGGCCATCGCACCGAAGCTCACCGAGCTCGACGGTTTCCTTTGAAGCCCGAATCTTCTTCGCATCACGGTCGCTTGGTCGCTTCGCCGTGGCGTAGCTCGCCTTGGCAGCCTCGAAGGAGTCCTTGGCTTTCCTCAGTGCTCCGAGTTCCTTGTCGAGGGCCGCTTGTGCCTTCGAGCGTTCGGCTTCGCTTTTTGCGAGGGCACCGCGCACGGCATCGAGGCGGGCCCGGGACGAGTCGACGGCCTTCTCCTGTGAGGTCTTTCGCGAGAACATCAGAATCACCTTCCACCATAGAGGCGAGTTCGCTCCGCTTCGAGGCGGCGAGCCTGCTCGGGAGTCATGATGTGCAACTCAAGACGGTTGCCGACGTTGCGTGCTCCGACAGCATTCCCGAGGCCGAGCTTGCGCTCGATTTCTTCGCCATAGCCGGAGCTATTCGAATTCCCCGAAGCGGTTTTGCGGGCGACGGGTGCGGACTTCGAAGCACCCTTCATACGATCAACGCGATCACGAATGACCGCGAGTCGTTCCTTTTCCGAGGCCCCCTTCGGTGGGGTGATTTTCAGGTCACGTTCGAGGGAGGCGAGCTGACGATTCACCTCGAGGCGACCGTAGTATTCGATGGTCATGTTCATGCTCCAAAGGGGGAGTGAGGGGTCTTGGGTGCCGGCTTGGGCAGGGGTGCGTCGTTCAACGGCGGCGGCGGGGGGTTGAAAGCGGGCGAGATCGGGGGAGGGATGTTTTTCACCATCTCGCCGATGGGGTCGTTCGGGAAGGGGTTTTCCATGGCTCTTATCCTGACCGGTCCGGTGTGCTTTGGAGCACAATCAACACCTACTCGACCGGTGAGAGCCAGCTCCCCATCGAGACCCCGAAGACGTCTTCGAGAAGCTTCGCAACGCGAAGGTCAGGAAACTGAACGCGACCGGAAGCCAAGCGAGAAATCACCGAACGATGGCATCCAACCCTTCGAGCAACTTCTTCTTGCCGACACAGTTGAAGCACCGCCACGAGCGCCGATCTGCCCCTCGATCGCCACCCGCCGGAACCGTCGACGCGAGTCATGGGAGGGCCCCTCGCAGGCGGTCAACGACTCGTTCAGTGCGAACCCTCACCCTCTCGCCAACAACGCATTGGAGGGCATCCTCGAGGGCGGCGCGGGCATCACGAGCTAGGGCGGGATCGGCCAGGACCGAACGCATCGAGTCCTCGACGAGGAAGCAGAGGAGCGCCGCCAGGTTGGCGACGGCGGGCTGGGACTGATCGGCGACCGCGACCCTCAGGCGATCGACGACCTCCCGAATCACCTCACTGTTTCCGGGAGGCGCGGGGCGAGGAGGTTTCCAGGTCGAAACTCGGTCCCATGCGATCGGAGGCACCTCGGCGAATGCACGGTGGATCGCCTGGCGACGCTCATCGTCCGGAACCACGCGCCCAGAGAGCCACTCACCCAGGCTGGTTTTCGGCAGACCGGAAACGGCAGCAGCAGCACGAAGCGAGAGGCCACGGGCGGTCAGCACCTCACCGAGGAGCCGTTGCCCGGCGTTTCTCGGCCTGTCCGTCTTGGCGGCGCTGGTGTCCTTCACCGCGAGCAAGCCAGCCTTTGCTGAGCTGCCTTGGTTTTCGTTGGTTTTGGAATCCGACATCACTTCACCTCGACTGGTTGAACCTGTCCGCCGTCCGAATTCGGCCCGCTGGTACTGCGCAGATCCTGACCCCACTTGGCCTGCCGGCCTCCCAAACTGTAAGGGCGGGGGGGGTGTTGACGGAGAATCACGACAACTTCTCCCCACCGTCGCCTCGGGGGTCATGGGGGTCATGGGGGTCATCGTTTCCCCGAAACCCCTCACGAGAAGAAGACATGGGAAAAGTTTCAGTAGCCCTCGTCCCCCATGACCCCCTCGTCCCCCTCTCAAAGTCATCAAGGAGCCGGACGCCAACCCAGTAGCGAACGCCATGGCTCTTCTCTGCGGTGCATCCCCGCGCCTCAAGACGCTTCGAGAAGTCGTTGCGTGATAGGGCCTTGGTGTCGTTTTCGTCTGCCCAGCTTTCATAGGCCTTTCGCAAGGCGCTCGTTGGGATCCGTACCTTCGCCGCGAACACGCATTCTTCCTCGAAGAACCCAGCCGCCCGATCCATCTCGCCCCGGTAGGCTTCCGTCGACTCTGCTACCGCGGCGCAGGTCCCTAGCCCCTGACTCTGCCACTCGAGACACCCTCGCACAGCCCAAGCCAGCACCGCGGACAGAACCTCCGGAGCTCGGAGGCGCTCCTTCATGGTGCGGTCCTGCTGCTCAGGCGGGATGACGTGAGCAAAGGGAATTCGTCGCGTACGCACCCACATCCCTGCATCATCGTCGCGGATCGCAGGCGGATCATTCGCGGCCAGCCAAAGCGCGAAATTCGGCGCGAACGTGACCTCGCTCTCATACTTCGCAGCGGCCGTCACCGGGTCGCCGCCAGCCGCGCGCTTGAGCAGCGCTTCATCGAAGCGCGCCCCCTTGCGCAGCTCGGCTGACACCACCATCCGAGCACCCATGAGTCTGACCAGGTCGCCACGGTTCCCGCCGACATGGCTTTGCAGTAGCCACGTTTCCGGATCGGCTCCGATGGCGTACTCACCGAACATCGCGGATATCGTCTCGAGGAAGGTACTCTTCGTTCCGCCGGGGGGGCCGTACACGAAGAAGAACGCCCGCTCGGTTACCGTGCCCTGTAGCGTGTAGCCAACAGCTCGGCGAAGGTATGCCTCGAGTTCCGCATCACCGTTCGTTGCCGTTGCGAGAAAGGCATCCCAGAGCGTTGACTCAGGAGCCAGCCCTTTCAAGGTGACCGTTTGATGTAGGTCCATCAGATCTATATCGCACAA
>CAYNEY010000040.1:0-55474 GCA_964396375.1 uncultured Polyangiaceae bacterium | reverse complement strand
AAGCCAACCGCGAGCCGCCGGAGGGCATGGCGGCGATGGCCATTGGGAAGGGATCCGTGTCACCCTCCCGGCCATAGCTGCTGACCGGGATCCCCACGTCCACAGGGGTGACACGGACCTCCGGTGCGGCACAGGTCCCGAGGGCCCGCTCGCAGCTCCCCACGGTTTGCGTGCTTCCGCCGTTGCCATCCCAGCCCCCGATGCCGGTGGCACCGCCACCTGGTCCCACGCCACCGCCTGGGTTCGTTCCGCCGCCACCCGAGGCCGTTGAGTCATCCTCGCTGCCACAGGCAAAGAGGGCGAGGAGCGCGAACGTCATGCCAAAGAGTGCCGTGGTTTTCATGGGGGCTTGCCTCGAGTGGTCCGTGTGGGACAAGGTGGATTGGAACCGAGCCGCGAAAAGGGCCCACAGCCGCGGGCCCGCACGACCTCAGGTCGAACGAACTGCCGGAAACCAGGCAAGCAAGCCTGATGACCTGGCAGGCACGGTCAAGTAGGCCCGATGGTCGGCTCGGAGATCTCAGAGCAAGTCACACTCGGGCAGGGCTGTCCGAAAATCTTGAGCCCGCCAGCGAGCGGCAAAATCCTCGGCGTTGTTGTCGCAGATGACATCGTAGGTGGCGTTCGTGAACTCTTCCAAGTCTCGACCCGCTGTGACCACGTCGAAGGAGAGCGTGACCAGATCGTACCCCCAACCGAACTGCTTCTGGCCGATCACCATGTCGGTGAAGCCTGCCGTGATCGCGGGCACGGCATCCTCCGGCGCGTCGAAGGCGACCACGCTGATGTCCCCCGCAAGCACGCCATCGCCCCAGATCGGCGCAAGCTCGCCCAGCTCGGCTTCTCGGAGCACCCTGCCACGTGCCAGGTACCAGCCCGTGATATCGGGGTACTCTGCCATCACCTGCTCGAGCTGTCCGGTGCATCCGGCCATCGACTCCTCTTCGGCCTTCGAACAGTAGACTGTCGTCACCACCTCGATGTCCGGATACTCTGCGATGGTGTCATGAAAGCCCGCCAAGCGATCCAAGTAAGTGGCAGAGGTGCTGGTCTGGGCGGCTGACATCACCGCGACTTTGCCTGCTTCTCCCAGCAGCGACGCCAGTGTGTGGGTGAGCAAGGTGGCTCCCTCGTAGTTGTCGATCCCATAATAGGTAGAGCGCTTCGAGTCCGGTGCATCACTGTCGAAGGTGAGAACCGGGATCCCCGCGTCGACCGCCTCATCGATCACCGCACCCACCACCTCAGGATCGAGCACCGAGACATTGATGGCGTCCACCCCGAGGTCGATGGCTTCGCGCAGAGCCTCGGCTTGGAGCTCGGGCGTGCCTTCTTCAGGATCCATATCGGTGTGAACCACGACTTCACGACCGCTTGCAGCCGAGAGATCATCGGCGGCCAGGTTGGCTCCGATCCGAGAGATGTCGAAAAACGTGTTGCTCTGACCCTTGGCGATCCACGCTATCTTGACGGGGGAGTCTGCCCCATCTTCGTCGGAGCAGCCGAGTGCCGTCAGCAACAGTCCCAGAGTCGTCAGTGTTTGCAATGGTCTTTTGTTCATAACTCTCCTCCATGAAAGGGTGTGCGATGCAGCCCTCTTGCTCCTCAATGTCTCTCGGTGTCCTTAGCGTCGTCGGCCGCGTTCTCGGTTCCTCCTGAATCGCGTCCCGCATCGGGCTGACAGCCGGGTCCCGTCATATCGACGAGGCAGCCGGTTTCCGAGTCCTCACCGACCTCGATACAGCCCACGAGGAGGGCGACGAAGATCACGAAGCCTGATTGATGGATGGTCATTTTCTACTCCATTGCTTCGCCGTGGGATGAGAACGCGTCCGGTTCGAGCGCGAAATCGAGCCCGAGGAACAGAGTGAGCCGGTTCTCCAAGGCGAGTTCCGCATCCACGGGATCGGGGGCGAGATAGCGTGGAAGGCCTTGATTGGGGCCAATCACGTAGGGTTGGTGGCCTTCGAAGGCGAAATTGAAGCCGATCGTGTAACCCACCGCGGACACCGTGGGGATTTGTCCGGTGAGGGCACTTCGTAGCTCGACCTGGGTCGGAACTCGCGGTCGTGGATTCAAGTTCGAGATATCACCACCATAGTATGCTTGATCGGCGATGCGTGGACCGAGTACCGCTACCGCGAACGCAAGCGTAGTGTCGTTTTGTTCGAACGAATAGCTCGCGTGAGCATTTCCGTAGACGCGAGGCGCCACGGTCAAGGGGACCGTCTCGCCGACGCCGAAGTCTCGATTGCGATCGCGCTGCTGCAGAGTCAACTTGCGGCGTGCTGCCGCCACGGTGGCGTTCACACCGACCCGCAGCCGGCGCTCGACGAAGCTCGAATCGTAGCTCGCGTTCGAGCCATAGTTCTGGATTCCGCTCACGTTCTGGTAGCGAGAGACACTTGGTGCGGTTGCGTTGATGATCTGAAGCTCGATCAAGTTGCTCCAATCGGTATAGAAACCTCCCAAGGTCAGTCGGTGTGCGCCGCTCCGCAGTGTCCCCATCAACTCATAGGAAGACACGGTCTCAGGGATGAGGCCGTCCGGGTTCGGCAAGAGGCGACCGTTCACGATGTACGCCTCTTGGAAGCTCGGGGCACGGAATGCCGTCGAGTAGATCCCCTTTAGGGTCACCTGGTCGCTCGGCGCTGCGATCAGAGCCACGCGGGGTGAGAGCGCGTCAGATAGGTGCTGGCTGGGGATGCGCGAGTCGTAGTCGAACCGTGCCCCGAGATTGGCCGTGAACTCGGGCAGCGGGCGCCACGATTGCTGGAGATAAGTTCCGGCCGCGTATTCATCGGCGCTCTTGTGCCCACCGCCGTGCCAACGTGTGAAAGCGGGATCGGAGCCGTAGCTCAGGCCCGTCGCCACGTCGGTGGCGACGAACTCATAGGCAGAGGTGCGGAGCCGCATGTCCACCCCGAGCATCGAGCGGAGGCTGCCTTCACCCAGCCAATCATAGGTGCCCTGGAGTTCCAATCCCTGCCATCTTCCAAAGAACTGGGAATCCTTGCGGCAGGGTCCCATTGGTCCGATCGGACACTGCTCGGGATCGACCACCCCGAGCGGAACGCTCGATTCGCGGAGATCATGGCTGAGCACTAGCCGCGTGAAGGTGGTGCGGCTGAAACCGAAGTAGATACGCCCAAAACCCGTCAGGCGTTGATCGAGACGCGCGTCGTAGCGGAGATTCGAGAGCACATTCACGTACTGGTTGCGGTTGGCAGGATCGTCGTAGGCTCCTCCCACGCGGTTCTCGAAGAGGTCCATCTGAGGCATGGCCGAATCGGTGTGTGTGGCTCGGGTCGTCCAACTCACCCCGAGGAGTTCCAGTCGCGCAAATCCTCCGGTAGATCTCCGAAACCATTGGCGATCCACTGGCCCTCCCCACATGGAGGGAAGGGTGTGATCTCCGTAGTCTGCCGTGAGGGAGCCATCTGCTCGCCGTGCCACGGGTTGGTAGGCGAAGGTCACCCGCGGCCCATCGAAGTCTGCGTGATCGATGCCAAGCAGAAGCGCCCCGGATTCACCGAACACGCAGAGTGGTTGCGCCATCGAGAGTGCGTAACGATGATCACGGCCGACGTTGGAAAGGGTTGGCTTTCCGAAGCTCCCGTCAGCCCGAATCGGCGGAGACCAGCCAAAATGAACGGCACCACGCACCCCTTGTGTGTCACGAGGGTTCCGGGTAACGACGTTCAACACACCCAGCATGGCCTGATTTCCGTACAACACCGACCCCGGTCCCAGGATTACCTCCACCCGGTCGATGAGCTCGACCGGTAGGTCATGGTAGAAGAACCAGCCGCCAGCCTGCTCGTTCATCACCATACCATCCAACACCACCAAGACGTGATTGTTGAAGTCGCGCGTCAGGCTCACCCCTCGGGCTCCGGTTTCCGGGGTCGACATGCGATCGTGGGTGAACATCCCGGCTGACAAAAAGTTCAGAGCCTCATCCAAGCGCCTCAGGCCCAGGTGTCGGAGCTGGGTCCCGGTGATCACCGATGAATAGGCCGGGGCTTGGCTGGCGCTCTCTGCTGAACGCGATGCCCCGCTCACCACGCTCTCCTCCAATACCTCGAGCAGAGAACTCGCGTCTTCGGCTCGAACTGGCAGGCTTCCAAACAGGCTGAGGGCCACGGTGGCAACAGGTAGCCATGTCCCAGCGATTACCGAGCGTTGCATCAGTACACCTTGGCCAACTTGAGGACAGTGGAAGGGAAATCGATCTTCTGGGCGCGAGCGCGTATCAGATGAATGCTCATCTGGGGTTTGCCTGCGACCAGTGAGACGCCAACCGTGGCTCCGGATTTCACGTAGCCTTCGACGGCGGCGAAGGTCAGCACACCGCCGCCCTCGAAGGAACCAGCCAACTCGGCCATATCATTGGCGAGGCCCGGCGAAAAATACGCGGCGTGGGCGCCGTGCTGATCACAGGAGGCCCGTGCCTCGCGCGGACCGTGATAGGCCACGTTCACGACCCGCAGCGGAAGGCCGCCGATGGTCTTGATGTCAGCGAGCGCTCTCCCCATCTGGCGCACCGCATTTCCCGACTCCGCGTGCCCCTCCTTTTCGAGCAGCACAATCACCACCGCTCCTCGCACCCGCTTGGTGAAGTTGCGGTCGAAGGGCATGATCCGGGAAAGGATTTGAGCCTGCACCTGGTACGGAACCGTGTTTTCGTCCGACCAACCGAGGCCGAAGGGGAGCACGAGTACGCAACAGCCGAGCAGGCTGGCGAGAAGGAGGCGAAGGCGGAGCTTCTTCATCCTGGCGAATCGCGGATCGTTCGTTTTACGCTGCGACGCGAGATCAACGACGGGTGGTGCCCTGGGCTTAAGCCAGATGGAGTGCGGCCGAAGGCCCAGCCTCGGAGGAACAGAAGCCCGGGCCGAATCGTGTGATCGGCTTTCGGTCCCTTATGTGGAACCCTGGCCGTTCCGTAGCCACGGGCGAGGTGTCGGCAAAATCCATGCTGCGATCCACCGAAGGGGCAGCTCGCTCAGGTCGAGCGTTGTGGGTGTCTCTCGGCCTCCGGCTGGTGGTGGTGGTGGCGGCGGTGATGAGCCTGGTGGCGGTGGGGGCGTATTTCAACGTATCGCGCCACCAGCGCACCCTCTTGGTCGGCGCGAAGGTCACTACGGGAGAGCGCTTGCTCGGACTGTTTACCGCTTCTGTGGCGCCAGCAGTGGTGTTCTCCGATCTCGAGACCATGAACAGTGACGTGACCGATCTGATGCGTGATCCGGACGTGATCGGCGTTCAGATCTGGGCGCGCGAAGAAACCGGGTTGGCCACCAAACCCCTGCTCAATCGGCACCGAAGCTCAGGGAGCGTCGTGACACTGGTTCCGGAGCGCGAGCACGGCTTGGTGGTGGAAGCGGACCATGTGGAGTTGGTGCGACCAATCTCCGGACCGGACCAGGCGACCGTGGCGGTCGTGCGCGCAACCTTCTCTCTGGCCCGCGAAAACGCGGCGATCGCCGCGACCAATCGGAGGATCCTTGCGATCTCGATCCTGGCCGCTCTCGGGACCATCGTGGTTCTGGTGCTGGCCATCGGTCGCTCACTTCTGCAGCCGATGCGGGAACTCCGGATGGCCCGCGAACTCGAGATCGCGGCCAAGATCCAGCGCGCGCTCGTTCCCACTCGTCCCCGACATCCAGACTTCGAGATCGCAGGCCGGATGATCCCGGCCGACGAGGTTGGTGGCGACTTCTTCGACGTGCTCACGGACGGCGGGCGCCTGTGGATCACCATCGGTGATGTGTCCGGACACGGGCTGCCTGCCGGTCTGATCATGCTCATGACTCAGTCTGCCTTCGCCACCGAATTCCGTGCCGAGAACGCTGCGGCTCGCCATGGAACATCGGATGTCGATCCCAATGCGATGCTCACCATCACCAACCAGTTGCTGTGTGAGTACGTGAAGGAACGCTTGGACGAGAACAAGTACGCAACCTGCCAGCTCTTCGTCTATCAGGGGCAGGGTGCGTTCGACGTGGCGGGGGGACACCTGTTCCCCCTCGTGCTGCGGAAGGCTACGGGTAGCCTGGAACGCGTGGAGGTGGAGGGCGCCTGGCTCGGGATCATCGAGCCGTTCCCGACCCGTCCGACGCAGCGTGTGAAGCTCGACCCGGGTGACGTTCTCTGTCTGTTCACCGACGGCGCGATCGAAGCACAGGCCAAGGAGGGAGAGCTGTATGATGTGGCCCGCTTCACCGAATCGCTGAGGCAGGCTCTGCTCGCGGAAGCCTCGCTGGAGGCGGCGATCGACCGCGTGATGCGGGATCTCTTGGAGTTCTGCCCGAACCCCTCCGACGACGTCAGCATCCTTTTGCTGCGGCGCACCGAGGGGCGAGACTCAGAGCGGGCATGAGACGCTGACCGTGATCCGGGGCTGATCGACCTTGAGCTGGGGCAGCAGTCCGACTTCGTGAGCGATGCGCACGAGGCCCAGCATGGCCCGCGGATAGCCCCCGTTCACGGAGCGGCGCATCTCCTCCAGGTAAGCCGACTTCGGATCGCGACGGATGACCTTCAGCCGCTCCTCGAGCATGCGGAGGCGTGCCGGGATGGCCTCGTTGTTGACCGAGAGTTCGATTTGACCAGCCTGCTCGCGAAGCTCCATCACCACCGGTCGGCTGATGGTGCCATACTCGAGAGCGTTGACGAACAGCTCATAGCCAGCGGTGCCGAATCGTTCCGCGATGGACGTTCGGTACCGCGAACGGCAGAAGGCATGGATGAATCGGTGGATCTCCTCGTTCATGCTGCTGCCAGAGGCAACCACCAGCCTTAGCAGCGGATTTTGGGCCGTAACCTGGAGATCTCGGGCGAGCGCCATCAGAAGTCCACCCTAACTGCCGGGACGTCCAGCGCTAACCTCGAAGGCTACCACACCCGGGGCCAGCGCGCTCAGCGCGGTGATGCTGGTGGTCTGCCAAGTCACGTTGCGTGCGGTCAGAAACTTGAGTCGGTACCGAGCTGGCGCAGGTGCTTGGTTGATCCACATCGCCCAATCGATGAAGAGGCGGATGGCCGAGGAGTTGACGAATACCAGTCTCGAGACATCGATCACGAATGAGGTTGCCCCAGCCTGTGAAAGTGCCTCGTGCAGCGCCCGGAAATAGACGCCAATAGTTCGATTGGGTTCTGGAGTCGCGATGCTTCCTGAAAGCCGAAGCGGCCCAGCGGCATCGGTCGCAATGGTGAGGTCCTCGACCTTGGGCACCGGAATCAGATTGAGTTCGATCATATCGCGCCTCGCGCCACTAGCTCAATCTTACCGGATTTCTCTTCAAGGCGGATGCTCATCTTGCCTTCCAGTTGCATTCGGGCAAGTCCCAGCCGCGCGGATTGATCGGGGTGCGCTGCTGCACGACGAAACGCCTCCGCATAGGCCTGCTCGGGACCGAGACTCGTCAGCCATGCCAGCTCACGGCGCAGTTCGTCGAGGTGCATGTGTTCCGGCACGCTCACAATGCGTATCTCCACGTCTGTTCCGGTCGTGCTGATGCTGAGCTCCAGGGTCGCTTCCGAGTCTTTCACCGAGTACTTGACGGCGTTCTCGAGAGCCTCCTGCAGGATCAGGCGCACCCGCTCGGCAACTCGCGTATCCGGAAACGCAGCCTCACACAGGGAGTGACCAAGCTCGCGCACCCCCGCGATGAAGGCCCAGCATGGCCTGACACTGAGCGTCACCAGGCGACTCTCTGGGTTTGGGTCGTTGGTCGGCGAGGTTTCAATCATCCGCACCATCAGGAACAAGCGGCCAGTGCGAGTTTAGGATAAGGCTGGGCGTTGGGTTTCGGCCCCCGAATGGGATGAGCCTTTGGCCGTTGGAGGGACGCCGCACAGTTTGGGTGACTTTATGCCCGGCCTTTCGCCTGGTACGGCGGATAGATCGCGGTAGAACCCCACTTGTGGTCTCCATCGATCCCCGAAGCCTGGCCCCAATCATCCCTGAGCCGGTGCGCGTGATCTGCCAGCGGCTCAAAGACCATGGATTCGGCTCCTGGGTGGTAGGTGGTTGTGTGCGGGATGCCGTGGCCTCGATTTTGGCATCACGCGCTCCCTCCACCACTGGGGATGTCGACATGGCGACGGACGCGCTTCCGGAGCAGGTTCAGAAGCTCTTTCGGCGTGTGATCCCGACGGGGATCGCCCATGGCACGGTCACGGTCTTGGTAGGAGACACCAAGGTCGAGCTGACCACGCTGCGAGGCGAGGGAGGCTACAGCGACGGGCGGCGCCCCGATTCGGTGAGCTTCAGCCGAAGCATCGAGGAGGATCTGTTGCGTCGTGACTTCACGGTGAACGCGATTGCCTTCGACCCCCTCTGCGAAACACTCACCGATCCGTTTGGCGGGATCGCCGACATTCGGGCACAGCGACTGAGGGCTGTGGGGGTGGCCGAGCAACGCTTTGGCGAGGATGGTCTGCGGGTCCTTCGGGCCGCGCGCTTTGCCGCCACCCTGGAGTACGAGATCGACGACGACACTCGGCGTGCCATCCGCCCCTCGCTGGCAAGCTACGCGAAGGTGAGCGCGGAACGGATCCGCGAGGAATGGCAGAAGGCGCTTGGGGCGCGGAGGCCAAGCCGCGCTTTCTCGATCATGCAAAGCGAAGGGATGTTGGAGCTGACTGCACCGTGTTTGATGGCCATGGTGGGATGCGAGCAGAACCGACATCATGCCTACGACGTCTGGGAGCACACTCTCCACGTGGTGGACGCACTCCCAGCCACCGAGCCGCGCCTCAGGCTCGCGGCCTTGCTCCACGACGTCGGAAAACCTGTGACTCGGGCGGTGAACCCGGAGACGTCCGACTACACCTTCTATCATCACGAGCAGGTTGGCGCGCGTATCGCCGACGAGCTTCTGGTTTCACTCAAAGCATCCCACGAGGAGAGGGATTATGTCACCCACCTCGTGCGGCACCACCTGGTGGTCTACGACTCGACTTGGACCGATGCGGCAGTCAGACGGTGGTTACGGCGCGTGGGGCCCGGGCTGGCTCGGGACGTGATCGCGCTCGGTCGCGCGGATATCCTCGCCAAGGGCCGCGACGTGACCGAGGAACTGGAGCGGCTGGCACTGCTTGAAGTTCGTGCCGGAGAGCTCATGCGCGCGAAGACCGCCCTCGACACCAAGGATCTCGAGCTCGATGGCCGTGTTCTCATCGCTGAGCTTGGCCTGGCTCCGGGTAGAGTGGTGGGACAGCTCCTCCGTGCACTGCTCGAAGATGTCCTCGAGGATCCGGAGCTCAATCAACGCGCTCGACTGCTCGAGCGTGCGGCGCTGCATCTCCGGAAGCTCCCGCAGTGATCACTCGGCGATCGGGCTGTGCTGAGTGCCGGGCGGGGCCGAACCAGCCGTCGGATCCTCGGGCACCTGCTGGGGACCACGAGGGATGACGAAGAGCTCTCGCGTGCCAAACTGAGTCCCCTCGAGCAGCACCTGCCGTCCCATGCGAGTCGTGGCGTTGACGATGATGGGCGCCATCAAATTGACGGTGGCTGGTTGACCTGGAGGTGCGGACATCACCACCAAGACAGCCAACTCCTCAATCTCGCTGCCCAGCCCCACCTTTTCTGCCACCTCTTCGATCGGGACATCGGGGTATTTGGGAGCCAGCACGTGGGCCGAGACGACCGGTAACGCCAAGTGCGGCGTGGCCGTGGACTGAAGCCAGCCGATCATCTCCGAGTTCTTGCGGCGGATCAGGATGAACTCTCGTTCATCGGCGAAGCCGATCAGTCCCGAGGGGAAGCTGAGGCAGTCGGTCTTGTCCACTTCGATGGTTCCAAATCTCTCGCTGTTTACCGGCATGGTGGCGCTGTGCTCCTGTGGGTCGAGAGCCTCCGGTCGTGCGCCGGAAGGCGGCGAGGTGGATATCGCAATCGGTGTGCCAAGCTGGGTACCGTCGGTCATGCGCGAGAGATCGGTGGGGAAGATCACGTAGAGAGTGGTCCCACCTTCGGCTCGATTCTCGGCGTCGAGGTAGCAACCCTCTTCGGCGAGCAGAGCCCGCCAGGCGCCAACCGCACTGTCGAACTCCGAAACGGGCCCTTCGTTCTCCGCATCGAGATCGACCATGGCATGAAGGTGGCGCAGTTCACGGTCGGTGAGAGCCGGACCCTGTTCAGTGATCGCCAGCACGGCGCTGATACCAGAGCGGGTGTACGACACGGTGACCGTCTCACCGTCGGGAGAGGCGTGCAGGGCATGCAGGAGCAGCCCGTCGAGGACGGGTGCCAGTAGCTCAGCGTCCACTGGGACCACGAGATCAGGCGGGCCATCTTCGAGCAGGATTGTTCCGGACCGGTCGGTGAAGGCCTCGACCCGCTTCTGTGCTGCCAACAACATGTCGAGGAGGCGCGGGTGCTCCATTAGGTGGCCTCTGCTGCGCTGAGCTCTCTGGGTCGAGCCGAGCGCTCCACCGAGGAGTCGGGTCAGCTCCACGCACACCGCAACCGCTTCCTTGGCAAGCAGATGGGACTCTTCGGAAAGTGGAGTGGGCGCCAGAGCCTCTGCGAGCCAACCCAGGTTGGCGCCGAGGGCTTCGGCAAGGTTGCGCGCATCGTTGACGGCCAGAATTGCGCGGTCGAGCAGGTCACGCTCCGCACTGAGCGGACGCAGGGACATCAGCTGGCGAGGCGGAGGAGGAAGAGGAACTGGTTCCGAGGATGGCATGGCGCTCAGCGATGAACTCGAGGCAGGGGGGAAGGGCGGGGATGGGAGAGTCGTGCGCGGATCCGATGGACGGCTTCGCTGTGGAGCTGACAGACGCGCGACTCGGTTACGCCGAGGATCTCGCCGATCTCACGGAAGCTACACTCCTCTTGGTAGTGGAGACCGAGCACGGTGCGTAGCCGCTCCGGAAGTGTGTCGATCGCCTCCGCGACCTGCTCGACCACCTCGTGCTCGGACGCGAGCGCTTCCGGTGAGTGGTGCTCGGGCGCCGCTCCCACCCCATCGGTGAGCTCCAACCGGGCCAAGCCAGCCTCGGCGATGTCTCCGAGGAGCTGATGGTAGTCCTCGAGAGCAAGGCCCAGGGCAGCGGCAAGCTCTTCCTCCTCCGGCGCGCGGCCCAGCCGCTGCGTGAGTTCGGAGGTAACCTCGGTGATGCGCCGCGAAGCACCTCGCAATTTTCGCGAGAGCGGGTCGAGGCTCCGGAGATAGTCGAGGATTGCGCCCTGGACGCGGTGGGAGGCGAAGGCCTCGAACTGCGGCTCGTCCATGGTCGCGGTGCGTCGGCGCAGGGCCTCCGCAAGTCCAATCCAACCCGCCGACAGAAGGTCATCGAGCGTGACGCTCGAGGGCAGCGAACGCACCGTCTTCATGGCGATACGGCGCACCAGTGGCGTGTAGCGCTCGTACAGGAGCTGCTGGTTTTCGACGAGGGGGCTGACTTGGATGGTCAAGGCCTAAAACATCTCCGAAACGACGAACGTTACGAACTGTGGAAGAGCAAGTGCTCGAGGAGGAAGTCGACCGAGCCATCTTGGATGTCCTCGGGAACCCGTGGGCCATGGCAGGTGTACATGACAGGCAGCCCAGAGGTGACCACACCCTGGATCACCCCACCATGGTGGACTGATTCGTCCAGTTTGGTGATCACGGCACCAGTCAAACACAGATCGTCGTACGAGTGAATGATGTGTTCGGCATCTCGGGCGCGGAGCCAGGCTGGAACCACCGCGAGGACATCGAGTTCGTGGCGGGTGACCCCCGCGAGGCATCGCGGGAGGAGGGCGTCCGGGTCCCGATCGGCGGAGCTGCGACCGGATGTGTCGACCAACAACAAGTCACAAGTGCTGGAATTCGCTGCGCTCTCGAACTCCGTGAGGCTCCTTACCACGCTGAACGGTACCCCCAACAGTTGGGCGTAGCGTTGCCACTGCTCAATCGCTCCAACCCGGTAGGTGTCGAAGGTGACGATTCCCACGGAACGGCCGTGGTCGAGCTTGGCTCGGGCGGCAAGTTTCGCTAGCGTGGTGGTCTTGCCGGCGCCGGTCGGTCCCACGCAGGTGATCATCTGGCGCCGATTGGTCTGGATCAGGTGGGGGACGACCCGGAGTCTGTCGGCAATCCGCTTCGTGATCAGCTCGATCATCGCGGATTGATCACGGGATTTGCTGCGCGTGAACCCGGAGGCGAGCTCCCTCGCCAAGGGGCCTTCAAAGCCAGCCTCGTAGAGCAGGGCGAGGGCCCTTTCCTTGGGGGGACGGGCGAGGTTCAGCTCTTCGAGCATCATTCTGAGGCTGCCGAGCTCCCGCTCGAGTTCGGCGGGTGACAACCCCGAGAGCCACGCCAGGTTCTTCGGACCTGCCCCAGTCCGGCCCGCACCTCGTTTCGTCGTCGAGGCTCCACGCTGGAGGGCGTTGGGCACCGGGGCAACCTCGGTCCGCCGTGCCAGGGCGGACCACGATGGAGCCGCTGGCTCTCCGCTGCCAGCTGTCACCTCGACGTAGCTCTCCGAGAGTCCGCCCAGTCTGCCGTTATCGACCTGACGGGTCGACTCGATCACGGCGTTCGGTCCGAGGGCTTTCTTGACGCGGCTCAGCGCTTCTCGAAGATCGGCTCCGCGGAAAGTCTGGTATTGCACGGTGTACCTCCATCAGGATCGAAATGGCAAACTAGGCAGCTTGTGCCGGTAGGGCTGATACCGCCTCGAATGGGCGGATGTTGGCGTTGGGTTCGAGTTCTCTGAAACTGAGGACTGAAAGCTGTGCGCAGCGGCGTTCGGCGAAGGCGCGCAGGTAACGGCGTACGTCAGGGCTGGTCACCACACAGGGCACCAGTCCAGCCATCATCATGCGCTTGGCTGACTGCTCCAAGTTGGCGCCGAGGTGGCGGGCGAACTCCGGCTCCAGGGCGCCTCCCGTTCCTTGTGCGATCTCGCGTAACGACTTACGGAAGGCCTCTTCTACCGCTGGTTCGAGCACCAGGCAGGTGATGGAGCCGTCGGGGCCCGTGAAGGTTGCGGTCAACTGGCGAGAGAGACGCTGGCGGATCATCTCCGTGAGTTGCTCGCTGTCACGCGTCGCACCGGCCAACTCGGTCAGGCCGTCCAGGATCGTCCGGAGGTCCCGGATACTCACCCCTTCGCGAAGCAGGTTGCGCATGACTTTCAACACATCGCTGAAGCTGAGCAAGTTTGGGACCAACTCCTCGAGGAGCTTCGGAGTCTGCTTCGTGAAGACGTCCAGCAGATGCTGGAGCTCGGCCCGGCCCAGGATGTGATGGGCGTGCGAGCGCACCAACTCGGCCACATGAGTGGCGATCACGGTGGTGTGGTCGACCACCGTGTAGCCAAGGGCCCCCGCCAACTCCTTCTCACGTGTCGCGATCCAGCGTGCCGGAGTGCCGAAGGCTGGGTCGACGGTGGGTTCACCGTCGATATCTGGAGCCGTTTCCGATGGATCGATGGCAAGTAGGCGGTTCTGTGGGAGGTTTCCATGCCCAATCTCGGTTCCGAGCAGCAAGATCCGGTACGAGCTGGGGCCGATGCCGAGGTTGTCGCGGATGTGCACCGGAGGAATCACGATTCCAAGATCGATGGCCATCTGCTTTCTGAGCGCCGAGATGCGATCGACCAGCGTGCCACCCATTTGTGGATCGACGATGTGGACGAGCTGATAGCCAACCTCGAGCGACACCACATCGAGGGAGAGGGCCGCCTCGACCTCTTCGGGACTGCCGGGCCGTGGTGCTGGGTCGAGAGGCTCGGGAACCGGCTCCGGCTCCACCACCGGCGGCTCAATCTTGCGGTATGCGTAGATCAGTGTTCCCGCGATGGCGAGGAAGGGAAGCGCTGGCATGCCCGGAAGCAGCGCCATGACCGTCAAGACGCCGGCGGTCAGAGCGACGGCGCGTCGACTCCCGAAGAGCTGCTCGCGGACCGCGCGACCGAGCTCGTCGCCGGTGGCTGAGCGGGTGACGACGGCGCCGCTCGCCGTCGAGATCAGCAGCGCCGGCATCTGGGCGACCAGAGCGTCTCCGACCGACAAGACGGTGAAGGTCTCGGCGGCCTCGGCCATGGGCATCCCGTTCGAGATGCCCACCAGCAGCCCGGCGATCAGATTCACGGCGGTGATCAAAAGGCCGGCGATCGCGTCACCTTTGACGAACTTGCTCGCGCCGTCCATCGCGCCGAAGAAGTCAGCCTCCCGCTCCACGTTGCGCCTTCGTTCGCGGGCAGCTTCGGATGAGATCACGCCGGCGTTCAGATCGGCGTCGATCGCCATCTGTTTGCCCGGCATTCCATCAAGAGCGAAACGCGCGGCCACCTCAGCCACTCGGCCTGCGCCCTTCGTGATCACGACGAAATTGATCACTACCAGGATGAGGAAGATGACCAGGCCGACGATGATGTTGCCCTCGACCACGAACCGACCAAAGGTTTCGACGACGCGGCCGGCGGCGCCCGGTCCCTCATGGCCGCGAAGAAGAATCAGGCGGGTGGTAGCCACGTTCAAGCTGAGACGGAGCAGCGTCGCGACCAAGATCACCGCTGGGAAGGCGCTGAACTGCAGCGGATTCTCCATGAAGAGCCCGATCAGGAAGACCCCAATCGACAAAGCTAGACTCATGGCCAGAAACCCGTCGACCATGAAGGCCGGGAGGGGCAGCACCATCATCAACACGATGGTGACGAAACCCAAGGGGACCGCGAACTCGCGCAGGAGATGAGCAGGCACGAATCCCTTGGGACCGTTGGGCACGGGGTGCTGCGCTGCCAGAAACGTGCCAGCTCATGGTCAGGGCTGATGCTCTGCGATTTGGGGGACAGGAAAGAGACTGTCCACAGAGCCGGTGTCAAGCGGTCGACACTCCGTCAACGGAGCGACCGGGTGCATGGAGGTTTCAACTGGTGGGGAAGGCTCGACCTCGGCTGCGATAGACGAAGGCGAGCACCTGTGCGACGGCCTGATAGAGATCTTCGGGGATCATTTTGCCCACCTTCACCTTGGCGGCCAGGCTCCTGGCCAGCGGCCGGTTCTCGACGATCGGGATCTGGTACTCCTCGGCGAGCTTGCGCATGTAAAGGGCGATTTCGTCGTAACCGCGGGCGAGAACCACGGGTGCGCCCTCATGGGGGCGATAGCGGATGGCGACGGCCACGTGAGTCGGGTTGGCAATCACGACGTCGGCGCGTCGCAGTTCCTTGGCGAGGCCGCGGCGGACGATCTCTCGCGCGCGGGCGCGGAGCCTGCCTTTGACCTTGGGGTCACCTTCCTGTTGATGCACCTCTTCCTTCAGCTCCTGCTGGCTCATCATCAGCTCGCGCTTGGTTTTCAGCCAGCTGTGGCCGAAGTCGAGCAGGGACATGACGGACAGGGCGAGGATGGACCAGGCTACCAGACGCACCGTGATCTCGAGCACCAGGGCAATCCCGGTGGTCAGATCCGTGCGAACCAGCTTCGATAGGACCGGAAATTCGGAGCGCAGCACAGCAACTGTCACGAACCCAATCGCGATCACTCGGAGCAGGGCCAAGGTGACGTTGATGGCGCCCTGCTTGGGGGAAAACAGCTGACCAAGCTTCGGGATAGGGTTCAGCCGCTCCCACTTGAATTCCGTGATGTCGGTTCGAAACATGAAGCCTGCCTCGGCCAGGCCGATCGCCAGTGCGCCGAGGGTGGCCGCCAGAGCAGTGGGAAAGAGGAGGAAGAGCACCACCCCCCCGAACTCCGTCAGCACCCGGGTCGGATCGCCGCCCAACAGCACTTCCGAGTTTCCGAAGCACCTTAGCGCGTATTGATGGATGGTGTGCGCGAAGCTAGGGCCAAAGATCAGCAGGCTGAGCAGCACGGCGGCGGAGGCAGCCACCGCTCCACCATCGCGTGACCGCGGAAACTGGCCCTGTTCCCGGGCCTTTCGGATCTTCTCTGGGGTTGCCTCCTCGGTGCGTTCGCCGAGGTCGTTCTCGCTCACAGTCCACCTCCGAACGCCTGGAGCACGGCGTCAATCCTTAGCTCGACGTAGCTCAGATCCGCGGCAAAGCTCCGGGCCATGTCCGGCAGCACCAGGATCATCACGGTGAGACCGACTGCCGTCGTGACCGCGAAGCCGACGTTGAAGATCTGCATCTGCGGTGCGGCGCGGGCGATGAACCCGAGAGCGAGCTGAGTCATGAACAGGATCGCGATCAACGGCAGCGCTGTCCGGATCCCCGCCTCCAGAACCAGCTGGCTCACATCTATCATGACCGACATGGCGTCACCGGGTCTATCGGGTAACCCGACGGGGAGTAGCCGAAAGCTGCTGAGGAGTCCGCCCAAGACCACCCGATGGATCCCCATCACCAGTGCCAGCATGATGGCAAGGTGACGGTAGACGTTGGCGAGTAGACTTCCGGAACTCTGAGTGGCCGGGTCAAAGACATGGGCAACCCCGAGACCCAGCGCCGGAGACACCACCTCGCCGCACATCTCTGCTGCAGCGATGCTGCATCGCACCACGAAGCCGATCGCGACACCGACCATCAATTCGACCACCAACATCCACGGGATCTGACCGAGGATCTCGATGGGTGGCGCCTCGTTGGGACGAAGGCCATGGGCCAAAAAGGCCAGCAGAAGGACGAACGCCGCCTTGACGCGGGTGGGGGCGGTGGTCTGACCGAGCGGTGCGACGATGACCACGCCGCTGACACGGGCGCTCGCGAGCACGAACGCACCGAGCTCCGGGAGTAGGAGCGCCTCGAGGGGAGTCACCGCACGACGTCCGCGATCGCACTCAGTGTGCGGCTGGTGTAGTCGACGAGCTGAGCCAGAGTCCAGGAGCCGAGGACCACCACCGTAGCCACGATGGCCAGCAGCTTGGCGATGAAGCTGATGCTTGCCTCGTTGACTTGGGTGGCGGCCTGGAGGACACCAATCACCAAGCCCACCAAGAGTGTGGCAAAGAGCATGGGTCCCGCGACCTTGGTGGTGACGAAGAGCGCTTTGACGAAGAGTTCGGCAACGCCGTCGATAGTCATGCGAAACTCCTCAGAAGTGAGCCGATCACCAGGTTCCACCCGTCGACCAGTACGAACAAGAGCAATTTGATGGGAAGTGAGAGCATGGTGGGTGGCACCATCATCATGCCCATGCTCATCAAGAGGGAGGCCACCGCCAGATCGACGACCAGAAACGGCAGCAGCACCAACACGCCCATTTGGAAGGCCGTGGTGAGCTCCGAGACAGCAAAGGCTGGCATGGCGAGGCGCATGGTCACGTCATCCGGCCCGGCTGGGAGAGGCGTGGCGGTCGCCGAGTAGAACATCTGGAGATCTTGTTCACGTGTCTGCCGCAACATGAAGTGTTTCAGCGGAACCGAAGCCTGCTCGAGCGCTCGGAGTTCGGTCACCTCTTGCTTCAGGTAGGGCTGGAGTCCCGCCTGATTCATCTCGTCGAGCACCGGCTGCATGGTGAAAAATGAGATGAAGAGTGACAGCCCAATCAAGACCTGGTTGGGCGGTGTCTGCCCGGCGCCGAGCGCCTGACGCACGAAGCCGAGCACCACCACGATCCGAATGAAGGAGGTGGTCGTGAGCACCACCGCCGGCAACAGGGCCATGATGGTGAGAACGAAGAGGATCTTGAGGGATGGCGCCAACTGCATCCCTGCGGTCAGATCGGCGGGGTTCATGGAACCTTTCGCTCGAGACGCGAGACCAAGCCTCTGGCTTGGCCCTCGACGTCGAGTAACGAAGGCTCGTTTGTAGCCGAGCGGCGTCGACTCGTGCTGGGAGCGGCTGTGGTTCGAGTGAAGCGGTCCGTGGTGCGTTCGGCGAGTAGCTCAGCCGGGCTAGTTCTCGGGATGGCTCGCCGAACCGGTTGGGGGCGGGCAGGCACCCCGAGCCCGATGGCGTCGGCCAGTACTTCACGGAAGCGCGAAGTGCGGGCGAGCCGTGCGTTCGGGGAAGCGGACTGGGAAGCGGGTGGAGCCTGGTCTTCGTCAGGAGACTCGTCGTAGGAGGGTTCTCTCTCCTGCTCCCCCAAGGGCTCGCTCGGCGTACCGTCGTCCAGCCAGCCCAGACTGTTCACCGAGGTGTCGGTCGCTCCCACCAAGAGCAGACGAGAGCCTACCCGCACCAAAACCACCTGAGATTTCGGTCCGAGCCGTGTCGCTGCCACCACCGAGAGTTCCCCCAGAGTCTGGCGGGTGCCTGGGATCTTGACCCCGCGCCGCCGCCGATAGAGGGCGTAACCGCCGAGACCAACGAGGACGATGCTGGCGGTGATCTTGCCCCAGGTCCAAGAAGATGGGGTTCTGGAGGGACTGGTTCGGCTCGCGGAGGTGGGGCGGAGCCAGCTGCGAGACTGGTCTTGCTTGGGTGAGGTCTGTGGCGGAGCGGCCAAGCTGAGGCTCGTTACTCCAAGCAGCGTCAGTACAATGACGATCGGCGCCAACGATCCAACGAGATGTCTCCCGGTCATCGTTCTTCTCCCTTCGTCGATGTCTCGGTCGAGATGACTTCGGTGAGGCGCACTCCGTAGCGTTCCCCCACCACCACCGCTTCGCCCCGCGCCACCAACCGGTTATTTACGTAAATGTCCAAGGGATCACCGTTGGTTTTGGTGAGCTCGAGCACCGAGCCAGGCCCGAGTCGCAGCACTTCCCCGATCCGGATGTTGCGCCGACCCAACTCGACGGTGAGCTCGACGGGCACCTCCATCACGAAACTCATGCCCTCCAGATTACGGAGGAGGGTATTGTTGGGGTCGGAGGGGTTTGCCGGAGGGTTGCTGGCGTCGGTCATAGCCGCCAGTCATTCAAGGACCGTGCCGCGATCCGTGAGCTCACTCCTCGATCCGGCCGCGCACTTCGACGGCCAATTGGCCTCGAGACACCACCGGCTTCCCAAGCAGCTTGCCGATCCCCGCCACTCGCACCACCACCGGATCGTCCACTGCCCGACTCAAGCGTACCACCTGGCCAACCTTGAGGTCGAGCACCTCGCGCAGACCAAGCGTTGCCCGGCCGAGTTCGGCCACCAACTCCACCGGAACTTCACGAAGGGCCTCTGCCATCCGTGGATCGGCGGTGATTGTCACCTCTTCATGGTTCTCGCGGGCAGCTGTCTCGAGCGCCTCGGCGCTCATCGTGATCCGGATTGTCGGCTCGTTCGACATCTCCTCGAAGAGACAATCGACGCTGAGTCCATCAGGTCGCTTCTGCTCCGGACCTTCATCGGCAGAACGAGCCTGGGCGGATACGACACTCAGGGTCAGGCCTACCTCGTCGCGTACGGCCGCTGCGAAATCCTCTGCCAGCGAGCGTGCGACGCGAGTCACCACCACTCGCTGGGCGAGCGTGAGCTCCGGCGGCAGCTCCACTTGACCGGGGCTTCTGGCCCCAAGCGAGCCCTCCAGGATCACTCGGAGCGCTGCCGGGCCGATGCTGAGGGTGGCCCAGGCCGGTAGCTCCTCCGCCTCCAACATGACGTCGAAGGAGGGGCCCTCGCTGGGTCCGCCGGGATCCTCAGCCGGGTTGATGATGGATACGGGCTGAGGCAGAAGGCGCGAGCGTTGCCTGACCAAGAAGGGCAGGGTGCGTTTGGCCGAACGCGCGAAGCGCGCGGCAACCTGACTCATCGCCTGCATCGCGGCGCGCAGTTGACGCTCTCGGCCAGTAAGATCGACGACTCGCATGCAACACCACCATTGCTCCGCGTCTGTCGCTCGCATCGACGGCGCGCGGGCGCCTTCATGTCCTCGTCCACGAGCTACTGAGCTACGTAGTCAGAAACCAGGATTCTGGTCACCAGCTCGTGACCCATCGCCTTTCTCATACGCTCGGACAACTCGCCCGAGATCCGCTCGAACTGCGTAGGATCAGTCAGATCCTCGAACCTCCAGCTGCGCATGAAGATGATCGCTACCTCGCGACCCCTCGGCTGCAGCTTGTCGAACTCCTCTTTGGTCACGCTTGGCTTGAGTTCTGCGGTCAATCCCACCCGAATATGGTGCAAGGCCTGGTCGCGATCCCGAACATCCAGCACCAATGGTTCGAACTTCATGGAGACGAAGTTCTCGTCCTTCTCCTTCGGTTCTTCGGCGGGGACGCTGGAACTGGGCGAGGGGCCCTCTCCACCAGCACCCAGCATTCGGGGGCCGAAAAGTGTGCCGGTCACACCGGCCGCCACCACCAGCACGACAATCACGATCAGCCCGATAGCCTTGCGTTTGGACTTGGGTGGGCCAGGGGCCTTATCTTCGGGTTCTTCGGCCATGAGTTTGCTCGAGGGCGAAAGGTTCTCTTCTGTCAGCTGTGGCTAACGCTTGATGTTGATCAGCTCCTCGAGCATCTGATCAGCCGTGGTGATGGTCTTTGAGTTGGCAGAGAACGACCGCTGGTGTTGGATCAGACCCACGAATTCCTCTGCCAGATCGACATTGGAGGTCTCGACCGAACCGGCGGAGATGGCGCCACGGCCGCCGCTGCTCGCGGTTCCGTATGAGGCCGGCCCGCTGTCGCGGGTGTCGATCCACAACCCCTGGCCGGCGCGACCAAGACCGTCATTGCACCGGAACTTCGCGATCGCGAGCTGCGAGATCGCGAGCTTCTGACCGTTGGTGTAGATGCCGGTCACCACGCCTTCGCCATCCACCGAGATCCCGGTGAAATCACCGGCTGCATAGCCATTTTGTGACTGGCTGGAGACACTGGATGCTGCGGCGAACTGCGTGATCCCGTCCAGGCCGGTGCCACCGTCGCCGGTAGCGTTGCCGAAGTCGAGGGCAATTTCCTGCCCCGGCGTGGCTCCGAGGAAGTCGACGACCAACGGATCGGCCGTGATCGCATTCAGAGCGCCATTGGTGGTAACGGTGAAATCCAAGGTGCCCGAGCCCACGGCTGCGTTGGTGTCTGGGGTGCCCCCATCGATCTCGTTTCCCGAGGCCAGGGCATACCAACTCCAGAGTCCGTCACCGGTCTTTCGGAAGTAGATGTCGAGGGTGTGTGCCGAGCCGAGTGAATCATACACGGTCAGCGAGGTGGAGAAGTTGGAGGTGTTGGCCGGATCCTGTTCGTCCCAGTCCTCGATCGGGACCGTTGCTTCTGCGTCCAAGTTGGCGGTCACCACCAGCTCCGAGCTCGGATTGGGTTGGAGTGCGGAGGTGGGGACCTGCACCGCCGACATGCTCGCCTCGAAGGTGCCGTCCGGATTGGCAGCGTAGCCTTGGACCTCCAGCCCGGCGGGGTTGACCAGGTATCCGTCATTGTTGATCACGAATTGCCCGGCGCGGGTGAAGAAATTGCCCGTTACGCCGTCAATCGTCCCCTGAACAGAGAAAAAGCCCTCGCCGCTCAGTGCCAGATCGGTCGAGATCCCGGTGGTTGATAGCGAGCCCTGGGTAAAATTCTGCTGAATCTTCCCGACCGCGACGCCAGATCCAGGGAGGGTGCTGTTGCCCGCCATGATCGAACGCCCCAGGACGTCTTGGAAGATCGCACGCTGAGACTTGAAGCCGACCGTATTCACGTTGGCGATGTTGTCGCCGATCACGCCGAGAGCCTCGCCTTCGGCCCGCAATCCCGAGACACCTGAGTACATTGCTTTCAGAACCATGGTTTCCTCCTGATCGAGAGTCTTGTCATTGAGCGCGCTGCTACTCGCTCTCCTCGGAGATCGAAGGAGCGGGGGCGGCGACCTGAATCAGATCCGAGACTGGTGCGGACACGCCGTTGTCGAGATGAAGGACTGGGTAGCCTTCATCGTAAGAGATCGACTCCACGGTTCCGGTGGTCTGCTGTTCCACGTTCACAGTGGCTCCCTCGGCGTCCTTGGCTGTGACGCTGACGCGATAACTCCCCGAGGGTTGGAGCAGGCCAGCATCGCTCTTGCCGTCCCAGCGCAAGGAGACGGTGCCCTGAGACGTGGGTCCGACATCGAGGGTACGGACAGTGTTGCCGCTGGCATCCTGGATGCGAACCGTGGTGGTAGTCGAGCGCTCACCCAAGGTAAAGGCGAGCGTCGTGCCCATGCCTTTGCCGTCGAGAGTGATGACAGCCCCAGCAACGGTGGCCTGCGACCCCAACATGGTCGAGACCTGCGCGTTGGACATGCCCCGGCTCTGAAGGATGAGCGAGTTGAGGTTGTCGTTGATGGTGGTGGTTTGCTCGAGCGTCGAGAACTGTGCCAGCTGGGCCACATACTCGTAGTTCTGCTGAGGATTCAGGGGATCCTGATTTTTCAGCTGAGCCACCAGAAGCTGGAGAAAATCTTCACGCCCCAGGTTGGTCTGGCCCTTGGCGATGAGGCCAAAACCTGAGCCTGTGCTGGCTGTGTCGGTGCTGGTGGTGACAGGGTTGATGGCGCTCATGGGTCATCCCGTGACGTTGATCCGCGGTGCGTTGCGGCGAGTTCGTGAAGAAGTGCGCTCGTCGTCTTCGGTGCCCCGGGTCTTGGGTCGTTTCATGGTCTGTCCAAAGGACTGAGCAAGATTGGTGCCGGCCTCCTCCATTCGAACGATCTGAAGGGTGCTCACGACCTGGCCGGATGATCGGAGTGTCTCCACCATTACGTGCCGTTGGCTCTCGAGCAGCGAAAGCAGGCGAGGATCTGCGCTCGACACCATAACCTTCAAGTTTGGGCCTTGCCGCTCGACGATGCAGGCGGTTTCCCCGGCCTCGCCCACATCCAGTCGGATCTGGACGCGGGACGGATTCTCCAACCCAAGATTGCCCTCGAAGGCCAGCGCGGCCGCCCTGGCTGCGCCCCGGTTCTCGACGGGTCGGTCAACCTCCGTCATCGCACCAACGGCCGACTGCCAAGCGTCTGACGCTGCGGGGCGGTGAGGAGGCGCGGGAGGTGGGCCAAGCGCGTCCGCGAGCGCGAGCGCGAAGCTCTCGGCCTCCTCGCGGTCGTCAGAGGTTGTCTCGGTGGGTTCGAGATTGGCCTCGAACTCTCCTTCGGCTGAACCCTTCAGACCCTGCTGCATCAATTCCCTGAACTCCCGGGTCGGAGACGCCTCTGGGTGCCGTGCGTGTACCGACAGCGCAGGCGAACCCTCCTTCAGATTCTGCTTGGCGGTGGTGGGCTCTTGCGGAGCGAGGGGAAGCCGACCTAGCGCTCCCTCCACCATTTCGGCTGCTGTTGCCACGGTCGCCGAGGCAAGTGGGGTAGTTCCGAGACCCGCCGGAAGGCTCGGATCCCAGGCGAGCAGTGGCAAATCTTCGCTCTCGGAGGGCCCGGTGAGCGTTGCGAGTTCATCGACCACTCCGTTGGAGTAGTGACCGGTAACGTTGCCGTCACGATCGATCGTGAGCTCGACCAGCGCTCCGGGTGGCGTGCCATCGACCGCCTCTAGAGTGATAGCCAGAGTGGGTAGCGGCAGGTCTTCGAGTCGTGAGGCGGGCTGGCCAAGCTGAGCGGTCCCAAGCAGATTGGGTGTGGTGGGGTCTCTGTGGCTGAGCACAGCGCTCGGAGTGATCAAATCCACGCCTGCGGAGTTGTGCGATGGTGCCGCTACCCCAAAGTGAAGGGTGATGGTTTGGCTGCCAGCCGTGTCTGCGAAATCAACGACCAGAGCGATCTGCGATGGTTCGCCCCGAGCAGCGGGCAGGGCCTTCTGCGTGTGGTCCATCGCTCCGGGAACTGGGATTATCGGAGCCTCTCTAGGTTGCGGCATGAGCCATGGCGGCTCGAACATGGCATCGAGGCTCCGATCGGGGTTGACGGGCGTCGTTGCCTGGGGGCTCTGGTGCGCGCCCAAGCTGCCATCGCCAGAGCTGTTTGGTTCTGCCGTGGGGGTGAAGAGGCCCGCTTGGAACAGCGTTTGGTCCCGAGCCGTATCCGGTGTTTGACTCGAATCCAGAGGGACGAGCAAGGCCTCGCCGCCCGTGCCTTCGGTCAGTTGAAGCTGCCCTGAGCCCAGCACCATCGGGACACCTGGGGTGCCTCCGAGCGCTTCCCCGCCGTCCATCTCGGCGGTCCAGGTGAAGAGTCCGTCTCCGGCGCTCTCCAGTTGAAGCTCCATGGTATGGGTCTGACCGCTTGCGTCAAAAATCGTGATCGTCTGGGGGAGGCAGGCTTCCCCGCTCGGCTGACCGCTTTCAGCGAGGGCCGTTTCGCCCAGCGTTGCCGTCACATGAACCAGGGTGGTTGGGCTTCCCGTGAGCGAAAGTGGCACAACGATCGGGCTCGGTGTGCGGGTATACGCAGCGAGCGAGGGGTCCGGAACTCCGAGCGTCCGTGGAGCCGTTTGCATCGGCCAGTCAAGGGTTGCGGTTCCGAGCCGGTCGGTCTGGAGCGGGTGGTTGGGAACGGAGGTTCCGCGGGGTGCGAGACCCAGCACTGGTCGACCGTCACCGTCCAGCAACCGGCCCTCCGCGTCGAGGGTAAAGGCTCCTGCCGGAACCCTGGGCCCGGTCGATGAGCTTGGGGTGCCGTTCTCACAGGAGGTCGGATCGATGGCGGTGATCCGCACGGCGAATGCAGCCGACTGAGGTGCGCCCGATCCCACCCTTCCGTTCGGATCGTGCCACGGATTTTTGGCGGTGGGTGCCAAACAACCGTCGGTGTCCATCGACCGCCCGAGGATCGACTGGAAGAGCGCCCCCGCCTGACGTTGCGTCTGAGAGCCCTGGTTGTGAGCCCCCGAAAGCCCAAACAGTCCTAGAGTCGCCGTTGCCTCCTGCTCCCCAGAGAGGCCAGTGTTCCCACCCAAGTGTGCTTTGAAAGCCATTGTCTCTCCTATCGGAACCGACGGTGCGGCGCGTGTCGTACAGGCCGTCCTTGACCGCGATCCGAAGGGTCACGATCGAACTCGGCGGTGACTGGTCCAGCAAGAATGGTGCCGGAGAAATCAGTCGCGCCGCTGTCGCATCATCGTGGTGCAGACGCGTAGCGCGCATTCATCCGTCAAGCGTTGCTCCAGACGCTCGTCGAGGCGCACTTCAGACTCCTTCAGACGCTCGTCGAGCAGCTCCACTCGGCGCACATCCATACGCGCCAGCAGAACCTGGTGGCGGGCCTGGTCCACCGACTGCTCGGCATCTTGGACGCGCTGCTCGGCCAGCTCCAGCGCGGCTCGTCGGGAACGCAACCACAGCTCGGCCTCCAACCAGGAACCCACGTCTACTCGCTCGTGAAGACAGAGGTCGTTGCGGTGATCAGCGGCTGCCGCGAGCCGAGCCGCTTCGTCGTCCGCCTCACGGAGCTGTTCGTCCAGCTTCTGTTGCGAGTCGGTGAGGGCCCCGGCGCGTTGCGAAAGCACATCCTCCCGATACTCGATGACGCGTTGGATCTTCTGTCGTTTGGTCATTTGGTGCGCTCCGGCGTCTGGCACAGGCGAGCGAGCTTTTCGAGTCGGGCCCGTGTCTCCGACGGGCTGGTGCGTTCTTCCACGGTTTGTCGCAAGAACGACTCGATTTGGGGAACCATCTTGATGGCGAGATCGACGCGCGGATCACTGCCGGGCTGATAGGCGCCGACTTGGATCAGATCGGCCGCTTCCTTGTGAACCGACAGCATTTCGCGGAGCGCCCCCGCGGCGCGGAGCGCGCTCTCGGGCGCGATCTCCGGGGCAAGCCGGGAGATGCTGGACAGCACATCGATAGCTGGGAATTGATTGCGCTCGGCCAGGCTGCGCGACAGAAGGATATGTCCGTCGAGAATACCGCGTACCGCGTCTGCCACCGGATCCGTCATATCGTCGCCCTCCACCAATACCGTGTACAGGCCGGTGATGGTGCCTGCTCCCCCGGTGGTCCCTGCGCGCTCCAGCAGCCGTGGCAGCGCCGCGAAGACGCTGGGAGGGTAACCTTTGGTGGCAGGCGGCTCGCCCGCAGCCAGGGCGGCCTCCCGCAGGGCCATTGCGTATCTGGTCACCGAGTCCATGACCAAGAGCACGCTCTTTCCCTGATCGCGAAAGTACTCGGCGATGGCGGTGGCCGACTCCGCCCCTCGTGCACGCATCAATGGGGGTTGATCCCCGGTCGCGGTGACGATCACGCTGCGAGACAGTCCTTCCGTACCGAGCGCGTTGCGCACGAAGTCATTGAGCTCTCGACCGCGCTCCCCGATCAGCCCCACCACGTTCACATCGGCCTGGGATGAGCGACAGATCATGCCAAGCAGCGTGCTCTTGCCGACTCCGGCGCCTGCGAAAATCCCCATGCGCTGTCCAACGCCGAGTGGGAGACAGGCGTCGATCGCACGGATGCCGGTCGAGAAATGCTGCTCGATGGGCCGGCGCGAGAAGGCGGGGGGGGGTGATGCATGCACAGGGCAAGGCTCGAAAGCACCGATCGGGCCCGCACCGTCCAGCGGGCGACCAAAGGCATCTACGATTCGTCCGAGAAGGCCTGGACCGGCCGGAACCAGCGCACCGCGGTGGGTGTAGAAGACCCGCGCGCCCTGGCGTACTCCCGACAGGGTGCCAAGCGGCGTGGTGACGAGGCGTTCGGCGCGAAATCCCACCACCTCCACCTCCACTGAATCACCCGAGGCAGGTTGGATCAGCAAGGTGTCACCGATACCGGCTCGCAGCCCTCCCACCTCAACGATCAAGCCTACCACTTCCAGCACTACCCCCTCGGGGCGGTGGATCGGCGCTTGACGGGTTCGTTCGAGGATTCGCTCAAACAAGGTGAGATGGGGTCCTTTCGGAGCATACGTGCGACCTCGGGCTCACGTTTCCCTCTCCTCTTCAATCGATTCGAGCAGGGTGTTCAGGCGTTCTTCGACCGACTCGTCGACACGGCCGAGCTCGGTCTCGACCACGCACGCGTAGTCGGCGAGATGGGGAGAGACGACCAACTCCACCTCGATGCCGCGAGTCGCGAGCTGATCGAGCACAAGGTCGCGGATTTCTCCGAACGCGGCGCCTACCCGTACACGTGTGGTGTCGCTCGAGGCCAATGCGTCGATCCCCTCGCGCACCAGATCGGCCACGAGCTCGGGCTGGGTGAGGAGCTCACGGCCGATCACCCTCCGTGCCACCAACATGGCGAGCTCGACCAGCCGTGGTTCCGAGACATAGGCAAGATCTCGGCGCGCCTGATCGAAAGACTCGATCGCCTCGGCGAGGACAGTACGAGCCTCATCGAGGAGTTGGGCGGTTGCGTTCTGAAGCGCCCGCTCTGCGACCAATGCTTCCAGCTCGGCGGGGTTGATCCCCCTTGGGTTGGGCGGCAGCGACGACCCCTGCCCGTTTGGTGTCTGGGTGATACGGACCGGGGGCGCCGGATGGTCGATGGTCATCCGGGCACGCTCATGCTCTCGAGGGTTGGCGTGTCCGCCGTCGAGCGGCGGCCGAGAAATGGGAGGGTGGAAACTCGGGTACCGACGCTCCTTCTCCTCACGTGTCAACCACGACGGTTGCCGCCGTTCAGCATGGGAAACATGCGCAAACTTGACGGTCGTGGGCCGCTCCGAGCGACCACGGCTGCGGTTAGACAACCCCATGATCCTCCTCGAGGGAGATCACGCCCTCGGCGGCCAAGAGCAGGGCCTGTTCAACGATTTCCCGCTGGGCGGCCTCGACCTCGGCCAGTTTCACGCCACCCAAGTTCTCGAGGTCTTCTCGAAGTCGTTCCGCAGCACGCTTCGACATGCTGGCGAAGATCATGCCTTTGAGCTTTTCGCTGGCCGTCTTCAGGGCCAAGACCAGGCGATCCGATGCTACCGACTCGAGCAGGGAGCGGAGGGCGCGCGGTTCGAGGATGGTCAAATCTTCGAAGGTGTACATGGCGCGCCGGATCTCGGTGGCGAGATCAGCGTCCTCATCAGCGAGGGACGCCAACACCGCCTCGCCGAGTTCTCGATTCATGTGACGTACCAGCGCGGCGCTCTTGGCGACGCCGTCCACACTGATGAATGCTTCGCCCCCCGACTGCGGGAGTTCGGCGCTGAGGGTGGCTGCCACTTCTTCAAGTACCCCGGCGGGGACCTCGGTCATCTTGCCGAGACGCTCCACGATCGCAGCACGGCGCTCCTCAGGCAGCTGGCTGATGACGTCGACCGCTTTCTTGGTGGGAAGCTGGGAGAGGATCGCGGCGACCAATTGGGGATGCTCATGCTCGAGCACCGAGGCCAGCGATGTCTCGTCGGCCGAGCCGAGCCGATCGAGGGAAGTCTGGGGCCCTTCCACGAAGAGTTCTTGGGTTTTCGCCTCACCGAGGGCTTTTGTCGCGATCCGGCGGAGATAACGCACCCCCCCTTTTGGGAGGGCGACCGCTTCCTGGGACTGCTCGAGAAACTCTCGGTATACCGAATCCAAAGAGGTCGACGGCACCGCGCGCATCAACGAGGCCACCTCGCGGAGTTTCCGCAGATCCTCCATGTCTAGCTCGGCGATGATGGGTGCCGCAGTGTTCTCGTCGAGGGAGAGCAGCATCAGCACGGCTTTTTCGGGACCAGTCAGCTCCACGAAGGTTCTTCCCTTGCTAGGTTCGTGCCGTGGTTGGGGCTCCACCTGCCGCGTTCAGCCACTTCTTGAGGACGATGGCCGCGGTGGCCGGGTCCTCTGAAGCGACCTGAACGGCTCGAGCGCGCCGAAGTGGAGCGTCGACCGTCTGATTTGCGGTCAGAGCGGGATGCGCGGGGTCCCCCTGAAGGGCCGGATGGTCGTCGAGGTGCTCTCCAGTCAGTGCATGCCGTGGAGTGCTCATCCCACCCGAGACGGCGGCTCGATAGGGCGCTGGGTTGCCACCCCGGCCACGACGCCAAACCAGCACGAGAAGAGAGAGCACCACCACGGCGACCAAGCCGAGCAGGGTGTAGGGTAAGTATTTCCGCCAAGTCACCGGAGTCTTGTCGGTGGACAAGCTGGTGGGATCCACCTTGGCAAATGGGGCGGAGTCGAGCTTCAGGCTGTCGCCTCGTTCCAAGTTGAACCCCACCGCACGCTTCACCAACTCCTCGAGTTTGGCCAGTTCGGCGGGGGTGCGCGGGACACTGACGGACTTTGGTCCCTGTTGCTCGAGCTTGTCGTTGATCAGAACCGAGATGCTCAACCGAGCGATCTTGCCGGCCGGCGTCACAGTCTTCTGGCTTACCTTGTCGACTTCCCAGTTGCGGGTGTGGCTGATACGCCCCACGCCGCCGGCCGTGCCTTCCGCTCCATCGAGAGCTCCCGGCTGGGCATCAGGAAGGTTGGTGAGGGCTCCCGGAACGCCGGCCACGCCGGGCGCCGTCCCGCCGCTGGTTTCCTCGGTGCGATTCTCGCTGCGAAGGGCGGTCTTACTCGGCTCGTAGTGCTCCTCCACCATTTCCTTGGCGGCGAGATCGAGGTCAGCGACGATCCGTACCTCGGCGTTTCCCACCCCAACCACGCGCTCGAGCTGGCTTCGGGCGCTGTTCTCGAGCTGACTCGAGATGGACGTGGCGCGTTCGAGGCTGCCTTCGTCCCCGAGGGAACCTCCACCCGTCTCTGGGCGATGGAGTGTAGCACCGTCGGTGCTGACCACGGACACTCGATCCTTGCCCAGACCTGGTACCCCCGCGGCGACCAAGTGGACGATACCGGCCACTTCCTTCTTCGAGAAGGAGCCCGGATTGCGGAGCCGGACCACTACCGAGGCGGAAGCAGTGGATTCCTTGGCGACGAACAGACGGCGCTCGGGCATCACGAGGTGCACGCGCGCCGATTCAATGCCGTCGATGGTCAGGATCGAGCGGGTGAGCTCTCCCTCGAGCGCGCGCCTGAGGCTCACCTGTTGCTCGAACTCGGTTGCACCCAGCTGGGAACGATCGAAGATCTCGAAGCCCACCCCCGCCCCTCGTGGAAGACCCGCGGACGCGAGTTCGAGACGAAGTCCTGCCACCTTCTCCTCGGGCACCAGGATCGTGCGCCCATCGCTTTCGATGCGGTGGGGCACCTGCATCGTCTTCAGCTTCTCCACGATCGAGGCGGCATCTTGGGGATCGAGGTTGGCGTAGAGGCTGGTGTAGTTGATGTGGGTGCTCCACAGCGACGCTACGGCGATCGCCAGGGCGACGAAGCTGGCAAGCGTTACGAAGGCGAGCCGTTTCGCAGTCGGGAGATCCGCCCAGAAACCTCGGATGTGATTGAAGATGGCTTTGAACCCGTCCATGCTGGCTCACCGGCTAGATCTGCATCCGCCAAAGTTCGTAGAAGGCATCGATGACCTTATTGCGCACGCTCCCGAGCACCCGGAGTTCGATGTCAGCCTTGCTGACAGCAAGCATCGTGCCGTGAATGTCGTCGCGGCTCCCGCTCGCAAAGGCTCGGGCGGTGTCAGAAGCGGCGTTTGCCTGCTGATTCGCGCTCACGACCATGGCTTCGAACACGTTGGTGAATTCGGCACCGGCGCTAGCCTGGGCGGCTTTCTCGCCCAGGCCTTCCCCCGAAGCTCGGAGCTCCAGGGGTAGAGTGAGCGGGGGGAGGGCAACTGGCATAGAAGATCCTAACGGCCAAGCTCCAGAGCCGAGCGGGCCATCTGTTTGATGGTCTCGATGGAGGTGACCCCCGCTTCGTAGGCGCGCGAGGCGGTGATCATGTTCACCATCTCCTCGACGGCGTTGACGTTCGGGTATTCGACGTACCCCTCTGCGTTGGCATCGGGGTGGCCGGGCTCGTAGACCATGGTACCAGGGCGCTCATCGGCCTCGATGCGTGCGACGCGGACCACTGAAACACCCTGGGAAGGGCCGGAGGTGAGTCCGAGGCGCTGGAGTGGGGCGGCCTCGAACACCGGGTCGAGGCGACGAAAGGGACCACCCTCCGGTGTGCGCGTGGTCCGGACGTTCGCAAGGTTGGAGGCGATCGTGTTCATGCGCACGCGCTCGGCGGAGAGCCCCGAGGCTGCAACTTCCATAGCGCTGAACACTCCGATCATAGCCTCTCGTCCTAACTGCGACCGTCGTTGGCCGCGTACATGAGTTGCCGGATCTGGGCCGCAGTCACCGCTGAAACCACGTCGTAGCGGATGTGATTGGCGGCGACCTTGCTGGCTTCGCGATCCAAAGAGACGTAGTTGCCGTCATTGCCGGCCCCTGCGGTGATATCCTCGAAGACCCTGCCCGTGTTGGGGCGACCATTGGCCGGACCGGTTGCGAGATGCTGAGGAGCAGTTCGCGCCATCTCGACCGAAAGCACACCTGCGAAGTCGGCCGGATCCACCCGCGCCAGATCCTGAGGGCGGTATCCGGGGGTGTCTATGTGGGCGACGTTTGAGGTGAGGACGTTGTGCCGCTCCAGGTGATAGTCGAGTGCACCGTGCAGAGGCTGGATGGCACTGAAGAGGTCGAGCACGGAAGGTCACCAAAGCACTCCCCATGCCAGCCACCTCTCGCCAGGGACTTCCGCGGCCCCACGCTCTTCGGAATCGACACACCGAGGTCGATTTTTGCTCCAGGTTGGATGGGACCTGTCGTTCACCTAGCTGACCACCCGAAGTGCCGTCACAGACCTGACCATTTGACTGGGTATTTTCCCGCTCTAGTGGGTCTCCTGTGACTCACGCGAGGCGTTGCAGCGTAGCTGCCAACAATTCGGAACTTCTCTTGTAGTTACCGATTGTTATCTCTGAGCGGGGGGGGCTGTGGTGGGGTTCCCTGTGACCCACCACTTGATGGGGGCCTGGTGGGTTGGGCTCGCGCTGACGGGAATTTGGCGGTCGAGCGCCAAGAATCCGTGGTCTGGCATCTCGATTGCAGTGGGGGAGTTCGGCCGATCGTGGTTCCCAACGTGGGGGTGCCGAACGGCGGACTCGAGGAGCAGACCATGGCGATCGACGATTTCTCGTTTGCGCGGACCGAAAGCCCGATGATGACCAGCGTTCTGCCCGAACAGCGCACTGATTTCGAGCAGATCACGGCAGTGTGTGAGCGTCCCAGTCAGCGTCCCAGTCAGCGTCCTAGCATCTTCCCGCCACGCAGTGTGGAGGGTGTGGTTGGAAGATCGGATGCCCTGATGGATGTATTCCGCGTCATTGACCGGGTAGCGGACGCCAACTGCACGGTCTTGATCACTGGTGAGAGCGGCACGGGCAAAGAACTGGTGGCTCGGGCCGTTCACCGCGCGAGCGACCGTGCCCACCGACCCTTCGTGGCGGTCAATTGTGGGGCGATCCCCGAGAATCTGCTGGAGACCGAGCTGTTCGGGCACGCCAAGGGTGCGTTCACGGGAGCTCACGCGACCAAAACCGGACGCATTGGCCAAGCTGAGGACGGGACGCTGTTCTTGGACGAGATCGGGGAGCTTTCGCTGGCTCTACAGGTCAAGCTGCTGCGCGTCCTACAGACCCGAGAGTATTCGCCGCTCGGTGACAATCGAGTGCTCCGTGCGGATGTTCGGATCGTGGCAGCCACCAACATGAATCTGGAAGAAGCCGTGCGCTCCGGCGCGTTCCGAGAGGATCTCTACTACCGACTCAACGTGATCCACGTCTGTGTCCCTCCGCTTCGAGAGCGACACGGCGACATCGCGCTGCTCGCGTCCTTCTTTCTCGAGCAGGCGAAGGAGCGCACGGGACGCCATCGCGTGCAGACCATCTCGGATGCTGCCATGGATCTGCTCGAGCAGTACCCGTGGCCGGGCAATGTGCGCGAACTCGAGAACACCATCGAGCGGGCGATCCTTCTGTGTCGCGGGGATCGGATCGAGCCGAGGGATCTTCCGGCCACAGTCTGTGGCCTACCCACCGAGAATCGCCGATCTGAGCAGAAATTGCCAGAGATTGGCATCGATCTCCGGAACGCTGTCGAGTCCTTCGAGAACAACCTGATCCGTCAGGCGCTGGAGCGGACCCGCTGGAACAAGAACCAGGCCGCCCGTCTGCTCGGCTTGAACCGAACCACTCTGGTGGAGATGCTGAAGAGAAAGCGCATCGAAGCGGCATGAGGTGTCTTCCGGGAGCGCGGTTGGCCCAGGCTTTGCGAGGGCTGACCACGTGCTGTCGTCGAGAGTTGCGCGTGTCGTTCTGTTCACCTTGCTGCTGTGGGTGATCCCCTCCCGCTCGGCCCAGGCCGAACAGTGGGAGAGTGACGGCAGCGCATCGCTCGGAAGTGGGCTTCAGGGTGGAGATCCAGGCACGGGAACGGTGGCCTATGCTCGGGCGCGGATGCGACTCTTGGCTGGTGTCGACCTTCGATATGACGAGACCACATCGGAGGGTTATGGCTTCTATCTTGCGGCCGAGCTGGAGCGGCGTGCCACCTTCGGCGGTGAGTTGCGTTATCAGCGCTGGCTGTCGCGTACCATTGGGTTGCATGGAGCGGTGTTGGGTGTCATCGCCCCCGAGACCATGGTGGGCCTGGGCGTCGGTGCCCGCTTCGGGATCCCACTGGCCCGGCACGTCACGCTGTTCTGGGAGCCGGGTTTCGCCGTGTTCCCGGTAGGAAGTGACCTTCCCGACCAGAGCGTGCTCGTCTGGTTCACGTTGGCAGGAGGTGTGAGTGTCCCGTTCTGACTCTGACAGCCCATTGGGTCGTGGGTGTGCGTTCTCTTTGGTGTTTCTCTTTGGTTGGGCGCACCTTCTCACAGGCTGTACCGATCCGGACAGCTGCCTTCGGACCACCGATTGCCTGGTGGACGCGGTCTGCCAGAAGGGCACGTGCGTGAGCACCACTCAGAATCGGCCGAGCGCTGATGAAACGGGTGGGGAGGGGGGCACCGACAGTCAGGGTGAGACTTTGGAGGGGGGCACCTCGGCGAGTTCCGAGGCGGGAGCCCCGAGTCAGTGAGGGAACGGGTGGCACCGCGCCCGCGTCGTGCCACCCGTCGCCTTACACTCGTTCGTCATCAGGGGCTCCTTTGGGGGATGTCAGAACGTCGACGTTCCAGCGTCAGCTGCCTGTCGCTGCTTGCTCTCCGGGCTCGCGCCAAAGTCAGTTACCCGGGGTACTTCCGCTCGAGGAGGCTGGCACTCGGGTTGCAAGTGAGACCATTCATGTTCCGTTCACTCCACATTGCCGCCACTGGAATGAGTGCCCAAGAGACGATGTTGGAGGGTGTCTCCAACAATATCTCGAACGCGAACACCGTTGGCTACAAGCGCCAGCGCGTCGATTTCGAGGATCTGCTCTACCAGCAGATGAGGACACCAGGTGCCCCCACCAGCCCTACCACGATGGACCCAAGTGGCACGCAGCTCGGCACGGGTGTGCGCGTGGTGACGACATCGCGTCTCTTCGCGCAGGGTGACCTGAAACAGACCGGCAACCAGCTCGACGTGGCCATCGAGGGTAACGGCTTCTTCGTCGTGCAACAGCCCGACGGGACCCCGGCCTACACCCGAGCTGGCACCTTGACCACGGACGGAGACGGTCGAATCGTGACTTCCGATGGTCTTCCACTCGATCCTCCGGTGACCATTCCGAGCAACGCTGTGTCTATCTCGATCTCCTCCACCGGACGGGTGTCGGCCGTGGTCAGCGGCTCAGAAACACCAGCCGAGGTCGGCGACATCACCATCGCTACCTTCGTCAATCCGGGTGGGTTGCGCGCCCTCGGGCACAACCTCTTCCAGAGCACTCCAGCCAGCGGTGACGCCCAGCTCGGCACTCCAGGCGAAGACGGTCGGGGTACCTTGATGCAGGGTGCCGTCGAGACGGCCAACGTGGATATCGTCGAGGAGATGATCGGCATGATCTCGGCGCAGCGCGCCTATGAGATCAACTCCAAGGTCATCACCGCTGCCGATCAGATGCTGCAGGCTGCCTCACAGCTGCGCTGAGGACCATGAATCATCGACGACTCCAGCTGTTCTTCTTGTGTCTCGCCGTCCTTGGGATGGTTGGCACAGCCAGCGCCGAATCACATCGGTTGGTGAGCGGCGCGCGAATCTGTCTTGGTGATTTGCTGGAGAGCCTTCCAGAAGCCGCAGCGGCGGTCGACCTTGGACCTTCGCCCCCGCCCGGTGGCTCGCGACTCTTCTCTCATCACCGGCTCAACCGGATTCTTGCGGAGCAAGGGCTGAGCGTCCGTTTCACGGAGCCGGTTCGGGTGGAGCGCGACGTGGTCGTTCGTGAGCGGGAGAGTCTGCGACTCTGGTTTCAGCCGGAGATTGTGAAGGTGCTGCCCGCCGGCGTCGAGCTGCTTCGGCTCGAGCCCCCCGCACGCCTTCGGCTCACGCGGAGCGCCGAGATTTCGAATGTGCGCTTGGCGCGCCTGCCGCGGCAGGTGGGAGTGGTCGAGTCCAGTGCGACCATCGAGTTCATGGACGCTGATGGTGACGTCACCCGGGCGGTCTGCACCTTGGGCCTGCGCCTCTCCGAGACCCAGGCCCGTCCGGCCGTTGTTTCGGGGGCGGTGCTCACTCTGCGGATCGCCAGTGCGGTGACGGAGGTTACCGCCGAGGCAGTGGCGATGAGCATGGGTGAGGTTGGGGATGTGTTGCCGTTCCGAGTGGTGAAGACCAACCGGGTGGTAAGAGCGAGGGTCGTCTCCGAGCGCTTCGCGGAGGTTCTCGGCTCATGAATCGCAGGCTGCTACCATGGGTTGGGCAGAAGCCATGGACCATCAGTGTGGTGCTGCTTTGGACCGGTCTGGCCGCGGTGGCTGCCAGTATTGGCTGCGGCCCCAGTCACATCCAGCCCTTCACGCCCCGTGAGCGAAAGTACGACATGGGGCAGTACGAGGCGATGAATGAGCGCTCGAAGCCCGCGACCGGTTCGGTGTACTCCGAGGCGCAGGCTGGCTACCTGGAAGATACACGCGCCCTGCGGGTCGGTGATGTGGTGCACATCCGCATCGACGAACAGGCGGATGCCCAGGGCGGTGCGACCACCAATCTTTCGAAGGAGACCTCGCGTGAAGCCAATGTCGACGCGCTGCTCGGACTCGTACCTGCGATCCAGAAGGCGTACCCCAACATCGATCCGGAGAGGTTGGTGGCCATGGCCTCGAGCGCGGATTTCAGCGGTCAAGGGCGCACCGAGCGGGCGGGCAAGCTCTCTGGCAGCATTGCGGTCAAGGTCAAGCAGACCATGCCCAATGGGGATCTGTTCGTCGAGGGCACCAAGGTGGTGATGATCAACCATGAAGAATACCACCTTTACGTATCGGGGGTAGCCCGCCCGGCGGACATCGAGGGAGACAACTCAGTGCTCTCGTCATTGATCGCGGATGCTCGGGTGGAGTTCACCGGTCGTGGGGATATCAACGACCATGTGGAGCGTGGGTGGCTGACCAAGACCTTGGATTTCATCAACCCCTTCTGATGCCATGACCAATCGACGACCACTCCTATTCGTGATCTTGGCCATCTGTGGCGCCATGTTGGTAGCCTCGCGCCCTGCACAGGCTGATCGGTTGCGTGATCTCTGCGATGTGGTGGGGGTGCGCGAGAACCAATTGGTAGGCTACGGTGTGGTGACGGGGCTGAACGGAACTGGCGACGACACCTCCGCCCCGTTTGCGGCCCAGTCGCTGCGTGCCCTTTTGCGCCGACTGGGGGTGCAGGTCGACAACAAGCAGCTGCGCCTCAAGAACGTGGCGGCGGTGGTGGTCACCGCGACCATTCCTGCGTTTGTCCGCAACGGAGGAAGAATCGACGTGGTGGTGTCATCACTGGGCAACGCAAAATCGCTGCGAGGTGGGGTGTTGGTGCAGACCCCGCTGCGGGGCGCGGATCGCCGCACCTACGCGGTGGCCCAGGGTGGGCTCGTGCTCGGGGGGTTCAGCGCCTCGGGGGCAAGCGGCAGCAGCGTGACCGAGAACGCGACCAACACGGCTCGGATCCCGAACGGAGCGCTGATCGAGCGTGAAATCGAGACCGCGTTCACCGATAAGGGGCAGTTGACGTTGGCGCTTCGGAACCCCAGTTTTGCGACGGCGCACCTGGTGGCAAAGGCCGTAGACCAGGCGTTTGGTGAGGGGAGTGCCGAGGCACGCGATGGTGGCTCGGTGGTGGTCAAGGTGCCAGAGCGGCTCCGCGACAAGGCGGTGCAGCTGGTCGCGGAGCTGGGTGAACTCGAGGTGATGCCGAGTGTTAACGCTCGGATCGTCATCAACGAGCGCACCGGGACGATTGTAGCGTCTGGTGAGGTCACCTTGTCTCCGGTCGCCATCTCCCAGGGGGGAATCACGATCAGCGTCCGTGAGCAGCCTGCTGTGGTGCAACCCAATCCTATGGCTGGCGGTCAGACCACGACCGTTGCCACCAGTCAGGTCGAGACTACCGAGAAAATCCCGCCGTCCTTCTCGTACCTGGCTGGAGCCACCTCCCTCGCCGAGGTCGCCAAGGCTCTCTCCACGTTCGGGATTTCACCGCGTGAGATGGCCAGCATCTTGCAGGCAATGAAGGCGGCTGGTGCGCTGCGCGCGGAGATCGTGGTTCAATGATGGCGCCTATCTCGTTTTCTCTCCCTTCCGGTTCGGATCCCCTCACGTTTACAGCGAAGGGGCCAGAAGGGGTAGCTGCTTCAGCTGACAAGAACTCTGAGGCAGGGCGGCGGCTCGAGGCCGCGCGGGAGTTCGAAGCCGTGCTGCTACAGCAGATGCTAAAGCGCCTGGAGCGGACCACCCGGGTGGGCGGCGGAGACGCTCCGGCAGGCCAGAGCGAATACGGATCGATGGTCGTGCAGGCGGTGGCTGACGCTTTGGCTCGTGGGGGAGGCCTGGGGATCGCGGAGCTTCTGTCCGACCAAATGGCCGCGCCCACATCACCTGATCGTCCCTCAAAGGGACCAGACCCCGTCCAACCGAGTTCGGGGGTGCGTGGGCATCCCGAACGCCCTCCAGAACTAGGATATCACGATGAAATCTCAGTACTTTCTCGGTCCTCGGGGATGGTGGCCAGCCCCCTTTCGTCCCAAATCTCTCAAGGCTCGTCGAGTCCTGCCGTTCCTCCTGATGAGATTCGAACGTCCGCCCATGGTACAAAGCCTGGACAGGCCGATCGGAGGATCCGATGAAAGGCATTACATCAAACCCTGCTCTCGACGCTTACCAGCGGATGGCGGTCTCCCCTGTGGGAGCACCACGGCCCGCCGAGAAGGTTGCACAGCAAGGCGAAGCTGGTGCGGCGCGCGCGGCCCCGAAGGAGGCCGCCACCGTGTCCATCTCCGCCGAAGCGAGGGTGCTCGCGGCCAACGCCTCGGGGGCGACCTCCGATCCGGAGAAAGTCGCACGTCTGAAGGGCGAGCTGGAAGCAGGCCAATTGAAATTCGACTCCAAGCAGATCGCCGAGAAACTGATCGCAAGTATCGGGTAGTCCAACCTGCGAGATTCCCCGGTGTCTGCAAAGGGGGTGTCTCATGACAGACCACACGCAGAGAGCGGTGGCCGACCTTCTGACTGAGCTTGAAGAGACGCTTGGTCAGGAGCGCCGTGCCCTCATATCCCTAGACCTCGAAGAAATCGAGGCATGTGCAGCCAAGAAGGCTACGTTGTCGGAGATCCTGAGTGGGCGACGCCACGAGTTGACCGCTTCACACGGTGAGCGCGTGAGGCGTCTCGAGCTTGGTTTGCGCCACAACCTGGTGCTCTTGGCCCAGGCCCGCGATCACGTGCACGGAACCATCGAGATCCTGGCGGGTGGGCGTGTTCCCGTCAGTCGCCCGTCCAGCAAGCCCGTGGCCGAGGGGGTTCGGCTGGATGTGAGGGGGTAACCATGGGTGGACTCTCCAGCCTCCTCAACACAGCGCGCGATGCCCTTTCCGTTCAGGCGTTTGGCCTCAACGTCACGGGCCAGAACATCGCCAACACCAGCACCGCGATGTACGCTCGGCGCTCGGCGATCATCCAAAATCGCAACCTTGGCACCCAGTCGATGGGTTCGGTGGTCGCGGTAGGGATCAGCCAGAGCCGGGATGTCTATGTCGACCGCCAGTACTTCCAGGCGGCGGGTTCAGACTCGGCGGCCACCCAATACTCCCATGAGCTCGCCCAGGTCGAGACCTTCTTCAACGATCTTGGCAGTGTGGGCCTGGGCGACAGCCTGGATGCCATGTTCGCCGCGTTTCAGCAGGTCGCGGCCAATCCTGCCAGTGCTACCGCGCGGCAGGAAGTGATTCTGCGCGCCGAGGCCTTCACCTCGCGAACCAACGAGATGGCGGAGGGTCTGGCGCAACAGAAGCTGGAGATGGTGCAGCGCGCCCAGGACATGGCGCGTCAGGCCACTGAGCGTGCGACGGAGGTCGCCAAGCTCAATCAGCAGATCGCCTTTGTGACCCAATCGGGGCAAGATGCCTCCGATCTGGTCGACGAGCGGAATCGTAAGCTGCTCAACCTGTCCGAGATCGTCGACGTGCGGATCGTTCCCGGTCGCGACAACCAACTCTCGGTGCAGACGGCGGGAGTGATGCTGGTCGAGGGTGGCTCGTCGCGCAGTCTTCGGGTCGACGTCGATGACGACAACAATCTGCAGGTGTTTGCCACCCGCGCCGGCGGTGGTCCGCCGGACAGTGAGGTTACCCGCATGCTGACTGGCGGGAAGCTCACCGGTATAGTGGAGGCGCGCGAGAAGCTCTTCGACGTTTCGGACATGTTCGACGGCTTCGTGTTCGACGTCGCGACTGCCATCAATACCCAGCACGCCGCGGGCTTTGGGCTCGACGGCTCGACGGGTGTCAACATCTTCGACATCTCGGCGGCCGCCCCCGAGACAGCCCGCACCATCCGCGTGACAGAAGACATCTGGAACAACCCCAACGCGGTTGCAGCTGCGGCCTCGCTGGAGGAGCTGCCCGGTGGCTCGGGCAACGCCATCTTGCTCGGCAATCTCACCAGTGCGGCCGTAACCGCCACCGGCCTCACCCCAGCCCAGGCTTACGGCGAACTCGAGGGTCGGATTGGCGTTCTGGGTGCGTCGGCGCGGGCTGAGTCGGCGCTGCGCGAGGACATTTTTGCCCAGGCCAAGATCACCCGCGAATCTCTGAGTGGCGTTGCCATGGATGAGGAGTTGGTCAACCTCGAGAAGTATCAGCGCGCTTACCAGGCAGCAGGCAAGGTGCTGAGCACCGTCGACCAGCTGCTGGAAGAGCTGCTGTCCAAGGTGGGACGATGAGAGTTAGCGACGCCATGCAGTTTGGCACGGTGGGCCGACACCTCGGGCGGCTGCGTTCGGACTATCAGGAGGTCGCGAACCAGGTCTCGAGTGGCCAGCGGGTCAATACGCTGTCGGATGATCCGATGGCGGCCGCCGAGGCGATCCGGGTGCAATCGAGCCTGAACGAGAACGCCAGCTTCCAACGCAGTATCGATCTGGTTCGTTCGGACGTGCAGACCGCCGAGGCCGCCCTGGCGGAGGCAGGTGACATCTTCAAGAGGGCGCGCGAGATCGCCATGCAGGCCGCGAACGGCACCATGTCGGATGACAACCGTCAGGCCTTGGCCGAGGAGTCTCAGCAGCTCATCTATCAGCTCACTCAGGTGGGCAACACCAAGGGGAGCCAAGGGTATCTCTTCTCCGGCACGGCCATCCTCACCCAGACCTTCGACGATGCTGGCAACTTCCTCGGCAACGACAACCCGCACCTGGTGCAGACCGGCGCAGGTCAGCCTCTGGATGTCAACATCAGCGGTGCCCGGGCCTTCACGGCCGCGGGAGGGCGAGACACGATGCAAGATCTGCGTGACCTTGCCACCGCCATCCAAACCAGTGATCTTGATGCGATCCGGGCCTCCCTCGAGAATCTGCGAGCGTCAGAGGAGCAGATCGGACAAGAGCGTTCCCACTCCGGCCTCGTAATCAACCGACTAGATCTGAGCGAGACCATGCTCGCCACCGGCAACATCGAACTGCAGACCCGCCAGAGTGACCTTTTGGCGGTCCCGATGGAGGAAAGCTACACCCGGCTGATGCAGATTGAGTCGAGCTTGACCTCCTCCATCGAGGTTGGAAAGCGCATCATCCAACTCAACCTGATCGACTGGTTCCGTTGAGAGAACTCTAGATGGCACGGCTTCTGCAGGGGATAGGGCATGCTGATCATCGCCCGCCGCAAGGGGCAGAAGATTGTCATCGGCGACGGGATCGAGATCGTCGTCACTGACCTTTCTCGCACCACGGTCAAGCTCGGGATCCTCGCTCCAGCACCCTATGCCATCCTGCGAGGAGAAGTGAAGGAGAGCATCGAGCGCGCCAATCGGGAGGCGCTCTCGAGTCAGCTCGCCCTTGGGGTGGGCTTGGATGATCCGGACAGCGGGGTGGAGCTGGCTGCGGTGGGGTCGTTTAGCGCGGGGGGTGTCAGGAACCTGCCACCCGAGCGCGTCAACGTGGCGGCGGAGAGCTGCCCTTGCCCCCAGGGTGCGCCCCCCAGCCCGGGATTTGAGCCAGATCCTGGGGAGGGCGGAGAGTGACCACCCTGCCTTGGGGCAGATTTTCTCCTCAAGGATTGGGGCTCGACTCCGTTCAGTGGTCCTGAAGGGCGACGAAGCCCTGAGGCTCCCGAGTTCCGGGAGCCCACCACTCTCCAAGAAGGAGTCACCCCATGGCACTCACGATTCAAACCAACGTAGCGTCCCTTCAGGCTAGCCGTAACGCCACCAAGAACCAGGCCGCCCTCTCGAAGAGCTTCAACAAGCTGTCGAGCGGTTTCCGCGTGAACAGCGCGGCGGACGATGCAGCAGGCTTGGCCATCAGCGAGAGCATGAAGTCCCAGATCCGTTCCTACTCGGTGGCTGAGCGGAACGCGGCGGATGGTATCAGTATGTCGGAGACGGCAGAAGGCGCGCTCGGAGAGGTGCACGACGTGCTCGGTCGTATGCGCGAGCTAGCGACCCAGGCCGCCAACGAAACCCTCTCTGCGGAAGACCGGGCGTACCTGAACGGCGAGTTCGGAGAAATGCTGGAGGAAATTACCCGTATCAAGGACAGCACCACCTTCAACGGCATGAGCTTGCTCGATGGCACTGCGGGTGACGAGGCCGATGGTACTCTCACATTGCAGGTAGGTCTCGGCGCTGTGGCTGGCGTCGACACCATCGACATTGCCTTCGCCGAGCTGACGGTTGACGACGATCTGGCCGGCTCAGCCCTGACCGATGCCGGCACGGCACGTGGCTTGCTTTCGACGATCGATGACGCGATCGGTACCGTTTCGGAAGCACGCTCCAATTTCGGCGCGGCGATGAACCGCCTCGAGATCGCTACCAACAACATCCAGAGCATGCGGCTCAACCTCTCGGCCGCCAATTCGCGGATCCGTGACGTGGACGTGGCTGAGGAGTCCTCGAAGATGGCAAAGAACCAGGTGTTGTCGCAAGCCAGCATCTCCGTTCTTGCCCAGGCGAACCAGCTGCCGCAACTCGCGTTCAGCTTGATTGGCGGATGATGAAGGTGCGCTAGTGTAGGGGCGCGTGTTCTAGGCATCGGGAATAGCATGTGGCGGGCGGCCTTGTCGCCCGCCACATGTGCAAAATGCGAGGACCACGGCATGGCTGGCACAATCTCACTCACAGGTCTCGGGTCGGGTATGGACACCGCAGGGATGATCGACGCTCTGGTCGAGGCGTCCAGCGTGACCAAGAACGTGCTCGCGAGTCGGGTCAGGACTGCGGAGGCTGCGGCCACCACCATCAGTGACATCAGCTCCCTCCTCGCCAAATTCAAGACTGCCGTGGATGCGCTTTCTGACCCGGACAAGGTGGCGAGCTATGCTGTCAGCTCCAGCGATGAGACGACCATCTCAGCCAGTGTGACCGGGGCCGCTACCGAGGGGAAGTACTCGGTGGAGGTGAGCAAGCTGGCCGAGACCTACCGGGCCTACTCGGACCCGGTCGCGAACCTCGATGAACAGCTGGGGATAAGTGGTCCGATGACCATCCAGATTGGGACTGGGGACGCCCTCGACATCGAGATCAACCCGACGGACAGCCTGTCGGACGTGGTAACGGCGATCAACGGTTCCGGGCTCAGGATCCGGGCCACCACCGTCTATGATGGCTCGCAGTATCGGCTGCAGCTGAGGGGCCTGGACGCCGGTGACGAGAATGCGGTCACGGTCACCAACGCCACCCTTGGCCTCGATCTCGAGGCCAATTTGAAGCAGCAAGCTCAGAGCGCGCAGCTCACCATCGACGGGTTTTCGGTCACCAGTACCTCGAACAGCATCGCTGGCATGATCCCTGGTGTGACGCTCAATCTGAGCGCTGAGACCACCAGCCCTATCACCATCGAAACCCGCTCCGATCCGACCAGTCTTGTGACCAAGCTCGAGGAAGTTGTCTCCAGCTACAACGCTGTGATCGCCAAGGTGCACACGGTGGCGGGCTATGGCAGCACCAAGGCCAGCAACAGCGAGCTGGCGGGAGACCAAACCCTGCGTCAGCTCACCACCCAGATGTCACGGACCTTGTCCCAGACGCTCGACAGTGGCAATGAAAGCTACCAGACGCTGCGATCGCTGGGGATTGAGCAGAACCGCGATGGAACGCTGAGTTTGGATAGCTCGACCTTGAGCGCTGCCTTGGCTGAGGATCCCAATGCGGTGAGCGCCATTCTTTCCGGCGAAGGCACCTCAGATGGCATCATGGACCTTCTGTCCCAGATGTCTGAACGTTTCACTACCGGCAAGGAGGCCTTGCTGGTGACCCGGAAGAGCACCTTCGAGGCCCGGGCCGAGCGCTACGAAACGCGGATAGAAAGGGAAGAAGACCGATTGGCTTCCTATCGGGAGCGTCTCGAGGCTGCTTTCGGCAGTATGGAGACGCTCATCTCCGGCCACAATGCCACGATGGATTATCTGACGGCCCTCTACGCGGACAAATCGAAGTAATCTCTGGTTCCGAACCACACCTGTGGGGATTTTATGTACGGAAATGCTGCTCGCCGCTATCAACAAGTCCAGGTGACCACGGCCACGCCCGGGGAGTTGTTGCTGGCCCTCTATGACGGGCTCTTCCGCTTCCTCCGGGGGGCCAAGCTGTGTTACGAGAACAATCAGCGACCGCGAGCCCGTGAGCAGCTCTCGCGCGCTCACGCCATCCTCTCCGAGCTCATGATTTCGCTCGACGACTCCCAAGCACCGGAGCTGTGCGCTCAGCTTCGCGGCATCTACGAGTACTGCACCAACAGCATCCTGCAGATCCACATCAAGCGCAATCCGGCCTTGATTGACGACATCATGCGAGCACTGCAGCCGCTCTACGAGGCCTGGCGTGAGGCGGTGCCCCAGGCTGCGCGTGAACAGGCCCTGCAGGCGAGCCCGCAATCGCGACCGGTCCAGCGATAATGGCGGCGAGCCCCGGTCGCCCAAGGTCCGATCCGGTGCTAGATCCGGTGTATGTGCCCTCCCCTCATGCCGAGGAATGCTGGGCACATTTCCGGTCAGGAGCGGTGGTGGCGGTGGGCGTGGGGCGCTCTCGCCGCTATCCGGGCCTCGAAGGCCTGGCGCCGCAGACCGTCCCGCTCTATCGGCGAGCTCTCGAGCTCGAACTCGTGGGGCACCACGCTCTCGATCTGGGATGTGGCGCAGGCGAGGGGCTCAGGTTGTTGGGCAAGAGCTACCGAAGAACCACCGGACTCGACCTCGATCAGAAGGCGCTCGCGTTCGCGCGTCAGTTGAATCAAGATGCTCGCCTCATCCACGCTGATGCGACGGCCAGCTATCGCTGCGATCCCTGTCAGGTGGTGTTCGCGGTCGATGTGCTGGGGCACTTGGTCAACCCGGAAGCAGCTTTGAGGATGGTGCTCCCGCGGTTGGAGCGGTCGGGTGTGCTGGTCGTCGTCGAGCCAGAATGCAACCTCGAACAAAGACTGGTGAGTCCAGCTCGACGTGCCAGCTCCCCTCGCATGTTGAGCAGACTGCTGGTTCGCTCGGGCTTCGAGCCGGTGAGCTGGCTCGAACCACACCTCGGATTCATCGGCGTTGTGGCGCGTCCCAGCCTCGAACGCGGAGCGGAGGTTCTCGCGGACGCGGAGTCCGACTTCGCACGGGGTGATCTGGCCCGCGCGCTTGAACGAGTGTGTGTGGTGGCCACCGCCGAGCAGCGCGGGCTGCGGCTCGAGGCGCAGCTCATGTCGGCGAGGATCCACCTCGAGCTCGACTGTCGTGATGCGGCGACCGCGGCCCTGCTCGAGGCGCAACGGCTCGATCGGCAGGATCCACGCCCACTGGCAGGGCTTTCGCGGCTGGCTCTGCTCAGCCACAACCCCGAACTCGCGGAGGAGCTGGCCCGGGAGGCGCTTGTCTTGGAGCCGACCGAGCTCGCGGCCTGGTGTGCCCTTGGGGCCGCCGAACTCGAGATGGGGCGGCCGAGCCTCGAGAGTTGGCAGCGCGCGCTGGCTTTGGCGCCCGACAGCGAGCTGGTGGTGGCGCGACTCTCGACTGCGGCGATTGCTCTCGGGCAACCCACCCTGGCGATCGACGCTCTTTCGCAGCTCCGGAGCTACCCCGAGCAGAATACCGTGGAGAACCGGGTCGCGATGGGTTGGCTCCTGGCCCAGAGCGGCGAGACGCTCAAGGCCAAGATCGAGGCGCGAGCCGCGGCCAGTGAGGCCCCGGAGGATCCGAGATTGCAGGCGCTTCTCCAGTTCCTTGGCACGCTTCGAGAGGAGAGGAGTGCCTCCCGTGCTTTTCGGAGGGTCACCCCGTGAAGTGAAAGCCCGAAGCGGCCGTTCAGAGGAGCGTAGGACATGAGAGCCCTTTTCGTCGACTGCCGACCCCTGCTCCTTGTGGTCGTGGCCTCGGTGCTTGGCTGCGGGCAAGAGTTTGGGACTGCACCGGGAGTCGATGGAGGCGAGGGGGAGGTAACGCCGAAGGATGGTCAAGGGGGCGCAGCGGATCAAGAGGGGGTGAGTGGCGGCGCACCCGCCGCGGGTGGCACGAGTGAGCCTGGCACCGTGGTGACTCTGGAGTCGTGCCATGAGGCAGTAGCGTCGGATGAGGAAATCTGCTTTCCCGGCGGGACCTTCAGCATGGGAAGTGACGCGGAGAATCTCGGTCAGGGGTATCTGGATCATACCCCCATTCACCGCGTTACTCTGTCCCCATTCTTCCTCGCGGTTACCGAGGTCACGGTTGGAGAGTACCGAGCTTGCGTGCAGGACGGTGTGTGTCGAGCGCTCTCCGATGATCGGGCCCGGGGCTGCAACTACTCCGCCACGGCTGGGGATTATGAGCAAGCCGCCGTGAGTTGCGTACACATCGCCGATGCCGAGAGCTACTGTGCCTACGATGGCGGACGGCGTCTTCCGACGGAAGCGGAGTGGGAGCGTGCTGCTCGGGGAACGGAGTTTAGAAAGTACCCCTGGGGAGCGAGCTTTGGTTGCAGCCGCACCGCTTCCGGGACCGGTTCCTGCGCTTCGCTCGACTTGACTCTCCCGGTCACTGTTGGCTCTTACCCCACTGGTGCCAGCCCCGAGGGTTTGCTGGACATGGCGGGTAACGTCGCAGAGTGGGTTGCGGACATCGGCCAGGCCTACACCGCAGATGACGTGACCGATCCGACAGGACCGGAGGTAGGCTCGGTGCGGATCGCGCGCGGCGGCTACTGGGCGAGCACCTCCGCAGCGGTGGCAACCTATGTCCGCGCCAGCAGCTCTGGATCCGCCGATGGCCCGTTCGGGATCCGCTGTGCTCGCGATGCTGCCGATTGAAAAGGTTGTGGTGTCAGGCTAGCCGAGCGAGCGCTTCGCCCTTGCGGCGTGAGAAAGGAGCTGGAAAGAGAAGACTCCGTTGGTCGCGTGTTGGTGCAGGCACGTGTGTGCAGCCGCGCTCGATTGAGTTCAGAGAGTGGGCGAGGGTTGAGCCTTTGCAGCGTCGATCTTCGCCTGGGCGGCGGTCTTCTGGAGCGCCATGGGCGGGAGCTGGACCGTGTCCGTGGAGTTCTGAACCGGATCCGGTGACGACCGACCAGGGGCGGCACGGGAGACCACATTCTCGCGGATCCGACGCACCGCGAGGATCGCCAAGCGACGATTGCGCGGGCTGAACGGATCATCGCGCACATACGGCTGACTCGAGCCATGCGCGAACACCCCTGAGATCTGCCCGGGACGCAAGCCTTTGTCGTCGAGGATCTGTCGCGCAGAATCGGCTCGTGCAAAGCTAAGATCCCAGTTGGTACGGTTGGCGCCTGCGGGAAAGGGGCGAGCGTCGGTATGCCCGTGGATCTGGATGGGGTTTTCGAGGGCACCCAAGATCGGCGCGATGAGTTCGAGGATGCGACGCAGTTTGGGCTTGAGCTCCGCCGAGGACAGCTGAAAAAGCAGCTCCTCGCTCCCGTCCAGGATCTGGATCAAGAGGCCATCGTCGGTCACTTGGATATCCATTTGCTGAATCAGCGCGGCCATCTCACGGTCGCTTCCTGCTACCGAGCCGAGGGCGGATTTGACTTTGGTGGCCGTGTCGATGAGGGAACTCTGCTCGCTCCTGAACATCCCAGTCTGTGAATCCTGGTAGCCACCGTTGGCGACGGAAGGACCACCCACCAAGATGGATGGTGCTCCGGAGAGCACACCGGTGCGGAAGTACTCCGAGAGCTTCTCCTTGGTATCGGCGTCGGTCTGAGATACCAGCCACAACACCATGAACAAGGCCATCAGTGCCGTGACGAAGTCGGCATAGGCCACTTTCCACGCACCTCCGTGGTGAGCGCTATGCCCCTTCACCTTCTTGGTGATGATGATGACGCGAGCGCCCTTTTCAGCCATGTTTCAGGGCCTGGAACTCGCGTTCCAGCTCCTCGGAGGTGGGGCGCTCGTCGGAGAAGATGGCCCGTCTCGCGAGCTCGATCGCGATCACGGGATTGGCTCCGCGGGCGGCCGCCAGAAGCCCATTTTTGATCACATTCAGGTACCGGCTCTCGGCTTGGCCCTGGATCTCCACGCTGGTGGCGATCGGACCAAGGACGCCGTACGAAAGAAGGATACCGAGAAACGTGCCGACCAGGGCTGCGGCGACGTGATGGCCGATTGCCTCGGGGCCCGCGTCGAGGTACCCCATGGTGACGATGATCCCGAGCACCGCTGCGACGATCCCGAGCCCCGGGAGCGCGTCGCTGGTGGTCCGAAGCAACGCTACCGGTTGACTCTGTTCGTCGTGGTGGGTCTCCATCTCAGCGTCGAACATCTGCGCGAGTTCGTCCACCGTGCATCCGTCCACCATTTGGCGCAGGCCTTCGGTCAAAAATTCGAGAGCATGGTGGCGGCCCGTGACCGAGGGATACGCTGAGAAGATCGTGCTGTTGTTGATGTCGGTGACATGTGATTCGAGCGCGAGGAGCCCTTCACGCCGTACGATCTGGAAGACTTGGTAGAGCAGCTTCAAGAGGTCTAGGTAGTCAGCTTTGGTCACCGACGTCACGCGCACGCCACGCTTGAGGGCGGTGAACACGCGACGGCTCACCCGGCCTGGCGCCGAGATCACCAGCGCTCCAGCGGCCGCCCCGCCGATCACCACGAGTTCGCTCGGCTGAAGGAGGATCCCAAAGGGTCCACCCGCCATGGCAAACCCGCCGAAGACGGAGCCGAGGACGATGATGAGGCCGATGATAGTGGACAAGGCTCAGTACCTCACTTCACTACGGCGGGGGTGCGGTGTTGCTGAAGCTCTGGAAAACATTCGGTCGTTTGGGGGTGTAAGATGGCGGATGCTAGAAGCGGTCGGACCGGAACGGGTCTGTGCGAGAGGGGGTGTGGGCAACTGCCACCCGCAGCGCGGCGCGGGTCACCTCCTCGGTCAGCGCTGAGAACGTGACCGGGAGGGCCGCTTCCGCGGTCGGTGCGACGGCCAGCTCGGTCGCAGGGAGTGGCTCATCCCTATCGGGGGCAGCCGGACTGCTGGGATCGGCGGCGATGCGTGATGGCTGGTCGTCGCTTCCCAACTCCGTCCGACCACCCTCCACCAGCGCCCGGGGCACTGGTGGCGCGAGCAAGCTCTCGAGTGCGAACTCAGCCCGGGCCGCCGCGGCAGTCTCCATGGCTCGGTGAATGGCTGAAGGAACAGCGTGGCCGCGCGACCACCCATCGACGGTTTGGCTGGCTGATGGAACATTGTCGTTGGCGCGGTGGGTGGGTGTGTTACGAGGTGTGGGCTCCGACACGAAACCGTTGGTGAATCGCGAGGCGATCTGCGAGACGGAGCGCTCGTAAGCAGCGGGATCGCCCGTGAAATAGCCCCGAGCTTTGAGTGCCCTCACGAAGGCCGAAGGATCTCCCCGTTCGGCGGCCTCGAGGGCGTTGGGGTAGCGCGTCTTGAGCAGCCCGATGTAATCGAGTGCGCCCTCTTGTGGGGTTTGATAGGCGCGGAAACGATCCACGATGGTTACTTCGCTTTTGCCAAACCCCTCCCGGGTGCGCTGCGCGACGCACAGGCCGCTCGGGCTACGACCCTTAATCCCTCCAAAATTGTAGTTGTACATCGAGGCGCCGTGAGCGGTTTCGTGCGCCCACTGGGCGGTGACGATGGCGACCGTGCGGTCATCGGGCTGCCGGCCAAGGTGCTCGCCGAGCGCTTGACGCAGGTGATGTGCGGCTTGGGAGGCTGTCAGTTGGGTTCGGGTGGCGCTCACTTCTCCCACCGACGATGCTGTCTTCGCCCGCGCGGTCTGTGTGGCTGCGGCGGACGCACTCAACCGACCGGAAGCACGAACCGGAACGGCGGCTGTCGCGGCGAGAGGTGGTAGAGGCACGGCTCCCAGCGGGGCTGCAAGAACCGAGCCACCTCTATTTTTTCGCGTCGAGTTCGGCGTGCAAAATGGTCAGATCCTCGAGAAGCTCGAGGAGGACCTTCTCGATGCCTCTGGTTCCGAGCACATGCAGGGCGCGCTCGATGTTCTCGACCTCGTTACGCGGACGGTGCAAGGCAGCCTCGCGGCGACAGCGCGCCGCGAACACCGGAATGTGGTTCACCGTGTCGAGGAGCTTGGCCGGACCCGCGTAGGGATCGTTGAGGACGCGCAGGAGCTCCTTCACTTGGTCGAGGCGTTTCAAGTCTTCGGGTCGGACGCGACAGGGGTCGGCGCCGAGAGGGGCTTGGACTCTGGGGGGCATGAACCGCTCTTCCTCGCGTGAGCGAGCGCTCACAATTTTGCCACTATGCCTGGCGCGCGCGAACTTTGCCAGCCCCGAGGCAGGGCTCCACCGAAGAAGCTCTCGGCCTTCAAAGGGCTATCGACGACGATCCCCTGACTGCTGACCGTCAAGGAGCCGACGCTCTCCCGTCCGAACCAGCAATAGCGGCTGTTCGGAAGGTGGCCCGCGACTTGCTTCGCCTGAGGTGCCGGCTTTCCAAACCTCGAACGAACAGCTGGCTCGGAGACCATGAGTACTGGAATATGGTCGGCAGTTTCGGGTGCGGTGGCTCAGACCACGAGTCTGGACGTGGCGGCGAACAACGTCGCCAACGCGGCAACGGCCGGATATCGCGGTGATCGTGTGGTTTTCCGTCAGGAGCTGAACCACGCCCTCGACCGTTCGATGGGGACCTCATCCCTTAGGTACTCGCTGGTTCGAACCGTAGAACCCGATCGAGCGCAAGGTGGCCTGGTGCAGACTGGGCGCCCCCTCGATGTTGCGCTGCGCTCTCCCGACCAATGGTTCACTGTCGCCACACAAGAGGGACCCCGGTACACGCGGGTCGGTCAGATCCAGCTGACGAGCGAGGGCATGCTTGCGACTCCGGATGGTCGTGTCTATCTCGACGCGTCGGGGAATCCCATCAGCGTTCCCACCGACGCGAGAACCCTCGAGATCGCGGCGGACGGCGGCGTCATCGTGGACGGCGAGGAGAACGGGATGCGTCTTGGCGTCGTGGAATTCCAGCGCTCGGCGCGCCTCGAAAAGGAGGGTTCGACGCTCGTGCGCGCGGCTCCGGGCGAACGCGGGCCTGTTCCAGTGGATGCCGATCTCGCGGTTGGAGCCTTCGAGTCCTCCAATACGTCGCCGATGGCGGGTATGACCGCACTGGTCCAGGCCTCGCGCGAATTCGAAATGATCGCGAAGGTCATCGAGGTGTTTGCCGGTCTCGAGCATCGGACCGCGCTCGAACTCGCCAAGAAGTAGGGCAAGGTCAGACGATTTTCGGATGAGGACCCCGCTCCCAATCATGACGTTCCTTCCTGCCACATCGCTCTTGACCTTCCTTGTCCTGTCTGTGGGCGGCGGGAGGGTCGAGCTTGAGCGCACCGCCCGACCGGAATCCTTCTCCGTAGCGATGCCGCTCAGTCAGCAGAGCTGCAACACCGACTGCCAGCGCCGCCAGACCGACTGTGCGTTGTCCTGTGATCAGGATGCACCATGCATTCGGCGCTGCCGAGCCGAGACCGAAGAGTGCGTGCGCGCCTGCGCGCGAGGACCGGACGCGGGAGGGGGCACCCCACCTCGTCCGGTCCAGAATTCTGCCCCGTCGGGGCCGAGTATCCTGCCGCTCCGAGCCCTCCCGACCTACTCATCTCCCCGAAACGCGAGTGTGATCCGAGCGCCCGAAGAGAGCACTCGAAGCTGAACGTGGTGTAACCATGAATGTCTCCTCCTCGCCGCTCCTGCCTGCTGACTCCCCTTCGGGTGCCGTCGCAAATCTGGCGCGCCAGCCGATCTTCGACAAGAAGCTGACCACGGTCGGCTACCAGCTTTTGTATCGACTGGACGACGCCGCCGATGCCAGAGCCGGCGATCCCATGTGCGTCACGTCCACCATTCTCTCCAACGTACTCGCCGAGTTTGGTCTCGAGACGGTGGTGGGTCAGCTGCCGGCTTGGGTGACATTCCCGAGTGCGTATCTGGTCGAGGGTCTGCCGATCCCGCTCGGGCCCAAGGCGCTGGTCGTCTCGCTCGCTGATGATTCTGCGCTGAGTGAGGAGCTGCTCGAGCGGCTCACTGCGCTGCGTAAGCAAGGGTACCGAATTGCTGGGAACGCGCGGCAGCTACTCTCGGAGCCAGAAAGGCTTGGAAAGATAGTATCGATCGCGCGGCTCGACATCCATGGACAGGGGGATGAAGCACTGGGGCTCACCGTCAAGAGCCTGCTCAAGATGGGGGCCACCGTGCTTGCTAACCGCGTCGAGACCATGACTGAGTATCAGAGCTGTGAGAAGCTCGGTGTCTCGCTCTTCGAAGGATATTTCGTGTGTCGTCCGGAGGTGATTCGCCAGCGCCGTGTCCCTACCAACCGCCTCACGATGATCCAGCTGTTGAGCGAGTTATACAACGAGAGTCCGAATATCGAGCGGGTTCGACAACTCGTCCAGCAGGACGTGACCCTGAGCTACCGGCTCATCAAATGGCTGAACTCGTCGCTGTTTGCTCTGCCACGGCCGGTGGATTCCATTCAGCACGCATTGGTCATGCTCGGCCTGAACCGGCTGCGCAACCTGGTCAGCCTGATCGTTCTGTCACGCATCGACGATAAGCCGTCCGAGTTGGTGACCATCTCGCTCATGCGGGCTCGGATCGGCGAACGCATCGCACCGCACTACAAGCTCAGCCCGGATGCCATGTTCACCGTGGGTATGTTCTCATTGCTCGATGTGCTGATCGGCGTTCCGATGGATCAGGTCCTCGAAACCATGCCGCTGACTCCCGAGCTGCGTGGGGCCATTCTCAATCGTGAGGGTGTGGCTGGCCGTCTGCTGCTTGCTATCGAGGCGCACGAGCGCGGTGATTGGGAGGCGATAGAGCGCAATGGTCTCGATCTATCCGTTCTGACTCCGGCTTGGGTGGACGCCGCGGTGTGGGTACGACAGATTCGGGGTTTGACACGCTCGAGCCCGGGCCTCGGGGGAGGGGCGATGCGGGTCTAGGAGTACCAGCATGGGTTCGAACCCGAAATCGGACATGAGCGCGCCGCCGACCCGCCGATCGATCCAGCAGGGACGCCCGTCGAGGCGGGCGGAGGCTCTGAATCGGGTCAAGTCGGCGACCAGCCTTGGCCTCCCGCGGCCGGCTGAGCCGCTTTCGCCGGCGAAAAAGAGCCTTTTACCCATGCCGCGTGAACTCCTCACCGGCGAGGATGTCGCGATCGCAGACGCCCGTGCCGAGCGTAGTATGGCTGCTCTGGTGGGGCGGATCGTGGGGGCCAAGCCATTCCCCGAGTCGGCACGACGTCTCGCTCAGCTGACGCGGGCCGATGTGGTGCGCATCGAACCGGTGGTGCAGGTCTTGGAGCGCGATCCAGGTCTTTCGGCACGGCTCCTCCGACTGGTCAACTCGGCCGGCTATGCTCTCCGCCAGCGCTGCACTTCGGTGCGGCATGCCGCAACCCTCGTCGGGACGGACCGCCTGCATCAGATCGCAACCACCGCCGCTGTGCTCGATCTGTTCCGTGCCGAAGGTTCGATGGCGGTGCAAATCGTCGAGCACTCGACCTACGTCGGCGCGTTCTGTCGGTATTTTGGGGCCTATTTGGGGCAGCCGGTCGATGATCTTTTCACGGCGGGGTTTCTGCACGATCTGGGCAAACTGATGCTGCTCGAGACCGAAAGCGGAGCCTATGTGCGCATGTTGGAGGAGGTGGGGCTCGAGGCAGACCGCGTCCATATCCTCGAGCGTGAACGATTCGGTTTCGATCACGCCATGCTAGCAGGACACGTGCTCTCGGCGTGGAGTATCCCGGATCCGATTCCCAAGATCGTGGCTTTGCACCACGCTCCGTTGCGTGCGGAGCGGAGCGCGAAGGAGATTGCTCCCCTGGTGCACACGCTGCGGTTGGCCGATGCCGCGGTGGCCGTGGTTTCGACGGGAGGGGACCGTGACGCCCTCGCGCGACTCGCCGAGCTCGACTCCGCAGCCTCGCTCGGGCTTGGGCAGGCCCAACTAGCAAGCATGTGGGACGAATTGCATCAGCTGATCGAGGAGAGCCGAGAGCAGGTGAGGGAGAAGAACGCTCCTGCGTTGGATCCGCGCAGCCTCCGCCCGCGGCAGCCCCTAAGCATTGCTGTTCCGGGTGGGACACCAAGCCTGGGAGCGCTTCTCGAGCAACCTTGTGTGGTGTGCGGTCGCACCGCATTCGGACACAACTGCCCCGGCTGTGGAGGTGTGGTGTGTGCCGACCACCGGCAGGGCAAAGAGGGATTTTGTGCGCTTTGCGTGCAAGAGTACAAGCGCGCCAGCATGGCACCGGTCAAGAGTTCGCTGCCGCAGATGGTGGCACTGTCGGCGGCAGCAGTGGTGATGAGCGGTGTGATTGGGATGTGGACTGCCGGGGGAGCGGCGGCGGTGCGCGCTGCGCTTGGCACCTTCCTCCTGATCGTGTTGATCGCGGTATCGTTTCTGGTCGGGCGGTCCGCGGTGCTCCGCCTGCGGTTCCGCCGGCAACGAGGCGGCTCATCTCGAAAGGCTGCTGTCGCGGGACCATCGGGGCGACCCCTCGAGCCTCCGCTCACCCCGCCGAGCCGCTCCGAGGCAGCCCTGCTCGAAGATCTCGACGACGGAACTCCATCAGTTTTCTTCCGGCGTCCAACGGAGCATCCGGTAACCCCACCCAGCTCTTCCGAGCCGCTCCCTTCACCCCCGCGGACGGTCGAGCAGGTCACCACGTCGTTGGACACCCCTCCCGTGCCCGAGGGTGATCTCGTGCCAGGTCCGATGAAGAGTCCCGCACCATTCGAGAGCCGACCGGCGATGAGTGTGACCCGGATCGAGCTGCAAGGACAGAGCTTGGTCACGCTGCCTCCCGAGCAGGACGACGCTGAAGTCGAGGCGCGAGTCGAAGCGCCGAGGCCGATCAGCCAGAGCCCGAGCTCGTCGAGCCAGGAGTTGAGTCACGCGCCGGCGAGCACCCCAGCTCTCGGCTCCGGAGCGCCCGGAACCACGAGTGTTATAGTCCCACCCTGCTCCGAAAAAGAGCCCAGCCGCGGATCGGCGAACGCGCCGGCGCCCTCGACCCAGGCGCCGCCAGCTACACTGGGAAGCGCTGCTGCGCCGGTCACGACCTCGCCGGTGGCACGAGATAGCCATCCCGACACGTTGTCGATCGCGGGAGCACAGCAGGTGGAGCTCCCGACGCCAGTCGAAGCTGTGGCACCGAGCGACGTGGCGGAACAGCCTGCTCCACCTTTGCCCGAGCAGGCGAAGAAGGAGAGCGACGCCAGCCATCCCCTGGCGGCTCTCGGTCTCGCGCCGAGCGGACATCACCCTGCGGCGCAAGCCGACGCGAGCGCCCCCGCGAGTGAGCCACCCCAACCCGCGACCCCAGAGCTTATAAGTACGCCGAAGCCAGCCATCCACGACGCCGAGCTGGCGGCTCTGATCGCCGACCAAGTGGCGCGGCAGCTCGAGCCCGAACTCCGCGAGAAGGTGGCGGCGATGGTCGCCGAGCGCGTCGCCGAGCTGGTGGCGGTGCGCGTCGCCGAGGGGCTCCTCGCCCGTTCCGAACTCGCCGCGCTGCACACCGAAGCCGAGAAGCCTCGGCGCTCCCGGCGTCCGCGGTGACGGGCTACGGCTCGTGTCCTTTAGCCCACCGCGGGCCGCGGCGACGGGCGGAGGGTGAGTTGCGCCCGAGAATCGAGCGCGAGAGACATCATTGAGGGAACAATCGGGGCATGGATCCGGAACTCGGGTAGCAATTCCGGGCGTCGCTGAGATCCGTAGTGGCCGACCACGCCAGCCTTGACGACCATCAGTCTCACTCGATGGTCGGGCCGGATAGGGGCCGTTTTTGATGTTGGTCCTGC
>CAYNEY010000039.1:53842-56123 GCA_964396375.1 uncultured Polyangiaceae bacterium | reverse complement strand
CATGGCGAGTGGCGGCATGGCGAGTGGCGGCGCGGCGAATGGCGGCGCGGCGAGTGGTGGCATGGCGAGTGGCGGCGCGGCAGGAGACGGAATCGGGGGTCTTGAAGAGCCGAGCGTGCGCTTGGTTGGGCGGTTCGAGCTCTCGGATCAAAATGGACCACAATTTGAGTGGTCCGGTTCGGAGATGCAGGCGCGGTTCTCGGGCACCGAGGTCAGTGTTCGCCTCTCAGGCTCCAGCAACTTCTTCGCGTCGGTGATCGACGGCACCGTGACCAAAATCGAGTTCACCGGGGGTGACCAACTGATCACGCTGGCAACCGGACTCGCCGATGGCCAGCATGAGATACGGCTGTCCCGGATCACCGAGGCATACTTCTGGTCGACGCAGTTCCTGGGTTTCGAGTTCGGTTCAGGATCCCTGCTTGCGCCCCCGCCAGAGCCGGACCGGCGTATCGAAGTGATCGGTGACTCGATCACGGCGGGCTACGGGAATGAGGGAGCGACCTCATCCTGCTCATTTTCGGCCGACACGGAGAATCACTACCTTACTTACGAGGCGCTGGCTGCTCGCGAACTTGGAGCTGATCTCGTCACCTTGGCCTGGTCCGGGATCGGCATGTACCGCAACTCGGGGGGAGACATGGACTCCCTCAGGATGCCTGAGCGGTACCTTCGCACCATGCCTGATTTCGAGCCCCTCTGGGATTTCTCGCGGTACGTGCCGCACGTGGTGGTGATAGCACTCGGGACCAATGATTTCTCAACCGGGGATCCTGGTGCCCCGTTCCAACAGGCCTACGCGACGTTTGTGGCCGATTTGCGGCAAAGGTACCAAGAAGCCTTCGTATACCTCGCGAACAGCCCCATGCTCGACAGCAGCCAACAGGGGACGCTGGCTGGTTATCTCGAGGCGCTGATCGCTGAGCGGCAAGCTGCGGGCGACCAGCGCATCAAGCTCCTTCCCTTTGCTACCCAGCTCGCCTCCGACGGAATTGGCTGTGACTGGCATCCTAACCTGGTGACACACCAGAAGATGGCCGATGTGATGGTGGCCGCGATCCGTGAGGATCTCGGATGGTAAGCGCAGGAGGCGAAGCCGCGCCCTCTCTTTCGCAGCAGATGCAGGCGGGCAGGTCACGGTGCGTCGAAGAGTGTGGCTCGAAAGAGTGAGAGGTCCACGGCATTGCCCATTGCCTCATATCCAGCGCGGCTAGGGTGGAGCCAGTCGTTGCTGAAGCTGGCCTGCAGTTGCTCGGGATCCGAAGGATCGGCTACCGCCGCGGCCAGATCGATCACGTCATCGAAAGCACCGCTCGTTCTCACCCAATCGTTGATCTGCGAGCGGATGGTGAGCGCTTGGCCACCTGCGTAGCTGTTGTTCTTGAAAGGCAGAAGCGGCGAACCATACACCAGAATCCCGGCTTCTCGGCCACGTTCGATGAGCGTTTGGTATGCGGTGGTCACCTGCTCGACGAGCGCGAGATTGCTCTGGTTGCCGATATCGTTGACACCGTGCAGCACGATCAGCCAACGGATCTTCGAACGTCCGAGTACGTCTCGCTCGAAGCGTACCAACCCCGAATCCTGGTAGCCATTCCCTGACAGCAGGGAGTTTGCGCCCATCCCGAAATTGAGCACGGAGGTGTGCCCGCGTAGATTCTCATCGTTCTTGAGCGCGAGCGTCATGAAGTCTGGCCAACGCGCGAACTCGTTCAGGATCCCATAACCATCAGTGATGGAATCCCCAAGAATCGCGATCGCGAAGGCATCGGCCGGCGCCATCACCTCGAGGGTGTCGATGAAGTACCAGCGGTCGCGGGTCTGAGCGCCCGAGAGTTCCGTCTCAGACACGACGTCTCCAGGCGCGATGTAGGAGGTGGTTCGCGAGCCTGGATGGCCCGTGATCTCGGTGGGCACGCTCGTGAAGTGGATGCTGACGGCGGTTTTCACCAGCTCCACGACCTCGAAATCCACGGGGTCCGACCAGACCGTGGCGCTAGCAGGAATGGTCACTCGTGGACTACCTGAGAACAGCAACTCGGTGTCGGTGTCCGGTTCGATCTCGCCCGGTGCGGTCCCAGCGCTCGCGAGATGGACTTTCTCGATGACGACGGGACTCGAGCCCTTCTCGTTGCTCAGTTGCAAACGAACCTGGCTTCCAGAGAAGGTAGGCCAGACGAACTGACGGAGCGTGGTGTTGGCGAGGGGTGGTGGAAGGTTGCTCTCTTCCGTGCGCTGGATGGACGTGGCCCAGGATGGGAGCCATTGCTCCGAACTGCCG
>CAYNEY010000039.1:145-53742 GCA_964396375.1 uncultured Polyangiaceae bacterium | reverse complement strand
CCAAGGCCCGCGCCGCCAAGGCCCGCGCCGCCAAGGCCCGCGCCGCCAAGGCCCGCGCCGCCAAGGCCCGACGTTCCACCCTCTGCTTCAAATCCCCCGAGGCCGGAGAATCCTCCGGTGGCCGAACTCGAGGCTCCCCCCATCGCTTGAGAGCGACCCCCGAGGCTGAACTCAACGCCGCCCACGCCGTCGTCTGGCCAGGGCAGGCCGCCGGAACCGCTGCCTCCGACCTCAGGCAGGCTTCCTCCCTGCCCCACCCCCCCCTGCCCGGCTCTCCCCGAGGAGATCCAAGATGCGCCACCAGAAGGTGTACCCCCCGTGTCTGCGTCGCCTCCTGTGGCCGAGTCTGAGGTGCAACCGGATGCGATGAAGAATCCGAGGAGCGTGAGCGTGCGAGAGAAGGACGAACCAGCGAACGGCGTGAGCATCAGCCGTATTATTCCCGGAGCACCGCGATCTGATGTCCGCGAGCTGCCAATATCGCCAAAAAGGTGAAGGTCGCCCGAACCGGTGTGGGCAGCCGAAGCCAATCAGCGTAAGCGAGAGCGTTGCCTCCGGCGCGTCAGCCTGCCCAGACCCATAGCCAGCAGACCAAGAGAGAGCCATGCCGGTGTGGAGGGAGTGGGCCCCGCCACGCGACATCCGCAACCTGCGTCATCACCATCCGTGTCCTCCGTCGCGCTCGCTCCCGCTTGAGCTGGCGGTTCGGGTGCTGGCCCTGAACCACCGAAATTGAGCGCGCCTCCTGCGCTCGCGGAAGGAGTGGCAGCATATTCGAAGGCGCCCACGTCGGTGACGCCGCCTGGATCCGGGACCACCCGGTTCAGGAAGTCAAGTCCGTGGTTCGGCACCGAGATCCCTTGGTCGATGGCGGGGCTGTTCGCCTGAAGATCAAAATCCTCGGGACTGCTCCCGGAGATGTTCACCAGGCCGGCATTGGTGGCAGGGCTCTCGATGACCAGCGTGTTTTGCAGAGAGAGTGCCTCATCCAGGGGGGAGATGTAGTCCATGGCTTCGAAGCCATCGAGAACGAACAGGTTATTTCTCAAGAACACCGTGTCCGGGAGCAGCGCCCCGCCACTTGTTCCTGAAGATGTGCCCGTGAAGACTGTGACCAACATCCCTGGGTTGATGGCCTGTGCTTTGCGATGCACGATGGTGTTGTTGTCCCAGCGGATGTTGGACAAATCGGTGTTGTTGACTTGAAGTAGCATCAGCCACCCGCTGTCCACCGCGAGGTTGTAGCTGAACTCCGAGTCGACGAAGCTGCCTTTGGTGTCGCCGGCCATGCTCGAGACTTCGAAGAAGCCACAGCTCTGGTAGGCGAAGTTGTGGTGAACACTCACACCGGTTACCGTTTCGCCCGCCCCCACCGCTACTTCGGTGGCGCCGCCGTCGCAGCTCCCACCGGTCCACTCGGCGGTGCTGCTGCATCGCACGAAGGAGTTGTACGAGACCTCGTTGTTGGAGCCATTGATGAAGATCCCCTCGGCGCCACCTACCTGGTTTGGATCTACGCCCGGGGCCGCATCTACCGATACGTACAGATCGTGGATGTAGTTGTTCTGAACCAGGCTTCCCTCCCCGAACAGCATGACGCCGATATCGCAATTGGTGATCTCGCTGTTGATGAGGCGGCTGTTTCCCCCAATGAAGACGCATACACCGTTCATGAGGTTGGACATCGAGCTGTCGGACATCGAACCCGAGATGTACAGGCCGTCGATCGTGACCCCGCCCATGTAAGCCTGGAACATGCTCCCGTTGTTGGGGGAGCGGGGCACCGAGAAGCGTGGCAGCGGTGTGCTCGGATCTCCGTAGTTCGTGTAGGTGGTGATAGCATTGCTCACCCGGACCGGTTCAGCGAAGACGGAGCCTCGCTTGTAGCGCGCGACCGTGCAGGTGGCGGGGATGGCCGCTTGGGACTGCACCGGCTGGTTCTCTTCGAGGCCTGAGTTCGAGTCATTCCCCGCCTCGCTGTCGATATAGCAGTCGACCGCCCACGCGGTGGTGGGAACGACGAAAAACCAGAGAAACGACGCTAGACTGGGAATCCTCAGTGCACGAGCCACAGTTCACCTCCTCGACCAGGGTGTTGGAGAAGGTTCCGTCAAGACACCGAGCCGGTCAAGGTGTGCTTGTGGATGCGGCAACGGTCCTGCTTCAGTGAGTGCTCGCGGTGGACTATTCCTTCTGTGAGGTGTGATGTTTCACATCCCCGAGCGCGAGAGGGAGCTTGCCGAGGCGTTTTCTCGACGTGGTCACGACTCGGTGGTGCAACGCGCGCCGCCAGGCGAAACCCCACAGGTGGTGCAGCTATCCTGTCGGATCCAACCGAGCGCCTGGAACTGCGCGAAGATGACACAGCCGAGGCAGAAACCCAGAGTGCATTCGAGGCTGGCGAACCCAGCCAGCACCACCAGCAGTGTGGCCTCGATGGTCTCGAAGCCGAGGAGGCCGAGCGCGCCAGCGGTCAGAGTGAGCGAGGCACCCATGGCTTGAGCAAAACGTTTCGGGGGGCCGGAAACCATCTTCGGCTTCGCAATGCGTGAGGAAAGCTCCAGCGCCAAGCGCGCCAGAGGGCTGAAGCGGGGTCCTGACGCGGCGCGAAGCGCGAAGCCGAGAGCTAGGACCCAGACCAGGATCCGAAGCTCGAAGATGACGGCGAACAGGGCCGTCAACGCAACGGCTCCGGCCATGATTCTCGCCGCGTTCTCGTCAACGGTTCGGGGGAAGTCAAGGAGCTTTGCCATAGACCAGTTGCCTTCAGCCGAGTTCGAAGACCAGAATCTCGCTTGTGGTCAGGCCCACGAGCTCCAGCAGAGATAGGTTTGAGATCGCCAATCCGTCTCCGGGCCCGAGGGGCGTGTTCGCGACGCGTACCTCGCCGCGTGCCACTTGGATCCAGGCATGCCGTCCTGAATCGATCTGATGAGAGATCGCCGCACCTGCTTCGACTACGGCACCGAAAACCCGCGCGTCGCTGGTGATGGTCACGCTCTCGTGTGCACCGTCTGGGGACGCGATGAGCTGGAGTTGGTTCGGGTGGTCGGCGACGTGCACCGGCTTCTGTGCGTAGGATGGGGTGATTCCCCGCTCGGTGGGGATGAGCCAGATCTGGAGGAGATGGACCACGCTGGTGCTCGAGGCGTTGAATTCGCTGTGAGTAATCCCGGTGCCGGCGCTGAGACGCTGGATCTCGCCGGGGCGAATCACCGAGCCGTGACCCATCGAGTCGCGGTGCTGGAGTGCCCCAGACAAGACATAAGTGATGATCTCCATGTCTCGGTGTGGATGGGTGCCGAAGCCTTGACCCGGCTGGACCCGGTCCTCGTTGATCACCCGAAGTGCACGGAAGCCCATGTGCTCGGGGTCGCGGTAATCAGCAAAGGAGAAGCTGTGGTAGGTCTCTAGCCAGCCGTGATCGGCGTGGCCACGCTCTGCGGAGCGCCTGAGTCGGAGGATGGGGTCTTTCATGGTGGGAGACCACGGGGAGGGGGAAGAGGCTTGGGCAGGCTCGCAGCTGAGCGCCGTTCCGGCGACGAGCCCGACGGCCGTGCCCAAGAAATCGCGGCGTGTGAGGAAATGGTGGGGCAAGTGGAGGAGCGTTACCGTCCCAGAAGGTGTTGGGACCGAAGTGCCGGATGGCAACCGCTTTCGGTGAGATCCCCCAACTGTTGGGCAAAATGGGGTTGGAAACCCTGCCGCGGCCCAAGTCGCGACAAACCGGTGGACCAGGAAGGGGGGTTCTGGCAACCACACCCAGCTGGGGTCCTTCCCGGCTCAGACTCGCTGGACGACCATGAGCACACTCGCGTCGCATCATCTTGCCTGGCTGCTTTTCCTGCTACCCGTGGCGTGCCTCACGCCACCCTCACACGTTCACCCCACTGGTCCAGGGCTACAGGTGAACCGGCCCAAACCCTCTCCCAATGTCGAGCCGATGGCAGATCTGGACGCCTGGACCGCTGCCTCGCGGATGGGGCTTGCCGTCAACATCGGCAACACGCTGGAGAACACCACGACCTGGGAGACAGGATGGGGAAATCCGCCGATCACGCGCGGGTACATCGAGAGCTTGAGGCGACTCGGCTATTCGACGGTTCGCCTGCCGGTGGCTTGGGATACCTATGCCGAAAACGGTGAGATCCAGGCGGACAAGCTGGGTCGGGTGGGGGAAGTCGTCGACTGGATCACGCAGGCGGGCATGTTCTGTGTGGTGAATGTTCACTGGGATGGTGGCTGGATCGACTCGAGCAACAAGGAACGATTCGGGGACACCTTCGCTACCTTCAGCGATGAGGCCGAACGCAAATATCCGGCCTATTGGCGGCAAATCGCGCAGTATTTCGCGGGAAAGGGCTCAAAGCTGGTCTTTGAGGCCTTGAACGAAGAGACCAACTTCACGAACGAGGGCTCAACGAGCGATGCGTATGCCACCCTGACTCGGGTTCAGCAGCTCTTCATCGATGCGGTGCGTGGCGCAGGCGGCAACAACGCGAAGCGCTTGGTGATCGTGGCGGGGTATCACACGGACATCGAGAAGACCTGCAACCCGCGGTATCGGCTACCCAAGGACACGGTTCCAAACCGGATGATGATCTCGGTCCATTACTATACCCCCTGGCAATTCTGCGGCATGACCGAGGACGCGGACTGGGGCAAGATGATGGCTACTTGGGGGAGCCCGAGTGATCTGTTGCAGTTGGACCAGCTCTTCGACAAGATGGCCGCGTTCTCGAAGAACCACGATCTGCCCGTGTTCCTTGGGGAGTACGGGGTGGTTGCGAACAAGGACGAGGATTCTCGAGTGCGCTGGCTCTCGGCTGTGACGCGGGCGGCCACGACGCGCAAGATGGTGCCGGTGCTCTGGGACACCGGCGGCGAGATCTCGCGGCGGGAGCCCTATGAAGCGAGCAGGGTGCTTATGCGGGTGCTCGCCGAGCAGCAGACTGCCGTCCCATCGGTAGACTAGCCTGCCAAGCGCTGGGGGTAGGCCCCGGGCGCTTCATCAGAGGAGTGGACCCGGTCCGATCGAGCCTGAACTGCCTGTTCCGTCAGACAGGATTCTCCGCTCGGCGATCGTGCCCGGGGTGGGGTCCGGTTGGGCATGGGGTGGAGGTTCCGACGGACCACCAAAGACTCCGTCCTTCTGCTTTACATTCCCCTGGCTCTGAATCTAACCTTTTCGCCCTATGAACCCCCGTCGTTTCAGCGCCCGACCCCTCGCGACTCCCCTCGTTTTCTCCTCCCTGGCCGTTGCCGCCTGCTGTCCTGCGACGCCGGCCCAGGCGCCCTGCGTGTGCGAGTCCAAGGTCGAGCCAGCGCCGAAGGCACCGACGCCGCTGGCCACCGAGGTGCGGTTGATCGAGGACTTCGAAGACGCCTCCGGGCGTTCCGGGGGATTCTGGTACGAGTACGACAAGAACCCGCTCGGCACCGTCGCGAATCCGAAACCCTTCACCCTATCACCGGGAGGTAGTTCGCCCAGCCCTGGTTCGGCCGCCCACATCTGGGGGACGCTGGGTGCTGACCGTGCACCCTGGACCTGGGTACAGTTGCAGGTCTTTCTCAATCGACAGAAGAAATCCGAGGATCTTACCGGTTTCAAGAGCGTCAGCTTTTGGGTCAAAGGTGACGGAGGTCGCTACGCCATCTCGCTGGTGCGCGACGCGGTGACCGACTACGATCACTATCACTACGAGTTCGCGGCCCCGAAAGAGTGGACCGAAATCCGCGTCCCACTCGACGCTTTCCGACAGCATGGCTGGGGCAAGCCGGTCCCGTCGGCGCCGGCGGACGTGAAGTTCCTGCAGTTCAGCCCTGCCGCCCACGACAAGCCGTTTGACGTGTGGATCGACCACGTGAGTTTGTCTCCCGACGAGGTGAAGCAAGAGCCCTTTGCCTATGACACCACGGGCTGGTTTCCTTTCACGGGACTCTCACCTGTGGCCCGGCGCGGTACGGCGCTTGACGTCTCGCGGTTGCTGGACGCCCCCGCCGGCAAGCACGGAAATCTGGGTAAGCGGGGCGAGAACTTCGTGTTTCGCGATGGGACGCCGGCCAAGTTCATCGGCATCAACATCGTGGCCTCGGCGAACTTCCCCACCCACGAGGAGGCGGACAAGCTAGCCGAACTCTTGGCCCAGATGGGCGTGAACATGACCCGGCACCATCACATGGATGCAGCGTGGAGCCACCCGAACCTCTTCGGTAACAAGGCAGACACGCTCTCTCTCGATCCCGCCGCCATGGAGCGCTTCGACTATCTGGTGAACCAACTCCAGAAGCGTGGGATCTACCAGTTTTTCGATATGCTCGTGCACCGCAAGGTGACGGCCGCCGATGGCGTGGCCAATGCCGACAAGCTAGCGGCGGGTCTCAAGATAGAAGGGCAGTTCGAGCCGAAGCTGATCGAGCTTCAAGAACGCTTCATCACCCAATTCATGGGTCACAAGAATCAGTACACCAATCGTACGTATGCCCGTGACCCGGCGGTGGTGATGGTGGAGGCCATCAATGAAGATAGCCTGTTTTGGCTGATGCCCGAGGGTGACTTCTCGGTGAAGACCAAGGAGGGACGGGACCTTTTGGCCCGTCAGTTCTCCGCCTATCTGCAGAAGCAGGGGGTGAAGGACAGGGCCGGGCTCGAGAAGCGCTGGGCGGGCACAGGTAAGGTGCTCGGCCCAGAGGAGGATCCTACCCGCGGTACCGTCGATGCGTTCGTGGCCACCGGAAAAGCCCTCGAGAAGGAGCTGTCGCCGGCACGTGCTCGAGACACCCTGCGGTTCTACCATGAGCTGGTTTTTGGCTACTACCAACGTATCGAGAAGGTGCTGCGTGGCCTCGGATACCAAGGAGAGTACACGGGCAGCAACCACTGGTCCGAGCACCCGCTCGATCTGGCCGTAAACGCCGAGTTCGATTTCGTGGATCGGCACGCCTACTGGGCGCATCCGGAGGGGGGATGGGGATACAAGACCGAGGTTGGCTGGGACAATTCTCCGATGGTCAAAGATCCAGAGCTCGGGATCATCGGATCGCTGGCGCGTCGCCGGGTCAAGGGTCTGCCGTACACGGCCAGCGAATGGCAGACCTCAGCACCCAACGACTATCGTCACGAGGGGTTGCTGATGATGGGGGCTTACTCGGCCTTCCAGGGCATGAGCCCGATCCAGTTTGCGCTCAGCCACGACATCAATCGCAAGGTCGACCAGATCTCGACCATGACCAGCAACTTCGATGTGCTCGAGCAGCCGACCATGCTTGGCGCCTGGCCGGCGGTAGCTACGCTTTTTCACCGAGGTGATGTGCGTCCAGCACAAATCGAGGCCTATCTGAGTTACGACAAAGAGAAGGGCTTTGAGCCGGGCGCCAGCTTCAGCTACCCCGCTAAGATGGGGTTGATCGCGCGAACTGGTGTGGACTTCGGAGTGGGTAAGACCACGGCCGAACTCGATGCATTGCGCGCGAAATACGTGGCCGGTACGCGCGTTGTCTCCAGCACCGGTGAGTTGCGCCACGATGCCAGCCTGGGTCGATTCGAGGTCGATACGCCTCGGACTCAGGGGGTGGTCACCTTCGCCACCGAGCAGCCGATAGAACTCACCCAGACCAAGATCGAGCTTTCTAGCCCGTTTGGCGTGGTGATCGTGACCGCTCTCGACGAGGAGCCCGTCCAGCTCTCTCGCCGACTGTTGGTCACGGCGCTCGGGAACGCCGTGAACACCGGCATGAAGCTCACCACCAACAAGAGCGGTTTCGTCGAGGTGGGACGCGCGCCGATCCTGGTCGAGCCGCTCCGGGGCAAGGTCAGCATCGTCTCCAGCAGTCAGGCCAAGGCCCACTGTTATCCCCTGGAACTCTCGGGGGCGCGCAAGGCAGAGATCCCGGTGGTCGAGGGGGGAGGCTGGCTGACCCTCGAGCTTTCCGCCCGCCATCAGACCATGCACTACGAGATCGTTCGCTAGCTAGAGCGAGCGAGTGAACCACGCGAGCCGTGGGTGCTCTCGGCACTCACGGTTCGTTGCCTTCTGGTCGAGGCGAGGGCTAGGGCACGTCGAGCTGGAACGCCACAGCGTAGTTCGGCTGCCAGAGCCCGGTGACATTGCCCTCGAAGGGATCGGAGTCGCGGAGCTGGCCATAGTGATTGGTGCCCGCATGGGGCTCGGACATCATGGTTGCTTCGCCCAACATCGCGTAGGCGACTTTCACTCCGGTGTCCGGAAGCGGATCCCCACAGGTGATTTCGACGGAGTCACCGACAATCTTCACGGAATCGATGGTGATGCGCTGACCGGTGATGCGCACCTCGAAGCCGCGACCGTTCTTCCAGGGCTCGCTGGTCGCCTGCGGCATGGTGAAGGACGTCTCCCAGGCCAGCGGCGGGACTGGTACGTGGAAATCGACCTTGAGCACCTGGCCGTCGCGCGTGACGCCGGTTGGATAGAGCGGTCGCCAGTCGCGCCCTTGCACGATCCGCTCGTAGTAGACCTGACCATACTTCTCACCGAGCATTTGATAGCCGAGGGAGGTCAGATGAATACCGTCGTCGGCGTAGGGCAGATGGTATTTCGGTCCGGAACAGACGATCCGTTCCGGATGCTGGACGCCGAGCTGCCACTGGGCTTGACTGGCCAATGAGTAGAGACCCTGTGAGTTCTGCTGCGAGATGATCATCTGGATCGGCTCGCTCTGTCCGGTGATGGCGGGGATGTCGGTGTTGAGGTCGCTCAACAACTGGACCAGCCCCTCACCATAGTCTGCGTTGCCGGAGTCGCACTCCCCATGGGTCATGATCAACGCCGCTACCCCGTAGCTCTTACCCGCGGCCTCCGCCAGGCGGGTCACCGCTTCGGTCGCGACCAACGTCGCGGCGTAGGCGCGTCCGTTGACGCCGCTTTCTGTTGCCTCCTTCACCAGGTATTCGAGGCATTGTCCGCTCTCCCCGAACTCCCCGTGCACCCCCACGTAATCCTCACCGTCGACGGCCGTCACCATCGAGGTGATCTGGGTGGCCATCGAGGTGTGGGAGGTCTCACCCTCGATGTTCTTCGGCCATGAGCTCGGGTAGGTTGGCTCGAAATGCCCAACCGGCTCCACCAGTGGCACAAGCCCGAGGGTCTCGTCTGCTGGATCGATGGGCCAGTCGAGCTCTCCGGTATCGAGCTTCAAGTTGTTGAAGGGCTGACTGGTGGAGAGGATGGGCGTGCCCTGCGCGCCAACGGCCAGGCTCTGTCCGGAGCCGATCACGCCCGCCCAATCCCAAGGTTGCTCCGGAACCGAGGTATCGGGCTCGACCACCACCGACGTTCCGCCGCGGCTCGGATCATCGCTGCCTGCGGCACCACCGTTCTCTTCCCCTGAGCTGCCCGCGCTCGCTCCGGCCTCACCCCCCGAAGAGGCGCCAGCATCACTCCCGCTCGGCTCCCCTGAGCCGCTCCCGCAGGCACACAGTAGGAACACCGGAAGGAGTCCGAGGTGAGGGTTCGCGAAAGGCTGCATAGGCACGCTCCGGGTGAGAGAGGGGAAGCGTGACACAAGAGCGAGGCCACGCCTCACACAAAATACCCAAGAAGAGCGACGATATGCCCTTGGTAAAACGATTTAGCTGGGCCAGCGGCCAGCCCTGTGACTCAAGGTTCGGCCGCGTTGTCGACCAGAGTGGCGAAAGGCTGCACCCTGGTTGGCAGGAAGTATGGTGCGCTGCGAGCCCGAGGGGGCTGTCAGAGTTGCGGAGCCCCAGGATTCATGCTGGCCCAGATCTGCGGCCCGTAGGCAGGATCAAACGGCAGAATCGCACTGATCGGCTGCATGAGCTGGGGAGCGGCGAGGGCCGTCCGCTGCAAGAAGGCCATGTACACCAGCGAACCGTCGTACGCGTACAGGGCCGCAGGTTCGAGTTGCTCGAGAGGATTGCCCGGATTCTTGGGAGGAACCCCCGAGAAACCCGGGATCGCGGCAGGTCCAGTCACGGCGCGCGCTCCGGGCGCGATGATCGCGGCCGGGCGGAAGTGCCCGCGGGTCCCGGCCTCGCTGTACTCCTCACCGATCAGGATTCGACCTTCCGTGGTGAGCGCCACCATGACGATTGGCACGTAGGTTGATACGCCGATCAGGTGTTCGGAGACCGTGTTCAGGGCGGCGCCGGCCGCGCTCCGGGGTTGGGTGAAGGCGAGTCCATTCCACACCGCAAGGATCCGCTCCCTGGGATTGAGCTGGGCGAAATAGGGCGCCTGGCTGTCGTGGAACAGTTGTCCGCCGAACCCCGCATCGACTTGTCCCATGATCTTCTTTTTTGCCATCTTTGAGTACACGAGTACCCCGGCAATGGCGAGCAGTGGGACCAACATGTAAGCCAGGTATTCCATGGGGGGATTCGGTAGTAGTTTGCTTTGTGACCGTCAAGCGCTTTGCACAGCTCTTCAGTCGTTCCACCTTCGATGGATCGGTGTCTGGATGCCCGAGAGTGACGCGCCCCGATCGCCGTCGCCGGCCGTTGAGGGTTCTCAAACCCAACTGTCACCGGTTCGCAGCCAAAACGTCTCCGCGACGTTACGGCCATGAGGTCCTGGATCAGATGAGCATCCTAGGATTCACGGTGCTGCGGTGGTCTGTGCCGTCAAGGCCAGTGTCACCACCGAGCCAGCCGGGAGCCTCACGACTCCGTTCTCCGGGAGGGCGCCGAGCCGAGCGAACTGCTCGTCACCGGCGAACACGGTTCGGGTCACCTCCGCGCTCTCGGCCGAGAAACCCCCAAGGTCCGAGCGAGTCACCATTTCTTCGCCAGAGGTGTTGATAAGAACCACCGAGAGGGCACTCTGATCTGGGGCGAGCCAAGCCGAGGCCAAGAGATCCGTGCTCGTGCTCTCGACGGCCACGCGCGTCCAGCTCGGATCGGTGAAGAGCGCGTAGTGGCGGAGGGCGTGATAGGAGGGCTCGGTCGAAAACGTGCTTCCATCGACCGCGATCAGGCCAAGACCGCTTGGTCCTACCAGCGCCGAGACCAGATACATCGACGACTGGGCCGTGGTGAGGGCGTGGTGGATCATGATGGCGGTCGAGAGGCCGTCGGTACATGGGATCTCGGTCTGGAACACGGGGAGACCATGATCCTGTCCGAGCGCTGAGAGGGAGCCGAGCAGCTCGAGGTCAGGTGCGGAGGCGTCGACACCGTAGAGGTGGTGCGCCAATCCGTCGAGTTCGGTCGGGTCCAACGCGGTCATGAACCCCTCGGCGGCACGCGGGTCAGCGGTGTCCGGCGCCAAGAATCCCACGCTCGAGGCCTCCGTTCCGAGGGCCTCTTTGACCGCGGCCAGGGCCTCTCGATAGCCTGGGTAGCGAACCTGGGTCGCGACACCGTTCACGAAGATGCTTGTCTCACCTTCGGCAGGAAGGAACCGGCACCCCTCGCCAGGAATGGTTGCCAGAGGCACGAACTCTGGGTTGTTCTGAATCCCGATGTGATCGAAAGAAAGACCGGCGGATTCGTAGGCTGCCAGGGAATCACGCCAATAGTCGCCATAGGCCGCGTAATCGAAGCTGTCCGCAGAGGAGGCCAGGGTGCAGGTGGCTTCGTCACCTGCGCAGGTCAAGCTGAGGTTTGCTTTCTGGTCGGCTGGCGGGCTCCACGAGGCCAAGATTAGGAGGGGCTTCCGGCCCAGGCTACCGGTGGCGGTGTCCAGGATTTCCGCGGCCGAAGAGAGATCCTCTTCCCCCGGGTAGCCGTAGTGATTGCGCAGCCTAAGTACGTCCAGGCCGAGGTCGGCGAACATCGTTCGGGCCAGCGCCTCCGCCTCGGGGTGAGCGACTACACTGGCTTCGGCGTAGGCGAGCGTCGCGCCGAATCCCGTCAACACTTGGAAGCGGGTTTCCGGGGCGACTGTCACCACCGTGTTGGGCGGGTTGGCGGGTTCACATACACCCGCCACACAGGCCTGGTCTTCCGCGCATTCCGTCGATTCACACCGGAGTAGGCACAGGCCAGCCTCCGCTTTGGTACCTCCGCACAAGGCCAGGCTCCCCGGATCGTCAGGGAGCACACACTCCGCACCGGCGAGCCCCGCACAGGCGTCGTTGTCGGTGCATCCTCGCGTGCAGGCTCCGCAGAGACACACGAGCCCCCCGCAGTCTGCGTCAGCATTGCAGCTGGTGAGCCAGTTGGTTTGAGTGTCGACGGTGCGCGGAGTCGAATCAGGACTGCAAGCAGTCCCAAAGAGCGCGAGGAGAGTGAGAAGCCCAAAGGTCGAGCCAAATGCGGGTGGATTTGTCACGAGTCGTCGTCTTTTACGAGATACTGGCCACAGTAGAAGGTCACTTGGAAGGGCCGCTCTGGGCGGTGCTCGCGATTGTAGCGCGAGACCTCGTCCCAAAGAGGGAGGATTCGTTCCCGCACTGAGGCTAAGAGACCGCGGACCTCACCCTCCCGCGGGTGACCGGGCCAGAGGTCGAAACTGAGCGTAGTTCCCCCAACCTCATCCGCCGGTGCTGACGTGTGTCGGCCGCTGCCAACCTTGGCCGCCAGAGCGCCGAGGACCGCGCGGTGATGATCGACGATGGCGGCCTCCCAACCCGCGGCCTCGCCGAGAGGGATGAGGCACCCCTCCGTGACGCAGTAAAGCCCATCTGGTTGGGTCTCGAGGCGAAGCCGTTCGTCACGCACCAACCGTTGGATTGCCGCATCCAGCGACGACGGCGGCAATGGAACCAGCTTCGGCAGCGCATCGTAGCGCACCCTAGACTCCCGGCACACCAAGATGAGGACCATGGCCGCGTCAGCCTCGACACGATCGGGTCCGCGGGCGGCACCCAGCTCCGCGAGTTCCTCCTCGGTGGCGACGCGGTAACGGGTTTCGGTGCCGCGGCCGCTCCGGAACACCAGCCCCGTGTCGACCAGGTCGCAGAGAATGCTTCGGATCTTCGCTTCTTCGTCATCGTGGAAGCGATCGAGGAGTTCGCTGCGAGTGGCCGACGGGACCTGGGATAGATGGGCGTGGATCGCGCCCCAAAGACTCACGCCGCGATCGGTGGCAGACTCGCCGAGCCGCTGCACCTTCTGCTGGTACGAGCGCAGCGCGAGGCCAAACATGTCGGCGATCACCTTCTTCCCGACGCCCTGGCGCTCGAGCTCCTCAACCAAGCCGAGAAAGACCTCATCGGCAACATGAGAGAGCGGAGAGCGCACCCCGTCGGCAGTCGACAGTTGAGCAATCAGAACCACGGTTTGTCGCACGATGGCGTCGATCAGGATCTGCGCGTTCATGGAACCTTCCATCTCGGGTCAGCGACAAGCGATCCGAAGAGAGCATGAGCGTCCTCCAGGCAGAATGCACGCCGGCCAATGCCTTCGGTCCGGACCACCATTTTCCGCCGCAAGGGGGTCACAGAAGTCAAGTTGTCACCCCGGTTCGGCCATTCCGCGTGGCGCTGCGGGACTGCTGCGCGGACTGGTCGACAGGTCAGGGAGAGGTGAGGCTGCCAGCTCGCCCCAACCCCCAGCTTCGTCGCCCTGACCCCGGGGAAACTGTCTGTGATGAACAAGAGCATGCCAACCCGCCCGCGGCTCGTGCGATCCACGGGCCCACCACTCCCTCCACCACGTTAGAGCCCACGGTGAGATTCTCGAGACGAAGTGCCTCGACGATACGCAGAGGGGGGAGCGCTCGCGCGTCATCGCAGGAAAGGGGCTGGCAAAGTGGGCGGTCTCGGACCATGGCACGAGAGGTTCCCTGGGACGAAGGCGAAAGCCAGCGCAGCTGAGTGAAGCTCGCTTGATGGGAGCGACCATGGCGCGGTATGGATTGGTCGAGGTCGTTCCCGAGGAGCGACGCACATCGGAGGGTCACAACCATGCGGATCGCATCGCTCTCGGAACTCGTCCACAACACCTCGGGTCGCCTGTCCGCCTCGCGCCTCGGCGAGCTTCGGACCACCGTTCTCGGTCGGAAGCCGACTGAGCTGGTCTCTGAAGAGCGCATGAGGCTTCGTTGTCGGAGGCTTTCCGAAGCGGACTATCGACCCTCGCAGAGCGATCGCGAACGGATCCTTGGCCACAACGATCTGGTGGACGTCAACTATCTCGTGCGTGGGCTCTCGGCATCGCGCGCCGTCTGTCGCATCATTCTCTGTGATGACCATGGGCGTGAGGTGGGCTTCGGGACGGGATTCAAGGTTGCGCCCCGCGCCATCATGACCAATCAGCATGTGCTCTCAAGTGTGGAGCTTGCGACCCACGCCATCGCCGAGTTCGATCACGAACTCGATGTCTCGGGGTGTCCCTCCCCCACCACGCGATTTCGGCTCGATCCGACCCAGCTCTTCGTCTGCGATCCCGAGCTGGATTTTGCGGTCGTTGGCATGGGGGATCGCCCAGTCTTCGGACACAAGCCCCTCGCGTCGTTCGGATTCCTTCGCATGCAGCCGGAGACCGGAAAGATCAACGTCGGGGAGTTCGTCACCATCATCCAGCACCCTTCGGGGTTGCCGAAGCAGATCGCACTCCGTGAAAACCAGTTGCTCTCGATTGAGGAGAAAGTGCTCTGGTACCAGTCGGATACCGCCCCCGGTTCCTCAGGCTCGGCGGTCTTGAATGACTCCTGGCAGATCATCGCGCTGCATCACTCCGGGGTGCCAAAGACTGACGAGCTCGGACGTTGGCTGCGCCGTGACGGTGGGTTGGCTGGGCCGGAGACCGAAGAAGGTGACATCGCCTGGCAGGCGAACGAGGGGATTCGGATCAGCCTGATTGTGGGCAAGCTCCGGACTCTGCCCAGTTCTGGGGAGCTTCACGGGGAGCTCATGCGGGCGATTGACGGTGCGCTTCGTCAGGAATCGATCGTCGGCGACGATCCACGGTTCGTGCAGGCATCCGGGGACAGATTGATGCTCGGGACCATCCCCGGTGGAGCGCGTGTGGTGGTACCGGTCGCTTTCGAGATCCAGATGTCTGGCCTCGGGCCGCCCCGCGCGCAACTCAGCGCACAACCGGAGGTGGTCAGCGGCTCCGAGTCCGCTCAGTGCGCGGTCGATCTGCCCAGGGACGAGCCGCGGTCGCAGTGAGGAGTGGCGCCCGCGCGACGCCGGGTGCAGCATTGGCTTTGGATTGCAGCAGTTCAAAGCTCTGTTTGGTTTCGCCAGTATCGCGGCACACCTCACCAATCACGATCAGCCCAGGTCCGTTGGTGGTCAGGGTCGCGGCGTGCTCCGGGAGGGTCTCCAGGGTGCCTCGGACCACCCGCTGCCCGGGCCGAGTCCCGTCGATGATCAAGACGGCGGGGGTGTCGGGTGAACGACCGTAGTCGATCAGCTTCTGACAGGCGAGCTCCAGCACGGTGCGTCCCATGAACAGAACAAGGGTATCGGGGCCTTCAGCCATCTGTTTCCACTCCGCCTCGGGGGGAGGCTCGCCGTCACGCTTGTGGAGACTGAAGGCGCCAAGAGAGCGAGCGTGTTCGCGGTTGGTGACGATGAGCCCTGCGGCAGCAGGCACGGAGGACAAGGCCGAGATGCCCGGAATGATCTCGCAGGAAAGGCCTGCAGCGAGGATGGCGCGCCGCTCCTCTTCGGCTCTTCCGAACAGGCAGGGGTCGCCGCCCTTGAGGCGCACCACGGATAGACCATGCCGCGCATAGTCTACGATCAATTGGTTGATGTGGCCTTGTGCGAAGCTGGGGTGCCCCTTGCGTTTGCCGACGTTCAGATGGTGCGCCAAGGGCGCGTACTGCCACAGAACTTCGTTCTGCACGAGCTCGTCGTGGATCACCACGTCAGCGGTGGCCAAGCGCTCGACGGCGCGCACCGTCAAGAGATCCGAGGCGCCCGGTCCGGCCCCAATCAGGCTCACCACCCCTGGCGGGTGAACGAGGCACAAATGGGTGTTGGCAGGCCTCGGTGAGAGGAGCACCGGAGCGCGCTTATGCGCTCTTGGTCGCGAGACACAGGCGCGATGCCGCTTCGTGCTCTCGGATGGTGACGATTGCGAGATGGTACCCTGTCTGGTGAGGCTCGGGCTAGGCGTCGTGCTCCCCACCAGGTCACCTCGCGCCTCGGTGGTGAAGAGGGCGAAGTCCGAACTGGCTGGATCGTCTACGCATGAGACCAACGCGCCCACCGCGCGGGCGCCGCACGCCACCTTGGCGTCCATGGCCGGTTCGTGGGTGGCAGCGATCACCAAGAAGGGGCTCGATTGCGGGTCAAATCCCGCGTAAGTGCCAGCTATCAGCGAGAAATTCTGATGATCCCAGTCGGCCCGTGTGGGATGGAAGATTTCGGCTTGAACGGTGACTGTGGCACCGGCATCCCGAAGAGCTTTCGCGTGGCGGAGGGCCACGGCGTCACCGCCGACTACTGTGCATCGACGGCCGGCTACACGCAGCCCGAGGGGGAGAAGCAGGCCCGTCATGCCGCACCTCCCGCAGCGTGCACCCGATCGACGAGGATCGACACCAGCCGCGTGTCGAAGCCGATGTGGGCGGCGAGGCGAAAGCAAACGTTGTGATGCTGCGAGGCCAGCTCAGCCACGCGCGTTGGAACGTCGAGGCGCACGTGACGACCGAGGTGCAGGAAGTAGGGCACGATCGTGATCGAGCCCACACCCGTGGTGACCAATTCCAGGACAGCCTGTTCGAGGCTCGGCGCCGCGAGCTCGAAGTGTCCCACCGTCACCAGCCGTGGAGCGAGCTTTCGCGCCACGGCGCGTCGTAGGGTCTCGAGATCCCAGGCGACCTTGGCATCCCGGGAGCCGTGGGCGAGCAGCAGCACCGCCTGCCGGCACAGTGGAGGTGCAGGCTCGTCGTCGAAAGGAATTGACATGAGGGTCCTTCAGGGGCAATTGATTCTTGACTCATCCTATCGGAATACTGCGAAAGTTCAAGTAAGCGTTTATTGTCCAAATAGTGGCAGCAAATGCGAGACCGGTGGGCCGCCCTATGCAATTCGACACCCTAACCATCCATGGCACAGACAACCCGGACCCAGCGTTCGGGGCTGTCACACCTCCTCTCTATCTCACATCCACGTTTGCCTTCGAGGCAGTGGGTAAGCCTCGACGCTTCGACTATTCCCGCTCCGGAAACCCCACCCGGGCGGTGCTCGAAGAGACCCTCGCGCGGCTCGATCAGGGCACCCACGCCTTCGTATTCGGCTCAGGGATGGCGGCTGAGGTCACGGTCTTGTCGCTGCTTTCGGGTGGGGATCACCTGCTCTTGCATCACGACCTCTATGGGGGCACCCACCGGCTCGTGACCGAGGTCTGCGCGCGCCAGATGATCGAGGTCACGACGCTCGATCTGACCGACCTCGAAGCGGTGCGCGGCGCCATCCGAAGCAATACCCGCGCGCTCTGGTTCGAGTCCGTCACCAACCCCTTGATTGACGTGTTGGACGTCCGAGGTCTGGTTGCCCTGTCCCGTGAGCGTGGCGTGCTTTCGATCTGCGATAACACCTTCCTCTCACCTTGCTTCTTCCGTCCCCTCGAGTTGGGCGTGGACGTGGTGTTGCACTCGACCACCAAGTACCTCAATGGCCACAGCGATGTCGTGGGTGGAGCGGTGGTAGTCCGGGACCAAACACTGGCCGAACGTCTCGGATTCCTACAAAACACTATGGGAACCGCCGCCTGTCCGTTCGACTGCTTCCTGGTGCAACGGGGCATCAAGACCTTGTCGCTCCGTATGGCACGCCATGATCAGAGTGCACAGACCATTGCTGCCTTTCTCGCCGAACACCCCAAGGTGAGCGAGGTGTTTCACCCTGCGCTCACGAGCCATCCCCGCCACTTGCTGGCCGCGCAGCAATTCAGCGGCTACGGCGGGACCTTCTCCTTTCGACTGCGCGGCGGGGACGCCGCGCTCCGGCGCTTCCTCGAGTCACTTCGGTTGTTCTGTCTCGCCGAATCTCTGGGCGGGGTGGAGTCGTTGATTGAGCAGCCCTATTCGATGACCCACGTGGGCATGTCGGAGGCTGCGCGGAAGAGGGCCGGGATCACGGAGGATCTGATTCGGATTTCCGTGGGGCTCGAAGACATCCGCGACCTGCTCGCTGATCTCGAGCAGGCCCTCTCGCTTGCTTGACCCAACCCCCCATCCATCCCGATGTTCTCTGTTGAATCTAGTTCATTAGCGCTCCTCGATCCTGACACGCAGGCGACCCTCGAGCAGCTTAAGACCCAGCTCTCCCCGGGTCAGCTGCTGCTCTGTGCCCGGGCGCTTCTCGATTGGCTGGCACCCGAGGCACTCCTTTCGAATGAACTGTCGGTGGCGGTGGAGCCGGCACCCCGCGACCAGAATGGCCTCACGATCCTCTTCGCGTCGCATACCGGACACTCGGCTTCGATCGCCAAGCGATTGGGAGAGCGTCTGCGTGACCGTGGCCATGTCTGCGATATTCATGATCTTGCGACCTTTCCCCGAGCTTCGTTGCGCCGCCTGCGCAAGGTCGCGGTGATCACGAGCACCCACGGCGAAGGGCAGCCGCCCGAGTCGGCTGCGGAGTTCTTCGAGTACCTGTTTGGGGAGCGGGCACCCACGCTCCGGGACTGCGAGTACGCGGTGCTGGGCCTTGGTGACCAAAATTACCTGAAGTATTGTCAAGCCGCGGTGGATCTCGATCGGCGACTCGGCGAATTGGGAGGTGCGCGGCTGCTGGAACGTGTCGATCTCGATGTTGACTACGAGGATGGCGCGACCGCCTGGATGAAGCTGGTCTGCGACACCTTTGCTGGTGAACTCAGACCGTCGGTTGCGACAGGTGTGGGCGCAGCAGCGCGAACACCACCACGGCGGGGTTGGTTGCACATCGACCGCGAGCACCCGTTTTCAGCTGAACTCCTGGAGCGCACCATCCTGAGCGGTTGTGGGTCCACTCAGTGCTTCGCTCATCTCGAGTTGTCACTTGTCGATTCGCAGTTGAAGTACGAGCCCGGTGATGCGGTTGGACTCAAGTTCGAGAATCAACCCGAACTGGTGGAAGCGCTCATCACCGCGCTGGGCGCCGATCGGGAGCACCGGGTCAGCATCGATGGCACGGATCTGACCCTGGGAGAGGCGCTGACGCATCGTCGTGAGTTGCGGCACATTGCCGGCTCGGCTCTGCGCAAGTACGCCACGCTCACCGGGGCTTGCCCAGGCGAGTTACTTTCGGATCCGGAGGCTACCCGTACCTACCTGTGGGGGAGGGACTGGCTGGATATCTTGCTCGAGCACCCGAGCGCCATCTCGCCCAGCGAGTTTGTCGAACTACTCGGGGAACTCGGCTCCCGCTCCTACTCGATCGCGTCGTATCAGGGCGTGCATCCCGAAGAAGTCCAGCTTCTGGTGAGTCGCGTCGGTTATCCGCTAAAGGGACGGATTCGCCTCGGTGGAGCCTCGAGCTATCTCACTGACCGACTGGCCATCGGCCAGTCGGTGAAGCTATGGATCGAGCCCAATCGTAGTTTCCGACTTCCCACCGATCCCACCCAGCCCATCATCATGATCGCCGCGGGCACTGGCGTCGCGCCGTTCCGTGCCTTCATCGAGGCGCGCCAAGCCCAAGGCGTGCGAGGACCGAGCTGGCTTCTGTTCGGAAACCGCAACTTTCTGTCGGATTTCACCTACCAGGTCGAGTGGCAACGTTGGCTGGCCGACGGCAGCCTGACCAGAATGGATGTAGCGTTTTCCCGGGACGGCCACCAGAAGCGCTACGTGACTCACTTGCTCGCCGAGCAGGGCAAAGAACTCTACGCTTGGCTCGAGCGCGGAGCCTTGGTGTATCTCTGTGGTGACCGAGCCAAGCTGGGGAACGCCTGCGATCAGGCGCTCCTGGCCGCGGTGAGCGAGCATGGAGGTCGCTCGGAAAAGGGGGCTTTGGAGTACCTCGAGCAGCTGAAGAGCCAAGGTAGATATCGCAAGGATGTGTATTGATGTCCTCTGAACACGACAAGTTGCTTCCGAATTCATCCATGAGCGCCGTCGAGCGCATCAAACAGAACAGCGACTACCTCCGGGGTACCCTGAGCCAGAGTCTGGCGACCCCGCTCACCCGGGCGCTCGCTCCCGACGACACGCAGCTCTGCAAGTTTCACGGGTTCTACCAACAGGACGATCGGGACCAACGCGCTCGTCGACTCGCTCAGCGATTGGAGCCGCTCTTCTCCTTCATGCTGCGGATCTGCGTCCCGGGCGGGGTCATGAGCACCGATCAGTGGCTGGCCTTGGACCAGCTTGCTGACAAATACGGTGATGGAGGCCTTCGGATCACCACTCGCCAGGCGGTTCAGCTTCACGGCGTGATCAAGAGTGAGCTTCGCTCAGCCATTTGCGATATCAACCGGCTCGCGCTCAGCACCTTGGCGGCTTGCGGCGATGTCAATCGTAACGTGATGGCCGTGCCGCTGCTCGATTCGCCCCGCGTCGAACAGCAAGTGCGTGCTTTCGTGAGTGAACTCTCGCGAGCCCTCGCCCCCCAAACTCGTGCCTACCACGAACTCTGGATCGACCAGGTCGACCACGCACAGTCCGGACCAAGTGGCGACCAAGAGCCTCTGTATGGTCCCACCTATCTGCCCCGCAAGTTCAAGTGTGGCGTGACGGTTCCACCCCACAATGACGTCGATATTGCCACCCAGGATTTGGGCTTCGTCGGAATCGCGGAGCACGATGAGTTGGTTGGCTTCAATGTCCTGGTCGGTGGGGGGATGGGGCGCAGTCATGGAGACGACAGCACCTTCGCGCGCCTGGCCTCGTCACTTGGTTTCGTCGAGCGTGGGCGCGCGGTCGAAGTTGCCAAGGCGGTGCTACTTGCCCAACGCGACCTGGGTAACAGAAGTCAGCGGCATCAGGCACGTCTCAAGTACACGCTCGCACGGCTCGGTGTGGACCGCTTTCGAAGTGAGGTCGAGGCGCGTCAAGGCTTCAGGCTGGGCCCGCTGCGTCCAGTGTCGTTGGGGAGCACAGGGGATCCGTATGGTTGGTTCGACCGGGGTGGGTATCGCCACCTGGCGCTGCATATTCCGAGCGGTCGTGTGCGCGATACGGATGAGAAGAAGCTTCGGAGTGCGCTGGTCGAGTTAATGAAGGTTCATGAAGGCGAGCTGCGGCTTACGGGCAACCAGAACCTGCTTTTGACGCAGGTCACACCGGCCTCGGAACCGGCGCTTCGTGAGCTTCTAAACCGTCATCAGCTGCTCACTCGACGCAGCGGACTGCGGCTTTCGGCGCTGGCGTGTGTGGCGCTGCCGACCTGTAGCCTAGCCATGGCGGAGGCTGAGCGATATCTCCCGCAGCTGCTCCAAATCCTGGAGGAGAAGCTGCGCGCTCACGGACTTTGGGATGAGCGGATTTCACTCAGGATCACCGGCTGTCCCAACGGTTGCGCGCGCCCCTACGCGGCGGAGATCGGCCTGGTAGGCCGAGCCTCGGGACTCTACGAACTCTACCTCGGGGGGAACCGAGAGGGGACACGTCTCGCGGAGTGTGTGGAGCGTAACATCCGAGAAGAAGCCCTGGTGGAGCTGCTCGACGACCTCTTCGCGAAATTCAGTAAGCATCGGCAAGCCGGGGAAGGGTTCGGTGAATTTTGGCACCGGCAGGCCCAACGGAGTTGACCCAAGGACCCCACCATGGACCCAAGCAAGCTGGCCGAGAGTGAGCGCAAGCTCAGGGAGTCTTCGATCGCTGAGCGTCTCGCGTGGGCACGCGAGCACGGTGGAGGAAAGATTGCGTTCGCCACCTCCCTCGGGGCGGAAGACCAGATGTTGCTGGACTGCGTGGAGAAAGCGGGGCTACTCCATGGCACAGAGCCGCTCGAGGTGTTCACCCTGGATACGGGGCGACTCTTCCCCGAAACCCTCGCGCTCCTAGCCGAGACGGAGGCGCGCTACCAAATCCGAATCAAGGTCTACTGCCCCGAAGCCCAGGATGTCGAAGACATGGTAAACGAGGGAGGTATCAACCTCTTTCGCAACAGTGTGAAGGACAGAGAACGGTGCTGCGCGGTGCGAAAACTAGCGCCTTTGTTGAGGGCCCTTGAAGACAAGACGCTGTGGATGGTTGGTCTGCGGAGGCAACAGAGTGAGTACCGCGCCGACCTTCCACTGCTATCGTGGGATGAGGGACGCGGGCTCCTCAAGCTCTGTCCACTCGCCGACGTGAGTGACGTCGCGTTGCTCCAGTACTTGGATGAACACCAGGTTCCCATCAACCCACTGCATCGCGCCGGGTATCCCAGCATCGGTTGTGCACCCTGTACGCGTTCCGTGTGTTTCGGTGAAGATCCCCGTGCGGGGCGCTGGTGGTGGGAGCGAGAGTCGAAGCGCGAATGCGGGCTTCACGTAGTGCAGGGGCGGTTGGTGAGGATTCTCTGAGCGCGCCCCTGCTGCGCCGCTCAGATCGGCGGTCTCGTTTGCGATAGGGAGAGTACAGATGGATTCCTTAGAACGTCTCGAAGCACGCAGTGTCCACGTCTTGAGAGAGGCCTACCGAGAGTTTCGGAGCATGTGCATGCTGTGGTCGATCGGCAAAGACAGCACGGTGCTGCTCTGGCTAGCCAGAAAAGCCTTCTTTGGACATGTGCCGTTCCCGTTGGTTCACATCGACACTTCCTACAAAATACCGGAGATGATCGCGTACAGAAATGAACTGGCGAGACGCTGGCGTCTGCGCTTGATTGTTGGAGAGAACCGCCAAGCCCTAGCATCGGGGCAGACCTATCCGAACGGCAGGTGTGACAGGCTCACTTGCTGCAGCAAGCTGAAGGCGGAGGCGCTCCGCTACACGCTTTCTGGTGAGTGGCCGCGGATGCGCGTAGACTGGGAAAGTGGCGAGCTGGTCGAGGAACCGAACTGTGAGCCCTTCACCGGGGTGATCGTGGGTGTTCGAGCCGACGAGGAGGGGAGCCGCTCGAAGGAACGGTACTTCTCCCCGCGGACGCGGGACAATGACTGGGACGTCGACGATCAGCCGCCGGAGATCTGGCAGTACTACAAGACCGATTTCGCTCCCGGAACGCACCTCCGGATTCACCCGCTGCTCGACTGGACCGAGCTGGATATTTGGGAGTACATCGAGCGAGAGCAGATCCCGATCATCGATCTGTATTTCGATCGAGGCCAAGGCGAGCGCTATCGCTCCTTGGGCTGTGCGCCCTGCACCAACAGCGTGCAGTCAAATGCTCGCGACGTTCATGATATCGTGGTCGAGCTGAGGACCGGGCGTTTCTCCAACATCGCGGAGCGCTCGGGGCGGGCGCAGGACGCCGAAGACGGCGGGGGTCTCGAGACGCTGCGGCGAGAAGGGTACATGTGATGGATGACTCACAGGTCGATCTGGTGATCGTAGGGCACGTCGATCATGGCAAGAGCACGGTGATTGGGCGACTGATGGCCGACACCAAGTCGCTTCCAGAAGGTAAACTCGACCAAGTGCGTGAACGGTGCCTACGCAACAGTCGACCCTTCGAGTACGCATTCTTGTTGGATGCGTTGAAGAACGAGCAGGCACAGGGGATTACCATCGATGCGGCGCGCTGCTTCATGAGAACCCAGAAGCGGCGCTATCTGATTCACGATGCCCCTGGTCACGTAGAGTTTCTGAAAAACATGGTGACGGGCGCCAGCCGTGCCCAGGTGGCCCTCTTGGTCATCGACGCTGCGGAGGGGATCCGCGAAAACAGTCGGCGACACGGCTATATCCTCTCTTTGCTGGGGATTCATGAGCTAGCGGTGCTGATCAACAAGATGGACCTGGTGGGTTACGAACAGGGGGTCTTCGAGCGTATCAGGGATGAGTATGCGGCATTCCTTGCGGGCCTCGGGGTTCGGGCCGCCACTATGATTCCGATTGCGGCGCGGTTGGGCGAGAATATCGCGACCCAAACCGCCAACATGCCCTGGTATCAGGGTAAAACGGTACTCGAACAGATCGATGCATTCGAGGTGGGGCACCCCGAGGCGGAGCGCCGGTTCCGGATGCCCCTTCAAGATGTCTATAAGTTCACCGAGGCTGGCGACCAACGGCGCATCTACGCGGGAACGGTGAGTTCGGGACGCATCAGGCCTGGAAGTGAGGTGCGCTTCGTTCCGTCAGGCAAGCGCTCGACCATCGCTAGCATCGAGGCGTTCTCCGCCAAGACCCCGGAGCTGGTCGAGGCCGGCCAAGCCGTTGGTTTCACGCTCACCGAGCAGATCTACGTGAAGCCGGGTGAATTACTGGTGAGTGCCGAGGACAGTTCGGTGCTCGAAGTGTCACGTTTTCGTGCCACGGTGTTCTGGATGGGTCGGGCGCCGCTGGTCGCGAAGCGGGTCTACACGTTGAAGCTCGGTGCGGCACGGGTCGCGGTGGAGCTGTGCGAAGTGCTGCGCGTGGTGGATGCCAGTGAACATCTCTTGGAGAGCCGCCAAGATCGCCTCGAGCGCCATGATGTGGGTGAGGTGATTCTCGAGACCAACCGTCCGATCGCCTGCGATGTGGCTCGAGAGCTGGGAGCGACCGGTCGCTTCGTTATCGTCGACCGCTTCGAAATAGCAGGGTGTGGGGTGGTGCTGGACACCATGGCCGGGGGGGAGTCTCTGCTAGAGCGACGAGTGCGCGACCGGGAATTCGCCTGGCAAAGTGGCATCGTGACGCGTCAGGCGCGTCGCCAGCGCTACGGGCACCAGGGTAAGTTCCTCCTGGTGGCTGTCGGGGGTGAGGCCTCCGCGCAGCAGATCGCGTTTGCCGAGCAGCTCGGGATCCGATTGGAAGCTGAGCTGTTCACGCGGGGTCGCCTGCCGTACGCGCTGTCGATGGACAACCTGGATGGTCACCGTGGGCTGTCGAGTCGCGAGGAACACGTGCAGCGACTTGGTGAGATGGCGCGTGTGCTGACGGACGCGGGGCTGCTCTTCATTTCGGTGTTGGTCGATGCGGACGATGTGGAGTTGCGAGCGCTGCGGGCGTTGAATCGCCCCGCCGAGCTGTTCGTGATCCAAGTAGGTGGCCCATTTGGCCGTGAGCCGGTGTCTCTCGAGGTGGATCCCAGAGAGTCCCAGGTGGAGGCGATTGCTCGGGTCATCGAGCGTCTGGGTGCGGACGAGATCATCCTCGACTACGCGATCTGATCGGTTTGACTGAGGGGTGCTGCGTGCTCGCAGAACGGGGCCAAGCCCACAGTTGCTGAACGCCTTCAGCTCTCCAGCTCAGGGTTCAACGTTGAAGAGTCGACCCGCGCCAACACGGTTCGGAAGGGTTGAGAGAAGCGCACGCGGGTCGGCGTCGAGTTCGAACGCGTAGTCTTCGGTGGTTTCGTCCGTGACCGGAACGTGAATGCGAAAGCGGGCCCCACTCTCGCGAACTGGAGGAATGAGGGTGGAGCCGTCCGAGGGTTGCTCAGCGAAAGCAACCGTGCTTTCATCGAAAAGCAGGTTCTCCTCTTCATCGGCGGTGCCGAGCGGTGCGTACAGCGAACCGAAGAAGCCGGTGGAGCAGAAGCTCCAGGTGCCTGCCCCGTTGTCACTGTTCTGAATGGCATGGGTGGTCGCGGAGAAGACGTTGCCTTGGGCGATCGCCTGGCTTCCGCATCCGACGCGCAGTCCTCCGTCAGCGTGGTCGGTCCAGAGATTGTTGAAGAGATGTCCAAAGGTGCCAGGTCCGAACAGGTAGGGAGCGTAGCGCTGGCCCGCGTCGAACCAGTTGTGAGCAAAGGTCAGCGCGCGAGTGCGGTGAGTGCTCACGATCGAAGGGCTGCGTTGATTGCAGAGTCCAGCGACGAAGCCGTCGAAGTGGCACCAAGTCACGGTCATGAACCCACTCTCCAGGGTCACTACTTGAGTGTCACCGTCGTAGTCACTGGCCAACATCAAGAATGAATGCCCCACGTTGGTTACGGTCAGGTGGTCGAGCCACACATGGTGTCCGGGCCAAACGCGGACTCCGTAGCCGAACTGAGCGACGCTCGGAGAGACGTCCGAGATCACGAGGTTACGTACAATCTTGTTCGAGCCCTTCGAGAGATCGACCTCGACGTTCTTGAGGTGCGCACCGCTGCCAAGGCCGATCACTGTTTTGTTGCTGCCCACCTCGAGACTAAAGTGGGGGATACGGGTCACGCTGACGGTTTGCTCGGCGGTGCAGTAGCCGGAGATGATGGTCTGTTCAGCGACTGGCGTTGCGGGGTCGCAGGGTTGGACGCAGGTTGCGCGGTCCTCGGTCCCGGAGAAGGCATAAGAACCAGCGGCGACCAAGACCACCCTGGGTTCATCTCCCGAAACAGCCGTCACCAACTCTTCGGGGGTGTCGACCAGCACGATCTGCTGCGCGGCGAAGGTGGTGGCGTAGTCTCCGCCACCGACCGTGCCGCCGGCGAGGGAGGCACCGCCGATCGGGCGCTCATCGATGACCGCGATCAGCGCAGGATCGAGCGGGTCGGTCACGACCTCGGGCCCTGCGATGGTCGACCCCTCTCCAGCCTGGCCGGCTGAGCCAGCACTTGGGGTTGCAAGAGCACCCCCCTGTGCGGTCACCAGCGCTTCCAGGCGGAGGAGCTCGCTCTTCTCGACGGAGCAACCAGACGGCGCGAGAAGGAGACACCACCATGTGAGCCAGCGAGGAACGGACATCACGCCAACGGAGTGTGACACGAGCTGGCAGTTTGGGCTGACGGAGGGGGTGCCACATCCCGAAAATGGCTGTCGATGACGCCAATGGACCCGCGGGAGCAAGGCATGAAGTAGCCTTTTCTGCCAATTCCGCAGGCCAGGAGAAGGGCTGTTTCGATGCCACTCCTCTTTTACCCGAGCCACCACTCGCTGCCTCCCGCGACCTCAACCTCGGCTTCTGGAAATGCGTTCGAGAGGGAGCCGAGAATGCGGCATACGGTGCGAATCTGCTCGAGCGGTGCAGATCCGAGCTTGACAGGGTGCGTCCGATGGGGAAGCACTGCCCGCATCATGATCGCAGAGTCGAGGCTTGTGGTACACGGGTTGATGGTCGCATTGCTTTCGGTCGGATGTGGATCCGAAGACTCGTCGGCGCAGGGGGATGGTTCTGCTGCTGGCGCAGGCGGTATGGGTGGGGAGAGCGCCGAACCCGGTCCTCGTTTCGTAGGTCGTGTCGATGCCAGCGATCCGTCACAGGTTCAGTTTGCCTGGCAAGGAGCGGGTGTCGTGGCGACCGTATCGGGCACGGAGATTGCTGTCACGCTGCGCTCGGAGGGTTCGAGCACCGTGTACTTCCAACCGGTGGTCGACGGTGAGACGAAGGAGCGGTTCAATGTCGATCCGGGTGCGGATCGCGTCCAGGTGCTGGCGACCGGTCTCGACGAAGGGGAGCATATCGTCGAACTGTATCGGGAGACCGAAGGAATGTACGGTAAGAGCACCTTTCTGGGCTTCTCCACCGGAGAGGTGGGAGTGGCGCCACCGGCAAAGGAGCGGTTGATCGAGGTGGTGGGGGATTCAATCAGCGCGGGCTATGGAAACCTGGGGGAGGAGCTGCATCCAGGCTGGGTCGCCGATCCAGCATGTCATTGGACCGCTGAGAACTCGAGCTGGTATGCCACCTACGCTGCCATCGCGGGGCGCGCTCTTCACGCGGAGGTGAGCACGATTGCCCGGTCTGGCTGGGGGATGGTGCGAGACAACGGAGGCAACGCCGACGGCGTTCTGTCTCGCGTGTACGAGAACGCCCTCGGCACCGGGGACTCTACACCTTGGGACTTCGCGCCGAAGGCCGATGTGGTGGTAATCAATCTTGGTACCAACGATTGGAGCGAAGGTGATCCGGGCGAGAGCTACGAGACGGCCTATGTCAGTTTCCTCGAGACCGTGCGGGGGCACTACCCAGACGCTTTCCTCCTGCTCACGATTGGCTCGATGACCGGTGAGCCGGCGCTCACCGAGGTGAGGACCAGACTGGCGCAGGTGGTGGATGCGGTCTCTGAGGCCACCGGCGATGAACGGCTGCTAGCCTTTGACCTCGGGGTTCAGAACCTTGGTTCAGATGGCTCGGTGCCGAGCGGCTGCGACTGGCATCCCAGTGCCGCCGAACACGAGCGCATGGCCTCGGTTCTCGAGCAGAAGATCCGCGAGAACTTGGGCTGGTGAACGGCTGTGGGCTCGGCTCAGGCTCCGAGACCGATTTCCGCCGGCCGCAGAATCCCCCTTCCCCGGCCGAAGGTCGGGTCGTATACGAGCTTCCCCCGCCCGGAGAGGAACTCGCAGGATGACGATGTCAAGCTCGCCCCGCACCCAGAGTCTGATGGCCTTTCTTGCCCTCGTGGTGGGTGTGGCCTGCACCGACAAGGCCAAGCCCAAGTTCGATGAGTGCGTCGCGCTCGAGACCAAGTGGGAGACCGTCAAGGCGAGGGAGGCCTGCCAGGCTGCCGTGGCGCTCGATCCGAACAGCAAGAGTGGCAAGGCCGCCCAGGGCAAGCTCAGCTACTTGAACGAGCAGGCGAACAAGCTGCTGGCTGAGAAGAGCAAGAAAGAGGCACCTTGTAGCGTTGGCAAGTGGGTCACGCACTGCATTTACAAGGGCGAGCCCCGACCGAACCTTCTCGAGGCCAAGACCGAGGCCCAATGCAACGCGGAAGCGGACGAGGTGAGAATCATCGGCATGACCTGTCCGCAGTGCGAGTGTGCCGATCGCTTCGTCGATCCTTACAAGAAAGAGTAGTGGAGGCGCGTGGACGTGAGGGCCGAGCTATGTCAGATCCGCGGTCACAGCTTTGTCGCAGAGCTCCCTGAGTCGCCGGTTCTGGTCGATCTCGGCGCCAACGTCGGGGGGTTCAGCCGAGAGTTTCTGGGGCGTTTTCCCGACGCACGGATCCTGCTCGTGGAGGCCGATCCGTACCTAGTTCAGTGTTTGATTGCCGAGTTTGGACGGTGTCCCAAAGTCCAGATGTTCCAGGGTCTGATAGGTCCTTCGACTTCGCCGAGTGTCCCTTTCTTCCTCTCCCGGATCCCTGAGGGAAACTCGGTCTTTCCAGCCTTCAGTGAACACTGGTCTCGCGGTGAGACACGTCGCATCGAGGTGGAAATGATCGCGCTTCCCGAGCTTCTGGCGCGTGCCGGGATACGCCACGTAGATCTCTTGAAGGTCGACATCGAGGGGGCCGAGTGGGATCTGCTCCTGCGCTTGTCATCGGAGCTCGCGCGGTGTATCGACCAGATTACGGTAGAGTTCCATGATTTCCTGGATCCTGGGCTGCGCCCGCGCACTGAGGCTACCATCCTACATTTGCGCCACCTTGGGTACGAGGTGGCGTGCCGCGGCACGCACCTCTTGCACGGTTCACCCTACGTGGACTGTCTGTTCACGCGAGAGCCACGGTCACGCGATTGTAGCTTGGGGTAGCCAGTGGTGCTATCGGCTCACCCGGCGCGGAGGATCCCCTGCGAGTCTCGTTCGTCTGGCTCAATCATGATGCCCCGATAGGCTTCAGCCACGGTCTGTCCGTGCTGTCCGCTGAGCTCAAGCAGGCGGGGCATGCCGTTTCTGTACTGCACGTGAACGAACAGCTGGGGTTTCCATTCGAACCTGTGGCGATTGAGCGCTGGCTTGCCGAGCGTCGCGCTCAGGTGGTTGCGCTGTCCTTCGGGAGCAACCATGCGGCCGCCGCGGCGCAGGTGGTGGAGGTGGCTACGCATCTTTCGCCACGGCCTTTCATCATGGCAGGGGGGGCGCACACCACACTCTACCCTGAACAAGTGATCGACTGGCCCGGGATGCAGGTGGTTGCCCTGGGCGAGATGGATGACGGTCGCCTGGTTGAGGCCCTCGCGGAGCTCGAGGCTGGGCGCCTTCCGATCGGGTTGCGTGGTTTGTGGGTGCGTGATGGTGAGCGGCTGGTGAAAAACCAGATCGGCAGCCCGGTCGATCTCGGGCGCTCGCGGCTGCTCGATCTCGAGTTGTTCGATCACCGGAGCATCCTTCAGCACAAGCGCGGGTGGGCAGATGTCCATGCTGGGCGCGGTTGCCCCCAGCGCTGTACCTACTGCTTCAACGAGCCTCTACGACAGCGCTACCAGTCGGCGCTGGGTTCGGAGTCGAGTTTGCGGCTTGGTTATGTCCGGCGCCGTCCCGTTTCACTCGTGATGGCTGAACTCCAGGAATACCTCCGACTTTACGCTTCCCAGATCCGGGTCTTTTCCTTCACGGACGACCAGTTCTTGAGTGATCGTGACTGGGCTCTAGACTTCTTCGAGAGCTATCGGCAGCGCTACCAGCTCCCCGTCGTGTATCTCACGTCACCTTCGGCCATAACGCCGCGGATCGCCGAACTCTCCGCGCGCTCATCGGTGTACATGGTGCGGATGGGCCTCGAGAGTGGGAGTGAACGCGTGCGTGAGCGCATCCTGGGTCGGCGCACTCCACTCGCCAGTGTGGCCCGAGCAATCCAGACACTGCAAGAGCGTGGCATCAACGCTTTTGTCTTCCAAATGGTTGGTATCCCCGGCGAGACCGAGGCCGAACTCTGGTCGACACTTCGAGTGACAGCTGAGCTCTCCGTGGACGCGGTCAAGTTTTCGCTGTTCTGGCCCTATCCTGGCACTGAGCTGGGAGAGAAGGTCATCGGGCAGGGGCTCCTGCGGCCCGGGCTCGAGCTGGTTGGCAACAATGTCGACCAGAGTCCCCTGGTGTGGCCTCCGCGCCGAACTCGACTCCTCGAACGTTTGGTGCGCTTCTACGACGTTGCCTTGAACCGCGCTCGCACGACTGCGCAGTCGGGGGATTATGCCAGGCTGTTCCGGGAGGTTTTGGATCGATCCGTTTCCTGGTTTGATACCGGTGGTGCTGCCGAATTGCGGCGTCGTGCGGATCGGCTGAACCGGCAGGTCTTGGATGGTGGTGGTGAAGCGTATGTCGCGCCGTTCCCCGAGCGCGGCGACATCCTGGTGCTCGAGAAGCGTGTCCGTGCCCGCCCGCTTCTGCTCTGAGTTGTGAGCGAAAGCTCAACTAGAGGGAGCCAACAGTGCGGCGCGCGCCTGCTCAGGATGGGTCGACAGAAGCGCGAGGGCCGCCTCATCGGTGGGTGACCGAGCGAGTTCCTTCATGAGCCAGAAGGTCTGGTGCCGCAGCTCTCGGTATCGCCGATAGCGCTCGGATGCACTCGTGGACTCGAATGAGTATGTGGCCACGGCGCGAGCGAACAACTGCGGGTAGGCCTGGAGGCAGACGCGGAGGGCAAACTGATCGAGGATGAGATGCGGCAGTCCTGACGGAAGGAGCGGGGAGAGTCCGGCATTGATGAGGTTCATCGCGATGCACTGGTTTGCACAGCGAAACGGGTGCAGATGGACGAAATGCCAATGAAAGCGCGCGGCGTGCTCCACCGCGGCTTTTTGGTCGCCGCGTTCGGCTGCACGCAGTAGCTCCCGAAATGTGGCGAACAGCCGCTCGAAGTGTCCGGCCCCGAGCGGTCGAGGAAGGCAGTACCACTCAGCCACGTCTGGGTCGCGTGGAGCTCTTCCGCGAACCACCTGACCCCAATCGATTCCCTCGGCGTCGCGGAACGCACGGGGAGCCTGGGTGGCCTCGGCATCCCCGATCGACGCCATCACCAGCGCGTGATAGCGCTCGCCGGCGATCGGCTCGACTTTGGCGCGCGGGCCACTCAGAAGGAGTGTGCAGTCGGAGAGTTCGAGGCGTCGCGTGGGCGTCTCCCAGAGACTCCCCGGTCGAACACCTCCGTCGCTGACCGGACTCGAGGGCTTGTAGAACGTGTCGAGGGATGCTCCGAGTGTGGCGAGAAGGTGGAGTTCGCGCAACGCCTCGAGCGCCGCATCCATGGGACCCGTGAGCTGTCCCAGGCGCTGGAGAGCGCCACCGCGAACAGCAGCCATATTCTCCCAGTAAGGGCGCGCTATGGCGTAGGGAGAGGACGGAAAGCGCACTACCTCCCAGCCCGGGATGGCGCTTTCGAGGTTTGTGACGGCCTCTTTGGCAAATACCAAGAGGCCGAAGACAGCTCGCAAGAAAGGCTCGAGGCCCCGAACCATCCATCCGATCTCTGCCGCAGTTCGCCTTCCATCCATGAGTTCGAGCAGGCGCTCCGCGTCACTCTTCGTGATCTCGTCGAGGCGGAGTCGATGCGCGGCGAACTCAAGGACCGAACCCCGGTCGGCAGTGTGCACGACAACGTCCGGGGCGGCGATGAGGATGTCCTCTGGGCGTGGTTCAAAGCGCACCTGATCGTCGGCGAACAGATCGTTTTGGGCCGGAGAGCGTCGCGACTCCATTTCGAGGAAACGCTGATACTCGAAGATGGGCCACGGGACGTCGAGGAGTGCACGGAGAGAAGGGAGGGGCACGCCTTTCGGTATCACTGATCGGAGCCGACCGGATCGGGGTTCGTGCTTCGGGGGGAACCAATCGGCCGAACGTGCCGATTTCTGAGAAGGTTCACGATTGGTTGCCCCTTGCACCGGTATGATCCATCAACGACACGCTACTCTCCTGTTTGGCCTCGCTCTCCAGACGGCATGCAGCGCCGAGAGCGGGACGGGGGAGGTGGCTCGCGGCAGCAGCGGAAGCGCCGGAGAACTCCCGACGGTGATGGAAGGTGGCACGGCCACCAATGAGACTGGCGGGGGAGGGGGCGCTTCGCTTGGTGGTGGCGGGTGGGGTGGCGTGGCGCAGGGCCTGGGTGGCGTGGCGCAGGGCCTGGGTGGCGTGGCGCAGGGTCTGGGTGGTGCGACGAACCAGGCCGAGGGCGGAGCCACGCTTGGACTCGGTGGCGTGTCGGGCGGTGCCGGAAATACAGGTGGGGCTGGTGTGGGAGGCGGTGCCGGGGAGGGTGGCGTGGGAGGCCGTTTTGGCGGGGTTTCCGGAGCTGGTGCTGATGAACGAGGAGGTACGGGACCCTCGGGAGGCACACCAGGCGAGGGAGGCGATGCGTTCGGGGGAGCAACGTTCGGCGAGGGTGGGGTGGTTGGCACAGGGGGGCTGGTCGAAGGTGTCGGCGGAGCTGAAGAAGGGGGCGCAGCGTCGGGTTCTGGTGGAGCTGCGGCGGGAGGAGGTGGGGGAACAGGCGGCATTCCGAGCGGTCGGTGCGCGGCGGGAGTGGAGGGTGGTCGCGTGATGGAATGCTTGGGTCGTGGCGTGGTGGCCATAAATCAGGGCTCGAGTGTATTTTTGAGCTTTCGCTTGCTCGGCACCGAACCTCCCTCCACAGGCTTTGATATCTACCGTTCTCGAGGCGGACAATCCCTGTCGAAGGTAAACCAAGCACCTCTCACTGGTGGGACGAACCTGCTCGATGCCGAGGTGGATTCGAACCAGACCACTCGCTACTGCGTGATTCCCTCCCACCTTGAATCGAGCTCGATTGTAGATGAAGACTGCACGGAGCTGCCACGGAATTCCCCGGTTCAGGACTATCTCTCGATTCCACTCGAGCCGGCCTCGGCGGGGGCGGCGGTGCACCTCGCGTGGGTGGGCGATCTCGATGGCAACGGTGAGTATGATATCGTAGTCGATCGGATCAGCGCGACCCAGCCGTTGGTCGATGCATACTTGAAGGATGGCACGTTCTTGTGGAGATTCGACACAGGACCAAACGGTCTCGATCAGAACAACATCGAGGGCGGGGCGAGCACCATGAGCAATGGCATGTGGGATGGGCTTACCGTGTTCGATCTGGACGGTGATGGTCGCGCCGAGATTGCAGTGAAAACGGCTCCCGGAGTGGTTTTCGGCGATGGATCGACGCTCGAGGGGAGCGGAGCCACGCAGTACCTCTCGATCCTCGACGGACTGACCGGCAAAGAGCTTGCTCGTGCGCCCTTTCCCACCGACTACTTGGCAGACGGTAATCTGCAGTGCCAGTTCAACGTTGGATACTTGGACGGGGAGCGCCCGAGCGTGATCACCAAGTGCAAAAATCGGGTAGGCAGCGGTGGCTTCAATCTGATGATCGTGGCCTGGGATTATCGAGATGGAGTGTTGACTGAGCGCTGGAAGTATCTGCGTGGCAACCAGGGTGGCGCCGCCGACTACCACCAGCAACGGATTGTCGATTTGGATGGGGATGGCCGCGACGAGGTGGCGGATGGCGGTTATGTGGTCGATGAGGAGGGGCGTTATCTCTACGGGATTTCTGGAGCTGTCCACGGTGACCGCTTCCACATCGGAGATCTCGATCCTGACCGACCAGGTCTCGAAGGCTTCGGTATCCAGCAGGACAACGCGAGTGGTCTCCAATTCTACACCTACGATGCACGAACCGGGGAGCTGCTCCGTACTCACATGGGAGAGGTGGCGGACATGGCCCGTGGGGTCGCTGCCGACGTCGATCCGCGGTATCCGGGCTACGAGTACTGGACCTTCGCGGGGATGTTCAACATCAAAGACACGACCGGTGCTGCGATCATGTCGGAGCCCGATACGCCTTGGCCCAACTTCCGGATCTGGTGGGATGGCGACGCACTTTCGGAGATGCTGAATCAGTCCTATGTCGCAAAATGGAACTACGAGGCGGGAGGGCGCAAGAACTTCCTGTTCAAGAAGAACCTGCCTGGGCTTTACTCGGCACGGGACGCCGTGCCCTTCTACGGCGACATCCTGGGCGATTGGCGGGAAGAAGTGCTGCTCGAGAGCCCCGAGCACACCGAGATGCGGATTGTGACTACTACCTACCCTTCAGACATCCGCCTGTACACGCTCCCGCACAACCCCGAGTACCGCAATGGCATGGCGACGCACGGTTATCGGCAGTCGCTGATGGTGGACTATTTCCTTGGGGACGGGATGACGCTCCCAGCGAACCCGACCATCCGCCTGGCGCCACGCCTCCCCTGAGATACCGTGCTTTCTCATGGGATCCGTGGTCTCTGGTAGATGTGGTAGGATTGCTTCTCCGCCATGCGCGTAGCGTTCAGAATCCTCCTGCTCGGTACGGTGCTGTGCGCCTGTACGGATCCCAGCCCGCCCGAGCAGTCGCTGTCCGACAGCGTTCCTGAGCCAGGCCGGGAGGATCTGGCGCTTCGCTTCGATGGTGTCGATGACTACCTGACCTTTGGTACTGCCCGAATCCCGCTGCCGATCTCGGCGCATACCCTTAGTCTTTGGGTGCGCCCTGCTGCATTGGGACGCGAAATGGCTTTGGTCACGTTGCGCCGGGAGGACAGTGGAGAAGAGTTCCGGCTCTCGGCGCAAGGGGCCCCGGTCTTGGCTCGAATATGGGGGCCGGAGACCATGGTCGAGGCCGAAGGGACGCTTGAAGCGGGGCGTTGGCACCACCTCGCGTATGTCTACGACACGGTGACGCATTCGTTGTTTGTCGACGGGGTCCTGGTTGGAAGTGGGAGCGCCAGCCCAAACAACCACTCTCCCACGTCCGGGTGGCTCGGTACCGTCGATGGCGCTCTTCGACCGTACGCGGGGGAGCTCGACGAATTCAGGATCTGGAATGTGGCGCGGACTCGGGAGGAACTCGAGAACGAGATTCGGAACCGGGGCGTGCTGTCCGCTCCCGAGCTGGTCATCACTCTCGGCTTTGATGAGATGGAGGGCGTGACCGCCTTCGATCGCTCGGGTAACGGCAATCACGCCACGCTTGGGGACGGTGTCGCTCTAGCGATGCCTGAGCGTGTCCTAGCCGAGCGCCCGTGAAAGGCTTCAGTCGTCGGGTGCACCCTCGGGGGTGATGCGGCTCCGACCGATCACTACGTCGTCGACGTAGACAGTCACAGGTGATGGGGCGGTGGACGGAAGTACGTCGCAGGGGGTAAAATAGAGCTGGTCTGTCTCAGCCGTCACGCGACCGGCCACGTCGTACACCAGCCTTCCATCCAGCCACACCCGGATCAGACCAGCAGCGTCGAGTGCATGATGAAACCGTACCTCGAGATGAAACCATTGCTGGCTTGGGACGTAGGGTGTTGGCTCTGGTAGGGCAGAGGTGAGATAAGCCTGACGCTGGTGGATCAGCGTGAGCAGGTGCTCTCCGGTTGGCGTGGTCCGGAGCGCGAGATCAACCCCCATGAACTCGTCTCCGACCTCTTCGGGAGCTGTGGATCGGAAACGAAGCACGGTCACCATGGTGCTGGGCGAGAGCGGCTCGGGGAGGTAGAAGCGTGCGGCGTAGTAGGCTGGCTCCGGTTGCGTGAGGATCCTCCACAATCCTGCGCCTGTGTCCGTCTCCTCGCCGACGGAGGCATGCAACCGAACCAGGTGACGCGACCGCTCCGTGGGATCGGGAATGACCTCGACGCTCGACTCGCTCCCCACCGCATACGATTGGCCGCTCTGGTCGTCTGTCCACTCGACCAACGTGGCATCTTCGTGGCCGGCGGACCACAGGACGTCGGAGCCGATGTCGAGGGAGTCGGTGCACCCGAGCAGCAACCCAGCCAGCAGCACGGCCATTCTCACCATGTGAGCCTCACGCCGACAGTGGTTGCGACCTCGAGCGGGGGGGTGGTTCCAAGCTCGCCCCGCGGTGCAGCACGGATCGCGCTTGGTCGGGGATAGGCGTCCAGATCGAGAGCCACGAAGGGCGCCAGGCGAGCCTGCGTCAGAATCGCAGACAACCCACCGCGCACCCCCCACTCGGTGGTTCTACTGGTTCGAGGTCGCGAAAGCTCATGGCCGGTTGCCGTTGTGAAAGCAGCCACAGCAGCGAGTGAGAGTTCTAGCCTCGGCCACTGCTTCCGAGCACGCCAAGCGAGTCCGGCTGCCAACGACCAGCGACGGAACGTACCACGAATCCGATCGAGTTCGAAATCGGTCGGGTTCGAGTAAACCCAGCTCGCAAAGGGTGTGAGCGTTTTTGTGGTTACCGCAACGCGGGCACCGGCCCCAAGGCTCGCCATTGGTAATCCGTGAAATAGAGGTGGGGCTCCACGGCCGAGCACGCCCGCGCTGAGTTCGAGGCGCGCCGGCTCGAAGTCTGCTGTGGGGCTGACCGCTCCGGCGACGGTGATCCGGGGAGGAGAAGGTGGTTGTGGCGCGGCTCTGGCTTCAGGCTCCCAGCTGGCATCGGGGGGCATGAGAGCGAGCGTGACGAACACGGAGGCGAAGGCGGCACGGCGCGGGCAGTCCCGGGCCGGATCATGGTAGGTGCGAGACGTGGTCTCACCGGCTCGCATCAAGACCACCTCCAGAGTCTCTCCACCATCCAACAGCTTCACCCGCAGGTCAGCGCTGAGCTGAGCGAGATGTGCTTCCGGGATCAATCGGCGGATTTCGGCGCCAACCTCCTCGGCCTGCGGGCACTCACTCGTGCTCACCACGAATCCAGCCTCCGTGAAATCGTCAGGAGCAGCCCCCACACTCTGGCACGTCAGGCCGAGGAGGAGCGCGGCTGACCGCGCGAGGTCCCGCGCGGCTGACCGCGCGAGGTCCCGCGTGGCAGAAAGCGAAGAAAGGCGATACTCTATGGGAGAGGTCACGCGGTTCGTCCAAGACGTCGGTCGTTTCTGGAGAAGGTCGTGTCGATTCAACCCCTTTCCCAAGAGATTAGCCGAGACACGGAGGTTATCAACGAGCAGTGGGAACCTCCCACGTTCGAGGTGGTGTATGAGGCTTGGTTCGACGAGGTTCGAAGATGGATTCGCGCGATGGGCGGTCCAGAGGCCGACCGGGACGATCTGGTTCAGGAGGTCTTCCTTGTGGTTCATCGGCGACTGCCTGACTTCGACGGAGGCAATCTGCCCGGGTGGCTGTACGCGATCACTCGGCGCAAGGTGCGCGATTATAGGCGCCTGAGATGGATAAAGAGGATGGTGTTCTTCGAGAAAGGCGTGCCTGATGAACTCGGCGGGGGATCCGGTGGGCCGCTCGCGGAGCTCGAGACCCGCGAAAAACGCAGGCTGATGCTGGGCTTGTTGGAGGGGCTGGCGGACGCCGAGCGAAGGGCTCTGGTCTTGTTCGAGATCGAGCAGGTTTCGGGCCAGGAGATCGCGGCGCTCGAGGGGGTTCCGTTGAACACGATCTGGACGAGGCTCCACAAGGCTCGGCACAAGCTCAAGCGTAGGCTCGCCGCGCTCGAGACCAAGTCCGGGGGAGGAGGTGTGCGATGAGCACGGAGCTGCGAAGAAATGGGCTTCCCGATGCCGCAGACGAGCTGCTCGACGGGTTCTTGAGGGCGATTGAGCCGACGGCCACCGACCCATTCCGCAAGCGACGTATCTTTGTGCAACTCACGCGGGTCAGATCGCGGAGAACTATGGTGCTGAGGGCCTTGGTGACCGCCGGGGTGGTGTTGGGCACAGCTTCGGCGATGGCCGCGCTGGTTTCGTCTTACAGCTTCGACCGAGTGCTCCCGGCAGTGGCAAAAGAAGCTGTCGACTCGGTGCCGAAACTCGGGTTGGACCGCCAGGTCTCGCCGAGCCTCCCCGCTGTTTCAAGCCAGGACCCGAATCGCGAATCGAACCGGACGGACAATGAGGGCATGGCCGTGTCGCCTCGCGTGACCATGCCACCGGTATCCCCGAATGCCCGGGAAACCAAGACGGTATTGACTCCCGGAGAGGATCCAGCCCTGATCCGCTCCGCCATCGACGCATTGCGCAGGCGCCGTGATCCGGCCGATGCCCGGCGCACCCTCGAGCGCTACCTGCGCCAACACCCGAACGGGATCTTCGCTGAGGAGGCGCGTGCGCTGTCCATTGAGGCGGCCGTTGCCATGGGAGATCCGCGCGCGAAGGAGATCGCCGAAGCGTATCTTCGCAGCTACCCTCGGGGGCGACACGCTGATCTTGCGAACCGAGTGCGTGGGGAACGGCCTTCGACGAAACCAGGAGCCCTGTAATTGCAGGTTGCTGTGCCATCGTGCCCGGTTTGCGTGTAACGCGCAGAGCCTCGGGATCGTCGTCCGGAGAAGCTCCGAACGACTGGGTGATACTCGAATGCGTTGCCCTGAGCCTGAGATGACGCGGCATGGCGACGGGATCCCGGAGCGAGGAAACGGGACCCTTTCATCCACGATGTAGTCCACAAATACTCCTGGTTAGTGCACCCGCCAGGATTTGTAGTTATCGCGATTTCGGTCAGCGACTCGGGGTCAGCATTTCCTCCGAAAACACTGGGAGGACATGTGCGTCGGACCTAGGTGGGGTCAGTGTTGCGGCGTGACCTCTCGGTGACATCTTGAGCTGATCTCAACTCTGGACTGGCGTACCCGCAGAAACCACGTCACGAAAAAGCCGGCCGAGTCTCATGCCTTGGTGAAGCCCTCTGTGCCCGCAAACCATGAGACAAGGTCACAGTCCCCGTGCTGTCAGAACCCTTATCTCGTCCTTCGAACTGTCCATGTCACTTATGACACCATTGGTCACCTCGGCGGGACACCTCACCGCCCTCCTGGTTTTTGTGGCTGTTTCGACTGCGTCGCTTCAGAGCGTTGGGGCGACCGACTCCTCCCGGGATCGCGCTCGAACTCTGGCTATTGCTGGCGCCGAGCTGTTTGACGCCGGTCGGTTCGCGGAGGCACTCGACCGGTTTCGCGAGGCTCGGCACCACTTCCAAGCACCGACCATTCTTGTGATGGAGGCGCGCAGCTTGGTCGAGCTGGGGCGCCTGGTGGAGGCATTGAGCGTTTATACGGAGGCGGAGGCACAGGTCCTCCCGGTGGATGCGAGTGCTCGCCTGGTTCAGGCCAAACGCGATGCAGCGCGCGAGGCCGCAGAGATTCGCGCCATGCTTCCGCGTCTGGTGGTTCGAGTGCCGACTATGATCGATGCCCTTATCATTTCCGTGGATGGTGCGGCCCTCACCGAGCCGGACATCGGACGTTCTCTGGCCCTCGATCCCGGGGAGCACCTAGTGCGGGCGGTGGCTCCGGGCTATGTGCCGATGGAGCGCACCATCAGCCTCAAGGTGCGCGAGGAGGCGACCCTCGCCATCGAACTCCGGCCGGTTGCCCTCGTCGAGCCCGCCCGTCGGCTGCGTGAACTGATGACGGACTCGGAGCCCGGTTTGGGCGAAGAGCGACCTCTGCCTGTCGCAGGAATGGTGGGTTTGGTGAGCGGAGGCCTGGCCCTCGCTGCTTCTGGTGTCTTCTTCGTCGTGGCCCAGAGCGAGAAGAGCGAACTCGAGAGTGTCTGCACACCAGGTTGCCCCCAAGAATACGCCGACGACATCAGTGCGTTTCGTCTCCACCGTACGCTCGCTTACGTTAGCCTAGGAACAGGTCTCCTCTCTGCCGGCGTCGGCAGCTATCTGTTGTGGGGTCGTGACACTCGTTCTTCGCACGCAAGAGCGAGTGTGACACCGGCAGGTTTTGTGGTGCAAGGAGCCTTCCGATGAAGCTGCCGAAAGGGTGGTGGTGTTGGGGCATCTGCCTTTTGCTCTCGGCCTGCTTGTTCGACGAGAATTTTGCCGTCGAGTCTGGGGCTGATGAGGCCGAGCCGGGGATGGTAGCTCTGGGACAGGGTGGAACGGCTGACGGCGAGCCGCTCGTGACTACTGGGGTCGCCGGGGCAGAGGTGTGGCTTGGGATGGCGCCCCCTCCTCTGGATTTCGCGGCACGTGAGCAGGCAGCCTTCGCGGTCGTGGGAGATCGGCTCTTCGTCTTTGGGGGTCGCGACGAGTTTGGCAACGAGTTGAATTCTGCGGCCTTCTACGATCCGAACGATGACCGGTGGGAGATGGTCGAGCTCGCTGACACAACCCCGAACCCACGGGTGAGCTCGAGCGCCGTGGCTGTCGACGGAGGCGTGCTCGTCTTCGGAGGCGAGACAGGCGCCCGCTGCGCCTATGGAGTCGCGGGAGCGCGGTACGATCTGGTCCTTGGGACGTGGCAACCACTTCCGCCGGCCTGGACATCTCGGATCGGTGCGCTCACGGCGACCGATGGTGTCCGGACCGCGTTCTACGGCGGAACCTCACCTGAGGGCCGACCGGTCCCGGGGGGAGAAGTGTTCAATGGTGCCAGCTTCTCCTGGGAGTGGATGAGCAGCTGGGGTGCGCCAACCATAACCGAGGGAACCCTAGCGATCTCAGCTGCCTCGGACCTCTGGATCTTCGGTGGCCGAGATGCGGCTGGTGCCGTACGGCCACTTGCGAGCCGTTTCGATCTGACGAACAACACGTGGACGATGCTTGAGTCGGGGCTTGTGCCGCGTTCGCACGCGTTCGGGGCATGGGATGGAGAACACCTCTACATTTGGGGAGGCAACACCGCTGACGGTGTAACAAACGAGGGGCTCCGCTACGCGCAGGGTTGGATGCCGATGCCCGCGGCGCAGCCTCCCGAGGGCCGCACCAGCGAGCCAGGGCGCTTCGGTTGGGGCTTTGCAATTCGCCCCGATGAGGTCGCCTTCTTGGGTGGGATCGACGCGTCGGGTCAGGTGCGTCACGACGGAGTCCGGTACGTTCGGAAGAGTGAGAGCTGGTACACCATTCCACCGTGGCCCTCGGGAGAGGACCACCGTGATGGCATTGGTCTCTGGGTGAAGAACCAGTTCATCCTGTTCGGTGGGCGCACGGGCGATCGCTTGACGCTGACCGGGGAGCGTTACCGACCTTAGCTCCTTAACGCCTACTTTTGGCAGGAGCCTCGTCCTGATGCAAGGATTGCGTCCTGCCCAAGACTGAGCGGTGAGTTGAAGGGCGCAAGCTTGCCGTGACCAGCGGTCGCAAACACGTAGTCAGCAAGCTCAGCTCCCGGCTCGAGGCGGTTTACCTCGATGGTGGCCTGGGACGTCGCGGAGTAGTCCGCGAGCATGTCGGGAGTGGTTCCGTAACTGGCCGAGAGATCGCCCGACCCCGATGGATCGAGGCGGCACGTCGCGTCTGAGAGCCAAACGAAGCTGTTCTCGACCAGGAGGCCGCCGCCATCCTCCTCGAATCCGGTGAGGAGTTCATCGACGTAGTACGCGAGGTCATCGTCACGCGATTCGGCCGAAGCCGCGTTGATCAGGAACATGTTGTCGTCCATTCTGAGCCGTGCTCCCACCCGCACGCTCACTACCTGCCTTCGGTAGTTGAAGAAGACGTTGTTGAACATGTGTGACTTCCCAAAGCGGATCAAGGGGACGCGCCGCCCTCCTTGTCCGAAGTAGTCGAACAAGTCATCCGTGGTGACGAAGGCATTGCCATGCATGGTGGTCGTGATCGAGGTGCTCACCGTCTCGCTGTCGCCGGAGGCATGCAGGCATGTGCGCTGGACGTTTCGGACCAGATTCGAAGACATGGTGATGTTGTGCGCGCCCACCTTGACATCCCACGCCGAGTCGCCGGTAAGGTCGAAGGTGTTCTGGTGGATCCAGATGTCCGAGGAATTGCCGGTGGAGCGCACCATGTCTGGATCGAGCCCGTGATCTTCGTTGTGGCCAGCGCCCTGGAACAACAGGTTGGTGACGATCAGGTTGGTGTCGGTGTGGGTTGGCTGGCTGTCGCTGTCGGCCCCGATCTTGAAGCCGCTGAACAGGAAAACGGGCTGAGCCTGTCGGCCGTCGATGGTGGTGTTGGAGTGGATTTGGCTCACGCGAATAGGGAGCGCAGAGTCATTGAGTCGCACGTTGAAGAATTCCTCGAGACAATCGGCATCGGCGACGGAGTTTGCCGAACACCAGGCTCGGTGATCGAGGCAGAGTTCCGGCCCTGAGATGCCGAGCGCGGCCTGAACGGAGCTATCGTCGCACCAAAGGCGATAAAGAGCGATCTCGGTGGGCTCCGCGAAGTCCCGCTTGTCGAAGACGATCCATTTGGGCGTCTCGACGCTGATCGCATCGAGGAGCTGCTGCTCCACCGAGACCTCAGACTGTCGCGTTATCACGATGAGCTCACTTGTGCCCCCCGGATCATAGCCACCCGTGGCATTCTCGCCGTAGCCCACCGGCGTGCCGAGGGAGGTTTTCAGGCACTCCACGATCTCTTGATCGGTGGTGAGCGAGGACTCCCGCCAGTTGATGTTGGGGTCGGTGATCAACGTCTCGCAATCACCGCTTCCCGTGCTTCCGCCTTCGGTGGGAGCGCCGGCTTCGGTGGGAGCGCCGCCTTCGGTGGGAGCGCCGGCTTCGGTGGGAGCGCCGGCTTCGGTGGGAGCGCCGCCTTCGGTGGGAGCGCCGCCCGAAGCCGCTCCCCCGGAACTCACGCCGCCAATACCCAAGGCCCCACCTTCACCCAGGTGTCCTCCTGCACCGGGCAGACCACCCGCCCCCCCCATCCCCTCATTTCCCGTCGAGCCTGCGATGCTCGAGGCTCCGGCAAAGGTCACCCCTCCAGTCGCGACTGTCGCACCACCGTTCGGTATCCCACCTGATGAAGAACTGGTTGTTCCACCGACCGAAATCGGTGCTGCAGAACCGCCGACGCCGCTCGAACCGAGATCTTCGGATCCCTCGCCGCTTCCGCAGGCGGTTGGTACGAGGCAGAGAATGAGGATCGGAAGCAACGCTGGATGACGATCAGGACGCATGCACTCTCATGCTCATCCACGCCCAGACGATCACGGATTGTTCCGGCTTGATGACCGGCTCAACAGGAACGGCTCTTCGCTGCTTCGGATGGACGTTGAAAAGGGGATGACACGGTCTGAGCAGAACCGAGGCAGCAAAGGCCGGCGTAGCCCAGACGGAGCATTTCTGGGGCAATGGTGTGCTCCGGCAAGGACAAGTTGTGCTCAGGGCACAGGCATCGTGAAGGCCACCGCGTAGTTTGGCTGTGCCACGCCCGTCGAGCTTCCCACGAACGGATCCGAGTCGCGGAGGCATCCCCAGCGAACTGCTTGGGAGGCCACGCTGAGCGGTACCGACTCGGCGGTCATCGCGTAGGACACGAAGAGATCCTCAGCTGGAAGATCGGCCGCTGCCGTCAGCACCACCGTGTCGTCGTTGAGCGCGACGGAGGCGATGCCGACGCGGCTGTTCAGGCGACGAAGCTCGAACCCCTGGGCCTCCCCCCAGTTGGTCGGAGAAGGCAGAGTGTTGTCCCACGTCAGCGGAGGCACGGGCACGTGGAACTTCACGATCACGTTGCGCCCGTCACGACTCACCGAAATTGGCTCGAGGGGGCGCCAATCGCGGCCCAGCACCAACCTCTCGAAGTACACTTGTCCCAGCTTCTCGCCCAACTGCCGATAGCCTTCCGACGAGAGGTGCACGCCGTCTCCATGCCCTGGGTATTGGTACTTCGGACCGACGCACACGAAGTCCCCCGGGCGCTCGACACCGAGTTCCCACTGGGCCTGGGTAGCCACCGAGGTCGTTCCAGCTGAACTCGGATAGGCGAACTGTTGAGTCAAGAACATCGGAATTGCCTGCTCCTGCCCGGTGATCGCGGCAAGGTCGGTGTTGTAGTCCGCGTGCAGCTGGATCAGCTCCTCTTTGTAAGTGCTGCTGCCTGAGTCTGTTTCCCCATGGGTCATCACGATCGCGGCAATCCCGTAGGATTTCTGTTCGGCAGCTGCGATGCGAGTGATGGCTTCTGCCTCGAAGAGCGTCGCCGCGTACGCGCGTCCGGTCTCGCCGGTCGTGTCCGAAGCTTGTTTGTTCAGTGCCACCATCCCCTGCCCACTCTCACCAACCACCGAGTGAACGGAGACATAGTCAGCGTCTTGTCCAGCAGCCTTCTTGGTGAGCCACGTGATCTGATTGGCCATGGCTGAGTGGGGTGTTTCACCACCGATGTTCCCTGGGTAGGGGCTTGGCCAGGTTGTCGACAAAGGGCGGATTGGTTCCACGAGTGGCACCAACGCCAGCTCTGATTGGCTAGCGTCCCAGGGGGGAATGGTAGCGCCCCCAAGGTCGAGCTTCAGGTTCTGATACGGTTGTTCGCTCGACGTGATCGGTGTGGTTCCGACTGACAGGCTTTGGCCCGTGCCGACGATACCGTGCAGGTCCCAGAGAGTTGTGATCTCCACTGTGTCACCATCTCCTTCGCCGCCAGTTCCCCCAGACCCGTCCGCTCGCTCGCTGCTTCCACCCCCGCAGTTCGAGACAGCGGACACGGTGACGAGCACGGCAGAAAGTCCCGAAAGGAAACGATTCTTCATGGTGGGAGCACAGCATTTCCGCTGGCAGCCACCCCGTCAATGCGTTTTTGGACCCCGACCCCGCAAAATGTGATGGTGCCCGCGGTCAATGACCGTTCGCTACCCGCCCCCTTGCCGCCCAAAGAGCCCAAAAATCCCCAGAAGAGGTGAATCACGCGTGTCGTCTTCGCCTGGTTCGGCACAATCAGCCATCTTGGGTGAGATGACCACGCGCTTCCCCTTTGCTTGTTCGGTGGCGGTTTGCTTGTCGGCTCTGGGTTCCACCGCAGCGGCGGCTGAGATCCAGATCGAGCCTAGCCAGGGACAGTCTCCGATCAGTCCCTACATCTATGGCACGAACCAACGCGGCACTTCGCCTGTGGAGTTTCGCGCCGTACGCTCCGGCGGCAACCGTCTCACCGGATACAATTGGGAGAACAACTTCTCGAACGCTGGCTCCGACTGGAACCACAGCAGCGACACCTATCTCTGCGATCAGCCGAGTACCTGCAGCGAACCCGGCGCAACAATGACAGAGTTCGTCGATCAGGCCATGGAGCTTAGGGCCTATGCCCTGCTCACGCTCCAGATGGCTGGCTACGTCTCGGCGGACGGTGACGGAACGGTGGACGAATCCGACGCCGCCCCTTCCAGTCGATGGATCCAGGTCGAGTTCACCAAAGGTGATGCACTGTCTTTGACGCCGGATCTGACCGATGACCGCGTGTACATGGATGAGCTGGTCGCGTTTCTCGTCGACCGCTATGGCACGGCGGCCGAAGGCGGCGTACGAGGCTATTCCCTCGACAATGAGCCGGATCTTTGGGCGGGAACCCATCCTCGGATCCACCCCGAATCCGTTGGAGCCGCCGAGTTGGTCGAACGGAGTGTGGCGCTCGCTCGAGCCATCAAGTCTGTGGATCCAAGTGCGGAGACCTTCGGCCTCGTTTCCTATGGCTACTCGGGTTACGTCAACCTGCAAGGTGCACCAGATTGGGATGCTCTCGCGGCGGACTACGAGTGGTACGTCGAGTACTTCCTTGAGCAGATGGCTGAGGCTTCCAGGGACTCGGGGCTCCGCCTTCTGGATGTGCTCGATCTGCACTACTACAGCGAAGCTCGCGGAAACGACCTGCGGATCCAGTCAGGTTCGACGGAGAACGCTGGTGCTCGCGTCCAATCCACCCGGTCGCTGTGGGATCCTGGATACGACTACTCCGAGACCGATCCGACCGTCGGCGAGAACAGCTGGATTACGGAGTGGAGTCCCGCCATCGAGTTGATTCCACGAGTCAAGCGCTACATCGATACCAGGTATCCTGGCACCAAGTTTGCCATCACCGAGTACGACTTCGGCGCTGCCGACCATATTTCTGGTGGCATCGCACAGGCGGACGCGCTGGGCGTCTTCGGGCGGGAGGGCCTCTACTTCGCTTCTCGTTGGGGGGATCCGGGAGCGTACACCGACGCTGCGTTCCAGCTCTTCCTCGACTATGACGGGGCCGGGTCGCGCTACGGAGATCTGAGCGTTTCTGCCACCACCAGTGATGTGGTCAACGTTCCTGTGTACGCGGCCATTGACAGTGACGACCCGACGCAGCTCCACATTGTTCTGATCAACCGCCATCTCACTTCGGAGCAGACCGCGAACGTGAGCATCGACCACTCATCGGCCTACGCCTCGGCGCGCGTGGTGCGACTCGACGAATCAAGTGCCTCGCTGGTGGAGCTGCCGGCCGTGTCGGTGATGGACAACGCTTTCACGCTCACGCTGCCTCCGCTGTCCGTGTCGCATGTGGTGATGAGTACCGATGAGGCTCCTTTTGTCACCGGCGTAGGAGGGAGCGGTGGCACCGAGTCCGAAGGCGGCGAAAGTGGCGCTTCTGACGTCGGTCAGGCGTCCGCTGGCGCGTCGGAGAGTGGCGATGGCGAGGCTGGTGGAGGCGATGATGCTGGCTGTGGGTGCCGCGTAGGATCGCGCACCGGCGGACAGGGCGGGCAGCTGTTGGTGATGCTGGCGATGCTGCTCTTCGCTGGTCGGACTACCTCTCGGCGACACCGTGAACGAACGAACCGCCCCCGTCCGAGGCGCTAGTCGATTTTGCAGCCTTGGAGCCCAGGCGCTTCAGGCTCGCTCGAGCTAGCTCGGGCCTCTCCGGTGCGGAGGGACTGCTGCACGGCCTCGGCAATTCGGAGCGTCCCATCCCGGGGGATCCGAATGTAGGCTGAGAAAGCGGCCTGGGCCAGGGTTCCATCGGCGCACCACTCGTCGAACCAAGTGGGGAGATGATCGGGGCGCCTCTGCTTCAGGCCCGCACCCTGCTCGCGAAGCCAGCGCCGGTTGTAGCGTTCGTGTGTCCCTACCGGGTGGGTGAGCACGAGCGGAATCCCGAGTCCTGCGTAGAAACTAAGCTCTGAGGGTTTGGTCCACAGAACATCAGAGCGCGCCAGAAGGCGGTTGAAGCTTCGGTAGTACTTGCTGAAGTCTTCGGCGTAAAGGACGCTCACCTGGGTACCGATCGCGCTCGCCAGCCGCGCTCGCTCGAGCTGCTCGAGGAAGGCATCGGCGACCTCCTTGCGTGTCCCAGCGACCAGATGCAGCCGAATCCTGTCGCGCACCAGATGATCGCGGAGTCTCTCGAGGAAGAGTGCGGTCAGGTCCACCTGAGCCCCCGCTCCCCCAACCGCGAAGACGATTTCAATGGGGCGTCCCCGCTCCTCGAGGGGGAGAGGACCGAAAAGCTGCTCGAGCATGGGGCGGTGCAGTTGCACGAAGCTCCCCTCGGTGTCGAGGCGCACGATCCGACGCGCGGTAGCGTGCCGGAGCGCCTCTCGACCTGGCTCGGAAGAGAACTCATACGGGAGAGGGAAGCCCGTGAGCGAGATTCGTTCTCGTGGAACGCCGTAGGCGAAGAGGCGCCGCACCACCCGGGGGCTGGGTGCAAAATAGTGAATACGACTCCGGTAGGGGTTGGGCGGAACCCAAACCCGTTGTACGTCGGCGTCCGTGACGACGCAGAATACCGGCTCAATGCCGGCACGATCGGCGATCAGTGCCGGCCCGTAGAATGTAGTGAGGATGCCCCGTCCCTGCCGCCGGAGCGCCCGAACCAGGTTGTCGCCGAGGCCGAAGGCGAGCACCTGATCGAGGATGCGAACGGCGAGATCGGGAGCGGTTCCCTGGCGCGAGTCGAGCAAAGGTGGAATCTCCGTCACCAGATCCATCAAGGCATTGGCGGGGCGCTCGAGCAGCGCAAAGGGGCCTGGACGTGACAGGAGCTTGTGGAACGAGCGCATGGTTCGCCACAGCGCGGTATCCGCCATCACGGCGAGCGGAGGAGAGTCGGCTAGTTCCACCGGGCTGCCGAACGCGTCAGCGAGTGGCAGGGCTGCGCGCAGGTGCCCGTAGCCCATTTCGAGTGAGACAATCATGGGGCTTGGCCGTGCCGAACCATCTCGAGTCACGCCCACCTCACATTCTCAGAGCGATCTCGGACCAACGCTTCCCGGTTCGGGGTCAGGCGCGAGCCGCGTCCTACCCGGTAGACGATGCCCCTCCAATCGACCCGACTCGTGAACCATGCACTTGACCACACGGCGAACCTGAGTACGACGCCGATTGGCCAGAGCATCATCAGCTTGAGCCCACGGCGCACCCCACACAGTCTGAACAGCAAGAGGCTGGTAGCTAGCCCAGAGAGCCCGAGGGCACTCAAGGCTCCGAGCCTGACGCCGGTGTCGGCGCCAGGTGTGCTCGAGGCAGCAAGGAGGGTGGCTATCGCGAACAACTCGGGGTGTCCGAGTAGCTCGAGCCCGAAGAAATGGGGCGCAATCGAGCGACGGATCACCGCCCAGCGCAGGTGTCGGCCGAACGTGCGAAGAATCGTCCAGCTTCGGTTCACCGTGTACACCGGGTGCCCCAGCGTGCGTACGCGGTATCCTGCGTTGCGTACGGAAACGCCCAGCAGGTAGTCTTCAGCGAGCACGTCGGCCACACTGCCAAAGCCTCCCGCCTGAGCGAGTGCGGTTCGCGAGAACAGCATCGATTTTCCCATCACCACGGGGTGAGAAGTCGCTTCCGCGCAGCCGGCGATGCCCCCGACGATCGCTGTGTTCAAGAGGAGATTCTCGAGGTGCGCGCCGAGGGATCTCTCCCCTTCTCCGAGGATCAGGTTACTCACCAGACCAACGCCTGGTTCGTCGAGGGCACCAGCCATCACGCTCAGATAGTCTGGGGCAACGCGCACGTTCGAATCCGAGATCAGAATCGCCGGGTGGCGTGCCAGTCCGAGCATGGTGCGGAGTAGGCGAACCTTGGGGTTGGCCCCTTCCCTCCACTCTCCTGAGACTATTCGGAGGTTGACGCCTCTGTATCGGCGAGCGATCTCTTCGGCAACCGGAAGCGCAGGGTCGTCGGGGTCGGCTGCGCACAGGATCAGCTCGAAACAAGGGTGATCCTGGCGGCACAGGCTCTCTAGATTTGCGCAGAGTTCGTCGTCGACGCCTCGGAGGGGGCGCAGTACGCTGATGGGCGTGGTTCCACGAACCAAGCGATGGCGACGCCCATAGAGCGCAAAGACGGCTCGTTGACAGAATAGACCATAAGCAACACACAGCCAGGTCATCCACAAGAACACGATTGAGGTGCTCACGGGGGTAAAGTGGAACACGGTCGAGCAACACACGAAGTACGAAACAGTCACGTCTTGGCAACATCTCGATGACGTGATGGTCCGTGATCGGGGCAGAGAGGGATGTTTCGTGAAGGACGCGGGACCGTCACGCGCATGTGTCTTCTGGAGGGAAGGATGGTCGCAGAACTACAATCTACCGTGAAAGGTCAAGCGCTGTGATTGCCGTAATCTCTGATCTTCACCTGGGCCCGAAGGATTCGACTGACGTGTTTGGGCACAGCGACTCGAGGTTTCTCACCTTTCTGAGGAGGCTCGAACGTGGCTTTGATCAGGTGATCTTGCTCGGTGACATCTGGGAGACCCTGACGCCGGAGCAGCCCTTTGATCATGCGGGGGCGCTCCGCCAGGCCCGCGAGGCCCATCCTGAGATTGCTCGGCGCCTCGAGGGCCCTAAGTATCGATATCTGGCTGGAAATCACGATCTGGTCAGCCGTGGAGTGATGGGCGCAGAGACTGAGCTGACACTGGCTCTCGATGGCTGCCGCCTCCATTTTACCCATGGGCACCAGCACGACTTCTTGATCCGGCGGGCTCGGTGGATTTCGGAGCTCTTGGTATGGGGTGGGGGTTTGACCAGACGACTCGGCTGGACGTTCCCCTACCGAGTGGGCACCTGGCTGGATACCTGGATCTGTCGGAGCCGCGTGGGATGTGAACAAGACAGCTTCCGCCGTTGGGCTCTCGCGCGAGCTTTCGAGATGGAGGCGGATGTTGTGATCACAGGACACACTCACGTTGCGGAGCGTGTGGTCTCCAAGAACCATTTGTACTTGAACAGTGGGAGCTGCTCTGAGGGCTGTCTTTCTTATCTCATGCTCGATCCAAGGCGTGGGAAGTTCGAGCTTTGTGCTGAGTAGCCAGGGCTAGAGCGAGCGACACTGCTCGGGGTTGAGCGACTGGAGCGTCATGATCAGCTCCTTTCGGCTGAGTTCGCCGACGCTGCGCGAGGTTTCCGTGCCATTCTGGTCGACGGTGAGAAAGGTGGGGAGGTGGTGGACCCCGAGCTGTGCAGCCAGAGCGCGACCAGCAGGAGCGTCGATGTCAATGCGCCGCACGAGCTCGGAATCGCAGTGCCGCTCGAGTTCATCCATCAGTGGGCGCATCCGCTCACAGACGCTGCAATCGTGGCTGGAGAACTGGATCAGTGCCGGTCCGTCGAATGAGGGTAATGCGGTGGCTTGAAGTCCCGAATTCTGGAGGTCGGTCTCACAGGCAGTTGCCGAAGACTCACAGGATGTGGATTCGGTGTGAGGAAGAACGCTGACCACGTACACAGCTCCCGAGAGCACCATCGCGATACCCATGACGCGCGAGATCTGTTGCGTGCGTGACACGAGCCGTCGTGCCAAGCCAAGCACTCGGGAAGCGCTGAAGGCCGCCGCCACCAGCGGTGTGGCGAGGCCGAGAGCGTAGGCACTGAGCAACCAGACAGTGACCCTGGGATCGGCGGTGGTGCTGGCTGCGTAGCCGAGGGCTGCTCCGAGCACTGGACCTACGCAGGGTGTCCATCCGAGCCCGAATGCTGCCCCGAACAGAAGGCCCCCAAAGAAGCCCCCTACACTCGGTATGCGGGAAAGGAGCGGCCGGATCTCACGATCCGCTCCGGGTAGCTTCAGCAGACCAAGCAGGTGAACTCCGAACAGAATGATGAGTGCCCCGGCTCCAATCTGGAGGAGATCCCGGTGTGCCCCGAGCACCGAAAGAGCACGAGAGGCAAGAAAACCCAGCGTGACGAAGACAAGACCGAGTCCCAGAGCAAAACCGATGCCGGCCAGGCGAACCCGGGCCGGATTCTGAACCGTACCGCCGCTCGCACCCGCCAGAACCCCCAAATAGAGGGGCAAGAGTGGGAGAATGCACGGCGAAGCGAAGGTCAGAAGACCTGCGGCAAACAGCCCAAGAAAGCTGGTCGTCATCATGGTTGAAACCCGAGCTGGATTCGATCTCAACCATGAGAGCCAGCAACCCAGAAGAAGGATGCGCTGCTCCAGACGGGGGCAACACACCTCACTTCAAGGTTTTAGGCGGAGAGCGCCTGCAGCGCGGCTTCGTAGTTGGGCTCGGTGGTGATCTCCGGGACGAGTTCCACGTATTTCACCGAGTTCGCCTCGTCGAGGACGATCACGGCCCTCGCCAGCAAACCCTTTAGTACACCGTCCACAAGCGTGAGCCCGTAGTCGTTTCCGAAGCTGCTCCGGAATGATGAGAGTGAGATGACATTCTTCAGCCCTTCCGCCTCACAGAAGCGCTTCTGGGCAAATGGAAGGTCCGCGCTCACCAAGAGCACTGAGGCATCTCCGCGTGTGGCTATGCGCTGATTGAAGGAACGCGCCGTGGCTTGACAGACCCCTGTGTCGTAGCTCGGATTGACGGTGAGCACCTTCTTCTTGCCGGCCAAACTCTCGAGCCTCACCGACTCGAGGTTCGAGCTGACCAGCTCGAAGCTAGGCGCAGGGGTGTGGAGCTGTGGCAGCTCCCCCACCGTGTTCACCAGATTGCCTTTGAATGCCGTCTTTGCCATCGTGATAGCCTCCAGGATGCTAGGAACCTTCTGTTGGCAAAGAGTCTATGGGGCAAGATGGTCCGGTGGGAAGAGGTACCGGTATCTGACCGTTGCTCTCTTGCGTCGTCGTGGCGAGGGCCTGGGGAAGTGCCTCACCCGTTCGGATCGACAGGCCCGGGTGACTGGGCGGGGCTCAGGGGCGGCGGGTCGGCCGCCAGCGTGACCATGATCTCGGGTTTCGTGCCATCGATCGCGATACGGCGGGTGCCGAGGCTTGGCGTCCCGACCTCGAAGACTCGCCGATCGCCACGGGCGATCTCGATGGTGATCGGCGTTCTCGCGAACTCACGGCCCAAACGATAAAGCCTAGCTCCGCTAGGTCGCGATTGGACCCGGACGCGCACACGGTCGCCCGCGTCGGTGAGCGACACCACCTGGGACGATGAAGGCGGCAATGGAGCGCTGGCATCGGCCTCAATGCCAGACGTCCGGGGCACTAAGGGGTTCGATGCGGGCGCGCCGGTTTGCAGAACTGGGGTTACTGCGAATGGCGTCGTGTGGCCTCCAGCGTCATCCGATCGGGGACAGCCACACTCTGGGTCGGAGTGGTCGGGCTGCCGCATCGCGAGCCAGATCACCACCGAGGGGATGCTCGCGGTAAGCACCCAGAGCAGAGCGATTTGCGGGAGGCGACCTGCGAGGCGCGAGTGCTCCCGTACCCCCGAGCCGAATCCGGCGAGATCCGTAGCGACGGACAGCTGACTCGACGAAGGAGGCGCCTTCTCATCGACAGGGGGCGGAGTGGTTGGGGGTGGAGGTTCCGAAGATACGAGATCGAGGTGTGGTACGCCCAGCCCGTGAGCCGTCACACTTTGGGGCTCGGTGAGCCTTCCCAGCGCCGGAGACCAGGGAATGGTGACGCTCTCGCTCTCGACCGAGGGTTGTGGTGGCGCAACGGTCTCGACCGCTTCGCCGCCCGAGACCGTTGAGGATGATGGACTGATAGGGAGGTGAAGCTCTGAGGCGGCTGCGCTCAGTTGGGCTTGCGCGGGACGGTAGTGTAGCTGCTCAGGCGGTTCTGAATGTGCGTCGGAGTGCGACGGGGGATGTGTCGAGCGCGGTGGTGTGCTGGAACGCACCGTCTCGGGTGCGCTCATGCCTTCGGATTCTGGAGGCCGTGGAGGGATGCTCGGACGCACGGCAGGGATGCCACTTCGTGGGGTAAGGGAGCGGGCTCCGAGCGGAGCGGTCTGTGATGGCGGTGCTGGACGCGATGGCGGTGCTGGATGCGATGACGGTGCTGGACGCGATGACGGTGCCGGACGCGACGAGACTGATGACTTGCTTTCGGATTCTGGAGGTCGTGGAGGGATGCTCGGACGCACGGCAGGGATGCCACTTCGTGGGGTAAGGGAGCGGGCTCCGGGCGGAGCAGTCTGTGATGGCGGTGCTGGACGCGATGACGGTGCTGGATGCGATGACGGTGCTGGATGCGATGACGGTGCTGGATGCGATGACGGTGCTGGATG
>CAYNEY010000038.1:26988-60600 GCA_964396375.1 uncultured Polyangiaceae bacterium | reverse complement strand
CCTACGTCCGCAAGTGATCGAAATGATCCAGCATTCCTCTACCCGACGCCGCTAAGGATATCGACCACAATTATCTTTCCATCTTGGTGTGGGTATGATTCACTCGGGGCGTGAAGCGCAGCCTTGAGCAGGAAGCCACGCTGGTGGAGAAGTATGCAGCCGTCTCTGCCATTCTTGATGAGCGCGGTCGAAGGTTGTGGGCCGCTGCAGAATCCCGCGCGATCGGCTACGGTGGAGATGCGGTAGTCTCAGCCGCGACCGGATTGGCACGGCCGACAATTCGAAGAGGCCGAGCAGAGATCGAAGCTGGCGTGGTGGTGACGGATCGAATTCGCCAGCCTGGTGCGGGGAGACCGCGATTGCAGGACCGCCAGCCGGGCCTGGATGAGGCGTTGGAACGGTTGGTGGATCCAGTGACACGTGGCGATCCGATGTCTCCCCTGAGGTGGACCTGCAAGAGCAGGGCGAAGCTGGCGGCTGCACTGACGAAGGAGGGGTGGTCGGTCAGCTCCACGTCCGTGGGTCGCATCCTGAACGAGCTCGGCTATCGTCTCCAGTCTGTGCGCAAAAAGAACGAGGGTTCAGCGCAGCACCCTGATCGAAATGCCCAGTTCGAACATATCAACGCGACTGCGCAGAAGTACCTCTCGTTGCGCCAGCCCGTGATCTCTGTCGATACGAAGAAGAAGGAGCTGGTTGGCAACTTCAAGAATGCCGGTCGCGAGTGGCAGCCGAAAGCAACACCAGAAACGGTGCTCGTGCACGACTTTCCGCAAGATGCCTCGGGAAAGGCGGTTCCGTACGGTGTGTACGACATGGCGCGAAATGAGGCTTGGGTCAGCGTGGGCAAGTCTCACGACACGGCAGCGTTTGCTGTGGCTTCAATTCGCCGTTGGTGGTCGACCATGGGTCGCGATGCTTACCCGAAAGCGCGCACGCTATTTATCACCGCCGACGCCGGCGGCAGCAACGGATACCGTTCCCGAGGTTGGAAGCATGAACTCCAGAAATTCGCTGACGACGCCAAACTGCGAATACGCGTCAGTCACTTTCCCCCGGGAACTAGCAAGTGGAACAAGATTGAGTATCGTCTCTTCTGCCACATCACCCAGAACTGGCGCGGAAAGCCGCTCTGCTCCTTCGAGGCGATCGTCGATCTCATCGGAAACACGCGCACGGCCGCAGGCCTGCGGGTCAGAGCGAAGCTGGACAAGAGAACCTACAAGATCGCGACCACTGTCACGAAGCAACAGATGGACTCTCTCTCCCTCCACCCAGACAGCTTCCATGGCGACTGGAACTACGAGCTGCGCCCACGTGCGAAGTTGGCAACATAAATAGGATCACTGTCCTAAGGATCCTGCCTCAGGCCATCTCTACGTATTCTTCAACAAGCGCGGCAATCAAGTGCGCGTCTTGTTCTGGGACCGCACGGGATACGTCATCGTTGCGAAGAAGCTCGCACAAGGGAGATTTCGATTCGTATCGGCGGCTTCGCAGGATGCGACTTCTGTCGAGATGGATGCGGCCGAGTTGGCACTCATTCTGGAGGGCATCGATCTGTCGGAAGCGAAATGACGAAAGCGGTTTAGAATGATACCGAGAGCTGCGTAATCTTCTTGTCTTCTTCGATCTGCTTGATTAAGAGATGGCTCATCTGTGAGCCACCGATGAAGCACCCCCCATCGATCAGAAAGCGCTTCGCGAGAAGCTGCTGGAGTTGCTTGAGTCGGGTCAATCCGACGCGATGTTGGATGCTGTCGTCGGACTCGTGTCAGAGCTGCAGAAGGACAACCAGAAGCTTGGCGACCGCGTGCGTGAGCTATTGCGAAAGCTCTACGGACGGAAGTCGGAGAAGGTCAGTGCGGCGCAACTCTCCCTCTTCTTCGCGGCCCTTGATGACCAGGCACCCGAAGGCGCGAAAGAAGCCTTGGGCAAGGCCAACGTCCCCCAACCGGAGCAGTCTCCGAAGCGGGCGTCGAGCCACAAGGGTCGTGCTGTGCTGCCCGCCGATCTTCCGCGGGAAGAAGTCGTTGTGGCTCTCTCGGAGTCAGAGCGTCGGTGCCCCGAGTGCGGCGAGGCCCGAAAGACCATCGGCCATGTCGAGAGCGAGGTGCTTGAGTTCCGCCCTGCCCACTTCGTCATCCTGGTTGAGAAGCGCGAGAAAGTGGCGTGCGAGAAATGCGAAGCCAACGTCGCCGTTGCCGACAGCGAGAAGGTAATGGATCGCGGCCGTCCGGGCCCCGGACTGCTGGCGAACATCCTGGTCGAGAAACACGACGACTCGATGCCACTTGAGCGCCAGAGCAAGCTGTACGCTCGCTACGGGGTCCGCATCGCGCCTTCCACCATCGGTGACTGGTACCGCTTCGGAGCCGAGGTCATCTTACCGCTCGCAGCGCTCATCTCTCTTCTCACCCTCGAGTCCTTCGTCGTCAATGCCGACGACACCGGACATCGAGTGCAAGACCCTACCCACAAGAATCGCATCAAACGGGGTCGATTCTGGTGCTTCGTTGGTGATCGACAATTCGTCACCTTCCATTACGCCCCCGACTGGAAGGCTGAACACCCCGGCGAGTTTCTCCGGAACTTCGAGAACTTCGTTCAGTGCGACGACTACGCCGGATACTCTTCCGAAGTCGGACCTCCCGATGAGCGCCACATCGTGGTCGCCGACGACCGTCGCCTCGGATGCGGCATGCACATTCGGAGAAAGTTCGAGATTGCGCTTGGTGCGGGCAATCCCGATGCAGCCATTGCCATCGCCTTCTTTCGTCGTCTCTACGACCTCGAGCGCACCTTCAAGGAGCAAGGCGTGGCTCGACCAAAAGCGCGACGCGACCATCCCAGACACGCTGCTCTACAAAGCAGTGCGCTACGCGGTCAACCAGTGGAGCTACTTCGCGCGCTGTTTCACTGACGGTCGATTCGAAATCGACAACGGCGCTGTCGAGCGGGAATTCCGTCGCATTCGACTCGGCGAGAAGAACTTCCTCTTCGCGGGCTCGGACGCCGCTGTCCAGCGGATTGCCGACGTGTGCACAGTGCTCGCCACCTGCAAAGCAAACGGCATCGAACCGCTTGCCTACCTCACCAACATCATCGCCAAGCTCCAGCGCGGCTGGCCCCTCCGTGACATCGAGGAGCTCCTGCCCCACCGCTGGTTAGCCGCTCGCTCCGCCTGAAGCCACCTGGTAGGCCCCGAACTGACCTGGCCCGAAACCGCTCAGGCTCTGGCCCGCCAACCGCGCACGTCAACATGCACTTCGTCGGGTGGATACCGCCAAGCGCTCCTCACCAAGGGCGCCACGCCGCGCTCGTCCGGGGAGCTCCCGTGGCGGACGAGTTTCGGCGCCGGGCTCGCGCTTCTTCGCTACCAGCGGAACGACGCCGTGCTGAAGGAGCTAGCGCGAGTCTACGTGAGGGATGAGCTCAAACGGTGGGTTCCCGAGGCGACAGTGCTTGCCGTTGACGTCGAGCAGGATGGGCCGACCATCACGCTGCGAGTGCGAGTTCGCGAACGGGACGTGACGGCGATGGCCGTTGCGTCCTTCCGGCGGTGATGCGCACACGGCAGCGGTCGCGGTCTCCCGCGCCTATGCGAAGATCGTCGGATCTCGGGTCAGCAGTGTCGCTGCCTTCAGCAGCTGCTTCCCCGAAGGAGAGTAGAGCTGCCGGACCAGTCGGAAGCTGAAGCGCGCTGGCACCTCCGCGTCGCCCGTGGCACCAGTCCAGGGATACTCGACGTTGTCGGGGCGCCGACCGTTGTCGTCGACCTGTGGGTGCAGCAGATCGACCTCCCGACAGAGCCGATGGAGTTCGTCCATGTCGGGTCTGCCAGTGAATCCGATACGGCGCCAGTGCTGCTTGACGATCTGCGGCAGCACTTTGTCAACGACGTTGTGCCTCCCTCGAAGGTCGCTCGATGCGGTGTCCGGGAGCCACAGGTATGCCTTACAGAGCTTCTCCAGCCACATTTGCAGGTAATGGAGGCTGTGACTGCTCGGCAACCCAGACCTTGCGAGCAGGTCGTAGACCTGTAGGTCAGCCGCGGCCTGTGCCACGAACGCCTCGGAGCGACTCGTCATCGCTCACGCTGCTACAGGATAGAGGGGGTCCCCGAGGCGCCAACCGGACGGTAGAGGGAGCGCTCCGGCGACGATCTGTCGGTACTCGTCCTCGGTGACCTCAACCACCACAGACGGATAGGGGACGCTTGGTGGATCGGCCCCGAAGGCTACGGGGACGATGCCGGAAGGTGACGTATAGGGACTCACCTCAAGGAGCTTCACCGGCTCCCGGCCATCGTTCTCGAGATCGGACACGAGGCGCACGATGCGGCTGATCGAAGGATCGACCTCGCGATGCGCTTCCGCTAGCTGCTGTGCGACCTGGTCCTTGTTCGGCATGACTCTGGGATCCTAGCAAGATCCGGGGCGCCCGGGTAGCCCCGGCCCTTGGGTTTGACGAGGCCGAGTACCCTTGTTTTAGGCCTCGGTGCCTTTGCCTCCTCCGGAGGCTCACCGCGTGGCTCTGCTCTCGCCGTCCATCGACTATACCGACCGCGATTTCGACGCCCTGCGGGCGCGGCTGGTCGCGTTGGTGAAGAGCGTCTTTCCGGACTGGACGGACTTCGAGGTCGCGGGGTTCGGGAACGTGCTGCTCGAGATGTACGCGTTCGTCGGAGACGTCCTCCTGTTCTACCAGGACAACCTCGCCCGGGAGTCGCGACTGGTCACCGCCACTCAGCGCAAGAACGTGATGGCGCTCGCTCGGATGCTCGGGTATCGCCTGCAGGGCGCGCAGGCAGCGACGGCGGAGGTCGTGGTCGCGCTATCGCGGTCGCCAGCGGCGAGCGTCACGATCCCAGCGGGCACCATCGTGCGCACGCAGGAGGTGACGGAGCCGGTGCGGTTTCAGGTGCTCGCCCCTGTGGTGATTTCGGCGGGAGCGAGCCCGCCGTCGGCGCTCGCGGTGGTCGAGCATTCGAAGACGCACACCCAGCTCTTCGACGCGCGAGGACTGGCCGGGCTTGAGGTCTTCCTCGACTTCGCGCCGTACCTCGACGGCTCCGTGAGCGTGTCGACGCCGCAGGGGACCTTCGTCGAGGTCGAGAGCTTCCTTGACTCCAGCCCGAACGAGCTCGACGCGACGCTCGTCGGATTGTGTCCGCCGCAATAGGCCACCACTGACGCTCAAAGGATCCGTCACCTGACGTCGCGGTGAACGGATAGCTCGCATAAGCACTCGTTATGTAAACTCTTTTCCCTTCACTGGACGACGACTGCACCCTAGAACTTTTGGTCCTCCCGGCCACCAGATGTTCCTGCCCGGTCGCGCACTGCGGTTGATGTAGATGTCGCGACTCGGAGCAACCGGGAGAGGAGATAGTCACTCTGTCCGCCGCATGCCAGCACAAAGGCTCGACACGGCTCACACCTTGACCTTTGACCTCGCCGATGGCTGAATCGAGTTCTTGACCGTGACTCCAAGAGACCCTCAGAGACGGCGAATGGCGAGGCACTCGTGCCTGGCGGCCCAGCACCGCCGCTCGCGGCTCGCGAGGAAGGCACGGCTCGCGGTGCAGCTCCTCGCCTTAGCGCCGAGCCTCCTTGGGTGTGCGCTCCGGGATACCAACCGCGCGGGGGTGATGGTGGTTGCGGGAGACGGTAGGCAGGGAGAGCCGGTGAGTCGCTTCCCGTCCAAAGGCGAAGTGCTCGAGGGGCGACTTGAGCCGGAGCAGCTCGAACGCGAGACAACGGGCCTGCCACGCGGCTCGATTGACGGCTGGGAGGTGGCGACCGAAGGCCGTGACGCCACGAGCGCCGCACCGGCACGGCGCCTGGCCGAGGAGCTGCTCGGGGCACGGCTCGCGGGCAGCGCGGTGAGGCCATCACCAGCACTCTGCTGTGCGGCAAAGAATGCCGCGCGCCTGTTCGTGGAGCATCAGGTTTTCCCGAACGGGCCGATGCTCGAGTTCATCGCGGCACGCTGCGGGGGTTCAGGAACCAGGCTCAGCCTCGGAGGCTCGTGGGGAACGGTAACGGCGGCATCCCAGATCGACGCGGCGTCGCGTGCCTCCGTCGAGCAGCTCCTCGCTCAGGCGCAGAAGCAGCATCCGGACGCTTTGGGGCTCGGCGGATACGAACGAAACGGTCGCGTGGCGTTTGCGCTCGTCACCGAGTCTTCGTCGATTTGGCTCGACGAGCCGCGAAAAGACGACGCCCCAGGCTCCGCTACCTTGTCGGGTCGAGCACCCGCCGACACGGCGTACGTCGAGGCGCTGGTGACGCGGGGGCGATACGCCGTCCGCCCCTGTGAACGCGACCGCAGCATCACTCTGCCGCGGTTCTCCGTAACCTGTCCGCTCGACGAGGAGTACCCATCGGCGATCGAGGTTGCCGTCCGGCGCGCCCACGACGTGCTGTGGCGCGTCGGCTTTCGGCGGGAGCTCGGTGGTGGCCCTTCGGGAGCTCGCTGGTCGGCTCCTCGGGCCGAGGTTGCAACGTCGAAGGAGAGTTTCGCTTCCGAGCTCGCCCGCGTCATCAACCAAGTGCGCAGTTCGGCAAACCACCCTCCCCTCGAGCTTCTCACGGCTCAATCGTGGTTCAGTGATACCCTGGCACCCACTCTCTACTTCGCCAGCCTGGCAGGCAACAGTTCCACGCTCGAGCGCACGGCGCTCGGCCTGCTTGCCGGGTGGGATGTCCCCGGGATGATCCGTGATGGGTCGGTATTCTGGGCCGCGTTCGACCATGCGCTCAGCCCCGAGTCCTGGTGCGCTGAGGCGATGCGCAGTCCTTTCGGACGCAGGGCGTTGATGCGACACACCGCAACCCAACTCGCGATCGGGTCGCATCGCGAGCAAGACCGACAGCTGAGCGTCGTCACATCCTACGAGCTCTTCGGTCAGTCCACCGCTGAACAAGACGAGCAGATAGTGCGGCGCGAGCTTGGCGCGCTGCGACGCAGCCGGGGTCTTGCGGAGCCCCGAGCCGTGAAGCGAGGCCCGGTCCTGACTCAAGCTCTCGAGCAGATCGCGAAGAATGAGCTCAGCGTCAGCGATGCGATGTTCGAGGTCACCTCCCGCCTGAACGCTGGCGAGCGGACGACCGTATTCGCCGTCGAGAGCAATAGCCTCTACTTCTTCCCCATCCCCGAGCAGCTGTTCGCCGGCTCCTACGAGCTCGAGCTCGGGGTAACGCACTACCGCCCGAAAGGCGCCGCCTGGGGGCAATTCGTGATCGCCTTCATCCTGCACTACGGTCCGTCTGGCACCACCTCTCCAACCGCGGCGAAGTAGCCTCGAGCTGGCCCCACCGAGAGCCTCACCTGCTCAAAGGATCCGTCACCTGACGTCGCGGTGAACGGATAGCTCGCATAAGTACGCGTTCATCGGTGATCTACTAAGCCGCGACGAGATCATGCTGGAGGACCCCGGATTGGGCCCGTTCAAGTAGCAACATTCGATTCCGATTGGGGTCGGGCGCTTCACGTTGCAGAACAATCCAGAGCCGCCTTTCCAGGGCAGGACGGGCGTGCAGCGGACCGCGAAGGAGCGCCAGCAATTGAGGAGCTACTGAGCGCATCACTATCGTCCAGCGTTCCAGCGGAAAGACGCGCATGGGCGCATTCGTCGAGTGATGTCGCATTGGGAGTGCGCGGAGAAGTCTCGGTCCGATCGCCATCGTGAGTAGCGCTGCATAGAGCAGACACTCGGTTTTCGCCTTGTTCCCGCTTGGCATGTCGTCGAGTTTGAATCGTGACTTCAGTTCGCGAGGCAGCAATTCGATTGCCCAGCGGAGCGCGCAGACGGCTGCGGCGGTGTCGGCCTTCAATTGCGACGGGTCAGCGCTGGTCAAGTACAGTCGGTGCTCCTCGAGGTCGTGACTCAGGTTGGTCTGTTGGGGGGATACGGTGCGCTGAGCCGCATTCGAGTGTCTTTCATCTGCCTCGCGTTTGGGGGCGCTCGACGACTCGCCCGGGGACCTTCCAAGACACCGTGATCATGTCGGATTCGGCGAGGGTGCCGGAACGCGAGGGCGACCCAACCAGGTCGTGACCGGCAGGCGCCGAGCGTCGAAAGAGACGCAACTCGGCTGAGCCGTTGACCGGCGAGGGGACATGGAATCCCTGAGGCCCACCTCGGATATCGTCTTCAAGATGTTCCTCCTGCGCCGACAGGAGCTGCTCCGCCACATGGTCGAGGCCGTACTCGGCCGGTCATCGCCGCGCCGCGAGCTCACCGTTCTGAATCCCAGCATCCCGAAGGAGTGCCCCGCTTTCTCTACTACTGGGCGCGCGCCTTCTCCGAGAACCGGCACCGTGGGGACAAGGACGTGGATACTCGGCCGGTGTTCTCTATCCCGTGGCTCGAGGCCCCAACCTTTCAACAACCGCACTCTCACGGGGCATTCCGGATCCTGGAGGAGAAGAGAGGGGAGATTTTCACCCCGGAGCTCGCGATCCACGCGCTCGAACTCTCGAAACTCGGGTTGGCGCCGAGCACGGAGGACGTCAGAATTCTCCGGTGGGCTCGCTTTCTGCTAGCCCAGACCGACGAGGAGCGACAGACCCTAGCCGACGAGGATCCGATCATGAGCCTAGCGCGCACCACTCTCGAAGAGCTATCTGCCGATCCGGAGGCACAACGCCTGGCACGAGAGCGTGACGACGCCATCTTCCTCCACGAGTACTTCATGGCTAGGAGTCGGAGAGAGGGCAAGGCCGAGGGGCTTCGCGAGGATATCCGAGAACTCTGTGGGGCGATGGCTCTTCCTCTGGAAAACTCGCGTCTCGAAGGGTTGAGCATCGAGCAACTGAGGCTGGCGTTCCGGTCATGGCTCCGCGAGCGAAAGTGGCCGAAGGGGATGTAGCAGGCAGCCGGGTCGGTGGTGCACGGCGAAGCTGGAACAAGTCATAGCTTCGAACTTCTTCCCGTTGGAGTGGAGCCACTGGATTGGCTGAGAGCGATCACCCTCTAGTCCGTGTGTGCCACCTGCTCGCCGTCTCGCCGTCTTGGTAGATCGGCGGGAAAGCTGTGCGACGGAGGCTGCCTGTGGTACTCTCGTCGGTCATGCGAGTCATGGCCTGTCGCGCTCACGTGTTTTTGTCCACCATCGCGCTGGTCGGGCTCTTCGGCTGTGAGAGCGACACGGGGTCGGATGGGTCGGACGCCTCCGGTGGCAGCACCACGCCACCAACAGAGACCGCCACCACCTTCGGCGAGCCTCACTCCGGCCAATATCATTTGGGACCGGTCGACTTCGCAGAGACCGAGTGGCACAACGCCTGCGCCAACGTCGACGGCTACGCGAGCGAGCTCTGCGACAGTACGGGACTCGGCGGCGAGTACCTGGCGGGCGTGAGCGGCAGCCATGCGGAGGGCGGAGCGGTTTGCGATCGATGCATCCTGATCGAGACCGCCACCGGCCGCAGCATCGTGGCCCGTGTCATCACCTATGGGGACACCAACGAACCCGGCGACATCGACGTCAGTCCCTCGGTGTATGCAGCGCTCGACACCGGAGAATACCCACGGAGCATGACCTGGCAGTTCGCGCGCTGCCCAGATGTCGGCCCCATCCGCTACGAGTTCCAGTTCGAGGCCAATGTCTGGTGGACCAGCCTTTGGGTGCGCAATGCGCGGATCCCAATCACGCGCGTCGAGGTCATGAGCACCAACCACCCGGAGTTCGTTGAGCTGGAACGCGGAACGGACGGGACACTGACCGACGCCTCCGGGTTCGGCGAGGGAGCCTTCACGCTGCGCCTCACCGGGATCGACGAGCAAGTACTCACTGACAGCTTCGACGGCTTCGAACCAGGTAGCATCGTAGATTCCTCCCAGCAGTTCGAGTAGCACGCTGCGCTCTGTTACAGGCTGGCGACAGTACGTGTCGGTGTCCGGCTCGATGACGAACTCGACAAGACGAGTTGGTGAGCAGGCAGCTCGATGCTGCAGGCTTGGCACTCGGCATACTTCGGGTACCGGTCGGACTCGCCGCGGGCGTAAGCCGCAAACACCGACTGGCCCACGGCGCGAACCGTGTCATTCGGAGCGCGGGCTGTCCCCGCGCTCCCGGCCAGGTGCAGGCTGTCGCAGATGGAGCACTCGGGCGCCACGCAATCCGGCGAGTCCGCCCGGTCACTCGCGCAGCCCCAGAGCACCAAGAGCAGACTGAATGAAGCATGGGAGTGTGCCGCGCATAAGGGGAGTCTGATGGACCCTCGGACCCCGCGCACAGTCTCGGGACCACCCTATGCGTGTCGGTTGGAGCTGTGGGTCATCGGTCCCGAACGGCAGAAGTCGTCTCGAGCTCCGACCCTTCATCACCCAGCGACCAACACGCGTCACTCACCGGCCAAGGTCGCCACGTTGGCGTCGAAATCACCAGCCAACGACAGGTCGTTCCCCTGGCCCGGCACCATCTGGTACACCACTCCACCGCTCGTGTAGTACAGCTTGCCACCGGCCGCCGTGAGGTTGGTCACGCTCTGGTCGAAGTCCGCGGCCAACGACAGATCCGCTCCGCCCGGCACCATCTGGTACACCACTCCACCGCTCGTGTAGTAGAAGACGCCCGCACCCACGGTGAGCGAGGCCACATTCGTGTCGAACTGCCCGGCGAACGAAACGTCGTTCCCCTGGCCCGGCACCATCTGGTACACCACGCCGCCGATCGTGTAGTAGAGCGCCGCGCCGTCCGCATCGAGGGTTGCCACGTCGGCATCGAACTGCTCGGCCATGGATAGATCGTTCCCTGGGCCCAGCCGCATCTGGTACACGACGCCGCTCACCGAGTAGTAGAGAGTACCAGCACCGATGGCCAGATTGTTGGCGCTCTGATCGAACTCGCCTGCCATCGACACGTCGTTGCCCGGGCCCGGCACCATCCGGTACACGACACCGCCGATCGTGTAGTAGAATGTCGGCTCGGCAACCGTGCCGCCAACACCCCCGCCACCAGTGCTGGGTTGGCCACCACCCCCCAGAATCGACGTGTCGCCATCGCCATCACCCGACGACGAGCCGCAACCCACCATCACCAACCCAAGCAATGTCATCAAGAACGCTCGTACCATGCCCTAGGCTCCCTTCACGCTAGCGCGGCGAGCGTAGCATGATCTCTTGCCCCGTTGAACGGCGAGCTCGTGGCCGAGCACCAGAACGCCGCCCGCGTCGTCTTGGCAAACCTCCCGTACGGTCCCACCACTCGACCAGCATCGCGCGGCTTTCCGGTGGAGGCCCGAGCGCGTCACGGAGCTTGGAATAGCGCGATCGAACTCTCATTGGCAAGGCGGAGAGCGAGGTCTCGGATTCTGGATTCTCGATTGTCACCACCCCACTCACCTGCGTTCGAACCAGAGCGATGGCTCGAGGGTGCTGTCCCCCCACGACCAGCGGTCATGCACGCCTGGGCGTCACAGGGGCAGACGATCCGCAGAGCGCCCTCGAGCTCACTGCCTGTGATGCCGTCCTGAGGAGGTTCGGGAGGTCGTGTCGGAGCGGTCGCTCGAGGCGTCATGGAACTTTCTCGGCACCTCTGTTGTCTTCTCGGGCGTGTGGTCACCACTGTTCATTCTTGCATTCGTCGGCGCGAACGCCTGCACGGTGCGCTCGTCCGAGCATCAGTCACCGACGCGGATGCCGGAGATGGTCGGGAACGGGCTCAACGACGGTGCTCACTCCATCGCGCCGGACGAGCGCATTTCCAGGTTCCCCACGTCCCTTTCGTGGTTCGAGAACACGGGCGCCTGTTTGGAACCGCTCGAGCCCAAGTCTCCACTCGGTCGGACATGGGCCAGTCTTCGGCGAGACTTCAGCCTGGACGACGACGCGTTGGCCATCCTGGCGACGGCCCCTTCCTTCGAGCAGAGTCATGCGCTCTCCCTGCATCGTCGAGCCAACGGCACGCACTTCTTGCGTTCATCGGGTTACGCTGCGGATGATGAGGGCACACGGACGCGCGAGCGTACGATTGACGCTACGACGGCAAGACTGGTCTTGAAGCTGTGGGCAGCGCTCACCATGCGGATTCAAGTGGTCGAATCGGACGATCGTGCGTTCGACGGCACGGCCTACTACTTCTCGAGTGGCGGAGTCGTCGGGCACGCAGCCGAGCCGCGGCCTGCGAGCATCCTGGGCCACACCATCTTCGCCGCGAAACGGCTCACGGCTCTGGTCGAGCAGCCTGCGCGCGACGAGCCGAGTGACCGCCAATACCTGGAGGAGGAACTGAAAGAAGCGTTGCGGAGGACCACGGACAAGGAGGCCTGCGTCCGCCAGGTTGTCGAATGACACCCGCGCGCAGCCGAGCGGGCGGGGGCCGAGCGACGGTCGTTCTCGCCTGTCTCTCCATAGGGGGCTGCAAGGTGACTTCCACCTCCATGGCGCAGCCACCGCCGGAGGTCCCGCGTCGCTTCCCGGCAACTTACCAGGTGAAGGCCAGAACTCCCGTAAGAGTCGAGCTTCTTTCTTGCGAATCGCTCTACCCGCTCGTGGTGGAGGAGACGCTCCCCGATGGACGCCCAATGGCAGTGTCTCCGGAGACCTCCCGGGTGGATATTCGGCTGGAGCTCGAGCTCCAAAGCCTCAGCAACACTGAGATGCTGGTGGCGTTTTGCGCTGGTGGGCTCGCCGTGGTTCCGATCGGCTCACCGAGGCCCTATTGCGAACGGATGGGTGACAGCGGGTGGCTCCTGCTTCGACCAGGCGGGCGGGTATGGATCTATCCGGCGATATCGACAGCCTCGACTAGCGAAGGTGTGTTCACCGAAGCCCTGGTTCCGCACGCCGGACGGGAGTCGCTCGCCAACTGGCCCCAATACCGACCGAATGCCATCAGGTTCACCTTGAGCTCAGGCAGGTGCAGGGTGCTCGGCGGCAAAGACTAACAAACATATCCCATCGGACACGGAGCTCGCTCGGCTTCGGTTCACCTGCAGAAGCGCCCGACGAGCCGATGCTGACCATCCGGATGGCATCGGGAACATGGCCAGGTGCCATTCACTGCCGACAGCCTGCAGGGGCTGGATTGCCACCCATCCACACCAGGCTCGACGCCCGCCCTCGACGTGAGCTCACTCGGGGAGCGTGCTCCTGCCACTTCTCCAGCTTGCCGGCGATACCCTATCCTTGACGAGTACCCCCAGCACCCATATACTTCCTCTCGGCGTTTGGGGGGTGAAATGGGATCTCCCCGCGCGTTCGTGGGAGGTCGTCATGCGAGAAGAGAAGAGAAGAGAAGAGAACGTAGTATCATCGTGAGCCGTGCCGGGTGGCTCGTCTGCAGCGTTTTGCTGTGGTCGTCGTCGGCACTGGCGGACTACGGCGAAGAGGCCAAGCTTGAGATGGCTCGCCAGACTCAGGGCCAGCTCGGCTTCACCGAGGCGAAGGTACTGAGACAACAACATCGCAACACTCGCGAGGGCACGATTCGAAGGCTGTCAGCCACAGTCGAGAAGGTGATGACACGCACCTTGAAGAACTCCGGCGTGAGTTTCGACGCAGATCAGGTACTGAACCTCCGAAGCGTCTCGGCGTTCCATACCGGGACGGCCGTGACGGAGGAAGAGGAACGGTCGAGGCCGCGACCCGTAACGGGTGAGCTCATCGTCAGGGAGACCGAGGACTCGACGGAAATAGAGCGAGCAAACCTGTTTTCTGTGCGGATCTTCGCTGATGGCGATGCCTTCAAGTTCCGAAACCGGGCCGCAGACATCGGCAGCAACCGTCACCGGCCCTCCAAACTCGATGAGGCGACCGCAGAGAAGCTTGGACGACAGCTCATCCTCGAGCTTGACTTGGTTCCGCGCGGCGAGCGCGATCAACTCAAGTTCGTCAAGACCCGATACGTTCACTTCACGGGCCAGGCGGCTGATCCTGGTGATCGGGTAGTTGCCACGGAGATCTACTTCGGCCGGGCAATCGAGTCCATTCCGGTGGTGGGCCCCAGGGGTTCGCTCATCAAGCTCGAGCTGTCCGGTGAACACATCACTTCACTCACGGTGGATTGGGCGAGCTACGCCGCTCCGGCGGAGGATGCGCTCACTCAACAACCGCTGGACCGCGAGCAGATGGACCTGCGATTGGTGAAGCACCTGGAGAAGCTGAGTGGACGCGCTCGAGGCGACACGCTTGTCACCTCGCGAGCCTGCGGCTACATCGATCTCGGAAACCGTCGCCCGAACGACAACACGCTCCAGCTCGGATGTCTGCTCACCTATGCAGCCGGGGAGACAAGTCAGGTTGCCGTCCTTCCGCTAGCCAAACAACCCATCAAGGACGACTCGTGGCGGGCGACTGCGGAGCTTCTGGTCGACGAGCAACCGGGGAAGGTGGTCCAGGCGGAGCTTACTCGGGAAGTGCGTTTCGATGAAGAAACCGACGGTTCATCCGATCAGCCCGGATGGAGCTGCACGCTCGGAACGCGCCCTGACTCCGACTCCAGATGGGGCTTCTTGGTCGTAGCCATCGGGCTCGGAGCGTGCCTGCGCCGAAGGGTTCGAAGCGGTCATGCTCGTTCGGGAACCGCGCTTGGAGCGGTTCTCGCGGTCTGGTTCGCTCCAGGAATCGCCGGCGCCGTCCAGGGGCAGCTCGACTACAACACGTTCATGATCAAGAACTATACGGGAGGCACCTGCGCGGACTTCGATGCCACACAGTGGGAGAACTACAACGACTGGACGGACGAGATGAGTGATGAGTCTACCTGCTACCGGTGCATCAAAGACTCAGACTCCTTCACCGCCTACCTCTTCGGCGGGTTCCGCGAGCACGGCTGGAATGCAGACCTGGTGGCTGTTGCAACACATGGAACATGGTCACTCGACAGCACGGGAGTGCATCATGGCTACCTCTACGATCGTGCCTGCGTGAAGCGCGACATCAACAACATGGAGCCGTTGGATGGCGAAATGGAGATCGCGCTCATCTGGGCGTGCAGCACGTATTCTCGGTACGAGTATGATCTGTGGTCCACATTTCGGAACCTGCACCGTTTCGGGGCCCCGGTGAGCGCCGGCTGTTGGGGCACTTGCACTCTGATTGACGGAACAGGCACCACGACGTTCAATGAGATCGGGGATGAGCTGGCCGACGGCCGCTCTTCGGTCTACCACGCCTGGACTGACGGCCACTCTGTGGGCGCCGTCAATGATGACATCATGGTGATCGGCTTGGGTGAGTACGGAGGTTCGGACTGTGCATTGGCTGCACGGTCCGCGGGATTCCACAATCGCATGGACTATGAAGGCCCGAGCTACGCGCGCAACCGCGCCTTCCGCTCGAAGGTCGGTGATCCAGAGCTGTGCGGCTACTACTGGGACAATATCTAGGAGGGATGCATCATGACCAAATATGCCATGGTCGGCTTCATTGGTTTCTGGCTGGCTGTTGCTGGCTGTTCCGAGGAGTCCGACACGACCAACTGCGAGATTCTCTGCGACGAGTCATCGGCGGGTGACCACGACACTACGCTTCTCAACGGCTGTGCCACAGTCGATGGTTCGAGGCCCTGTGTGCGTTTCTGCGCCACTAATACCGACTGCGATCCCGAGCGGTTCCCCGGTGGCTGCTCGGCCGTGGACGACAACGGGAAGAAGTACTGCACCTACTAGGACGGCTTCTCGGGGAGGTGCCTGTGTTCCTCGGACAGGCGACGACATGTGGGAACGGACCGGCGGCAGTTGCGGTGCTGCTCTCCCATGTCGTCGCAGCACGGCCCGAGGCTTCTTGCGGTCGATCAACCGCCTCTAGCGCATCTCGTATCCCCTCCGCCGGCCAGAATACCCACTGCGTTCCCGGAAGAAGAACCGGCATTTCGCAACAGCGAATACCGGGTGACTTTCTGAGCGGAGGGGAAGGAGGGGCATGCACATGGCCCGGCGAGAGTGCTCGCTGGAGGGGCGACTTGCTCCATGGATCAGCAATCCCGTGGAACCACTACCACTGACCCCATCGACACCCGCCGGCGTGCCCGCAACTGGCGATGGGGATCGGAAACTTCAACAGCAGGCCGAACTCGGTGGAGAAGCGTGCGGAGCTTCGCGTGAAAACGTAACCTTCACCCACGTAGAGAGTGCGCTTCAGCGCTGGGCAGAAGGTATCCACCTCTGCTCGTGAGAATCTGGCCACCGGCAGGAGCGCGATCGCACCACGTTGAGGAACGCTTTCCACATGTCGCTGACGACGCACTCGGTCTTCTTGGAGCGTTCAAGTCCCAACATGTCGAAGAACCCGTTGAAGCTCTTGGTTGTGCGGTTACGAGCGACGTACAGCAGTCGTCAGCAACCAAGGTCAATCCGGTAGACGATGGTCAGGTACTTGTGGCCCTTCTTCCAGGAAAGCTCATCGACCCCAATCGACCCATTGTTGTTGCATTTCGGAGCACTTTTTGAAACACTGCGCGATGTTTCCCATGAGGATACGCATTGCGCTCACGATGGTCTGCTTGCTGGTGCCCGTGGTTGTTCAAGCCACCGGCTGCCGAAATAGGAGCACGACCAGCGGTGAGCCATCGCCCACGGCCTCCGGCATGCCTGTAGCAAGTGCCGCAGCGCCATCATCCGCCGTTGCCGCGGTCGTAGCCACTACCAGCTCTGCCGACACACCAACGACTGCCCAAGCCTCAGCCAGTCCCCCGCTACCCGAAGCGGAGCCACCGCTCCCAAAGGATCTGGACCAATCCGTATTGCCAAGCGAAGTGGAGCGCCTGAAGCGCGTGCAGCAGCTGGGCTGCGCGAAGGATGCTCGCAATTCGCTGGCCAAGGGGCGACAACATGCGGGACGCAAGCAGTGGGCCAGCGCCGTCCTGGTCTACGACCGCGGTGTGCGGCGCGAACCAGGAAATGCCGAGCTGCGCGGGGAGCGTGGCTACGCCTTGCTGCAATTGGGCGCGTTCGGATATGCCCGGAGCGACTTCATGGCAGGGCTATCCCTCACCAAGGACAGGAGGCTCCTGTCGATGTTGCACTTCAACCTCGGACTGGCCTACGAGCGTGAACAGAATCCCGCCGCGGCTAGCCGCCACTTTCGAAGCGCTGCCGCTCTTGGGAACCAAGCGGCCGCGAGTCGCCTTCCCACCGGCTCGGTTTGCCCGGCGGACGTCGATCGCACACCGCCCAACGAGCCTGCCCCTGTCGTCGAGAGTCTGCAGGCGCTTTGGGAGAAGCGCCTGCCCGGGTGCGACAAGCCGAGTGCGCATTCTGAGCAAGAAGCGGCAGCGCTACTGTGCCGCGACTGCAACGGCAATAGCTGGGATGAAGACGCGTGCAAGCTTTCATTCCCGCTCCGCGTCGTTGACACGGCAAACACCCAGTCGCCGAGTGAGTTTCTCGCCGAAGCCTTCAAAGTCGACGGGAGAACCATGTATTCGTACGGGCACGCATCCGTCGGCGGTTGGACCACCGCAGGCCAGCCCGAGAACGAGGAAACGCTTTCGATTGCAGGTCACTTTCTGGTCAGTCATAGGCCCGAACACTCCAATGCCGCTTTGGCAGATGGCCTTGGCTCTATCCTCACCGACGAAGCCGGGCCCGGCTACCGCATCACGAACCGCGACTCCCCTCCGCAGCAGGACTCGACCTGCAAGCCGCTTCGCCCAAACCCGCTCGAATCCGTCGTCTTCGATCTCCATGATCCATACGCTGAGCGACAATACGCCTACCAGGACAGTTCCCTGGTGAAAACCAAAGTTTGGGATCTCAGGAAGCGTCGACTCACGTACATCGTTACGACGTGGGATGACGCGGTCCAGGTCAAGTTGCACGACGGAAAGCTCCGAATCATCGGCGGGGGCTGCAATGAACCGCTTGGCAACTAGCCAGAACCGTGTATCAGCGCATGTTCGACGGAGTCCTCACAGCCTGTTTGCTTGCGTCCCCGTTACTTCTGAGCGCCATTGTATACGTCTGGCAAACGGCCTCGGGGCGGCCCCTCTCTTGGCGCGACTGGGGCTTCCGGATTTTTGCGCTCGTATCCATACTTCCGGGATGGTTTGGGGGACTCAGTATCCTGGGCGAGCGCGGAACGCTAGGCGCCGCGCTGTTCTTGTACGTCCCGGTGCTGCTTCAGCTCTGCTTTCGATGGCCCGTCGTCGGTGAGATTTGGCTCGTCCTGTGGGGCTTGGTTTCCGCGGCAGGCATGAGTTGCTTCGGCGCCACTCAGACGACCTGGGGCTCAGGTTCGGCCTTGCTAGGGCTGGGACTGATCGTCACGGCGGAGCCGATGATGGTCCTGCTGGCACCCATCTGCAAAGGCCCCTATGCGTTTCCGATCGTCCGCCTTGGGATCGGTGTGGTCGGCGGCGGCGTGCTTGCGGGCATCGTGTCGTCTCAAACGCCCGCAAGCGAGTATGGGGGTCTGCTCGAGTTCGCCGTGCTGCCCGTGCTCGTTGGGCTACTCGTGTCTTCCGTTGGGTTCGTTCTGGCGATGGACCGCCGCAACCAGCCGTCGTACTAGCGAAAACACGAGCCGCTACGTGAGTGGAGTTCCCTCGTCTAGAGAGCACCGAACAGGTTGAAACTCCGGCGTAGCGAGCCTTCTATGCAGCCTGCCGAAGTATGAGGTGGATGCCTTCGAGGTTTTGAACGGCTGCCGCCCGACGGAGATCGAAGAGATTCCTTCGCACCCCGACGTACCGAGCATGGTGGCCTTTGCGGGCTGCGATGTGAGCGAGAGCATGCTCGACGGCCGTCCGTTCGCGCAGAAGGGCCCGCCCCTTCTTCGTCTCCTGGAGTTTTCGAAAGTCCTTCTGTCGGCTCTCATCGACGGCAATTGAAACAGTTCTGCCTTTGCCGGAGGCAGCCTGGGTGCACTTGGCTCGCAGGGGGCATGCGCCGCAGGCCTCTGGATCGAACTGGACGGATTCTCCGGGCTCGAACTGTTCCACTTCGCCAGCCGGGCATGTGACAGTCTCGGCGCGAAGGTCGATCTTGAAGTCGTGCTTTGAGAACAATCCAGGGCGGTGCGCACGCCGTCCCCAGGGCTTTGCGAGCACGACACCACCAGCCGCGAAGACGTCGTCGACCATGGCGCTGTTCACGTAGGCGCGATCAATGTGCAACTCGACGAGCCGCAGCTTCTGGCGGCGGATGTCTTCTGCAATGGGTGCAGCGCCCTCCTCCTCTGGTCTATTGGCGGGTGTGACCGCACAGGCGACGATGGCGTTGAAGTCAAGGTCGCGCGCAATGTGCTCCTTGTAACCATCGAATCGTTTGGTCTTGCTCTTGCGACCGTGCCGCATCTCTGGGTCCGTGATCGAAATGCGACGATCCGGGGCTACGCCCTCGCGAATCTGAGTGGTCCCATTCTTGGAGGTCTCAAGGTCCTGGTCACGCACCTGCGTGATGGCTTCAATGAGCGGGCGTAGTGGTTTGGATGCAACCTCATCCAGATGTCGATCCACCCAGCGCTGGAGCGACGACACCTGGCGCTCAAGGAGGTCCACGGCCATTGCCTTCTGCTTCGGGTCGCTCCAGTCGATGTCGAGCCCGGACTTGATACTGGGGGCAAGTAGTAGCGGAATGCCAGCCTTCCGGCAGATGTCTTCGGGATCGCGGTCAGTGAGTTTCGACACGAGTTGCACGATGCTTCGCGCTGCGTGGCCGAGCAGGTTGATCGTGTCTTCAACCCGACCGGCCCCCGCTAAAGGGCGGCTATCCACTGCTGCGCGCAGCGCCTTCGAGACAGCACGCTTGTCCGTCTCCGTGATGGTGCCCGAGCGAACCAAAGCAACAGTCCGCTCAAGGAGCACGCGGTCCACGTCATGCGCGACCATGCGCTCACGGAAATTCTGTAGAGCCCCCTGAGAGAAAGGTGCCGACTCCGCCCCCACGCAGTCGAGGCACATTTGCCAACGCAGGTCCACCACCGACAACTCCACGGCTTCGGCGTCGGAGGCACCGACGTACCCCTGGAGCAGAAGCACCATGCAAAGGAACGCCGGCGGATGGGGAGGGGCTCCCGCGCCCGTGGTCCGATACATACCTTCGAGCTGCTCTTGAAACCCGTCGTCGAATATCTCGTGCCTGTGTTGCCGAAGGAACGCAAAGAGTGCGCGCACGCGCGTCAGTCGCTTGATGAGCATCTTCTCCTGGGGAGACAAGTCAACTCGGGGATTCCATCGTTCCATGTCGGTACCTTTCGGGCACAAGAGATCATGGACCGGGTCAGCTGTCGATCCCCCGCAGAGATGATTCTGCAAGTGATCGATTTCACTGAGCAATCAACCTGATCCATGCTCTGGCGATCCTTCGCGCCCTTCGCCTCGCCCCTCTGGTGCAGCCAGATGAGATTGCGGACCGACTCCACCCCCGACCTGCCACGTAGGAGCCTCTGTATCTACGCTACCTCACGATACCCCTGGTTTTGTGCTGCTGCGTCAACCAGGTGGTCAAGACGGGGTTCACGGCAGCCCCCAGAAGACTGCCGATCCAACCGGCCCGTTCCATCTTCGGATGCGATCACCTATCGTAGTCCACTATGAAGATCCTGTACGGAGTGCCGAGCGAGGGCATGGGCCACGCTACACGCAGCAAGGTCATCATCGAGCACCTACTGTCGAGCGGTCATGACGTTCGCATCGCCACCAGTGATCGTGCCTTCGAGCTGCTAGAGCGCGCGTTTCCCGGTCGGTGTTTTCGCATCGAGGGACTGCACCTCAAGTACGACCAAGGGACGGTGGACAAGTCCGCGAGTTTCACCCATCTGATGGGCAACGCGCCCGAGGCGTTGGTGGGAAACGTGCAGCAATACCTACGGCTCTGGAAGGAGGAGCTGCCTGATGTGGTGATCTCCGACTTCGAGAGCTTCACCTACTACTTCGCTCGACTGCGGCGGATCCCACTTCTTAGCATCGACAACATGCAGGTCATCAATCGCTGTGAGCTTGGTTTCGACGTTCCGGACACTGAGCGGGACAGCTACCAATTGGCCAAGGCCATCGTCAAAGCCAAGGTGCCGTTTTGTCAGCGCTACCTCATCACCTCCTTCTTCGACGCTCCGATCCGCAAGCCGCACACAGTGGTCGTGCCACCGATCTTGCGCGATTTGGTCCTTCGGACCAAGGCCTCGAGACCTCCCGTCGCTGAGCATATCTTGGTGTACCAGACTGCTTCGGCCCAGGATGATCTGATCTCCGGGCTACAGCAGGTCGCGCGGCAGCACTTCATCGTGTACGGGCTGAATCGCGACCAGGAACTGGGCAACGTCACGCTGCGCAATTTCAGCGAGGAGGGTTTCGTGCGTGAGCTTGCCACCAGCCGAGCCGTGATCACCAATGGTGGTTTCAGCCTGATCAGCGAAGCGGTGTTTCTACAACGCCCGGTGTGCAGCTTCCCGCTCGGGGGGCAGTTCGAGCAGTTCGTCAACGGTGCCCAGGTCGAAAAGTTGGGTTACGGCCGACGCTTCGATCGCTTCTCTCCGGACGCCGTGAAGGCGTTCTTGTACGATCTGGACCACTTCACGGAGAATGTCTCGCGCTATCAGCAGCACGGCAACCGGCTCACGCTGGGCATCGTCGATGAGTTCCTGATCGATGTCACCCGCGGGAGCTTGCCCGAGGGTGAGGACTGAGCGGGACGCGGCGGGGTGTCTGGCGATGGTCTGCGCCCTTCAGTCGAAGCACGTTCGCCCGGTGTCATCGGATCGAACCGAGGTTCACCGCAGGGGAGGCGTCTCGGCGGGTTTGCGGCAGATCGTTGCCGAGGCGGCTTTGGCAGCTCAATCGAGCCAACTGGCCTCTCAGCCCTTCGGCCGCTCCCGATTATCCTCGTCTCTGGCAGGTTTCTGGCCGACAATCGTCTATTCTGTACGGGGTATCATCCATGCTTGGCGTCGACCATCTGTTCCTGTGGACAGCCGTGATCGGGGGGGCCCTCTTCTTGGTGCAGCTCGTGCTGCAGTTCATCGGCCATGCTGGGGGAGGAGCGGATGTCGATCTGAGTGACCCGGGGAGCCTGGACATGGGGGGTCCCGGTGCGGACTTAAGCTTCAAGGTCCTCTCCCTGCAGGGGTTGACCGCCTTTCTGACCATGTTCGGTTTGGTCGGGATGGCGCTGCGCCGGGAGAGCGGGACAGCCGTGGTATTGGCGGTGTTGGGGGCCACGGCGGCCGGGTTCGGAGCCACTTGGGTCATCGCCCGCATCTTCCGTCTGTTCGGCAAGATGCAGTCGAGCGGCACGCTGGACATGCGTCGAGCCGTGGGTTCGACGGGCAGTGTCTATCTGACCGTGACCGACAAGAAGCTGGGACAGGTGCAGATCGAGGTCGGGGGGCGCCTCTTGACGGTCGAGGCCACCACCCGTTCCCACGAACCACTGGTGACCGGTACGCCCATTCGTGTTCTCGAAGTGCTCCGCGACAACCTAGTCATGGTCGAGGCCATGACCGCAGCCAGCCGTGAAGAAGAGGGGTAAGATGCAATCGAGCGAATTCAAGATGGAAGATGTTGGGCTCTGGGCGATCGTGATCGTGGCGTTCGTCGCGCTGGTAGTGATCACGGTCTTGTTCTTGGCCTCGCGGTACAAGCGCTGCCCGTCGGACAAGATCCTAGTCATCTACGGCAAGGTGGGGGAGGGCCAGAGTTCGCGCTGCATCCACGGTGGTGGCGCCCTCATTTGGCCACTGATTCAGGACTACCAGTACCTGAGTCTGACCCCGATGACCATCAACATCGATCTGCGGAACGCTCTCTCTCTGCAGAACATCCGCATCAACGTGCCCAGTACGTTCACGGTGGGCGTCAACACCCAGCCGTCCATCATGAACAACGCGGCAGAGCGTCTGCTGGGGCTGGGGTCGCGACAGATCGAGGACATGGCCCGGGAGATCATCTTCGGGCAGCTCCGTCTGACCGTCGCCTCCTTGACCATCGAACAGATCAACCAGGATCGTGAGAGTTTCTTGGAGTCGATCCGCAAGAACGTCGAGCCCGAGTTGAACAAGATCGGGCTGCTCCTGATCAACGTCAACATCACGGACATCACCGACGAGTCGGACTACATCGAGAGCATCGGCAAGAAGGCGGCCTCGGAGGCGTTGAACCGAGCACGGGTGGACGTGGCCGAGCAGGACAAGATCGGCGCCATCGGCCAGTCCGAGGCGCAGCGCGACCAGCTGGTGCGGGTCGCCCAGAATGAGGCCGAGGCGGTCAAGGGCCAGAAGGCGGCCCACGCCGAGCAGCGCGTCTTCGTGCAGCAGCAGGAGACCCGGGCCTCGGTGGGCGAGGCGGAGGCCAATCGAGAGCGCGAGATCGGCGTGGCGCAGAACCTGGCCGCGGCAGAGAAGGGCCGCAAAGCGGCGGAGGCGGATCAGCGGATCTTCGTGCAGGCTCGGGAAGCCGAGGCTATCAGTGGCGAGAACTCGGCCAAGGCCAACATCGCTCGCAGCAACGCCGAGCTGTCCGTGGAGCAGGCGCAGGCGCGCCAGCGTGCTGAGGTGGCAGCTCGTGAGGCGGAGGTTCAGGTCCAGCTGGCGCAAGCCAAGGCGGAGCGTGAGCGGCTGACTGCCGATGAGGTGGTTCGCCAGGAGATCGACAAGCGCAAGGCGGAGATCTTGGCCGCTGCGGACGCCGAGCAGACGCGACTTCGGGCTCGCGGTCACGCCGACGCCGTGTTGATGAACTACACGGCGGAAGCCGACGGTATTCGCAAGGTGCTGGAGAGCAAAGCTGCTGGCTACGAGTCGCTGGTGCGCAGCTGCTCGGGAGATGCCCGGGCAGCGGCCTCCCTGCTCATGATTGAGAAGCTGGAGGACGTGGTCAAGATCCAGGTGGAAGCCATCCGCAATCTCAAGATCGACAAGGTGACGGTCTGGGACTCGGGTGCGGGCAACGGCAGCTCGTCGACGGCGAACTTCGCGGCCAGCCTGATCAAGGCCATTCCACCGCTTCAGGAGGTGGCTCGGATGGCAGGGGTGGATCTTCCCGAATATCTGGGAAGGATCCGCCCCGAGGAGCCGAAGGCGCCCTGATACGGCGTCCCACCCTGGCTAGTCAATGTCACACCTAGCACACGGCACATGACCAGAAGCGCTCGCCGGTGTTGAAGTTCAGCTGGCAAGGGCAGCTGAGTTCCGAAACGAACCCGCAATGCGGATCGCCCCCAGTGGGTATGGAGCAAGCGTTCCTGTCGCTGGCGTCACAGGCGGAGCCTCTCTCGGGGTAGACCGGACACTGTGGACATTCCACCAACATCTCCGTCCTCTGTGTCGGTCCGAACTGGGTCGGAGCACAGACAGCTGTGCTCAGATCGTCCCCGAAGGTCGAGGTTCGCACACGCAATTCGACGGGAACGGTCGCTCCACATTCGATCGCCCCTGCGTCGACCGGCTCGGTCTCCACGCTGATGTAGGGATATTGTCCTGCATGGGTGCCCGAGCTCAACACTGGTAGGCGCGCCGAGCCGATGCTTGCGTCAAGCTCGACGCTCCATCCCGTTGCTCCTCTACCCTCGTTGCTGAGCAGCACATAGAGGGAGAGCTTGCCAGCCACCAGGTAGACGCTCGAGTCCTCGAGCTTCACGCCAACCGCCTGACAGCAAGACTCGCTGGTGCAGGCTTGCTGGCTAGCCTCGGCTCCCCCCAGCCCATCGGTCACCGTTCCTGTGGTCCCGCCAGTCCCTGTCGAGACGTCCCCGGCCCCGCCGGAGTCACCCGCCGCAGACGCGCCAGCCTCGTTCTGCGAGGGATCGGGCTCGGTAACAGCGTCCGGCAAAGAACCCCCACCGCTCGACGGGTCAGCGTCGTCGCTCGAACAACAGGCGAGGGGCTGGGCAAAGAGGAGGAAGAGAGCCATGGCACAAGTGGCACGACGGGAGAGGGTCGTCATTGGATTACGCCCCGTTTCGCATGCTCCGTGCCAAGGCGCAGCCTGACCAGCGTTCGCGAATAGTGATTCTGTATCCGATGCTTGTGAGCATGTCGGGATTGGGGCTTGAAGGAACAGGCTGGAGTGCCACTGTGCCACGTGGCACCCACACCCCCTGCCTGCCTTTCGAGCCGGGAGCAGCCGGTACCACCTGACTCGAGCCCAAACAGACCTCGTCCGATCCCGTTCGAGGCTCGGCGGACTGCTCAGCCTCCACCACCTGCTCTGGCGGGTGCAGCCCGCGGCTCCAGGATCGGGGAATGAAACTGTGGCTCAGGTTCGCGCTGGTTTTCATGGTCATGGGGTGCGGGGGATCCGACGACGACGCCGAGGATCAGACCACGGCTGGGGGCGCTGGCGGTGTCGTGTCAATGGGAGGAACCGACGCCGCGGGCGCTGCGAGTGGGGATACGTCCCTCGGAGGGAGTGGAGCCGGCGGCGGCTTCTCGACAGGGGGAGAAACCCCGGACGTCGATTGTCTGGCGTCGGTGGTTCCGACCACTCCCTACGCGTTGCCCACGAACGGGGCGCTGCGCTACCTCGCGCTCGGCGACAGCTACACCATCGGCGAGAGCGTTCCTGCCTCCTTTCGGTGGCCAGTACAGCTCGCAGGTCGATTGCGTGAGGAGGGGCTCGACGTGGTCGAGCCCGAGCTCGTTGCCCGCACTGGGTACACGGTGCTCGAGCTCGACGCCGCCATCGACGCCACCGCTCTGGAAGGGCCGTTCGCGCTCGTCTCGCTCCTGATCGGGGTGAACGATCAGTATCGCGGCTATCCCCTCGCCGGATACGAGGCGGATTTTCGCGCGATGCTGCTCCGCAGCATCGACTTTGCCGGCGGGGAGCCCGAGCGCGTGATCGTGCTTTCGATCCCTGACTGGGGTGTCACGCCCTTCGCAACGGGCCGGGATCGCGGGCTCATCTCCGAAGAGATTGACGCGTTCAACGCGGTCAACGCCGCGCTCGCGGCGGAGCTCGGTGCACGATACGTGGACGTGACGGAGGCATCCCGCGCCGAAGCGGCCGATCTCGTGGCAGCGGACGGCCTGCATCCCTCGGCGCGTCAATACGCCATCTGGGCGTGCCTCGCGAGTGGTCCGGCGCGCACCGCGCTCACCCAGTGAAATGGAAAGCGCGGCGCAGGATGCACCAGCTCCGTAGCCACTGAGCCGGCGATGTGGATGGCTGCACGACCAAGTTTCGGAAGAGACGCACGGCCCGAACGTCAGGGCTGTCGTCGTGCCTAGCGAGCTCGGCTGTCTCTCCTCGCCCGTGATTCCTTCCTGATGCAGGCGCGTGGGCGTGTCGACCCAGGCCGAGCTGCCAAGCCGAGCAGCCCGGGGGAAGAGATCTTCAGTCGTGCAAGGCTAGTGTCTCCGAGGGCTGCCGCCTTGTGCAGTCCCCATGGATCTGATCACTCTTGTGCATGGAAACGTCAGGCCCAGGCGTCCTACCAGGCTGGCGCGGAGTTTTGGCGCCGCACTCGACCATTTCTGCTCACGCGAGGCCACCCATGCCGCATGTCACCATTTCACCACGCTGCGCCATCATCCTTATTGCCGGCTCGTTCTTGGTGCCAGGGTGTGGCACAGCCGAAGAAGGACGAGGTGGAGCTGACGCTCAAACCGGCGGCAGCGGCTTGGGTGGTGCGGAAACGGGCTCAAGTGGGGTGGGCGGATACCCGGTTGGTACTGGGGGTGCTCTGCCCGGAGTTGGCGGCGAGGCATCAGGTTTGGGAGGAGCCAGCACGGCGAACGGTGGCTCGGGAACCAGCGTCGGTGGACAGCCAGGTGTCGGTGGACAGCCAGGCGTCGGTGGACAGCCAGGTGTCGGTGGACAGCCAGGCGTCGGTGGGCAACCAGGCGTCGGCGGACAACCAGGCGTCGGCGGACAACCAGGCGTCGGCGGACAACCAGGCGTCGGTGGAGAACCAGGTGTCGGCGGACAACCAGGCGTCGGCGGAGAACCAGGTGTCGGCGGACAACCAGGCGTCGGTGGGCAGCCAGGTGTCGGTGGACAGCCAGGCGTCGGTGGACAGCCAGGTGTCGGTGGAGAGCCAGGTGTCGGTGGAGAGCCAGGTGTCGGTGGAGAGCCAGGTGTCGGTGGACAGCCAGGTGTCGGTGGACAGCCAGGTGTCGGCGGAGAGCCAGGCGTCGGTGGAGAGCCGGGTGTTGGCGGAGAAACGGGTGTCGGTGGTGGAAACTGCGGTGTGGCCGACACTCCCCCCGCGGAGTACCTTGAGACGATCGAACTCACCTACAAGGAGATGATCGGAGGTTTCGAGGGTTTGGAAGGCGCACGACCCGTGCGTTCTGGCATCATGAATTTCACGAACTTGATTTGGGATCAGCTGTTCGCCACGGGCGGCACCCAGAGCTACTGCATCCGTTGGGAGTCCACCGGGACGTTGACCGCCGCTCGGGTCGCCGAGATCGAGGCCACGCTGGAGGTGTTGGCGAACACCTGGTTCGACTACCTGCAGGGCTACAATTGCTGGCCTTTCGGGCACATTCCGGTGAAAGTGGTTGGTGTGGCGGTGGCCGAACGTAGCCGCGCGGATTGGGCGGACGGCGCGGGAGTCCCGGTCTATGTGGGTGACATGTTCGAGAACGCCCCCCAATGCCCTCAAGCCTGCGGCAGGTTCTTTCACCAGGACAATGACTACTCGGGGTGTCCGGGTGGAGAAGCCAACCACTACGACAGGTCACTCTGGCTGACCGACGGTATCGGCGGCTCTGGCGGTGACTGGGGGATGCGGATGGCCCCCGGAGATTTCAATATGGATGGCATGGCGTGGATGTCTATCCACGAGTTTGGCCACGGTCTAGGCTTCCCGGACTACTACAACTGGGACAAATGGGTGGGCGACGTAGAGCCACCGGTTGCCATCATGAGCAACAGCCCGAGTGGTCGCGAGACCGACTGGGATGTCGCCATGCTCAAATACGTCTGGGACCGGCTCCAAACCCGTCTGATGTAGGCGCGATGTGCGGTGGCTCGTGAGCCACCGTTGACCGGCCTTCACCCAAGGCTGCGCTGAAAGCGCCACGCCGCGAAGCCGAGCACCACCACTCCTTCGACCGCGAGGATCCCGAGGTGCATCCCGAGATCTGCCAACTCGGAACCCCGCAAGAACACGCCCCGAAGGATCTCGACGTAGTACTTGACCGGAATCACCTTGGTGACTGGCAGAAGCCAGTCAGGCAGACCCCAGAGCGGCGTCATGACGCCAGAGAGCAACAGCGTCGGGAGGAGAAAGAGAAACCCACCCAGGAAGGCCTGCTGCTGGGTCCGGCTGAAGGTCGAGATCAGAAGGCCCACCCCCAAGGTGCAGAACACGTAGGCGGTGGTCCCGAGCAAAGCTACCGAAAAGGGTCCTCGAATGGGCACGTCGAACAGGCGCGTGGCCACCACCACCGCCAGAAGGAAGTCAAGGAGACCGATGGCCACATAGGGCAAGAGCTTACCGATGAGGAGCACCAGCCCATGCATCGGCGTCACCATGACCTGCTCCAGGGTGCCGGTCTCACGCTCGCGAGCGAGGCCCATGGAGGTGATGATAACAGTGACGATCAGGAGCAGCAGCGCGATGATCCCGGGCACCATGTAAAGTGAGGTACGAAGCCGCGGATTGTGTAGCACGCGAGGCAGCATCACCACCTGGGGCGGGGCCAGAAGAGCGCTCGGAGGCTCGAGCGCGGCACCGCTTGGCATGGACGACTTCTGTTGCTGGAGGAGACGAGCCATGGTGGCGAGGTTCTCCTCGCGCGCGGCGCGGGCCACCGCGGCGGCGGCGACCGATCCTCGATTCGGATCGGTGCCGTCGACCATCACCTGCAGATGACCGGCGCGACCCCGCGCGAGTTCCGCCGAGAACCCTCTTGGGACGATCAAGGCCGCCGCCACTTCACCGACGTCGATGGCTCGCTCGGCCTCGGCGTCACTCTCGGTCGTCAGGCGCCGCACCAGCGTGCCGTCGGCCAAGATCCGTTGCAGGTGGAGCTGACTGAGCTCGGATTGATCGTGGTCGACCACCACCGTGGGAACGCGATCGACGTCGAAATCGACTGCTGCACCGAACACACCGAGCTGCAGCGCGGGTGCAACCAGCAAAATGGCCAGCATGCGCTTGTCCCGCATCGTGTGTCGGATCTCCTTCAGAGACACGGCCAGCATCTGCACGAAAAAACGAGGTATCACCGGGTGACTCCTAGTCGAGACGGCGGCGGAACTTGACGGAGGTGAGGAGAACCATGACAACGGCGAAGGCCAACAGAGCCAAGAGGTGGTGTCGCTGCTCGAAGAGGCCATTTCCCCTGAGCAGGATCCCTCGCAGCGCCGCTATGAAATGGGTAGCGGGCATGATCTGGGCGATCACTTGGAGGATGGTGGGCATGTTCGCGATCGGGAACACGAACCCGGACAGTATTTGGATGGGCAACAGGGAAGACAGCGTTGCCACCTGAGTTGCTACCATCTGATTCTTGGTGATGACCGAGACGAACAGACCCTGGGCCAACATACCGACCAGAAACAACAAGGCTGCCAGTGCCAGGGCCGGCAACGAACCCCGGATCGGCACGCCAAACACCCAGGCTCCTACCGCGAGCACCAGAAGCACCCCCAAGAACCCCAAGACTACGTAGGGCAGGAGCTTGCCCAAGATGAGTTCCCCGCGGCGGATGGGGGTCGTGAACAACTGCTCCATCGAGCCGCGTTCCCATTCACGGGCCACCGTCAAGGCCGTCAGCAGAACACACACAATGGCAAGGATGTACGCCATCAGGCCGGGAACCAGCAGCAGTGCCGAACGCCCTGCTGGGTTGTAGAGGGTCCAGGTGTCGACCACCAGATGTGACAGCGAGGTGGCGGTCGGGCTGACAGGCATGGAAACGGCGTAGCTGGCGATAGCGTCCGCCTTGTTGATGGTCTGAGTGGCAGTCGATGCATCGGCGCCATCGACCACCAGGTTGAGTTCGGCGCGCTCGCCACGGGCGAGCTTGCGACTGAAGCCCTCGGGTATGATCAGGACCGCCACCGCCTGCATCTTGCGCATCATGGCCTCGCCCTGTTCGACGCGCTCGACCTTGGCCGATATCACGAGATCCTGTGACACATCGAAACGCTGGATGATGCTCCGGGAAACACTGGTGCGGTCGAGATCCACCACTGCCACAGGCAGCTTATCCAGATCGAAGGTGACGCCGTAGCCGAACAGCAGCAGAAGAACCACGGGCATACCGAGTGCCATGACCAGGATCTGCGGATCCCGGCGGATGTGAGTGGCCTCCTTGGCTGCCATCGCCAAGATCCGAATGAGACTGCGCCGAAGCGCCGTGATGAACCGAGTCATGAGGCGCCTTTGGCCTCGACCACCGTCAGAAAGACATCTTCGAGAGAGACGTTCGCGGGCTCCATGCTCACCGATTCGGGTGCCAGAGCCTGACCGAGAATTCTCTCGAGGTCCCTCTGCCCAAGCCTGGAGTCGTCGAAGCGCACGTGCACCGAGGCACCGAAGGGCTCGATGGCCAAGACCCCAGGGGCCTCTGCCAAGAGCCCGCGGACTCGCCCGAGTTCTTGATCCCGCAGCGCGACCACGCGCCCCGGTACCCAGGTGGCCTTGAGCGCCCGCGGCGAATCGAGCGCCACCAGCTTGCCCGCCACCATCAGCCCAATCCGCGCGCAGTACTCGGCCTCGTCCATGTAGTGCGTGGTCACAAAGACCGTGGTGCCCTCCTGGGCCAGCTCGCGGATCAGCGACCAGAACATGCGCCGCGCCGCTGGATCGACGCCAGCGGTTGGCTCGTCGAGAAACACGATCTCGGGCTTGTGCAATAGAGAGGCACCGAGCGCCAGCCGTTGCCGAGTGCCAGAAGGCAGCTCACCTGTGGTGGCTCGGCGGAGCTCAGTCAAACCGATCCGCTCCAGGATCTCGTCCGTCCGCTTGCGCAGAACCTTGCCATAGAGGCCGTAGGCACCGCCAAAGAACGCCAGGTTGGCCTCGACCGGCAAGTCCAAGTAAAGCGAGAACTTCTGCGACATGTAGCCGATCCGCGAGCGCAGCTCGAGGGAGTCGCGACCGAGTGTGCAGCCCGCCACCTTGGCTCTGCCCGCGGACGGGGTGAGCAAGCCGCAGAGCATGCGTATGGTGGTGGATTTCCCGGCCCCGTTGGCCCCAAGATACCCGAAGATCTCGCCTTTCGTGACGTGGAAGGACACGTCGTCGACCGCCACGAAGGAGCCGAACGTGCGGCGCAGCCGCTCGACCTCGATGGCAAGCTCGCTCATGATGGCGGTGTCCGGCGCGTCATGGCCAAAAAGACGTCCTCGAAATCGGCAGCGACCGGCGTGAGGCGCGCCCCAAGCTCGGTCAGGGCACCGGTGATGAAGGGCACGGCTGGCGGCTCGAGCACGATGCGCAATCGTTCGCCTGCCGGCGACGCGGCCACCACACCGTCGGCTCGCGCGAGCCAAGCATGCAAGACGTCACGTGCACCGCCGATGACCTCGAACACCGGGGTGTCCAACTCGCGCACCAGCTTCGCCGGTTCACCCTCGGCCACCACCCGCCCCCCATGGAGCAAGCAAACGCGGTGGCAACGCGCGGCTTCGTCCATGGTGGCGGTGGCGATGAGCACCGCCATACCAGCGCTCACGAACTCATGCAGAAGCTCCCAGAGCTCCCGCCGGCTCACCGGATCGACTCCGTTGGTCGGCTCATCGAGCAGAAGCACCTTGGGCTTGTGCAGTAGCGCACAGGAAAGGGCCAGCTTCTTGTACATACCTCCGGAGAGGGCATCCGCGCGCCGATCGATGAAGGGAAGCAGCCGGGTCAAGCCGAGCAGCCGCTCCGCACGTTCTCGGTACGTCTTCTGTGGCAGGCAGTATAGGCGCGAGAAGAACCTCATATTCTCCCCCACCGAGAGATCACCATACAGGCTGGTGTGCTGCGGCATCACTCCCATGGCATCGCGAACCGCCGGACGCTTCAGCGGATCGGCGCCGAACACACGCACCTGCCCCCTCCCGACCCCGATCAAGCCTGCCAAGGCCCGGATCAAGCTCGTCTTGCCGGCGCCATCCGGCCCAATCACACCATAGAGTTCACCGCTCCGGACACTCATCGAGACGTCGGCGAGCGCCCGTGTCGCGCCGAACGCTCGCGACACATGGTCGGCCGCAAGCACGAGCTCCGAGTCCCGACCGGCGCTCGCAGGCTCGGTCATCATTCTTGGGCCCCTCCGCGCATCGTACCTCTACTTTCCATCCAGGTACGCTTCGGCGGGCATGCCAGGACGCAGGCGCGCCTGGTCGTTGGGCAAGCTGACCTCTATCGGATAGACCAACCGATCGCGATCGGTTCGGGTCTGGATGTTGCGCGGGGTGAACGCGGCTTGCATCGCCACCTGGGTGACCCTTCCCCGGAAGCGCTCGCCGGGGTACGCATCGACCGTAACCGACGCGGAACGTCCGGTCGTGACCGCTCCGATCTCCGCGTTGGGCAAATAGAACGTGAGTTTGGCCTCCTTCACGTCGATGAGCCGCAGGAGCGGTGCGCCGCGGGCGGCCACTTCTCCGACCTCGAGATAGGTCTCTTCGATGACCCCCGCGCGAGGCGCATGGAGCTCGCATTCGCGCCGGAGCAACCGGGCACGCTGCAGGCTGGCCTTGACGCTCTCGAGCGTGGCCCGCGCGGCCATTTCACCGGCAAGTGCGGCGTTGCCTCGGGCCGCCGCCACCGCTGCCTCGGCCTCGATGGCCTTGGCTGTGTCGCTGGCAGCCTGCCGTTCGAGCGCGAGTGCCTTGGCTTCCGCTTGGGTCTGGTCGAGAGTTGCCACCGCGATTGCCTCGCCAGCTTGGGTCAATCGGGCCAGGTTGCGCTCGGCGACCGACTGCTGGGTTTCGAGAGCTTCACCCCGACTCTTCGCAGCCGCAGCCTGGGACCACGCCACGCCGGTGGCGCGGGTGGCCGCGTGCTTCGAAGCGGTTGCGCCGGCCACCTGCGCCTCCGCGGCGGCAACCCGTGCCGCGACTTCGGCGATCGTGGCATCTATGTCAGCACAATCGAGCACCACCAGGAGCTGACCTTTCTCCACCGATTGCCCCTTCTTCACCTCCACGCGCTCCACCCGCGCCGAGATCTGCGCCGCGATGTCCACCGTGGTGCCCTCGATGACACCCGAACCCCCGGGTGGTCCCTGTTGCTCCTGGTGCTGCGCCCGAATCTTGAGTGCAACAGCGGCGACAAGCCCCACGGTCAAGAGCATGGCGAGTATCAGCAGTCGCTTCATCTGGACACCCTGATGGGAGGATCTTGCGCGCCTCGGACAGAAAAGGGTCGCCGTTCCGGGCGGCGGTTCCCCCACCACAGCAACGAACGTACCATGACTCGGGACCACCCCCATCCACGATTCCGCGGCCTTTCTGGCCCAACGGCGATCCGAAAATCCGGATCGCCCGTTGGCCGATCCGGATCCTTGGCACGCCAGCCTCTCCCTGGACGGCGCGATCCACCGGCGCTTTCCGAAGCCGCCTCTCGGCACCATCCTTGCGTTTCCGCTCGGGACCCACGCCAAGCTATCCTACGCTCCCCCAGGGCTGACCGGCCCAATCAAGGACACGGATCGTGAGCTCCCCCCTCGCCATCGACGAATTGAAGCAGGAGATGCATCGCCGGCTATACCGGTTCGTGCTGCACCTGAGGTTCGTGATCGCTCCCTTGCCCCTCTTGGTGGGAGGC
>CAYNEY010000038.1:0-26978 GCA_964396375.1 uncultured Polyangiaceae bacterium | reverse complement strand
AGGCTTCGTCATCATCGCCGATCCGACTCCCTGGCGCCGGGTGGCACTCCTGACCACGTTCCTCATCGCAGTGCTGGCGGTCACCGTCCACGACACCTTTCTGCGCCGGCTGGATCCACCCAATCTCAAGGTTATCCTGGGTGTGGTCAGCGTGCTCCAGGTCGTGGTACTCTTTGCCACCGGCGGGATTCTCAGCCCCGTGCTCTTGGCGATGCTCCTGGTGTGCTTCGTCGCAAGTACCGTCTTCACGCGCCACACCAGCGGTCTGGTCGTCTCCGGGCAGATCCTGGCGATCGGCATGGCCACTGTCTGCGAGTATCTCCAACCCTTCGGTTCACTGGTGCCAGCACCGTTCAAGACGGTGGCAGACGCGGGTCCCACTCTGGCTTTGCTGGTCGTCTATCTGGCGGTGGCGGCCTTGCTGTTCGCGGTAACGCGTGAGGTGGGCTCCCGGCTCCAGCAGTCGTTTGCCGAACTGATCGAGCGCACGATGCTCGCCCGCGAACAGAGCCTCCTTCTGCATCGCGAACAGCTTTCGGAGCTGACCCTGCTCACGGGAGAGATCGCCCATGAGCTGAAGAACCCACTGGCCAGCGTCAAGGGGCTGGCTGCGCTGCTGGCGCAGCGAAAGGAGGGCCCCGCGCTCGAGCCTCTCACGGTGCTGCGGCGTGAGGTGGACCGCATGCAGAGCATTCTGGAGGAGTTCTTGAACTTCTCGCGCCCTCTCGTCCCCCTCAATGTTCGACCGGTCGACTTGCACCGCATAGCGGTCGAGGTCATGAGCATGCACGAGGGCCTCAGCCACATGCGCAATCTCCGGGTCGAGCTCGTGACCCACACCCCCGTCGAGATCGAGGCAGATCAGCGCAAGATCCGGCAGATCCTGGTGAACCTCTTGCAGAATGCGATCGAAGCCGTTGATGCTGGGAGCCACATCTGGCTCCGCGTGACGGCCGGCGATGGGCACTGCGAGGTGGTGGTCGAAGACGAGGGCATGGGGCTGGAACCGACCGTGGCGGGACGGATCTTCGAGGCCGGCGTGACCAGCAAGCGTGAGGGCTCTGGGCTGGGCCTTTCGGTGGCGCGTGGCCTGGCTCGCCAGCACGGTGGTGACCTCACGGTGGTGGCCCGCGACCCACGTGGTTGCATCGCCACACTGACGCTTCCGCGACGACCACCAGTCCAGACCAACGCGGGCACAAGGCCCGAGGAGAGGGTTCGAGCGTGAACACCCGAGTCTTGGTGGTGGATGACGACGCAGGTGTACGCTACACGCTGCAGGAGATCCTGAAGGACGCCGGCCTTTCGGTGGAGCTCGCGGAGCATGGCGAACAGGCCCTGGAGAAGGCCCGGCGCGAGCAGTTCGATCTGGTCATCAGCGATCTGCGCATGGCCCCGATGGATGGCCTAGAGCTCCTTCAGAGGCTCCGGTTCGAGCAGCCGCGGTTGCGGGTGATCTTGATCACGGCGCACGGATCGGAGCGCCAGGCCGTGGAAGCGATGAGGCTGGGAGCCTACGACTACTTCAAGAAGCCCTTCGATCTGGATGAGCTCTTGGCTGTGGTGCGTCGTGCGCTCGAGGCCTTGCGCCTGACCGAGGAGAACGAAAGGCTCGCGAGCGAAGGGATCTTCGCCCAATCCCTGGTGTATCGTTCAGCACGCATGCGACAACTCGCGTTGCTGGCCGCCCGTGTGGCGCCGCGCGATGTCACCGTCCTCATCACGGGCGAGAGCGGCACCGGCAAAGAGCGCGTGGCCGAGGCGATCGTACGGGCCAGCCAGCGAGCAGAGCGCCCGTTCATTCGCTTCAACTGCGCCACCTTGACCGCCGAGCTCGCCGAAGCCGAGCTCTTCGGGCACACCCGCGGTGCATTCACCGGAGCCCTGCGCAGTCGCAACGGTCTGTTCCGCGAAGCCCACACCGGAACCATCCTGCTCGACGAGATCGGCGAGGTCGATCCCAGCCTTCAAGCCAAGCTGCTGCGTGTGATTGCGGATGGCGAGGTGCGTAAGGTAGGCGAGGATCGCCCCACCACGGTCGACGTCCGACTGATCGCTGCCACACACCGGGATCTCCCGAGACTGGTCGAGTCTGGTCGCTTCCGTGAGGATCTGTACTACCGCCTCAAGGTCGTGACGCTGGAGGTCCCTCCGCTGCGCGAGCGCCCCGAAGACATAGCCGTCTTGGCGCGGCACTTCCTGCAGCGCTTCGCCGAGCGCTTCGGCACTGGCCCCTTGCGCGTACCACCCATGCTGTTCGCGCGGCTCGAAGCCTGCCCCTGGCCCGGCAACGTCCGCGAACTCGAGAACGCCATCGAGGCTTTGGTGGCGCTCTGTGTCGACGGCGAACTCGATCTGTCACAGCTGCCGGACCAGATCGCGCCGAAGGCCACGGCCGAAGCCTCGCCGATGGACACGCCCGGCTTGTCCCTGAAACAGCGGGTCGAAGCCTACGAACGCGGGCTGATCGTGACGGCCCTCGAGGCCTCCGGCGGCAATCGCCGGGAGGCCGCCGAGCGGTTGAAGCTGAGCCGCGCTACCCTGCACGACAAGCTGCATCGCTACGGGATCGTAGCGCGGGGAGATGAGGAATAGTGCGGCGCTCTTCCGCGGCTATCGAATCGGGATGCAGTACTGACCTTCGGTGGAGAGATCGAGAGCGTAGCCGGCTGGGCATGCGGCCATGTCAGGGTATCCCGCGTAGGGGATCGGGGTGCAGATCAGCTCGCCTTCCATCGTGGTGTAGAGCTGGGAGTTGGGATCACAGGAGGTGGTGTTTCCTCCTCCACCAACGCCACTCTCACCGCCCGAGCCGCCTGTCCCACCCCAGGCACAGATCTGCCCCGCAGGGCAGGTGCCCCAGGTGGGAGGACAGGGGGTGGGCTCCACATACAAGGTGTTGTCCGCGAGTTTCGAGGGAGAGGCGTGAACCTGGGTGATGTAGGCCTGGCCAAACCCAGCATCCCCGAAGGCCTCGAGATCGAGCCAGATCTCGTAGACCATGGCGTAGTTCCAGTTCGGGGCCTGCGGATTCGGGGTGTACGACTCATCGGTGGCTGGCGAGTTCACCGTGCAATCCCCCACCCCTTCGGCGTCATCGCCGCCGGAACACGCCTCGACTTGGCAGTAGCCACAGGCGTTCAGATTACGATCCATCGAGGTCGAAGCTGCCAGGACCGCGGTCGACTCTCCAGTGATCATCTTGCCTTCACCGCCTGTGACACCCAGCGTCCCGTAGCCGCAGCTCGAGGCACTGGCCGTCTCCTCAGCGACGGTGAGGTAATCTTCCTTGAGTTCGATCACCGTGCTCCCCTCGCCGTTGGTCAGCAACAACTGGAGGTGGTCACTGCCCACCAGATCCCGGAAGGTGTGGCCCTTGGCAAGCTCACCCTCCGACCAACCCGCACTGGCGTTCGCGCCGTAGGTGTTGTCCGCGAAGGAGGGATCGAAGGTAACCCGGATGTGCACGTAGCTCTGACCGTCCACCGTCTCGATCACCTGTTCAATAATCGCGGCTGGGGTTTCTGGCGTCGGGTCCTCGAGTTCCCCGTCTCCCGTCGCACCGAAGCACAAGAGGGCCGGCGGGCGGATCACGCTGGAATCTCCGGCAATGACGGGGCTGCAACTCCCACATTGTGTAACCGTCTCGGGCCCACATCCCGGAGTCAGCGGCGTCCAGTCGTCACCCAAGCCGTCGAAGGGTGGTGTGAAGACGTGACTGGTGGCTCCACCTTGCCCTCCTGCACCGTGGCTCGTTGTGCCAGTCGTCCCAGGTGCGCTTTCCACGCACCGCTGTGCGGTGCAGATCCCGCTCGCGCAGTCGCTGGCGGTGACACAAGGTTCGCCCACCTGCCCAACGCCCGCGCTCGATTCCGAGGAGTCGGAGCTGCAGGCGTAGCCAAAAGAGAGGACACTGAGAGCACAGAGCCAGTTTCGCAGCACACGGTGTATTTTTGGTGCGGACATGTTCACCCTCGTTGTTGACCCCCGGCCTCTCCGGTGGCTCCCCGGTAGGTACCGTGAAGACGTGAGATGGCTCACCGCACCTCTGCGTGAACCGTTTTGTCGTTTCGGGGTACATAGGGGGAGTATCAGCATGGCCAACACTCGACTGAGAGGCGTGATGTGCTTATTCCTCGGCCTTAGCGCGGGCTGCGGCGAGAGCGGTTCCTCGCACGACGCAGAGAGCCAGGTGTGCGTTCCGGGACAAGCTATCGCTTGCGCCACCAGCTCCGGCTGCGTCGGGGCTCAGCGCTGCAATGAGTCGGGGACGGCCTATTTGCCCTGCGAATGCGGCGAACCACTCTCGGGAACGGGTGGCTCGCGAGGTGGTCCAGTCACCTCAACCGGCGGTGGTGGAACCAGTGTCTCCGGGAGCACCGGAGGTGTTGCAGGGTGGTCGACGGCTTTGGGGGGAGCCAGCAGCGCGGCGGGTGGTGGCCCCACGGTCGTCACCGGCATCGGAGGAACCACCACCGGGAGCTGTGCCCCCGCAGACATGACCGCCTACTCTTACCCAGAATACCGTGGAGCCCGCATCGAGCCCGGCAGCTGCACCAGCACCGAGATCGAGGAATATTACGATCGCTGCGTCACCGCCGCCAACTGCGCAGCCTATGAGTCGACCGCCTGCGGCGCCTGTCTTCGGACGAGTCACTTGAACGATCAAAGCTACGGGCCGTTGCTCTCCCTCGGAGAGGCAGCCATCCTGGAGCCCAACATCGCAGGCTGCATCGAGGTCGTGGGTGCCCCAGACTGCGCGCCCAAACTCCAGATCGCCGCCCTCTGTGAGATCTTGGCCTGTGAGGAGCCCTGTGCTGGCATGAGCCCCGATGCCCACCTCACCTGCATGATGGCGGCCCGGAACAGCTCCTGCGCCGAGGTCAAAGAGGCTGCGGCCTGCATCCCGTCGAGCGATTTTGTCACCCTCTGCACGGGAAACGGCTTTCGCACCCAGTTCATCAAGGTCGCGAGTGTGCTCTGCGGCTGACTCAGAAGAAGCACAGCCCGCGCTTCGGATCACAGTGCTCGCCCCAGGCACAGTCCGCGTCCGAACGGCACATCCAGAAGCATGAGTGTTCGTCACAAGCCGTACCGCTCGGACAATCCAGGCTCGTTCGACAGGGAAAGGTGCACATGCCGTGACCGCAATGCGGTGTCATGCAGCAGTGGTTGCTCGGGCATTCATAGCTCGCGCGGCAAGGTGCTCCCACGGTGGAGGAGCCCCGATCCCAGGCCTCATCGTCGTCACAAGCTAGAACTCCGAAGACGGCCAGCACAAGGGCGAACCTCACAGCAACACCGTGATCCCCGCGGTCACCGAGGGAAACCCAAGCCGAACCACGAAGCCGAAATCGTCACTCAAGAGAAACCGCCCGCCGCCCCAGAACACGGGCCGAAGCCTGGTCTCACTGCCGTCGCAGTAGCCCGGTGACCAACAGCGCTCCCATCTGTCGTCCCAGCGATGGTGGGCGAACGCAAGCCCAGGCTCGCCAAAGACACTGATCACGTCTGTCAGGAAGAAGTTCCACTGCAATACCACCGGGAACCAGTAGGAATCGAGGTCACAGTCGTGGAAGGTATCCCGAGGGTTTGGTCCGCAAGGGCGACTGGCATGCGACCAATCCAGCCCGAAACCGATGGCCATGTTGTTGTTGATGGTCTTGATAGGACCACTCTCCACGATCGGGATCGCGATCCGAAAGCCGGCCCCCATCCCCTCGGCATGATGTCCCGGCGCCCCGGCCCAGTCCAGCACTAGGTGAGGTGAGAACTCGACCGAGTAGTTCGGATGAGCGTTGGGCAGTTTGATGATCGAGCGCGCCTCGACCGGTCGTGCAACGAAGAACAGAAGCGAAAGCGCGAGAAGCCATCCGACGTGGTAGGAGGAGCTGAGCTGAGCCATGGGGTCTTGGGATAGAGCGGCAAGTAAGTACCCGCGGTCGAGCGATCGGCTCAAAGAGAGATCGCTTGTCCGATGAGTGAGCCACAAGCCCGCGTCGCGGTACCTACCCCAGACGAGGCTCGCTATGCAGCTACGCACCACCATCTCCCTCATCTCAGGGCTTGCGGCACTGCTCGGTGCGGTCGGATGCTCGTCCGAAGATGATGCGAGCAAAGCTCCTGACGCAGGGACCGGCACGCCGGAGATCACGCTCTCGGGTGGCACTGTCCGGAGCGGAGACGGCGCCACGTTCTACCCGCTCGAAGACGGGACTTGTGGCCTTAGCATCGGCGAGGACGTCTGCGTCGGGCAGCGCTTCGAGAACCAGGATCTTCCCCTCGATCTCCACGTGATGTTCGACACGAGTGGGTCGATGTGCAGCTGCATCGACCCGCCGCTCATCGGCGGGATCTGCCCCGATCCAAGCTGCGGCAAGACCAGGATCGAGGCGGTGGTGGAGGCTCTGACCGCCTTCGTGACCGACCCCTCGAGCGCCGGGATCGGCCTTGGGCTTGGTGCCTTCGGTCAGCAGCCGATCGGGAGCGCTGATTGTCGGGTTTCGACCTACGCCACACCCTCGGTCGCGATCACCACCTTGCCTGAGGGTGCCACCGCGATCCTGGAGGCCCTTTCTGCCATGACCCCGATCGGGGAGACCCCGACCGGAGCCGCGATCCGCGGAGCCTGTAACTACGCAGAAGCTCGTCAGGCAGCGCAGCCCGATCACCGTGTGGCGATCCTGCTTCTGACCGACGGTGAACCGAAAGCTCCGGTCAGTTGCCCCACCGGCACCGAGGCATGTTGCCCTTCCGTGGAAGACGCAGCTGTGGCAGCCGAAGAGTGCGCCGCGGGAACCTCGGGGATCCCAACCTACGTGCTCGGTGTGGGGCCATACCTCCAGAACCTGGATCGGATCGCGGCGGCCGGCGGCTCGGGTGCGGCCTATCTCGTCGAAGGCACCGACGTCACCGCCGATGTCCTCGCCGCTCTGAATCGGATCCGCAGCGACGCCTCGATTCCCTGCAGTTTTCCGCTCCCCGCGCCCGAAGGGGAGGTGGAGGTCGATCCCTTCAAAGTCAACCTGGCGTTCACGGACAGCACCTGCAACGGCAAGGTGTTTCCCTATGTGAACGACGTGTCGCTCTGCGACACGTCAGGCGGCTGGTACTATGATGATGTAAGCCAACCAAGCACCGTCACTCTGTGTGCGAGCAGCTGTTCCGAGGTGGCTGCACCGGGAGGGCAGCTCTACTATTCGGTGGGCTGCGCGACGACCGTGGTCATCAAGTAATTGTGCGGAGGGAGGCCCGGGTTGTGCGCTATACTCGGCACCGTGCACTCTCCTCCTCCGAATCGTTCCGGCGCTGGCCCGTCGGACGCAGCGCTGGTGGTGGCCGCGCGCGCCAATGAGAGTTGGGCCAAGGAGGCTCTGTTTCGGCGCTACGCACCGCTGGTCAATGGCCTCGCCTTTCGCGTGATGGGTCGTGACACCGATCTCGATGACTTGGTGCAGGACAGCTTTGCGGAGGCATGGTGCTCCCTCGGCAGACTCACCAACCCTCAAGCCTTCAGCTCTTGGATGTCCGCGATCGTGGTGAGGACCGCCCACAAGCTCTTGCGCCGCCGGCGGTTGATGAGGCTCCTCGGACTGCGCTCGACCGAGCCCCTGGATCTCGATGCGTTGATTTCTCCCCACGCACCACCCGATGTTCACACCGAGCTCACACGTATCTACCGCCTGGTGGAGACCCTACCTCCAGCAACGCGGTTGGCTTTCGTGCTAAGGCGCGTGGAGGGCCTACCTCTGGATCAGATCGGAGAGCTGATGGGGATCTCGCTCGCAACTGTCAAGCGACGGATTGCCGAGGCGGAGCGGCTGCTGACCGACGAAGATGGGCTCACCAGGGCAGGGCCCGCGGTCGGCGCGGTCCCGGATTCGAGTCACTGTCGCACCGGTGATGGGAGGGCCTCATGACGAGCCTGCCGAAACTCGCGGATTTCGTGCAACCGAACCTGCCGGAGTCGCGAATCGCAGCTCAATGGCAGAACATCGCCCAGATCGGTAACCGCCCGATTTGGACCGGCGCACGATCCATGGCCCTTGCCTGGAGCGTGGCCGCGGTGTGCTTGGTTGGTGCGCTGACGTTGCTGTGGCGCGCGCCAAGCCCCACGCCCCCTTTGGCCGTGAGCGTGGAACGTGACGCAACCGGCCAGGAGATCCTGCGCTTTCCCGAGGGAATCGTGATGGTAGCCCCCGCTCGCGGTCGCTGGTCCATCGAGGAGTGCCGACCGGAGCTGGTCCACTTCTCTCTCGAGAGTGGAGAGGCCTCGTTCGAGGTCACGCCCAACGGAGCACGACGCGTCCTCGTTTCCACGCCGCGTTGTGAGGTTGAAGTCATCGGAACGAGCTTCGAAATCTCCGTGCAAGGCGAGCCTCCGAAGAGCTTCGTGCAGGTCACCGTTCATCGTGGCACGGTGCGGGTGAAGGGTCACGACGACCAGGCGGCTCCGATCAAGTTGCTCTCGGGGGGTGAGTCGTGGACGCTCGGAACACCGCCCGAAGCCCCGACCTCGGCGCCTATCACCGTGGCGACGAGCGCCCCTATCCCCTCGGCAACCGCGGTGGCTCCCCTGCCCGCACCCCGAGATCCGAAGCGGGCCTTCTTGGAGGCGGAGCGGGCACGTCTCAACGGGAGGCCCGAGGATGCGGAGCGCCTCTTCGAACAGTTCCGGAGGGAGTTTCCCAACGATCCGCGGCTGGGGTTGGTCGCCTTCGAGCTTGGTCGACTGCGGATGGACGTCCTCGGCAACTCCGGGGCGGCCATCACCGCTCTCAATGAGGCGATCCGACGCGCGCCCAACGCCGACTTTCGCGAAGACGCCGAGGCCCGGTTGGTGCAAATCTTCGCGGGCTACCCCGACAAGGAGCGCTGCAAGAAGGCCAGGGACAACTACCTGACACGATACCCGAATGGTCGGCACGCCCCTGCCACAAGGAAGGCGTGCGGGCCTTAGGGTTCTGTTCCACTCTGGCCGTTGCCCTCAGTGTTGCAGCGGAAGCTGACGCGGCGTGCCCCGCTCCAGAACGCGACTGGGTCGAGCTTGCGATCCTTGGGCCGGCTCTGAGCGCGCAGAAGCAGCGGATCTTCCAGCATTTGGGGGTGGAGTTGGCGCGTGACGGCGTCGAGCTCTGCGCGCCCAATCCCACAGCCCTGCGACCTCCCTTGGCGCGATTCCGGATCGAGTTCTACTCCCACTCCCACACCGGCGTGGCCTTGTCTGTCGACGGACAGAAGCGACAGCTCGACCTGTCAAGCTTGCCCAGTGACACCCATGCCCTCGCCGTCGCGCTCGGTGCCGTTGAGCTGCTGCGCGTCAGCCGAGAGCGTGACCTGGAGCGTCAACCTCCCGAGCCAGCCACGCCCCCGAGCCTCTCCCGCACCGTCCTTCAGGCGGGCCTGGGCGGGGAGGCTTTCGTGGGTGGTCTGCACCAGGTGGGACTCGACTCTTCGCTCGTGCTCGGGCTCGTCCCGCGCTTGGCCGGCATGCTTCGCGTCGGTAAGCGGTTCAAGAACCGTGTCACGTCACCGCATGGAGCGCTCTGGGTCGACACCACATTCTTCGGGGTCGGCGCTCGCGCCAACATCTTCCGTGCTCATCCGCGGGTGCACCTCGAGTTCGATGGCTCTCTCAATGTCATGTGGCTGAACCTGAGGGCAGAGGCCAAGAAAGACTACCTGGGGAGTTCGGTCACGGGTCACACCGAGTGGGCTTCACTAGCGCTCATCACCAACCTCACGCTCACCCCTCGCCTTTCTCTCTTCACGGCGATGGAGGCCGGCTGGGTCCTCTTGCCTCTCTCGCTGACCGACACTGACTCGGAGCTTCTGGGCATTCGGCAGCTGATGGCAGGCGCGCGGATCGGAATGGGAGTATCATTGTGATGGAGGCCCTGTGCAACGGTGCGAGATAGTGTCCCTCCTTTGGGTGCTCGCCCTCGCGTGCCAAGAGCACACGATCGCTGTCATCCAACCTGCACCCTCGGCCGCAACCACCGGGGACCCTGGGCCAGGAGGGCCACCGGGTGCCGGTGGCTCGACGGGAGAAGGCGGCGCCTCACCCGCCACCGCTGGCTCGGACTCAGCGGATTCCTGCGCCACCGGGCTACCCCTCGACGCTCCGTGCCAGGCAGATGCGGATTGTTGCTCGGGCCTCTGCGCCGAGACCCTGAGCGGAACTCGGCTGTGTGGCACAAAGGCTGAATGCGCTGGGCTGGGTGCCCCGTGCACCGCCGCCCACGACTGCTGCTCCCTGGGCTGCACCAGCGCAATAGGCGAGGCAACATGCAACGATAGTGCGGGCTGTGCTGTCGTGGGAGCGGGCTGCACGCTCGATCGTGATTGTTGTACGAACCTGTGCACCGATGGGCTCTGTGTGAAGCCCGGCGCCCCTGGCTGCGCCGTGGCGGGAGAACTCTGTGCGGCAGCGGGCGACTGTTGTGGCCTAAGCTGCGAGGTCAGTGCCACGAAGACGGCGCACTGTGGCCTCTTGGAAGGGTGTCGCGCCGTGGGGGAGCTCTGTCACGTCGACGATGATTGCTGCAGCTCGACCTGCGAACAGAATCGCGAAGGCATCCTCCGGTGCACCCCAACGGCGGCCTGTGTCACCGGTGACACCAAGCCCTGCACCAAGCAGCTCTCTGAGCCTTGTGCTCGTGATGAAGAGTGCTGCAGCCGGTTCTGTGCGCTGCTCGCCGACGGCTCCCGGCGCTGCGCCCCCACCGGAGTCTGCCGAGCGGTGTGTGAGCTCTGCGGCTCGGACACCGAGTGCTGCTCGGGTTCTTGTGTGGAAGACGAGGCGGGGACCGCACGCTGTACGCTCAACACCAGCTGTCTTGCGCCGGGAGAGCTTTGTGCCAAGGATGAAGACTGCTGCCCAACGGATGGGGTGGTGACGCCTTGCGCGGAGTTGGCGGGAGCGACCCGCTGCCAACCATCCCGGGCCGGTTCCGCGTGCCTCGACCCGGGGCTTGGCTGCACCCTCAGCTCCGAGTGCTGCTCGGGACTCTGTGTGCCCTCTCCCACGGGAGCGCTATGCGCAGACACCTGTCGTTCCGACGGGGAGAGCTGCCTTACCACAGGCGACTGCTGCAGCAAGGACTCCGCCTGCCTAGCGGTCCACGGAGCTTGGCTCTGCACTCGGCTCTTTGGTCCCTGAGCGTGCCTCGATCGGGCGCCGCTCTTCTGGCTGTAGAGGCAGTGGGAAGCCTGCACCAGCAAACCTTCGTCGGCCTGGTCGACAGTCATCACCCGGTCCGCGCTCCGTTCTGCAGCCCAATCCCCTGGGAAGGCGTCTCGCTCTGAGCTCACACCGGCTGGCTCGAGCAGGCTCCTTGAAACGGCGCCTTGTTCGCGTCGCACAGCACCGGGTGACCGCTCGAGAGCACACAGAAGCACCCTCGGGGGCAGCTCTCCCTACTGGGCAATCAACCAGGTCATCGCCTGATCAGGATCGGAGAACACGGCAGTCGTTACACCCATCTGCGAGTACATCTCGCACAAGCGCTTCATGCTGAGCTGCCCCACCGCTTTCTCCGGAAGCACGATCGCCCAGTACTTCCATCCGGCTCCCATGACCCTCGGAGTCCAGACTTCCACTCCCCACTTCGCATCGTCCGCCGGCAGAGCCCCGTTCAGACGGTCATCGGAGAGCCATTTCTTGGCTTTGTGCTTCTCCAGAGCCTCAGAACCCACCATCATGGTTTGGCGAAATGGTTCCCCAAAGATGAAGCGCTTGAAACGATGGTGGATGATTCTCGACTCCGGGTGATACTGCAGAAGGACATCATCGTTGTCCAACAGGATTATGCTTGGCATGTCTCGGTGATTCCGGCGAGTTGAAGAGTTGGCTTGGCCACGCGCAGCAGAACACGTCCGCGCAGCACCCAGGTACGGCGAGCGCCGAGCGGGGCTTAAGTGGGTGCGGTGGAGTGCTCGAGTAGGCACAGCACGCCCCTCGCCCTCTCGGCCACAGCACATCAGCGGTGAGCCCTGGTCGTTTGGCCGTGTTCCGGGCCCCCAGAGAACCTCCGCAGCCCATGTGTTGGCCACGTGACGATGACCCGCGTCGCACCCTCGGTTCCGTCACCCGAACGTGAGCTTTGGGAGCGTGCAGCATGAACACACTCGTCCCTTGCGCGACGGAAACAGATCACAGCAACAGAAGGAGCTGCTGCGACCCGGCGAGGTCAACGCGCGGTTGCCACCAGGTCACTTCCCGCTCCCGAGAACCACCACTCTTCGATGAAACGCTTTGGTCTCCCTGTCCTCTCGAAGACCTCGTCGGGCGCGAGAACCAAATGGCCAGCCATCACGGAACTCAGCGGGGGTGGGCACTCGCAGCCGCATGGATATCCGCCACTGCCGAAGCCGAAAAGCTCACCCTCGAGGCACTCCACACTCCTCGTCCACTGCACCTCTGAGCCAAGTCTGACAGCCGGGGAGGCAAGAACGAAATCCCGATCCTTCACCGGCTACCGGATCTCGGTCAGATAACCACCGGTCAGGATTGAGGTTTGGTCGCGGAGCCTTGACCGCCGCAAACGCTCGTGTTCGAATTGTAGGATTCGAGGAGTGGTGATGATGACCGTTACTCACAAGACCGCGGTGGCGCTGGTATCGTTCCTATGGGCCTGTGGCAGCTCCTCGAACGACAATCCACCGACGGATGGTCTCTCGAACGAAACGGGAGGGCGGAGCTCTGAGGATGGCTACGGCGGGGCGCCCACGGTTGGCGGCGCAACCGGTCAGGGTGCCGCGGGGAGCGGAGTGACACCGCGAGGCGGCGCACAAGGTGTCGGTGGGGCGTCCGCTTCAGGGGGGCTGTCGGGTGTCGGAGGAACAACCGATGCCCTCGGTGGGGCGGCGGGTGCCACCGACGACGGCGGCTCCACGTCACAGGCCGGCGCGACCGAGTCTGGGGCGGGCGGCACCGTTGGTGGGGCGGCGGGTGCCACCGACGACGGCGGCTCCACGTCACAGGCCGGCGCGACCGAGTCTGGGGCGGGCGGCGCGAGTGGCGGCGAGGCAGCCGAAACCGGCGGTATGGCGGGAGGTGGAGCTAGCGGGGAAGGCACCGGAGGAAACGCCGGTGAGGGAGGAGATGGGCCTTTCATCCCGCCCGAGCAATGGATCATCGACCCGAGCTTCGAGGAGCCCGAGCTCGGGGCGTGGACAAATTGGCCGTATACCGTGTCGCCGGGCCGCACCACGGACACGAGCCTGTTCATCGACAGCGAGGACGAGAGTACGAGCAATTGGATCTATCAGATAGTCGACCTGCACGGCTTCAACGCGGCCCAGGCGACTTTCTCCGCGTATATCAAGACCGAAGACGTGGTCGCGGGCGAAAACTTCTGGGAGCGGGCGGCGCTGTCAGTGGAGATGCTGGACGCCGAGGGAGCGATGCTGACGCAGTGGGCCTCGTATCTCTTCTTTGCCGAGGGCACCCAGGACTATACCTACTACGAGGACACACTGATGGTACCCCTCGGCACTGCGGCTATCAAAGTGGTGCTCAGCATGTCGGCGCCGGCGACCGGCAGGACGTGGTTCGACGACGTGGAACTCCGCCTCGCCCCGCCGTCCACGGACGACGACGTGACGGTTCCCGAATGGATACCACCTACCGGCGAATGGTGCGCGAGGCCGGGCTACGGGCTCGGAACAGTCATGGACGCGGATTGGGATTTCGACACACAGCTCCATCCGAATGACCCGGACATCGCCAAGAACAAGCGCGTGGCGAGCACGCTGTTCACCCAGGTCACCCAGGCGTCGAGCACCATGTGGTGCCACTGGGCCGAGGGCGATGCACTCGATTCCATGCAGCTCGAAGAAGACGCCTTGGCGGAGACCGGCGCGCTGATTCTCAACCACTTCGGCCTCTGGCACTCAAATCTGCCGGCCACGGGTATTGCCTATGACTCGCCCGACGACATCTCCACTGTGCTCAAAGACGCGGGCTTCGAGGTTCAAGAGCCCTATGGCAACACGGAGAACTCGACGTGCCTGCAGGCCTTCAAGGCGCCCGAGAGCCTTGACACCTACGCGCACATTCGAGAGCGCATGATGGCGCATGTTTCCGAAACCATCGGGAGCAGGGGCGGCCGGCCCATGTGGGCCGTCATCAACGAGATCGCCTACAACAATGGACAGTGCTTTCCCTCTGCCTTCGCGGACCCAAACGACACGGAGCTCGAAGCAGATATCCGATTGCTCGTCGCGGCTCTCGATCAGGCCGAGCTCGCGAGTCCGGGCACCATCGGCATCTACAACGACTTCAGCATCACGGACTACCTGACGACCTGGAACTACCCGCCCTGGCCCTCGGACGTGAACCGGGAAAAGGTCCTCTCGATTATCGAGGGCGCTATGGCACAGCGCGGCCATATCGATGGAATCGGGAGCCAGAGTCACCTGATGTGCAAAAACCCAAACCAGACCGACGTGGACATCGCCGACTGCGCCGTGGATATAGCAGCGGTGACCGAAGCCCTCGACGCCTTCACCGCTGCCGGAGTGCCCCTGTACATCACCGAGTTCGAGTTCGTCGCCTACCGAGATTGGGCCAACCCCGAGTCTAAAGACGAGGGCGCCATCGACCCCGAGCAGCAGGCAGAGCTCTACGCGGACTACATCTCTTTGGCCCTTAACCATCCCGGGGTGCTGGGCTTCACGATATGGGGACACCGGCAGGGCAAAACGTTCCCGTCCAAGGAGCGTGACCCCGGCATGACCGACGCCGAGTACTGGTCCAAGGGCTGCGGGCTGTACGACGATCTCTATCAACCCAAACCCGCCTACGATGCGGTGGTCGGCGTGCTCAACGACTATTATGCGGAGCCGGGCTGCGACTATATTCCGGGAGCCAAGGTCGCTGCCGTGCGCGGGGACGCCGTTGCGGAAACCCGATTCGCCGTGAGCGGCGCCGCGAATTTGCTGAGCGCCGGGGACTTCGTGCTCTATCTGTTCAACACTCCGTACGGCGGCACGTGGCAGCTCGATCTGCAGATCGAGGCCGACGAGCCCGGACCGAACGTTTTCCAAGTCACCATCGATGACGACCATGCGGCCGAGGTGGAGGTAGATGCCTCCGAAGCCGACGGGGCCTTGGTCGAGCGGAGCGCCTACGCCTCGCCCATCAGCCTCGGGCGTGGCACGCACGTCGTGAAGGTGGCCCTGGCGTCCGGTACGGACTCATGCGAGGACACCGTTGCCGACACGTGCGATTCACGAGGGATCGTTCAGGGTATTCGGCTGCGCAGGCTCCCAGACTAACCCCGCTTGGAAGATTTGCGCAGGGTCCCCGATACCGTCACACCCCGCGCAGTTGATGGAGCGCGGCTCGCGTGCTGGAAGCGGGGCGACTTGCTCGGCGTACGACAGTCTTGGCTCCTCTGCCCTCGGTTGGGTCCATGCCAGGCATCGTGGGGTCGATTCCCAGACAAGAAGCGCTCTTTCGGCAACAACGCGTCAATGTCCGAGAGTGGGACAATCCGGGCTGCTCGCGACAATCATGGAGGGGAATTGTCCTGCACGATGTGAACCCCCGAGCTCCCTTCCTCCGCCTGTTGCGGGGCTTCTCTTGGCTCCACTTCCTCACGCGAAGAACGAGGTCAACGTCTGATGCACCGCTCACGCCACCAAGTTTTGTCTCTGTTGGAACAATCCGAGCCTGTTCTCGTCCTGGCCAACCAGACTGCGAAGCTCCCGGCCTGCCTGCGGCCAGGCATCGCAATGGTTCTCGGTTTGGCCGCAGCCCACCTGGGTGGAGTGGCCCAAGCACAAACCGGCAAACCCTTCATGGACTACATCAAACCCATGCCCATCACCTGCTCTCCGCTCAGCTCGGAGACCTGGGGCGTTGATGGCGTGCTCCCGCGTGACCTGTGCAACGGGATGGAGAGCGCCTTGGGAGCAGGAGTTCCGCCAGAATACTACTACTGGGATGGTCAGATCATCCGAGGTGAGGACGGCAGGTACCACATGTTCATGAGCACGTGGTCCGGGGCGGAGGGGTTCAACCCGGGCTGGCTCGGCTCCGACGCCTTCCACGCCATCAGTGAGCAAGGGGTCCTCGGACCCTACCGACGGCAGGACTACATCTACACCACCGATGGTTCCCACAAGGGACACAACGTCACGGCTTTGGAACTTCCAGACGGCACCTATGCCGTAGTCGTGAGCGAGACCGTGCCCTTCACCATCTACACGTCGAGCTCGCTTTCCGGTCCGTGGGAGAGCTGCAGACCCACGATCCAGGTCAGCTCGTCCAACGTCAGCCTCTTCCCGCGCCACGACGGCCGCTTCCAGGTCGTGGAGCGCTACGGGAACATTGCGATCTCGGACACTCTGTGTGGCACCTACGTGAAGCAGCGGCCCACCTGCTCGTACCCCACGGACAATGCCGACACCATCTACCCCAGTCGAGATTCCATACCCCGTGTCGACAACCCAACCTTCGATTGGCAGGAGGATCCCCACATCTGGCGGAGTGGAGGCGTCTACCACGTCATCTACTCCGGCTCCGGAGATCGCGTCGGTTGGCACCTGTACTCGCTCGACGGCATCAACGACTGGCAGGACAACGGGTACGCCTGGTCACCGCGCGAGTACGAGAGGATCTTCTGCTACGAGGGGAGCTCTGTCTGCAACCAGTGGTACAAGATGGAACGCCCCGGCGTAGTGCTGGAAGACGGCCACCCCACCCATCTCACCTGGGCCGTGGCCGACGTGGACAAAGATTTCGAGATCCCCGGCAACTCCAACCATGGCAGCAAGATCATCGTCATTCCTTTCGACGGGGTGACCTTCGACAACGATTTCGGTGGAGGTGGTAGGAGTGGCGAGGGCGGAGTTCCAGGCGCCGGCGGAAGTGGTGAAGGCGGTGCTCTCGGGACTGGTGGAAGTGGTGAAGGCGGCGCGATGGGCGAAGGTGGCGCCAACCCAACCGGCGGTGCTCCCGCGACGGGCGGAAGTGGCGAAGGCGGTGCTCCCGGGACCGGAGGCGCCAGCCAGACCGGCGGAACCGGTGCCGGTGGCCAAAATGGTGCGGGAGGTACTCCCACGACCGGTGGCACCAACCAGACTGGTGGAGCAGCGGGAAGTGGGGGAGCCAACAGCGGAGGCAGCTCAGGTAACACAGGGGGAGCGACCGCCACATCTTCTGGCGGCACTCTAGGAAGCGGCGGTTCGAGCTTCGGCGGTGCGAGTACCGGGACAGGTCCGGGGGGCGCGAATGCGGGCTTGGACGGCAGTACCCTTGCTGGTGGCGGGGCGGTGAGCGCGGGCGCTTCTGGCTCGGGTGTGGGAGGTCAGATTGGCGGCAGTGTTGGAACGGCCGGCGCTAAAGCCTCCCTTTCGAGTGAAGCAGACTCCTCCTCCGGCTGCTCCTGTACGATCCCCGGAGCACCGCACCAGAACAGTGGCGCGTGGTTGTGGTGGCTCGGATCCGCGCCCCTTGCCCTCCTCCGACGCCGGCGGGCGCAGCACACGAAGTGACAGTTGTGCCCCTTGCGCCTTTGTATCTGATTGGCTGAGACGTTAGCCCAACTTTGGCGACCGGCGGATTCTCGCTCCAGGGCCCACCTGCTGCATGGCGACCCCTCGCTTCCTCGATTAGTACGAGGAGTCCAACTCGGTACCACTCCATTGGCTGCGCCGAAGCACACCGCGCGACAGCTATCCTGGTACCGGCTCTCCCGTCGTGTTCAACCAGGAACATCCCATGATGAACGCCCGACTCCCGATGCTTCTGATCTGGGTGCCGACCGCCTTGCTCGCCACTCTGGCCTGTGGAAACACCGCTGACAGTCACGACAGCGGTGCCACTGGCGGTCTCGTTGACACGGCGGTTGGTGCGGCGGATGGGGCGGGTGGGACCTCGGCCTATGACGCAGTCGCGGGCGGCCGCGGAGGCACAAGCACTCCGTCAGAGGGAGGGAGCATGTCCCCTTCCGGCGGTGGATCGACCGGTGAGGGTGGCTCGAGCAACCCTGCTGGAGGCTCACCTCCTGCAGCGGGGGGCTCCCACAACCCTGCTGGAGGCGCAGCTTCTGCAGCCGGGGGCTCCCACAACCCCGCGGGAGGCGCAGCCAACTCAGAAGGTGGCGCGGTCTTTGGCGCAGGCGGTTCCAGCGCCGGCACGGGTGGGATCACCACGTCTGGGGGTGGGCCGAGCCTTGGAACTGGAGGCACATTCGCTGGCGCTGGTGGGACAAGCGTCACCGGTACCGGTGGCAGCAACCTCGGTGAAGGTGGCCAAGCCTCCGGCACCGGTGGCAGCGAGCCCGTTCCTGACGCGGCGGCGATGGCGCTCGACATGGGATTCGGCACCAACATCGCCAACACGTTCGAGAACACCACCATCTGGGAGACTGGTTGGGGGATGCCACTTGTGACAGAAGCGTACATCCACGGAATGGCGGAACATGGCATAAGGACGGTCCGGGTCCCTGTGGCCTGGAATACCTTCTCCGACAACGGGGTGATTCCGTCGGACAAGATGGCCCGCGTCCGCGAAGTCGTGCAGTGGATCGTGGAGGCAAACATGTACGCTCTCGTGAACATCCACTGGGACGGTGGTTGGATCCGCAACCAAGGGACGGCCAACGAGTATCGTCTGACCGACGATGTCCGGCAGAAGTTCGAGGGCTACTGGCAGCAGCTCTCGGCGGCCTTCCCGGACATCGACCAGCGCTTGGTGTTCGAGAGCATGAACGAGGAAGGGGAGTTTTACGTCAACGGTGACAAGACTGCCGACGTTCCGGACTACGCTCCCTTGAATGAGCTCAATCAACTCTTTGTCGACACCGTCCGCAACGGCGGCGGCCACAACCAGACCCGCAATCTCCTGATCGCTGGGTTCACCACCAGCATCGACAGAACCTGTGTGGATGCGTTTGACATCCCTGAGGATCCGGCGGGCGAGGGAAAACTGTTCGTCTCCATCCACTACTACGAACCCTTCACCTTCACGTTGATGGCGGAGCCTGCTGATTGGGGCGGGATGGTGTACCCACAGACCACCTGGGGCACGGCCGCGGAGCTGGCCATTCGCGATGAGCAATTCGCGAGAATGGCGAGCTTTGCCACACAGCGCAACGTCGCCATTATCATCGGTGAGTTCACTGCCATTCCCGGGGAAGGAGCCTACGTGCGTGAGACCGCTTCGCGGATCGCTTGGCTCCGAAGCGTGATCGAGACCTCGCTGTCCCACGGCATGGTGCCCCTGCTGTTTGACGCCAACTATGATATTCGGCGCGAAGATGGCTCTTTCTCGGCCGATCTGGAGGCCGCCGTGGCAGGCCTGGGACTCTAGCGTCACGCTGAACGGCCAAGTTGAGGTTCGACCCATAGTCTGCCCCACCGAGCGGCAAATCTGTATGTCCCGCCCTCGGATGCGTGCTAGTTCGCGATGGTGACGCATGATGGCTAGCGCGCTTTGGCGCAGAACGGCTAAAGCCATGTCCAATGGGAAGCAGGACTGTGGGGGTGCGCGTGCCGAGAGCTGACTCAGAGCCCCGGGTTCTGGTCGCGCTCGACGGGGCCATGGGCTGGTCTCGAGGGGTGCTGCGAGGATTCTTTGATGCGGCTCGGACTCAGAAGTGGCGACTCCTGCGCTATCAGCCAGGCGACATCAGGTGGCTGGTCGACGTCTGGCAACCTGATGCCATCGTGCTGCAAGCAGCCCTGTGCCCCGATGTCAAGAAGCTTGCTTCCACCATCGTGGTTTCGGTGAACGACGACCGAGGTGACGAGCCAGGCATCGCCAGCGTGTGTCTCGACGAGGCGACCATTGGGAAGCTTGCGGCCGAGCATCTCTTGGCAAAGGGACTCTCTCAGCTGACGACCTTCCGGTTCAACGATGGACCCTTCGCGATCACCCGCGAACGGGCCTTTGAGGAAGCCGTGGAAACGCGGGGAGCGTCGCTCGTGCCGAAGTGGTGGTGCGACGGGGCAGTCCCTCCACGCTTCCACGAGCGACCTTCAGCGATCAGTGAGTGGATATCTGGGCTTCCGAAGTCGACCGGGGTGTTCGCTTGTACGGACAGTTGGGCCGCGATCGTTGCTCGGTACGCGGAGTTTGCTCGGGTGCGCATCCCCGAGGATCTTGCCGTGATTGGGGTGGACAATGACCTGGTGGACTGTGAGCTGACCTCACCACCGCTCAGTAGCATTGCCATCCCTTGGCAGATGGTAGGAAAGCAGGCCGCCGAACTGGTCGCCCGAGCGCTCTCCGGAGCCGACATCACCGGCACTCGGTTGACGATCTCTCCTCTCGACGTGGTTGCTCGTCGCTCGACCGAGGTGAGCGCGATCGCGGATCCGGTTGTGGCGGCGGCCGTCACCTGGCTCACGGAGCACGCCTCACAGTGCCTGACCCTGGATGCGGTAGCGCGCGCGGCTGGCTGCAGTCGGCAGAGGCTCGAACAGCGCTTTCGTGCAGCGATTGGTCGCACTGTCATGCAGGAAGTCAGTCGAGCCAGGGTGGAGAAGGCCAAGCGCCTGTGCTTGAACTCGAACCTCACGCTCTCCGACATCGCGGAGCAGTGTGGGTTCGCGGACGCGACCACACTCAGCGTCGCCTTTCGACGAGAAACGGGCATGCCGCCCGGAGTCTACCGCCGGATGTTCCGAACCCTGACCCCGCCACCCGAATAGCGGAGTGCCTCACTGGCGCACCGAGCAGGACGACATTCGTTCTCGAGACCCGGAGTAGGAACCCTGGAAAAGCCGGGTTACGGAGCGGTGCTCCGCCAGCGCCGATCGCAAGAGCTCGGCCCATGTGCAGTCAGCACAACCGGGATCCCGGCACACGCTTCGACCTGCTCCACCAGCTGTTTGCCGTGCGAGAGCACGGGTTGTACACTGCGCAACTGCTTTCCGAGAGCCTCCGCTTCTTCCAAGGTTCGTGGGAGCTCGAGCTCCCCCATCCCCGCATAACCCACGCAGACGGGCGGCGTGGTTCCCACGCGATCGAGACAGGTGATCGCCAGCGCATCCATGGGCGCCACGCGCAGCGCGTAGCGGAGCAACACCAGATCGAGAGCACCCACGCGAAACGCCCCTGCGTGTCCGTCCGGGTTGTGCTGCTCTGCGAGACGCCAGGTCGGGTCCTCCGTCGGAAACGGACCGGCACCATGGCGGGTGGCGTAGGCGCGGATGACCCCCAGTCTCTTGAGAGAGCGCTCGCCGGCCAGCTCGAGGACGCCTTTGGTTGTGCAAGAACTCCACGTCGTGTGCGGATGAAACCCGTAGCACTCGTCGAGCAGCACCCCTTGCGCCCCCTCGAAGACCACGGTTTGGGCCTCTCGGATCAGGCGCCTCGAGGCGTCGTCGTCCAGCAGCAACAACCGCGACGCGACCGTTCGCCAGGCATCGATCACGCGCCGCTCCAGCCCGGTGTCGTCCCACAGAGCCAGCTGCTCCAGAGACGCCCCCGCGGCGACCAGCTCCGCGTGTTTGCGATCCCGCTGCCGGCGTAGACGGCGACCGAGCTCCGCTTCCTGGCCCAGCATCTCCGCTACAATCAGATCATCAGGGCTCGAGGAGGCATCACTCACACATTCGCCAACCCCAAGCCCACAACTCCCATGAGCGGCGGCACCTCGCAGCTGCTCGCGCACCCGATTGGCCAGCTGCTGGTAGGGAGTGATGACCTTCGCGCGGTCGCTCACCCAGGTGCGAGCAAAGGCATCACCGACACCGACGCTCTTCAGATGCTCGGCCTCGACCGCCATGCCGAGCGGGTGCAGCACGAAGTCTGGACCAAGCAGCCCGGATCCGCCAGGGACGAAGCTGCCGCTGCAGAACTGGGAGAAGGTGTGGTGGCGACCGTCGGGTGTGACCACATTGTGTCCCGCCTGTGCCCCCCCGTTGAAGCGGACCACCAAGCACGCGCGCTCGTGGCGCACCAGAGTGTCCACAGTGGCTCCCTTGCCCGCATCGCCGAAGCCAAGATCAACCACGACCCAGTCGCTCATGTTCGCGAGATCCCGCTGTCCTGGCTCCCCCGGGGCAGCTCGGCACGCTGCCTGCGAGGTTTGGGGGCGCCGTCTCGCTCGATGCTGGCGGCGAAGGGAACGAGGGCCCGAGCGACGCGGCGCGCCTGCTCGCTCGACACTCCGCAGCCTGTGAGGTGAGCAACCAACCCTGCCAAATGGGGGCAGAGCCCTTGCAAGAGAGCCACCAGACCTGCGGCCACGAAGGCTACATCGTCCGTGCTCCCCAAACGCACCACCCGATCTCCGAACAGATCGCGCCACGCTCTGTCAATGGCCAGCTTCGCGTGCGGGGCAAGCAGAATGAAGGGCTCGTAACTACGTTGCAGCTCGTCAATCAGATCTCGAATCGGCAGATCTGCTTCGAGCTCGTCACCGATGACCCGTCGCACCTCCTGTCGAGAAACGGCCGGGTTGGGGGTGACGTCCGCGGTAACGAATAGGTAGGCTCGCCGCCCACGCTTCGTCACACTGTCGAGGCTGGTGTGGCGAGCCGCAAAATACAGAGCAAGCTCGTAGCTCTCGTGCTGCCCTTGACCACCACCTTCCAAGTACAGATAAGTGAGCCATTGATCGATGAGGGCCGCCGTGGACTCGAATTGGCCCACTTGCAGGGGCGCGGAGTCCACCCCCGCTTGCCCCACGGCCATGAAGCACACTTGCGGGTTGGGCACGCGCGCGTCGAGCAGCGTCTGCATGAAACTGGGCAGTGTCTGGGTTGCCAACCGTTCAGGGATGCGCCCCATCGATCCCGTGACGTCGAGCACGAACACGACCCCCAGTGACTCAGGGTTGTCGGGGCTGTCCTTGCACTCCCGAATCCCAACGCCAGCCGGATTCATCAACGGATGACATCCAGCTCTCCCGAACACCGGCTCCAAACCCGACGGAGACCGAGCACCCGTGAGGGCAACGTGCGCCGCATGAGAGTATCCACCGAAGCCCATGGCAAGCTAGCTCCATCCCCGAAGGTTCAAAGGGTTGTAGGTGGGGGGACCATAGATCTGCCGCGAAGCTTCCCGAAGCTCCTCCACCAGCGACCATGCCTCCACACCGTCCGACTGCCCCCGCTGCAGAACTCTCTGCAGTGGTCCCTCGAATCGCGCGATGCGAGCAACGCTGCGGCACGCCATCGCGACATCGAGTGCTGGCTCCGCACACGAGGCGGATCCGTAGAATTCTTGCCAGGCACGTGGTTGTCCCAGTAGGCGCGGGCGATTTGCGTGAGGTTGCGCCAGGGTCCACCCAATCAGCGTGGCTCCATGGTCGCGTGGGTGAATCAACACGTGCTCGGGCACGACCGCACCATGCACGTAGCCGGAGCGGTGCACGAAGCCGAGCAGCTCCAGCAACCGCGTCAAGATCCAGACCCCAACCCTTCCGTCCACTCCGCCCACCTGCTCGTCCTCGACCGCGGACAGGGTATGACTGAAGCCCGGAAGCCAGCCAAACACGGAGGCAAGACGCGGAGTGTCTGTCGTCACCAAGCCGTGGGCAATGGGGCTCGGCAAGCGGACGATGAAGGCCGCGGCCCTCTCGACTTGGCTTCTCCTGAGCGCCGTGAGCACCTGCCACTCGTTGCGCACCAACTCGCTATCCGTGGAAGCGCGCAGGATCTTGAGGAAGACGAGCTCTCCCAATCGCATGGCCCAGCGCGCGCGGTAAACGCAAGTCGAGTCACCGGTGCCGAGCGGCCCCTCCACCACATAGCTACGCCCTCCCAGGTTGAGACGGGGGCGTTGGTCGACGGGCACATAGGGAGGCACCGGACCAAGCGCCTTGCCCTCGAGGTTCTGCGCACCGCAGTAGGAGCACACGATCACCAGCTCGGACCAGGGAGCTTCCAGGGGTGCCCCGCAGGATTCGCACATGAACAGGCGCACTCAGCGAACCTCGAAGGTTGCGAGCTGGGCCGCTAGCGCATCCGCCACCGGGTCGGCTACGCCGGTACCCACCAGCCATGGGCGGGCCTGTTCTTTCGAGAGGGCCCCTTCGCACACCGCGAGAGTGGTGCCAATGACCTCGTTGATGGCCCGGTGCTCATCCAGCACGAGCAGCCTTGGTCCGAGGAGCGTTTGCCAAGGATCGATGACCGACGAAGCGGGCAGTGCGTCCGAGTTCGAGACCAGGATGTGAAACACATTCCACCTCTCGGCGGTAGCAGCTATCACGGATGCGTCGTCCACAGGAACGGTGGGGGCATAGCCGAAGACACGACGAACGTGGGTGGTTATCAAAGGCTTGTTGGGGGCATCGCCGATCGTAAATAGGTAGCCCTTCTTCTGGCGCTTGTCCCAGGCGTCGGTCGCCGTGTGGTGGGCCGCGAACCAATGGGCCAGCAAGTACGACTCGGGAAGATCACCACCCCCGCTCTCGAGCCAGAGCCGCGTCAGCCACATGTCCATCTCCAGCCCACTTTCGAACTGCCCGACCTGGAGTGGTGCTCGATCAGTAACCGCGTCGCCCACGGCACCGAAGAGCAGCTGTGGGTCGGCGACCCACCCGTTCTCCACGAGCTGACTCATCAGCTTGCCGAGGCTGTCCTTGGCGAACCGTGTGGGGATGTGACCCATGGACCCCGTGACGTCGAACACCACGATGATGGGAACCGACTGAGGGTGATGCTCGCTGTCCCGCGCTTCACGAACCCCGATCCGGTAGGGATTCATCAACGGATCGATGGCCTGCTGCTGGGAGAAGATCTCTTCGGCGGAAGCAGCGGCCCGTGATTGTGCAAGATCGCTGAAGGCGGCTCCGCTCCAGTTGGAAAACCCCATCGTGCTCCTTTTGCCTCGAAATCGGTGCATCTCTCGAGGCGAGGATGATAAAGTACCGCCCCATGGGGTCTGGTCAATACAGTCAAGACATCGCGCACAGAACTCGGGCCACCGGCGGCGTCGCAGGGGCGGCACGGAGTGAGGTTCATCCCACGCTCGACCCAAAAGCCGGACCGAGGGAGGTGCACAACGAGACACCGATCGTGGTCGCCCTTGACGTGACCCGTTCCCGCGGTGACGACACGAGGAGGCTGTATCAGCACCTCCCGCGCTTGATGGACCGACTGAAATCCTTCGGCTACGTGGACGGCCCAGGCATCAGCTTCGCAGCCGTGGGGGATGCAGATGCCGACCAGGCACCGCTGCAGGTTGGCCAGTTCGAGGCAGACAATCGGCTCGACGCGGTGCTGTCCAACGTCTGGATCGAGGAAGGGGGCGGTGGCACTGGCCAAGAGAGCTACGAGCTCGCGGCCTGGTATTATGCGCAAACCGACTGTGTGCGGCAGCGCGAAGCCAACGCCAAGAAGGGCTACTTCTTCTTCGTCGGAGACGAGGGTTTCTACCCGACCGTGTCGGCCCATCACCTCCGACGCTGGCTCAATCAGGACGGGGACGATGTAGACAGCAAAGTGGCGTTCGCCAAACTGGCCCAGAAGTTCCACGTGTTTCTGATCTATCCGGCGCAAACCACGGAAGAGCGGCGTCGCAACATCGACGCGGAGATGCGCCAGCGTGTCCAAGCGGCTGGCGGACAGGTCGACAACGTCGACGTGCGCGTCACGCTGGCCTGGGACAATCGGAACGATCTCGATCTGCACGTGACCGCACCGAGCGGAGAGGTCATCTTCTTCAGCCACAAGCTCTCGGCCTGCGGTGGAGAGCTGGATGTCGATCGCAACGTGGGCGGCGAAACCTTGACCCCGGTGGAGAACGTGCGTTGGGTGCGAGGCACGGCACCGGAGGGGCACTATCGAGTCGTGGTTCAGAACTTTCGCTTCCACGAGCCCACACCTGCTCCCACGCCGTTCCGAGTGGAGGTGGAGGTGGGAGGCGAGTTGCTCTACGCCGAGGGAGTCGTTTCTCCTGGGTGCGAAACCGGCCCAGCCAGCGACGTGAAGGTGATGGAATTCGACTTCTCTCCCCAGGCGGCGGTGGTGGCCGAGCGATATCGAGCCTACTCCGACAGCGTGGTACTCGAGCAATGGCAGGCGGTGTTGCCCGAGGGGCACATACTCCGCGTGCGTGAGCCGGCGCGGATCGTGGACGTGCTGATTGGCGCGCTGGCGCTCGCCAACGGACGAGACACCTTGCAGGGGTACTGCAGCAAGCTCGAGGACGGACGAGAGGACGTAGCCGCAGCACTGAAAGGGGTGACACGACTGTGAGATCTGCACCGACTGCACTCGGGGGCGGCTGCCGAGAAGGAGGCTCCCGAGCCATGCGTTCACTTGTGCATCTCTGCGTGTTCATCACCTTGACGAGCTGTGCAGCGGGGACACTGCCAAACGCGAAGACCAACCCACCCGCTGCCTCGGCGCCGACACCCGAGCGCGCCCCTCCGACACCGGAGCCCAGCGCGGCGCCCACGGCTCCGCCCTCGTCCCCCACCGTCTCCCCACCGGGACTTGTGCCCTGGGCCAGCGCGGAGTCCGCCGAAGAGTTGCCGCCCACCGACGCCGTCGCCAAGGATGAGGCCGAACTCGAACAGAGTTACGTCACCTTGCCCGAGCTCGGACCTCCGGAGCTGCTCGCCCAGGCCACGCTCCGCCGCACCCTGCCGCGCAGCTTCCTCACGGAGCACGACCAGCACCTGAGCGCGCTCACGCTCCACGGCATGTTCATCGACCAGAACGAGAACCGCTTCCTGCTTCACGCGAGCTACGCAGGGTTCGACTCGGCCTTGTTGGTGCTAAACGGCAAGGGTCAAGCGCTCGCGGCACTCCATGTACCCAACCGCTGCCGTGTCTATCTCCGGGATGTGCTCGGCGACGAGACTTTGGAGGTGATGGTCGCGCGTACCGAGGGAACGGCGCTCTCGACCTGGCCCGTCACCTGGGCGATCTACCGTCTCTCCACCAACGGGCGGCTCCACCTCGCGCTGGAGCACCCGAAGTCCCTCAGCGCCGGTTCCAAGCACCGCCACTTCACCTTTCTCAACGCCTTCGATTTCGACGAGCACGAGCGCCTGCGCGTG
>CAYNEY010000037.1:46097-62895 GCA_964396375.1 uncultured Polyangiaceae bacterium | reverse complement strand
TGGGCCACGCGCGTCGTCGAGGAGTTCACCATCAAGGGCTTCGCGATGGACGACGAGCGCCTGAAGCGAGGCGGCTCGATCCTGAGCGACCGGTACTTCGAAGAGCAGCTCCAGCGTGTTCGCGAGATCCGGCTGTCGGAGCGCAAGTTCTACCAGAAGATCACCGACATCTACGCCACGTCCGTCGATTACGACGTGACGGCGCAGGCCACCAAACGCTTCTTTGTCACCGTGCAGAACAAGCTGCACTGGGCCATCCACGGGCAGACCGCCACCGAGGTCATCGTCGAGCGCGCCGACGCAACCAGGGAGCACATGGGCCTCCATACCTGGGCCGACGCGCCTCGGGGGAAGATCCAGAAGTTCGACGTGGTCGTGGCCAAGAACTACCTGACCGAGGACGAGCTGGCGCAGCTCTCGCGTCTGGTGAACGCCTATCTGGACGTGGCCGAGGACATGGCGCTCCGCAAGATCCCCATGACCATGCAGGACTGGGAGATACGCCTGAACCGCTTCCTCGCCGCAACCGACCGCGAGGTGCTCTCGGACGCCGGCAAGGTCACGGCGGAGATCGCCCGGGCGCACGCCGAGAGCGAGTTCGAGAAGTACCGCATCGTGCAGGACCGCCTGTTCGAGAGCGACTTCGATCGCGTCGTGGCGGAGACCAAGCGTCTCGAGGCTGGTGAACGGAAGCACTTGCCAGCTTCGCAGCCGTCTTCAAGCGAGCGAAAGCCACCTCGAAAGCCGCGGGGGCGTCGCCGATGACGTCCGTGGTCGCATCGCCGCTCGACGCCCAGCAGGGCCTCATCCAGCTCCCCGGAGAACCTGCTCAGTGGATCTGGGCGTTCACGTGTTCGCAGCCGGAGTGCGCGTGCCGCACGGCCATCGTGCTCTCGGCACCGGGCGGCCGCGAGACGCTCGCCGAGCGCGGTCGCGTCGTGGCGGACGCCTGGGTGAGCCACGGGGAGTACGGGCGGGTGGCGCAGGAGCTGGAAGGCGTCACCGCGTTCGCGATCGATCTCGACACGCACGAGATCTACCCGCCGCTCGGCAACAGACCCCTGGACCTCGCCGGACATCCGGCGCTGCGCGAAGTCATCGGCCGCATGGACGACGACGTGCTGGATGCGATCGCCCGGAATTGGTATCGCGCGAAGGGCGAGGAGCCGCCTACGGAGCCCGGAGGGGACGGCGCCAAGATCGAGGTCGAGGGTTGGCACCCGGGCGATCCGGTGATCTGGGACGACGCGAGGCCCAGCCTGCGCAGCGACACCTACATCTTCGGCGAACGTGTCTTCGAAGCGTTCGAGCTCTACTGCGTCGAGCCGGACTGCCCTTGGCGTGCGTCGCTCTACAAAGAGCGCCGAGGTGGGCCAGGGCGAGCAGCTGGGCCACCTTGGCGGGACGTCGCGTTAAGGTCGGGGCCGTGACCACGGGAAGCTCGCTCCGAAATTCCACGCGCTTCGATCTGAGCTTGAGCAGTGGTCCTGAGATGACGCGCTGTGTGATCGGACGCTCGCTCACGCCGCTACCATCTTCGATGGTCTCAAGTCGTGCCAGATGGATACAAACGGCCCCCGACGTCTGGTCGACAACGATCTTCTCGACCAGCGCGCGAAGAAGACGGGACTGGTTTGGGGGAGTCATAGCTTCCCAGACGGAGCCGAAAGTGGAGAGGGCCCGCGTCACCCAGGCGAGATCCACTTGACGGGATTCGAGGGCTTCGGCTTGCTCACGAGCTTCGTCGAGGGCGGACTGCTGGTGCGCCAGTTCCTTCTGCTTGGAACAGAGCTTTTGGAGGCTGGCATGGGCACCGCGCCTGAAATCCTCCTCGTCGGCGAACTCCGGGGCCTGCGCTGCAACGTAGGCCTCGATGGCGGCGGCCGGAGAGGGGAGGCGGAGCACGCACTGGTACCAAACTTGTCGCGCGTAGCGCAGCGAGTAGACCTCCTATTCTTCCACCGTGGGCTGCAATGCCTCGTCGCCTTCGAGCCGAAGACGGAGCAGCTCAAACTCGCCGGCATTGGAAAGCTATGGTTCTACGTCGAGGCGCTCGGCCGGGAGGTGAAAATGCCTCACGAACGACCATCCATCGGCGTGCTGTTGCCGTCAGGCGAGCGAATCCCTTTGCTCGGCTTCCACGCGGTCAGAGCACTTTCGAGTGCAGTCAATCTGCAAAAGGGTTCATCAGGGTCACTCCGGAGCGCTCGACGTCTCGGGTATTGCGAGTGACGAGCGTCATTCCGTGGGCTAGCGCAGTGGCGGCAAGGAGACCGTCCACTGTGGGAAGCGGGTCGGGGACGTTCAGACAGCCCCAGCGGTCAGCCGTAGTCACATCGATGGGAAGCAGGCGTTCGGCGAACTGTTCTTTCAGTCGCTCCAACCACTGCTCAAGGGCGACTGCCGCCAAGGGGTCACGGCGCCGGATCGATTCGACGCCGCGACGGAGCTCGCCAAGCACGAGAACCGAAGTGAAGACTGCATCGTCGTCGACGGCTTTGAACCAGGCACGTACAGAGGCGTGCGCACGAGCTCCCTTGCGGAGTTCAGAAAGCACGTTTGTGTCGAGGAGGTACCTCATAGCGCAGGTTCTCGAGGTAGGTCGCGCGGAGAAGCGAAGTCCTCGTCCTCACCAACGGCAGGCATGTCGAGGAGGAAGTGCTTGAAGCTCGGACGGCGCAGTTCCAAGCCGAGTGCTTCCCGCAGGATCTCGCGATGCTCAGCCTCTGCTGAGCGACCAGAGCGGGCAGCTCGCTGCTTGAGGGCGAGAACCAGCTCATCATCGAGTTGTCGAACTACCAACTGTGCCATTATGCTATCAATGATAGCGTTCTCTGGTCGGCGAGCCAGAAGATGTGACAGGTAACGAGGCGTAGTCCGGTGGGCCGATTGTCCTGGTTGCGATTGGTACCCCATTTGAACGTGGACGGTACGAACACGGAGAAACGTCCAGCCCGAACCTCCCTCAAGCCTTCGAAGTACCTGCTGTTCTTCGTTTCGTGGACGGTACGAATCGGTTTGCGAGTCCGCGAAGCGCCGACGAAGAGCTGTTCGCAGTTTTGTCCAGGACTTGGGCCTGGGTGCGGTGCGGATCGGGCTTTTGGCGCGGGATGCGTTGGGGTGCGAAGGTGTAGCGATGGTAGCGAGTCCTTTAGCCGGAGCATGGTCTCCGCGCCTTCCGGACGAACCAGAAGAGTATGTCCGTCGAGGTGAAATCCCAGGAAGGCGACGCGCACCCGCGGATCTCGCGCAATGCACGAAGCCCACGCCCCTCGTCGGTGTTCCTGTCGCGCTTGTCGCCGAGCCGCCCCTGCAACCTCCTTACGAGCCTCGTGAAGTCATCGGGGAAGGCGAACCTGACGTGCTTGCGCGCGAGTGCCTGCGCAAACCCCCAGCCGTCGGCATCCCGCGTGAATCCCGGCGTCCCCTTGCATGATGCCACAATCGATTTCTCGACGTTCATCACGCGGTCCAGATCGACAACCGCCAATCCGAGGACCTCGGACGTCAGTGCCCGTACCCCGCTTTCCGCTTCGAAAGCGGCCTCGGAGGAGCGCAGATGGCCTGTTGGCCGCGTGTGCGCAACGTGGGTGTATGATGATCCTGGTCCGGCCCCGGATCGGAACCAGGAGCTTTCAACCCGCCGCGAACAGACGCGCTGACGGTCGACATTTCAAGTTGCTACGTGTTGTCCTGCCAAAGGTGAGCCACTTCGACAACGCGAGGAGCGATGGCGGCAAGTTGACCACATGCGTCGGTCAGGGCTGCCGAGAACCCAGCCGAGCTGTCCCCGCCGAAAATGTGGCAGCGCTCGTGGAGGTAGGTTGCCAAGGCCCCATGCGGATCGGGTGACATAAGCGCGGCGTTCGGCATCACAATCCGTGGAATCGTGAAGCGGATTTGGCGACCGGTCAGCGACCACCGAACGTCCACAGCACGGAAGAGTTCCGCCGAGCCTTTCCAGCCTGCACGAGACGCGTCCATGATGTCGACAGCGGGGGCGGGGACTCCATCGAACAGGAGTCCAAACTCCTCAGTGACGAAGGTCTCCAGCAGACCGAGCCGTCTCCGTGCCAGTCGCGAAGGGGCGATTGGCCTGGGATACCCATCCGCCAGTTCACACGCCGCCTCAACCGAGGGAAATCCGAGGGCAGCGAATCCTGGCTGAACGAGCACCGTCGAAGTGCGATGTGACCGGGCCCACGCGAGAGCTGCCGACCGGCGGTTTCGGGCGCGCATCGCGCTCCGTCGAACCGGCGCTAGGACGAGAACATCCGGGTGCGCCTCTCGAAATCGCGCCGATTCATCTGGTGATGTGCTGACCCTCCCTGTGAGCGCAGAGATGACGTTCGCCCAGCGCCCCACCCTGTACTTGGTTGGCGTAGGCTCACCCCAGTGTCGATGGAGAGACTCGAGGAGCCGCACGGCCACCTTCGGGGGCACGCGACGTGCAGCGCGTGCCAGCGCGTCCACCATTTGGAAGTCGTAGAGCGAAGGGCGATCTCGGTCATGGTCGCGATCATCGGGCAGCGAGACGACGAATGGGATGGGAAGGGTGGCTCTTGCTTGATGCGCGAGGAACAGCAACCCGGACGGCGCGCCCGAGAGCCGATAGGGAAGATCTGCCGGAAGCGGAATTGAAGAACGCTCCCACACCGAGACACCATGCTGGGAGCAGAGGAGCTCGCCAAAAAGCGGGTTGCCGGCGAAGCAGAAAGAGTTGCGGACCGAGCTGCAGAGTAGCTCGTGAACCACCTGGGCGGTTTGGCCTAGCCTGAGCCATGTACGGCCAGGAAGGGAGTTGGCAGTCTTTACGTCATAGGACAGGATCCGAACGGCGGTGCCATCAATGTAGTCGGGAGCGAGAACCACTTCAGCCGACCAGTCTCGGGAACCCATCCCGACCTGCCAAGAGAAGTCTCGCACGGCGCATAGAGCAGCGATCTTGAACCCTTCCCCGAAGTAGCCCGCGGTGCTTCCCGGGCTTGCAGAAGTCTTGGTCGAGGCCCCAATGTGCAGCAACCAGTCGAGTGCGAAGCCGGCTCCGTCCATCTCGATGAGAGTGGCGTTCGCCTCCCGGGAGATGACCACCTTGCTGGCGAAGGCCTCCGGACCAGCCGCGTCGAAGAAGTTCTGCAGAAAGTCGCGTAGCGTTGCGAACGCCGTCCAGCGAACTGGGTAGGTTGCGACGAGGTGAACGGACACGCGCCCGCAGATTGGCAGACCGTCGACGGGAAGGAAGCTGTCGGGAACTTGCATTGCTCCTCTGGCATGAGGTGCGCGACCAAGGCGCATAGCCGGGGTACCTTGCATGACGGGTGCCAGGTCTGGACCTGCTGTCGCAGCCGATGGCTACTGGGTCTTCGTGGCCAATCCATGGCGCCGCCCACCTGGGGAATGTATGGTGGGGGTGGCGATGACCCGGCCAGTGGTGGCCATCCGCCAGGGGGATCAGCGAGCGTCACACCGCCAGTGGCGAGGTGGCGTCGAAGTCACCGGGCCGAGCTCGCATACGACCCAAACGCGCATACAGAGGACGCAAACGCACCTTGAGTGGACGAGTGCGAACGCTGCAGCGAAGGGGTTTGGTCCAAGTGCTCGATCGCTCCCCACCCAGTCGTTTTCCCCGTGCCCGCTGCCCAACGGAGCTCGGTAGGGTGAAGAGTCGGGGTCAAGGACGACAGGACTGGGTGCTATCCACCGGTGGGCCAGCCTGCAGGCGCTGCGCAGGCCACCCCAGTCGTGCATGGGCAGCCCGAATACAAAGAACCGTCCAGCCTGGAGCCCTCTCAATCCGTAGAAATCTCGAGCATTCTTCGTCTCGTGGACAGTACGAATCGGTTCATGCGTCCACGAATCGCGGACACAGTGCTATTCGCAGGTCGCGCCGCTTGCGGAGCCAAACGTAGCGCGACGCCAACCGGGAAGACCCGGTGGTTGACAGAGGCCCCCCGAAGGAGATGTCCGAGCGGACTTCGGCGTTCTGGTGCCAAGAACGCGCTGGATGCGACGAGGGGTGAGTCGTGGCCAAGTCGCGCCTCGGCGGGCTTGGCCGAGTCAGCACGCGACGCATACCCCCCCGGTCGAGCAACACCCAGCCGAGCAATCGTAGTTGTTCGTGCAACTGCCACCGATCAGAGAAACTCCTCGACAAATACTCGCGACGCAGTTGTTGGACGCACACTCGGCGCTGAGCGTGCACCCTTCTCCGTTGGCGAGTGGGGCCGGTGTCCCGCATATGCCGCGGGTGCACGTCAGCGAGGCGCAATCGTCAGGGTCGTCACAAGCGTGACCGTCACTGAACCTCGGATCGCACACGTTGACAACCTCTGTGCCATCCAGGGTGAAGCTCCGGCATTCGCCGCTCTGGCACGGCAGTTCGCTCGAACACAGCGGCAGGCAGTGACCGCCACAACCGCCCTCCATCTCGGCATCGACACATGGAATCCCGACGCAGCGTGCGCTGGACGAACACTCGGCGTGAGACGAACAGTCCCCCGAGCAGAGACCGGAATAGACGTAGTCTTCCCTCGAGCTGTCGTATGTCGACCGGGTGAGACAGGTGCCGGATTGGCAATCGCCAGCGCCGGTGCAGCTCGCGCCCAATGGGCGCTTGGCGCTCGTGATGGCGCAATTGCTGCAGTCGCAATACAGGTTTGCAGAGCCGTACCAGCAGTCTCCGTGACAGCTCTCGTCTGAGGACGACGAGCAACTCGGATAGCACATGTAATCCCAGCCCTCGTACATGCGCAGACAATTGCCCGCCCCACAAACGGAGTCGAAATCGCAGATGCGGCTGCAGAATGACCATCCATCATTGGCAGACATGCAGACGTCGCAGTTGTCCGCCGTGCAGTTCTGTCCCATGGCCACCCGACACACCCGGTTGTATACGCTGCAGTTGTCGGTGTTGCAGTCGCCGTCACGCGTGCACGGCTCTCCAACTTGTCGCCTCGGTTCGCAACCGACTCCAGGTTCGCAGCGCTCGGTGGGTGCGCAACCGCAGAGCTCGCACTCCGTAGGCCCCGCCACCGCGCAAGCCGTGGGAATGCCGTCAATACACGGTGCATGGGGTTGGCTTGCACATGATGCCAGACACCCCCGTGACCCATCGGCTATCGTCCCGCAGACCAGGCCAAAGCTCGCACAGTCCGCGTCGGAGGCGCATGCGGTCGTGCACACCCGAGTCGCCCCCCACGGCGCAGTGTCCCCTTTGACCTCGGTACAGGTCAATCCGATGCTGCACGGTTCACTGTCGTCGCAGGAGTCTCCAACACCCTGGTCCTTCGAATTGCTAGTCGCAGGAGAACCTCTGGTGTCGCACCCAAGAACGAGAACACCGCTCAGCAACAGACACGAAAGCACCGATGAAACCGACATGGCCACCCTAACCCTTTTCGGTTGCGAGACGCACCCCACGACCACGAAAAGCGACGGTAACGTGAGGTGCGTGGTTGATCAAGCCCGTTCGGAAGCGCCAGCCAGTTTCGGCTCCGTCGACAGCATCCAAATAGGGCGGGGCCAGGAAATGCAGGTTCTTCCGCGAACGCTGTGGCCACTTCTGGCGGATTCTAGGACGGGTGGCGGGGTCGTGAGGCTGGGAGGTTGGGGGTTCAGAGGTGGGAGCGAGTCGGGGAATGCGGGCTGGCTTCGGGTTGCCGCCGGAGCCCAAAAGATGCCATCAGGCACAAAGAACTACCTCCACGGTACCGACTTGTTGCGAAGATGCGCGCCAAAGTCCAAGGTTCGTGGCTGTGCGCTGCAAGACCTCGAACGCGTTGGCCGGTGTCGGAGGGATGGCCTGCGTGTTGGCCGTCGCGGTGGTCGCGTGCGACGGCACGGAGGGTCCGCTCATCGTTCGCCACGACGTGAGTGGCTCGGGTGGCTCAGAAAGTGGGACCGGTACGGCCGGTGCGGCCCAGGGTGGCAGCTCGGCAGTCTTTGGCACCGACGTCAGTTGGCAGGTGCAGCTCTCGGGCGCATTCGATGGGTCGGTGGAGGCATGGCTCTACTACGTGGATGCTGACAACCTCACAGCCGCCGAACTTCTTCTGCTAAAGACCCGAGGGTGTCACGTGGCCTGTTATGAGAGCGCGGGAACCTACGAGCCGTGGCGCGACGATGCCGCGTCGTTTCCCGAGGAGGTGCTCGGAAATGCCGTTGCCGAGTATCCGAATGAGCGTTGGCTCGACATTCGCAGTGGCGCTGTTGTCTCGCTGATGAATGCTCGACTGGATCGGCTGAGGGACGTCGGTTGCGACAGCGTGGTGCTGGCGAATGTGCCGACCAGTGGTGAGGAGACGGGCTTCTCCGTGACAGCGGCGGAGCAATTGAGCTACCTGGTCGGGCTGAGCGAAGGAATTCATGAGCGGGGTCTGATGGCTGGGCTGGGAACTGCCGAAGATCGCGTGACGGAGCTTTCGCCCGTCTTCGATTGGGCCTATGCGCAGGGGTGCTGGGTCAACGGGCAATGTGGAGCGTACGCGCCCTTCGTGGAGGCCAGAAAGGCCGTCCTGGCTGTCGAATTCGGCGACAGTTCAACGGCTGCAACCCTGTGTGCGGGCGTTGCGGGCAGCGGCATCAACCTGCTCGTGAAGCCCCAGGACCTCGGGCCAAACCGCACAGCCTGCTCGCCCTAGGGGATGCCGAACACACCGTAAGTACGAGACTTTCCGCGAGCGTGATTTTGTTGACTCGATCCGCGACCGTCCCTGCCACCTAAGGAGCGAGCATCATGCATGTCAGCGACGATGACTGAACCCACCCGCGCACCCTCGACCGGTGGTTCGCACTTGCGCCTCGTCGGCAAGACCTGCGCGACCTCGACCGAGGCTAGGCTCGATTTCGAGGGGTTGTATCGTACGCACTCCGGCTACGTTGCGACCGTGGGTTTTCGGCTGCTCGGTAACGACGCTGAGCTGGACGACTTAGTGCAGGAGGTGTTCATCGAGGCGCACCGCGGTCTCTCCCATCTCCGTGATTCGGGGGCGGTGCAGGGTTGGCTGGCACGGATCTGCGTCCGGCGCTGCGTGCGTCGACTGCGGCGTCGTCGCCTAAGACAAATGCTGCAGCTGGACGATGACCAGACGCCGGTGATGCTGGATGCCGCATTGACACCCGAGCAGCTCTCCGACGTCCAGCGAGCTTACCGCGTTCTCGGTCGCTTCCCAGCGAACGAGCGGGTGGTCTGGATCCTGCGCCATATCGAAGGGGAGTCTCTGGAGCGCATGGCGGAGCTTTGTGACTGCTCGAAATCCACCGTTCAGCGACGGCTTCGTGCGGCAGAGGCACGTTTCGAGCGCGAGGTGCCCCAATGACGCCGCTAAAATCCACAGTGACTTCGAAGCTGGTGGCGCCTTGGGAGCCGCCGCGCATGGCGCAGAATCTCGCTCAGATCCAGCAGCGACTGCAGAGGCAGCGCAGGCTCAGGCAAGTGACGCTGCCGCTTGCGGTACTCGTGACATCGGTGGCATTGTTGGCTATCGGATGGGGAAGGTGGCACGCGCATACGGGAAGTCGCTCGCTTGCGTCCATCGGGTCCACCGCAGCGCCGACGGTGCCAGCTACGGAGATGCGATTCAGTGATGGTTCGATCGCCACGGCCATGACAGCCGGGGCCATCCTTGAGTTACAAAAAACCTCGGAGTCCGAGATCGTCGTGGTCGCGAAGGCGGGTAGCTATCGATTCGATGTCGTGCACAATCCCGCCCGGCAGTTCGTGGTGCGAGTGGCTGGCGTTGAAGTTCGCGTTCTCGGGACCCAATTCGTGGTTGCTCAGGCCAATCAGCGCGTCGAAGTTCGCGTCGAGCGAGGGCGCGTGGAGGTGACCTGGCCAGAGGGACGCTCCGAGCTTGGTGTGGGTGACTCCGGGTGGTTTCCGCCGGAACGGCAGGCAGCCGTGCATGATGGCACACCGTCGACCGCGGATTCGTCGAAGGTGCTGCCCGCGGGTTCGGCGACGGCCCATGAGCGCTCGCGTTTCGTTGAGTTGTCTCGGCAGGGCAACTACCAGGCTGCATTTTCGATCGTCGCTCAGGCTCCCAACCTGTTCCAGAACTCCGCCGAAGATCTGATGATGGCAGCGGATGCCGCACGCCTCTCCAACCATCCGGCAGAGGCCGTGCCGTATCTGCAGCGCATCATGAAGGAGCACGCGACCGATTCGAGAGCCCCATTGGCGGCGTTCACGCTGGGGCGGATCTACATGAGTCAATTGGGGCAGCCGGCCTCGGCAGCCCGTGCATTTGCACAGGTCCGGCAACTCGCGCCGGCCGGTGCCCTGGCAGAGGACGCGTTGGCGCGCGAGGCGGAAGCGTTGGCGCAAGCCGGACAGACTGCAGCAGCGCAGCGCCAGGCAGCGGCGTATTTGAAGCAATACCCCAGCGGGCGAAGCCGCGAGCGTCTCCGAGAGCTAGGCAAGCAGGCCCGCCGCGAATAGACTCGAACGTATCGTTTTTCTTCCACGAAATCGCCCACCCATTCTCTTTGGCCGCGGCGCGGTGCCACTGGCCGCGGCGCTCGCCCTCTGTGGTCAGCCGACACATGGCTTCGGTTCGGAGAAGCGGCTGGAGATCCTTGATTGTCCGTCGGTGAGTCCCGCTACCACCGAAGAATTGCTCTGTATTGAGCTGCATACGCTCGGTCTCGCGCTTTCGACTGCGCAGCATTTTCGAGTGGAGTGCGAGGACCAGTACGCCAACGTTCAGCTGCTCCAAACCCAGGAGAGTTCGGGCGAGGTGTTCGTGTCTGCGAGGATGGCACTCGACCTTTCTTCGACAGATGAGGCCGCTTGGCCCCGATTGATCGCGCTGGCGGCGAGTGAACTGGCAGAACACCACAGCGCCCGCGGAGCCACCAAGCCGTCAAAAGTGCACGCCTTGGTGCCCCGGTTGAAGGCGGTTGCCTTCGACGTCAAGCCCAGAGACAGTCAATCCGATGGCTTGATCCTGGGAGGTGCCATGAGTCGGTTGGGTGAGGGTAGTGCATGGTTGGTCGGGCCTAGCGTTGGGGCGGAGCTGCACGTGGGCCAATGGGCGCTGCTGGGAGCGGAGGTGCGCGCACAGTGGGGGAAATCCTCGTTTGCGGCAGGCAGTGTGGATTGGCAGCTAGCCAGTGCCTCGGTGTTCGGTGGTCCAGGACTACGCATTGAGCCGATGGAGGCTGGCTGCGTTCTTGGGGTGCGCCTGGGACAGCTCCGGCTGAAAGGTGAGGCGAAGATCCCCGAGGAGAGCGGACGAAAGCTAGTTGGTCCCACCGGCGGGCCATTTGTGGGGCTTCGACTGCGCACGCAAGTCCTGCGCGGGCTGTTCGCTGCTACCAGCTTGGAGGTCGGGTACGCGTGGTGGCCTGTAGAGGGGACCTACGACGATGCCGAACCGCTTGTGACCGTCGACGGAGTCTGGTCGAGTGTGACCGTGGGAGCAGGGTTCGCTTTCTGAGCGGTGCACGCAACAAAAGGTGACCACATCTTCCTCACTCGTGCCACTGATGGAGCAAGCTGACCCGAGCCGGGTTTGCCAAAGGCGACACACAGAATGAACGAACAGAGCGCGGTTACCCATCTTCACCTTGGCGCGTGCCTGCTCCTCCTTTTCGGTTGCTCCAGCGGTTCCGGCACATCCACTTCAACCGATCCGGTTGGCGGTGAAAGCGCAACGGGAGGAGCCGCTGCATCGGGTGGCACAGGTAGCGACGGCGGCGCGGACGCAGCGGGTGGCAGCGGTAGCGGAGGAGTGTCGGCGACGGGCGGCGCGGAGGCAGCGGGTAGCAGCGGTAGCGGAGGAGTGTCGGCGACGGGCGGCGCGGAGGCATCGGGCGGCAGCGGGAGCGGAGGCGTTGTCGCCGCGGGCGGCGCGGACGCAGCGGGGGGTAGAAGCGGCACCGGAGGAGTGCCGGCTACGGGCGGCACCAACGCAGCGGGGGGTAGAAGCGGCACCGGAGGAGTGCCGGCTACGGGTGGCGCGGAGGCAGCGGGTGGCAGCGGTAGCGGAGGCGTTGTCGCCGCGGGCGGCACCAACGCAGCGGGTGGCAGCGGTAGCGGAGGTGTTGTCGCCGCGGGCGGTACTGTAGGTTCGGGCGGCGGCGGAACGGTCGAAACCACCGACGCGCCGGGCACGGACATCAGCTTCGCGCCGTCGGATGCCATGCTCCTGAACCCAGAGCGAGGTTTCTACACCACGGCCGATCTTGCGGAGGAGCGCGACTTCGCGAGGGTGCGCAGAGATGACAAGACCCTGCTCTACGGGGCGGTTCACCTGGACGCCTACCTGGGAGCCGACCACGCCCAGGATCTGCCGGAGCAGGTGCTGGACGATACCGACGCAGGTTTCGCTGCCGTTCGTGAGGCAGGTCTCAAGGTGATCGTGCGTTTCCAGTACGACGACGGTGAGGGCTATGACAGTGGCACAGGTGCCAATGATGCGACCAAAGAGTGGATGCTCAGGCATATCCAGCAGCTCGCTCCCATTCTCACGAAGAACGAAGATGTGCTGTTCGTGTACCAGGCCGGCTTCATCGGGGCCTGGGGTGAGTGGCACACGTCACAGAACTTTCGTGATGGCACAGCTGATGCCGACATCCGCAAGGAAATCGTCGAAGCAATGCTGGCGGGTTCGCCCGCTTCGCGCACGGTGGGGCTCAGGTATCCTGCCTACAAGCGGATGTTCTACGGAACTCTGCCCATCTCGGATACGCAATCCTTCACGGACACGAGCGTGGCGCGGGTCGGGCATTTCAACGACTGCTTTCTCTCGGGCACCGACGACGTGGGAACCTATCAGTACGAGCCGATGGCGACCCTCAAAGACTATCTGGCGCTGGACACCCAGTACGTCCCCATCGGCGGGGAGACTTGTGCCACGGACGCGCGCAATGAGTGCCCGATCGCCACGGAAGAGATGGCGCGCTTTCACTTCACTTACATCAACGAAGACTACAACAGAGCCGTGATCAGCCGTTGGACGGAAGGCGGCTGCCGAGGCGACATCGACAGGAAGCTCGGGTATCGAATCGCGCTCACGTCGGGCAACCTGCCCACGGAAGTGAAGCCCGGCGGAAGCTTCGCGCTCAATCTGTCGCTGACCAACGAGGGGTGGGCAACCCTGATGACGCCGCGGCCGGTGATCGTGGTGCTCCAAAGCGCCACCGGTGAGCGCCTGGAGGCCACGTTGCCTTTGGATCCCAGAGCCTGGCAGCCTGGGCCCCACGAGATCCGCGCACGCTTGCGTGTTCCCGCCGATCTCGCGACGGGAACGTACCGACTTTCGCTGTGGCTTCCCGACGCGGCACCGAGTCTTCGCGAGCGCCCAGAGTACGCGGTTCAGTTGGCCAACCAAGGTGTGTGGGACCAAACCTACGGTGACAACACCCTGGCTGAATTGGCACTCACCACGGACGCCGATGGCACCGCAGATCCCGAAGCCACCACCTTTTCTGTCATCCCGTGAGCATCGAATGGAGGTGTCGTCGAGAGCCTGGTTCCAGTCGGCGACGGGCTGGGAGATCACGTTGAGGCTAGATGTCAGTGGTGCTGGAATTTCCACCTGCCCGGATGGACTCGCGGTTGGGGGCCTCTCGCTGTCGCTGCATCGGGTGACCGGCGACACTGTTCAGCGCCTTTCTTCGTGGAGCATCAAGAGCCAAGGACTGCTCTTTCTGGTCGATGTGGCATCGTTCTGGGTAGCGGCCAAGCCGGCACGGAGGAATGCTCAACGGTATGCAAGACACCGCGCTCGCCGAGCTCTACGAGGCTGCCAAGCAAGGCCGGTGGGGGCTGCTCATCAGCCTCTTCAACGAACTCCCGCGACTCGCCGCGCTGGCGGCGCGCTACAGGAAGCCCGCCTCGGAGTGGTCGTTTCTGCACCAGGCCGCCTACTTCGGTAACGAGGAGGCGGCCCGGATCCTGATTCGTTCTGGCGCCAACCTCCTTGGCGAAGCCAAATCCGGCGAGACACCGGCTGACGTGGCACAAAGCCGGGGCCACGAGGCGCTGGCGAATACGCTGCGCGTTGCCATGCGGCACGGAGAGCGTCTCTGGCAGCCCGTCGACAACCCGGAGCTGCTCCCGAGCAGCTCTGCGTGGGGGGAGAGACAGCCACGCGTCGCCGCGTCACTCCTTAGGATCGCGTATGGCGGAGGAGTGGTCAAGATCCCGAAAGGCGCCAACTACTTCGTCGATTCGTTCGAAAGGGTTCTGATCGGCTGGCACGGCACCTTCGCGCCACCCTCGGGAATGGACGGCGAATCGATGGTGTGAGCCCTGACCCGTCCCCTTTGGACGAGGGCGGTCTGGCTGCGGAATTGGAGGAGCGCCGAGGAGCTGCACCAAGCCACACCGGCGCTTCTGCTCGCTTCTGCGGCCAGAAGCTGGATGTGGCGGAAGGTGGGATGTGGTCATGAACGAAGCGTTGGTCATTAGAGCGACTTTCACAGAGATGGAACATCTCGACGAAGTCGCTCTAGGTATTCGCGAAGGCCAATCAAGCAACGTCAAGCGTTCGATTTTCTTTCAGGAGCCAGTTTCGTGGCGAAGCGAAAGTGTTTGATTCCGCTATGGTCGTTCACCACCCGTGCGGTGATGCAGACCGATGTCGTGCCGGACACTTCACCGTGCCCGGTTGATCGCGAAACTGGATCGCTGACGCGAATCGGTAGGAGCAAGTATTGCGGTCCGTTCCGCCCCACGACCAGCGCCACGTGCTCGACCGTCGACGTTCCTCACAGCGCTTCCGTACGTCGGGCTACACCGCGGCCTTCAGCACCTTCGCTCCGTCCGAGCTGCTGACGATGGGCCGCGGGAGTTCACCGTGCTGGAGCATCTCCGTCAGGAGCGCGAGCACGGCGAGCTGAGCCTGGCGGGGGAACTCCTCGGCGCCGGTCTCCCAACGGCTCACGGTCTCGCCGCGGACGTCGAGGAACTCGGCGAGATCCACCTGGCGCAAGCTGAGCGCCTTGCGGGCGAAACGCAGCTCCTCGCCGCCGATGCGGTCGACGTCGCGCAACACGGTGATGGCGGCGCGGAGCTCGAGGCGCGCGAGGTCGTTGGCGCTCAGGGCCGGGGTGCCGTCCTTCAGCGCCCTCGGCGCACCAACGCCCGTATCACTCACCTGGAAGCGTCCCACCTGGGTCTCGTGAACGTAGGCCATTTTGCTCTCTCCTCAGTACACCGTCACCACGACCACGCCCTCATCGAACACCACGATCACCGTTAGCTCGTCGTCATCGAGATCGAGGCCGCCGTCAATGCGCCACGTACCGCGGTCGGCTTGATAGGTGGCTGATGTGGCGCTCGCGAGAGCTGCGGCGATATCGCCGAGCTGGACGGACCGCAGGCCCTGCCGCTGACGGGCCGTGCAGGCTCACAACGAAGCGACGGCTGGCTCCGGCTCTTCGGGCTTCATCGAGCGCGTCCGCCGCTAGCACCTGGGGAGGCCAGCGCTATTTGCGGAAAACGCAAGTCGACAGCCTTCTGGGTCCCGGCCCTCGAGTCGCTCCTCTGGGTCGGCCAATGCCCCCCCCACTCGCGCGTGGACAGCGCGAACATGGAGAACTGTCCACCCCGAAGCTCCATCATCCCCTCGTAATTCCAGTTATTCTTCGTTCCCCGGACCGTGCGAGCCCGAGTTTGCGAGTCCGCGAACCTGCCGACACGGAGTGTGTGCAGGCGTCTCCAAACGCCGAACCAAGCGCTGCGCGACGCCAACCGGAGGACGCGGACCGTTCTTGTTCCACAGCTTCGGGCTGGCCTTCCGATGGCCCACCAGAGCGCCGCGCTTCGAGGTGGCTCTCGTTATCGACCGCGGCGCTTCGAGGTGGCTCTCGTTGTCGACCGCAGCGCGAAGCAGCGAGATCCTGGGCTCGGTGAGCTTTCCCCTCGCGCGGCGCGCCAGAGGCCCGACGCTCTTGGCGGGCTCCTAGTGGGCCGGCGTTGGATGGGCCAAATGCACCGAGGGCCCGAGGCATGACCTCGAGCCCTCCTGTGCTCACGACTCAGCGAACGGGAGAGAACTCAGAGTTCGATGCCGCCGAGGAGCATGATCTGGGAGCCGGAGACGGTATTGCTGTAGTCATCGACGTCAAGGTCCGATGAACTCAACGAGAACGTCGAGATGCTGTAGTAGTTCCACATCAGGTCGCCGCGGAGCCGGATGCTTGGGCTCACTGAGAACATAGCCCCCATGCCGAGGCCGAAGCCCCAGCCGAGGTGGGGGCCCGTGTAGCTCTCACAGCCGTCGACCCCGCCGGCGTCTTCACAGCCCTCCTTCATGTCGTCCTCAAAGTCTGCCGCATCTCCTGTGGCGTTGTACATCGCCAGGCCGAGCTGGGCGCGGGGGGTGAGCCAGACCGTGGGGCTCACCTGGGGCGTAAGCTCGAAGACGAAGTTCAGGTTGCCGATCATGCCGAAGTCGGCAGTATCGTCGTCACCATCCGCGTCTTCGGTCTCCGCTTCGATCCCCAAGCCGAGAATCAACGAGGGCCCGATTCGGATGAGCGGACTTAGGGAGAACAGGAGCTCCGCGCCGACTGCAAACCCGTAGGTGAGGTCGTAATCCCCCTCGCCTTCCAGCAATCCAGCCGCTTCACAACCGCTTCCATCGCAGGAGGTCTCGCCCTCTCCTGAGGAGGGCATCACCAACCCCAACCGCGGCACGAAGGCCATGCCTTCGAGAGGCTTCTTCACGGCAGGCGGCGGCGGCGGGGGATAGCCCTGCTGTCCGTAAGCTGCCTGATTCGGATCTCCAGGCGGCGGGTAGGCACCGGGCTGCTGCTGCGGGTAGGCACCGGGCTGCTGCTGCGGGTA
>CAYNEY010000037.1:42762-45997 GCA_964396375.1 uncultured Polyangiaceae bacterium | reverse complement strand
GCGGGTAGGCACCGGGCTGCTGCTGCGGGTAGGCACCGGGCTGCTGCTGCGGGTAAGCACCGGGCTGATTCGGATCTGCGGGCGGCGGGTAGGCGCCGGGCTGCTGCTGCGGATACGCTGCAGGCTGTTGCTGCGGATACGCCGCAGGTTGTTGCTGCTGCGGATACGCGGCAGGTTGCTGCTGCGGATACGCCGCGGGCTGCTGGGGTGGGTAGGCGGCGGGTTGCTGGGGCGGATACGCCTGGGGGGCGCCCGTCGCGGGAGGCGGCGGTGCCGTTTGGGCGAAGAGCTGCGTTGAGGCCAGCAGAGTGACAAGGCTCGTTGCTACGCGGAGAGACGTCGACATGTTTCCCATTCCTCTCGTTCCATCCTCGGTAAGTTCATTAGAAGGCTGCGCACCGGCGATCCGCCTCCACTGTACAGAGGGGGCGAGCATACGCTGAGGGGGAGCTTCTCGACAAGGGGCATTTCGGGGGAGTTTCCGGCTCTTTTAGGGGAGGTACCGGGAGCGGGGGCGGTTCTGGTGCTTCACCGGAGGAAAGTGGGCTATGACCGTGGGGCTCATGTGGCGGGTGGGCCTTTTCGTCCTTTTCTCGACTTCTTCGGTGGCTGCGGAGACCTCCGTGCGCTTGGTCGTGCATACCGAGCCGGGGTGTCCCTCTGCGGCGGAGGTAAGGAGGGAGGTGGCCTCGCGGCTCGAGAGCACGACCCTCGCCGAGCCGAGCCAGTCTGCGTTCACCATCGAGCTTAGGCTCAGCACCACCGAGAGTGGAGCTTCGGCCAGCCTTGGGCTGCTCGAGCGAGAAGGTCGACTCTTCACGCGTACGGTCGAGGGGGCGAGCTGTGAGGAGGTGGCGAAGGCCATTGCTCTCATCACGGCGATGGCGATCGATGCGCGGGCGCGGGAGGAGCAGTTGGCGGAGAGCCTACCCAAGGAGCCGGTGCTCTTGCCGAGTCCACCGGAGGTGCGCGTGAGCAATCCAATCGTTCGTCAACAGCTGGTGCGGTTGGCGGGCGAAGTGCGTCCTCGGCCGCGCACTTGGCTTTCGACGGGACTCGGCCTCGGGCTCGACGATCGCTATGGGGGGCGCGTTGGGCTTTCCGAGAGCATGTTCGTGGGCTGGCGGCGCACGACGGGGCTGAGCCTACGGCTGGGGGCGAGCCATGCGCGCGGTCTGGCCGGCGAGGAGCCGCGGAGGGCCGAGTTTTCGGCGTGGTCGTTGCGGCTCGACGGGGGAAGCGTGGTGCCTCTCACCGAACGGCTCTCGTTTCTGCCAGCGCTCGGGACCACCCTGGGGCGTTTCGAAGCCGTCGGTGTGGCGAGCGAAGTGGTGCCGGAGGTGCGGGAGCGCTCGCTTTTCTGGTTTGGACTTTCGGCGCTTGGCCGGCTTGGTCTTCGGGCGGCCACCTGGCTCGAATTCGAGTTCGAGGGAGCGGCAGAGCTCCCTTTGAACCGTGGAGATTTCGTGTTCGACCAGCCGCGCAGTCCGGTTTTTCGTACCCCGATGCTCGGATTTTCCGGAACTCTGTCGGCAAAGGTCGAGCTTGGGGTGGACTGACGGACGATTTGGGGATCGAAAGCGGCAGAGCCGGAGATGTCTCGAGGTGTCTGGTGTGTCAGGAGCACGAGCCAACCAGGTGAGCGCCGAACCGGCTCGGGAGAGCTGGGAGTCGCTCGTGCGCCTGCATCACTCCTATGTCTACCGGTTGGTGAGGCGGCTCGGCCTGGACCATGCCGCGGCCGATGACGTGACCCAGCAGGTGTTTCTGACCGGGATGCAGCGAGCCCCGGACATCGTGCCGGGCAGTGAGCGACCGTTTCTTTACGGGGTGGCGCTGCGCCTAGTCTCCCGCCACCGCCGAAGTGTGTCGCGGCGTCGCGAAGCCGGTGAACTTTCGCTGGAGCACCCCGAGCTCGACCGCGAAGCACAAGACAGCTTGGTTGAGCGAAAGCACGCCCGCGAGCTCCTCGATCGGATCCTGGCCGGGTTGTCCTACGAGTTTCGCGTCGTGTTCGTGCTCTATGAGATCGAGGAGTTGACCATGGAACAGATCGCCCGAGTCCTCGAGCTCCCCGAGGGGACGGTGGCGTCGCGGCTGCGTCGGGCGCGGGAGCAATTTCGCGCGGAGGTGAGCCGTATCGAGGCCCGCCTTCGTTGGAAGGGAGGTGGCGCATGAAGGGCCCCGAACGTTTCTGTGAGCAGGCCGAAGGTGGGTTGGCCCGCTTGTTGGTGAGCGCGGGTCGTGATGAACTACCGGCGTCGGGGAGCCTGGAGCGGACGCTTGTGGCTCTCGGGTTCGGTGCGGCGGTTCCGACCCTCGTGACCAGCGCTGCGGCGGCCAAATCAGCCACGAGCGCGGGGCTCGGCGGGCTGTTCGCGAAATGCGTCGTGATCGGTGCTCTCGGGGGAGGGGCCGTGGTGGCGACCAGCGTGGCTACGCTGCCCGAGCCGAGTGAAACGGTGAGAGAAGTGGTCACGAGCGAGCCTGTGGCAGAACCAAAAAGGCTTGCTCTGCCGCGCTCGGAGGTGGCGTCTCCTTTGCCCTCGAGCGCCCCGCTTCCCCCACCGAGAACAGCCCCGGTGGTGGCTTCGGCCGAGGCCGCACTGCTGCGCGAGGTGCAGCTGGTGGCGCGAGCGCGCGAACATGTGGTGGCCGGTGACGGTGCTGCAGCGCTCCGTCTGCTCACACCTTACGAGAGCGAGTTCGGAGAGCGGAGGCTGCTGCCCGAGGTGCTGGTGCTGAGGATGCAAGCGGCCGAGTTGACCGGCGAGCGTGCCCTGGCTCAGCGACTGGCGCGGCAGCTCCTCAGCCTCGAGCCCGAGGGGGTGCACGCCGAAGAGGCGCGCCGCAGGGTGCCGGCGCAGCCTTCCCAAGGGGTGGTCGCTTTTCCCGATCACGATGCGGCGGGTGCGGAGATGAACCCATGAGTGAGGTGACCATGGTGACGAGAATTTCAAGTCTTCTTGTTTGGACGGTGACGCTGGCTCTCTCCGGTTGCATGGGCACGCAGTCTCTTGGGGATGGCGTGGGGGAGGGCGGCTCGGCTGGAGATGGGCCAACGGAGCCCTCGGCGGCGGGTGCGGCCGGTGAAGGGGGTGGGGGCGCCGGCGTGGTCGACCCGAGCTGCGGCGATGCCATGCTCGATCCGGGGGAAGAGTGCGACGACGGGAACACGAACGACGGCGACGGCTGCTCCGGTGACTGCATGTTCGAAAGGGTCTGTGGTGACGGC
>CAYNEY010000037.1:27504-42662 GCA_964396375.1 uncultured Polyangiaceae bacterium | reverse complement strand
CGACGGGAACACGAACGACGGCGACGGCTGCTCCGGTGACTGCATGTTCGAAAGGATCTGCGGTGACGGCGTGGTCGACGAGGGCGAAGAGTGCGACGACGCCAATGCGGTCAGTGGTGATGGCTGTGCGGATAATTGCTCGGAAGTGGAGGCAGGGTACTCGTGCCCGACGCCCGGGGAACCCTGCGAGCCTCTGACCTGCGGCGATGCCATGCTCGATCCGGGGGAAGAGTGCGACGACGGGAACATGAACGACGGCGACGGCTGCTCCGGTGACTGCATGTTCGAAAGGGTCTGTGGTGACGGCGTGCTCGATGAGGGCGAAGAGTGCGACGACGGGAACAGTGACGACAGCGATGAGTGTCTCAACACGTGCCTGCTTTCGGAATGCGGAGATGGCATCGTGAGCGCGCTCACTGAAGAGTGTGACGACGGGAACACGAACGATACCGACGGTTGCACCAACGAATGTACCCTGACGAGCCGATGCGGTGACGGCGTGCTCGACGAGGGGGAAGAGTGTGACGACGCGAACCCGGTCAGTGGCGACGGCTGTGCGGAGGATTGCTCGGAAGTGGAGACAGGGTACTCGTGCCCGACGCCAGGGGAACCCTGCGAGCCTTCGACCTGCGGTGATGGTGTGCTCGACGAAGGCGAAGAGTGCGATGACGGCAACAGGGTGGATACCGACGCCTGTACCAATGCGTGCAACTCCGGAGGCCCCTGCGGGGATGGGGTGCTAAATGTCGATGAAGAGTGCGACGATGGCAACCGGGTCGACGACGACGGTTGCGCGAATGACTGTACTCTGACCGGAACCGAGGACTGATCCCAAGCCAGCGCGGGCGTGGTAGACTGAGCCTCGACCATGAGGTCTTCCTGTCTGACCGCGCTCGCGCTCTGCTCGTTGTTCGGGAGCTGTTCCCCCGAGGCGGTGCTGCTTGGGCGGGAGGTGCGAGACGGGGTGGGGGGTGAAGGCGGTGAGGGCGGGGAGGCGCCGATCGTCTGGGAGGAGCCGCGGGTGGTGGTCGAGCTCGACATCTCCGCGGCGGGCCCCTGGTCTCGGATTCTGGTCGGTGACGTGAGCGGGGATGGTCGCCCCGATATCGTTACCATTCAGCCGGTGAGCGGGGTCGAGGGCAGCCTTCCACAATCCGTGGCTCACCTGATGGCGTTCGATCTCGACCAGAGACAGCTTTGGGAAGTGGGGACGGTAGATCCGGAGAGCACCACCAGCCTGTCGGATATCCCAGCGCAGATCTACGACATCGACGGCGATGGTGACAACGAGGTTCTGGCGGTGATGGAGGATGAGCTTCGGATCTTCGACGGTGCCACCGGGACGCTCGAGGCCACCCGGGCACTGCCCGGCCCCGATGCTCACGACGCGATCATCATCGCCAACCTCTCGGGACGGGCGCGACCGGAAGATCTCATTTTGAAGGACCGCTACCAGAATCTTTTCGCATTCGACCCAGAGCATGCGCAAGTCTTCGCGTTCGCCGGGGCGGTGCCCTTCTTCCCCTGGCCTTTCGATTGGGATGGAGATGGGCACGACGAGCTGATGGCAGGATGCAATTTTCTTGACGATGACGGGAGCCTAGTCTGGTCCTGCGAGGGACAGGGCCCCGAGTCGGTGGATTCGGTTTGGGCGGGGGACATCGATCAGGAGCCGGAGAACGGCACGGAGATCGTGCTCGGTGCCGGAGACACGTTCGCCTTCGATGCGAGCGGGACGCTGCTTTGGCGCGTCGACACCGTTGAGGCACAGAACGTGGTGATCGGTGACTTTCGTCCGGAGTTGCCTGGGCTCGAGGTGGCGGGCCTCGACCGGGTGATGCGTGGCGCGAACGGCACGGACGCGGTGTTCATCACCTCGTCGAGTGGGGAGCTGCTCGAGAAGGAGGAACGCCCCGAAGGCAGCGGTTGGAGTACCATTGTCTCGCGAGTCCGCGGCTTTCGCCACGCAGAGGACGAGCTGATCCTTGCTTACGGACGGGTGGGTGCCGATCCGACCCTTTACGACGGCGAGCTCGAGGTGGTTGCGACCATTCCCGAGGGACAGAGTCTGGTCTTGGCCGCGGACGTCTGTGGGGACAGCCGGGAGGAGCTCGTCACCTATGATGACACCAGAGTAAAGGTGTACGCGGCCGCTCCCTGCCCGCTGGAACAGCCTGTGACCGGTCGGCCACGGCCGCAGCCGAAGCGCCTGTACAATTGGACCCGGTACTGGGGTGGGGAGTGTCCCTGAGCCATCCCCGACCTTATGCTAGTCATGCACGCCATGTCTCGCCGATCGGTCCTTGTGATACTGCTCGCGCTTGCGCCGAGTGCCTGTGATGAGCGCCGCGCGCCCCCTTCGGAACCGCGAGACGCCGCGCTCCCGGTTCGCTCGACGTCGCCCATGGTGGCGACAGCGCCGAGCTCCCCCGCAGTGGCGAACCTCGGCACCATCGATGACAACTTGCCTTTTGTCCCGAGTGGCCAGCAGCTGGCGAGCACGGCCTTCCGAACCTGGATCTACACTGATGTAGGTCCGAGCCGGACACGTTATGGCTACCTCCGCGTCGGCGCGATCGTCGATGCTCGCGGGCCAGAAATCAAGAACGACGGCTGTGCCGAGGGGTGGTGGCGGATCAACCCGCGAGGTTTCGTGTGTCTGGGGAAGGGCGCGACCCTTGCGCTCACAAACCCGGTGGTGCAGGGAGCCAGTGTGCGCCCGGTGCGCGGCGCCGGTTACCCGTACCTCTACGCGATGGCCTCGGATTCTCCGCCGCATTTCTACTTCCAGCTCCCGTCACGGGAGCAGGTGATGGCGGTCGAGGGTGGGGATCCTTCAGCCCGGATCGCCAGGTTCTCGGCGCGGCTTGCCCAGAACCCGGTGCTGGCGAACCTGCTCGGGGCGCCGACCGAGCCCCCGGCGTTCTTGCTCGGCGCGCGGCTCGAGAAGCCGTGGGGCGTGGAGCGCCGCTTGGAGAAGCAGATCTCGGCGGGGCGCGCGGCCGCCGACAGCGGTTTCGCGATCGCAAGGACCATGGTCCACGATGGCCGGTGGTACGGCATGACTACCGAGCACGATCTGATCGCGCTCGATCGCGTCGAGCCCGTGGTGCAGACGGCGGTGGTGGGCATCGAGGTGCCGCCGCTCGAAGGGGCTACCGTTGCCTTCGGCGATCGGCCTTCCCTGGCGCGCTTTCGCCTCGATGAACGCGGTCAGATGCTGCCCAACGGCGCGCTTCTGCGCCGTGAGGCGGTGGTCTTGACGGGCCGGCGCATGGCCCCGAACCTGGTCGAGACCCTGGCCGGCGATTGGGTGGCGGCGGTAGGGCTCCGGGTGATCCCGGTGCGGCGTGAGTTTCCGAGCGTGGCCACCGGGGAGCGCAAGTGGATCGACATCTCAATCCGGCGCCAGACGCTGATGGCCTATGTCGGGAGGCGCCCGGTGTACGGGGCGCTGGTCAGCACCGGGCGGGGCGGTATGGGGGATCCGGAGACCGAGTTTGCCACCGTCCGCGGTACCTTCATGATCTACGCCAAGCACGTGGCGGCCACCATGGACGGCAGCGAGGACGTCTCGGATTCCTACAGCCTGCTCGATGTGCCTTTCGTCCAGTATTTCCACAAAGGTTACGCCCTGCACGGTACCTACTGGCACGATGAGTTCGGCCGGGTCAGAAGCCACGGCTGCATCAACCTCACCCCCCGTGACGCCGCCTGGCTCTTCGAGTGGACCGACCCCAATGTGCCCAGCGATTGGCACGGGGTGATCAACAAGGAGCGCGGAACGGTGGTGATCGTCCGGGGGTGAGCTAGCTCTTCACGAACTCGTTGACCGCCGCGGCGATGGTGGAGAAAACCCGCCGGAAGGTCTCGTCGTCCCGCTCGAGCAGGGTGACGCGGAAGCCGGGGAGGTCGCACACGAACCCACTCAGCGGCACGACGCAGATATTGTGAGCACCGAGCAGCTGGTACACGAACCTGCGATCGAGGGACATGCCTTCGGGGCAGCGCTCGCGGAGGAACTCCTCGACCTTCGGGTTCTCGATCCGAAGCTCCATCTTGCCGGTCAACTCCTCGTTGAACACGGCGCTCAGGTAGAAGGCTCCCCGTGGCTGGTTCACGATGATGGCCGGGCTCTGGCTGAGCAGCTCGGTGGCGAGACGCGCCCGTTCGGCGAAGAATGCACGGCGCTTCTGGCCCCAGGCCTCGAAGCGCGGATCCGAGTAGATGCGCGGGATCACCATTTGAGGGAGTGTGGTGGAGCACACCTCCAACATTTTGGCATCGAGGAGCGAGCGCACGTAGCGGCGGAACATGGGCTTTTTGTCGGCGTTGTACACCTCCATCCAGCCGCAGCGCGAACCAGGCCAGGGGAGCTCCTTCGAGATCCCCTTGAGGGAGATGGCCGGCACGTCCTCGATCAGATCGCAGAGTGGTTGATAATCAACCCCGTCGTAAACCAAGTTCTGGTAGATCTCATCCGCGACGATGAACAGGTTGAATTCCCGAGCGATGGCCACCATCTCGCGGATCACCGCGGGGGGAAAGACCGCGCCGGTTGGGTTGTCGGGATTGATGATCATCAATCCGGCGATGTTCTCGTTGTACTTGACACGGTTGCGGAGCTCGTCCAGGTCGGGCATCCATCCGGCGCGGGGGTTCAGCCGGTAGACAATCGGTGCCGAACCGGCGTGGGCGGCCTCTGCCGAGGAATGGGTCGAATAGGCAGGAGAAGGGCCGATCACCCGCGCTTGAGGCGCGAGCATCGTGTACACTTTGTTGATCCCGTCGCCGAGCCCGTTGAAGAAGAGGATGTCGTTCGGCGTGATCTGAACCCGGCCGCGTTCGTTGAGGCGTGCTGCCAGGTATTCCCGGGTGGAACCTACTCCGCGGGTAGGACAATAGGCGAAGGCGCGATCCTCCTGGATGGTCTCGGCGATGATGTCCTTGATCCATCCCGGGAGATGCTCTCCCTTCTGCACCGGATCCCCGATGTTCTCCCAACACATCGGGCGGCCGCTGATGCGAGCGATGTCGTTGGCTAGATCGGTGATGCCGCGGATCTCGTAGGTGAGCTCAGAGGCCCCGGGGTGCACGATGTTTCGGCGCATGGCCGGGCTCTAGCACGAATCATCCGACCGAACCCGGCGCGTGAGCGGTCACTCGGGGATCTGGAATGGGTAGAACAGGGTGGTTGGCTCACCTGAGAAAGCAGGTGCTCGAGCCTGCCGGAAATGCGCGATAACGCAGTTGCCGATGGTGGTGCCGCTGAATTGCTGGGAGATGCTGACCGCGGCAACCGAACCGTCGGGCGCGAAGGTCACGGCGGCACGGCCAGAGCCCGTCGGTCTGTCCCCATGGCTCCGACAGCCGCGGGCGGCCGCGGCGGCGGAGGCCAGGGCCGCGTTGGCGGCGCTGCGATCGATGCCCTCCCGCGCCGGCTTGGTTTCGTCGAGGAGCGGCTCCGAAGCTGTGGTCGGGGCTGGTTCCGCCGCGGAGGCTTGGGGTGGAGTCGGCACTGCATCCTCACCCTCCTCATCGTCGTCCTTGGATGGCTTCGGAGCCCGCCCAGGCGTGGGTCGTCCCACCAGTGCCCCCCCCCGAGCGGTGGGCTCGCTGGTGGCGAGCGGCAGACTGTCGGCACTGAGCGTCGGCTCTCGCGGCTCCGTCCCGAAAGAGGCTGAAGCGAGGTGAGCTGTGGGAGGGCGAGCGCTGCTCGGCGGGTCGGGATTGGTGACGATATACTCGACGGTGCTGGCCGGTGTGCGCGCCCGCATCACGGTGAACGCTGCGCCTGCGGCGCCCAGTCCGAGTGCAGCGATGGCGATTGAAACCCAAACCAGCGGAGAGGAATGGGATTTTCGCGGGGGAGTTGCATCAGAAAGCGCCGCGATGGTGTGGGACTCGAGGCGGGCGGCGACACCCAGGCCGGTCTCCTCGGTCGAGTTCACGAGCGTGTTGTTGAAGGGGTCGCTGGTGAGCGGAGCGATGTCTTGCCAGGGGAGCTCGGGTCGCGAACGGGTCTCGTCGTCGAGGGCCGCGATGACCTGTGCCAGCACTACCTTGCGCTTCTCTATTCGCGCGCCGATCACGCGGTGCAGCAGCTGCGCGACCGCAGTGTGGGAAACCAGGATCCGTTCCTCGTACAGGTATCGAGACAGGGCCTGCTCGAATTCGGCGGCGGTCTGGAAACGTCGGTCTGGATCCCGATCGAGGGCACGGAGCACGATCTCCTCGAGGGCCAGGGGGAACCGCGGGAAGAGCTGGGTTGGACGAGGAATGGTCCCGTACCGTACCAGCGAAAGGGTGTGGGCCGGGTCGCGGCCTTTGAAGAGCTGTTCACCGGTCGTAAGCTCGAATAGGACGATCCCGAGCGCGAAGACGTCGGTGCGGCGATCCAAGCGATCGCCGCCAGCCTGTTCTGGTGACATGTAGCTCAGCTTGCCCTTGATGCGTTCGTGGTCAGACGATTTGTCGAGCTGACCGAGGGCGTTGGCGATCCCAAAGTCTACCAGCTTGGCTTTGCCATCTAGGCCCACCAAGATGTTGTGGGGAGAGACGTCGCAGTGGACGATGCCACGCAGCTCACCGCTCCAGTCGCGAAGCTCATGGGCCGCATGCAGTCCTTGAGCCGCGTCCGCCACGATCCGGACGGCGATCTCGGGAGGCAGCGCCCCGCGGCTCTTGGCGGCGCGGATGATGTTGCGCAGGGAGTCACCTTCCACCCATTCCATGGCCATGTACAGGATGCCGTGGTCCTCGGAGACCTCGTAGACCCGCACCACGTGATCGTGATTGATGGCCTGGATGATCTGCACCTCTCCGAGGAACATACTGCGGAACTCGGAGTGCTCACGGAGCTCGGGGAGCATCGCCTTGACCGCGACCAAGCGCGCCTTCTCGCTGCTCGCGGAGCGCTCGCGCGCCACCCAGACGCTGGCCATACCGCCGCGTCCAATGCGTACCAGAAGCTCATAGCGGCCAAGGATCTGGCCGGACTGCAATTCGCTCATCGATCACTCGCGCAGACCACAGAATCTGTGGTCATTTCACAACAATAAAGCAAAGCATGGGCCGTCGGGGTCGCGCAAGGGGCTCTCAGGGATTTTCGGCCCGATCCGACTTGTCGGGCCTTTTTGCCGCCCAGGTGGTCCTCGGGCCAGGGCCGGACAGGTGTCCTTTCGTATCGACGCATGGTTCGTCGGCGATTCGCCTGGAGATGAGCTAGGGGTGGTCGGTGCCCCTCGAGCCGGACATTCCGCCGTGCCGCCCCATCCCTCACCTCGAGTTCTTTCTCGAGCGATTCGTCGACGAGCAAGGGTCGCGTGCGGTGGAGCTCTGGCTTCCGGTGATCGCTCTCGAATTCGACTACGCGGGGACGAGGCTTCGCGTCAGCGACCCTCGGAACCACTTCTTCATCGGCGGGATGGGGAGCCTGAGAGAGGTGGCTTGTGACACCGAGCTGGTGCGCTCTGTCCAACTCGTGCTCGAAAACCACGGCGCGCTCGAACTCGAGCAGGTCACGGGCCTGCTGGCTCCCTACGATACCCGGGCTGACTACCTGCTCCGCGCCGAACACGATCCCCAGGCTTTCTACCATTTCTTTAGCGCGGTCGTGCCGCGGCTCCAGGCTGCGGGATGTCGGATAGACTGCGCCGAGGACTACCCGTACCGGGTGCTTGCCGAGAACCCACCGCTCAGGCCGTGGGTGAAGCCCGACTTCTGTCGTCGCGATTGGTTCTCTTTGGCGCTCGGGCTCGAGGTGTCGGGCGCTGAGGTGGACATCTTGCCGCTGCTCGTCGAGTTGGTCGACTCGGGCGCCGCGGATCGGGTTCTGCGCGATGGGTTGCGGGCGCCCTTGTGGTGCACGGCCGTTCCGCTGGGACAAAAAGGGGCGATCATGCTGCGTCCGGAGCGGCTCCGGCTCTTGTTCTCGGTCCTGCTCGAGCTGTGTTTCGGCATCCGACAGCCGCGAACCTCCTCGAGCTTTCCGCCCTGGGCGGGTGGGGCGGTGTTGCGGCTGCTCCGGGCCGAAGCTACCGTGCCCGCGGAGCTTCTGTTCGCGGCCGCGCCCGCGGCTCTGGCGCTTTCGCGTCTGCTGGAGAAAAGCGGCTCGGTGCCTCCGGCGGAGGCCTTTCGAGAGCTTCCGGTCAACCTGCGGGATTATCAGCGACAGGGGGTCGTTTGGTTGAGAACGCTTTGGGGCTCGGGTCTCTCGGGTTTGCTCGCCGACGACATGGGGCTCGGCAAGACCCTGCAGTTGCTCGCGGCTCTCGCCCTCGAACGGAAGGAAGGTGGCCTGGAGGCGCCGGTGCTGATCGTCGTGCCTCGGAGCCTGCTCGAGAACTGGCGGCGGGAGCTCGAGCGGATGATTCCAGAGGCCCAGGTGTGCGTGCACCACGGTCCGAACCGCGCCTTGGCGGCAAACCAGCTCACTTCCAAGGAGTTCGTGATCACAAGTTATGCGGTGTTGGTGCGTGACCTCGAGCTTCTGTCCGCGCTCTTCTATCACGCCATCGTGTTGGACGAGGCGCAGCTGATTAAAAACCCTCGCTCCAGGGTGGCACGGGCCACGAAATCGCTGCGTTGTGCCCGACGCGTCGCGCTCACCGGCACGCCCATCGAGAACCGACTCTCCGAACTCTGGTCCATTTTCGACTTCTTGATGCCGGAGCTGCTCGGGTCTCTCCGGGGGTTTCGCCGGGTCTTCTCCCAACCGATCGAAGCACGCACGGATCTGTTCCGCGCCGAGGCGCTTTCGGCCAAGCTCCGGCCCTTCTTGCTGCGACGGACCAAGGAGGAGGTTGCCCGCGAATTGCCGGCGAAGACACAGCTGGTGCGCTCGGTCGAGCTCACCGGGGAGCAACGTGAACTCTACGAGAACGTGCGGGTTTCGGCCCACACCGCGGTGCGCCGTGCCATAGCGCTGCGTGGCCTCGGCCAGAGCCAGGTGACGGTGCTGGACGCGTTGCTCATGCTCCGGCAGATCTGCTGCGATCCGAGACTGGTTCGGTTGCCCTCCGCGCGTCGCGTGACGAGGAGCGCCAAGCGCGAGCTCTTCTTCGAGCTTCTGACCCAGGAGCTCTCGGCGGGGCGTCGAGTCCTCGTGGTCAGCCAGTTCGCGCGCATGCTCGCGCTTCTGACCGAGGAAGCGCTCAGCCTCGGATTGCGGTGCCTTTTGTTGACCGGACGCACCGTCGACCGGCAGGGTCGGGTCGACGCTTTTCAGAATGGGGAGGCCGATGTCTTCTTCATCAGCCTCAAAGCTGGTGGCATCGGTCTCAACCTGACTCGGGCCGACACGGTCATCCATTATGACCCATGGTGGAATGCGACGGCTCAGGCCCAGGCTACGGATCGTGCCCATCGTATCGGCCAGGAGCACCCGGTGTTCGTTTGGGATCTGGTGGTGACCGGCAGTGTGGAGGAGCGGATCCTCAGCCTGCAGCACCGGAAGTCCGAATTGGCTCAGGCCGTCTTGGCTGGTGCACCAGCTTCATGGCTGGTCGATCCGGCGCAGATCGAGCATCTGCTCGCGCCCCTCGACGACTAACGTAAGCGTGGAGGAGAAATAGGATGGTTGGATTGTTCACCCTCGAACCTCGGGAAGTCGGGGGGGAGCGGGCCGGGGAGGATGGGCTGAAGGTTGCGCTCGAAGAGCGAGAAGTCTGGCTCGAGCTCAAGTTCGAGGGGTAGGTGGCCACCGCTCGCGAAGCTCTGCTTGGCGCGGGCGGCGTTCTTTCGCAACATGAAGTGATCGGGATCGAGCCGTGCCCCGCGCACCAAGTGGTTCTTTACTCCCTCGAGGTCGAAGCGCCGGGCGGCCAGCACGGCGCGAGCATTCTCGAGCAGTCCGAGGAGTGGGAACTGGGCACGCTCGGCGCGATCGAGGTTCTGCTCGGCGCCGGTGAGATCTCCCTCGCTGAGCTGCGCCGAGGCCAGTTGAAACAGCGATGGTGCATGGGAGTCTGCGAACCGGGCCGCGAGTGAAGCCAGTTGCTCTACGGTGGGTGTTCGATAGCGGAGCACCCCGCGGTGCTCGCGAAACCAGGCATCGAAGAATTGGGTGTCCTCGGGTGAGGCGCCAAACGGCGCTTTGAGCTCGAGGAAACGTTCTTCGAAGAAGATCGATTCGTCGAGCCAGCCCGCGGCGACCGCGTCTCGGAAATCGGTGGTGCCAGGGTAGATGGAGAGGCACGAGAAGATGGCCTGGTCGGGGCGCAGGCGCTCGAGGAAGCAGAGGCTCTCCTCGAAGGTTTGCCGGGTCTCGCCGCGGTTGCCGATCATCATGTAGAAACGCGCGGTGATCCCGGCCGCCTCGACCGCGGCTCGGGTGCGTTCGATCTCGGCGATGGTGATGTTCTTTCTGATGGCTTCGAGGATCTGTGGCGAGCCAGACTCGATGCCTAGACTCAGACGCTCACAGCCCGCTCGGCGCATCTCGAACAGAAGCTCGGGATCGAGGACATCGACTCGAGTGTCGCAGCTCCAGACGAAGTTGAGCTTGCGCTCACGGATCTTCTGGCAGAGCTCTAGCACTCGCTTTCGGTTGGTGGTGAAGGTGTCGTCCTTGAAGAGCAGCATGCGCACACGTGTGCGCAGCAGGGCCTGCTCGATATCCTCGAGCACGCGCTCCAAAGACAGGTTCCGTACCCCTCGCCCCCAGCTGCTCTCAGCTCCGCAGAACGTGCACGACCAGGGGCAACCCCGGCTGGTCATCACGATGTGAGTCGCATAGTCTTGGTGGACCGAGGCCAAAGAGTCGAGCGAGGTGATAGGTGGGCGCACCGGGCCGGTCAGGAGCGATTGGTGAGCGCGGGTAACCGCGCCGGGCAATCCGGCCACGGACATGCCGTGCGCCAGGCGCTCGAGCAGCTCGAGAAAGGTTGCTTCGCCCTCGCCGATCACCAGGGTGTCGATGCTGGGATAGTGGCTCATCATTGCGCGCGGCAATGCGGTGGCGTGTGGTCCCCCCACCACCACGTGCGTCTCGGGATGGTACCCCTTTATGGCTTTGGCCACCTGCGCTACGCCGTGACGATTCGCCGTCCAGCACGAGAGCCCTACCACATCAGCCTCTGCTCGGCCGAGGACAGCCTCGATCTCCGACCAGGGGAGGCCTGACAGATTGGCCACTTCGACGCGGTGGCCTGCCCGAACCGCCTGAGCGGCGAGGGAGAGCAACCCGTAGGGGATCTGGAAGAAGTCCCCATCGAGCTCCTGTATCGCCTCCGGGCTGGGCGGACCGTCTAGGGGATCGGCTGCGGTACCGGGCTGCGGGAGCTTCCACGGAGGGGGGTAGAGAAGGAGGACCTTGAGGCGTGACACCGCGTGACAGCGTAGGACGCTGATAGGATTTTGTCGCGCACTTTGGCCGAGCGGGGTCCCTGGCGGCCCACAATGGGGGCTTTGGTCGACATGGCTTGAAGCGGGGCCAGGCCTCGGACATGGTGCCAAGCGTGATAACGAAGAAGGCTTGGGCGAAAGGAATCGTCTCGATCCAGCTCGCATCCGTTTTGGCTCTCGCCTGCGCGTGCGGCTCGCGTTCCGCCATTTCTGTCAATCAGCTCGGCTATCTCCCCCTGCACCCGAAGCTGGCGGTTCTCGAGAGTGGGAGCACGCAGCCCAAAGCGGTCGAACTCATCGATTCCACGGGGGCGGTGCGCTTCCGGGGGGTGACCACCGTGTACGGCTTCGATGCCGAGTCGGGCGACAATCTGCATCATATCCGGTTTGATGCCTTCCGGGAGGTGGGACACGGATACCGTCTCCGGATTGGAGATGAAGTGAGCGCGAGCTTCGAGATAGCACCGGACCTGTACCGGAGGCTCAAGCTCGATGCCCTCGCCTACTTCTATCACAACCGAAGCGGCATGCCGGTGGCCATGCCTTGGGCCAAGGACTTCAAGTGGACGCGTCCTTCTGGGCACCTGAGTGATCGCGAAGTCGAGTGTATCGGAGGTAGCTGTTCGTACACCCTGGACGTGCACGGGGGCTGGTACGACGCTGGGGATCACGGAAAGTACGTGGTAAACGGCGGGATAGCCCTGTACACGCTGCTGTCACTCCAGGAACGCTCGGTGCGCGCGGGTCGCCCCCTGTGTCCGGATCCCGATCGCTGTCTTAGCATTCCCGAGCAGCAGAACGGTCGCGACGATCTGCTGGACGAGGCTGCCTATGAGATGGCGTTCTTGATGCGGATGCAGGTGCCGCCGGGGCAGCCGAAAGCGGGGATGGTTCACCACAAGATCCATGACAGCAGTTGGACTCCCCTCGGACGCAGTCCCGAAGAGCACGCCCGGCAGCGTTATCTCCACCCGCCGAGCACTGCTGCCACGCTGAACCTCGCGGCCACGGCCGCCGTCTGCGCGCGGGTGTTTCAGCAGGTAACGCCGCGGTTGGCCAGGCTCTGCCACGAAAAAGCGGTGAGCGCGTGGGACGCTGCGCTAAGGCACCCGGCTGTCTTCGCTTCGCCGATGAGCCGAGATGGCGGTGGCCCCTACGACGATCGGGATGTCAAAGACGAGTTCTACTGGGCCGCGGCCGAACTCTACTTGTATCTCGGCGAGCCGCGACTGCTCGCGTACCTGAAGCAGAGCCCACACTATCTTGTGTTGAGCGAGAGCACCGAGCACGAGCGCGTACGCCATTTCTCGCCCATGACCTGGCAATCTACGGCTGCGCTCGGGACGCTCAGTCTGGCGTTGGTCAGAAGTGAGCTTCCCGAGAGTGAACGCGCCCGCGCCAGGGAGGCTATCCTCGAGGTCGGGGACCGGCTGCTCGAACTCACCCACAGGCGTGGCTACCGCGTGCCCATGCAAGTTGGCTCAGATGGCAAATATCCCTGGGGGTCGAACTCCTTCGTGCTCAACAACGCCTGGGTGCTGGCGGTGTGCCATGAGCTCTCTCGGGAACCGCGATACCTGGAGGGGGTGATCTCGGCGATGAACTATCTGCTTGGCACCAATCCCCTGGGCTTTTCCTATATTTCTGGCTACGGGGAGGCCTCGCTCGAAAACCCACACCACCGCTTCTGGGCTCACAAGAAGGGCAGGTGCCCGCGGCCACCGCCGGGCGCCATCGCAGGCGGACCCAACTCGACCCTACCGGACCCAGTCTCGAAGCGGCTGATGGGGTGCGCGCCACAGCGCTGCTATCTCGACCATGTGGACGCCTGGGGGGTGAACGAGGTGGCCATCAACTGGAATGCCCCCCTGGCCTGGGTTGCCGCCTATTTGGACCAACCAGGGGGAGCAACCTAGGCCGGCGCCGGATCCTTCACGATCGGGATCCGGCGCGGCGGGTGGCACAGAAGTCAGGAGGCACGCACTTCGATCTTTCGGGAGCGGTAGGGCTCGGACTTGGGGAGGTGCAGGGTCAGAACGCCGTTCTTCAGCTCAGCCTGGATGTTCTTCGGATCGATCACCGCGCCGAGGCGGAAGCTGCGGGCGTAGCGGAGCCGATTCGGAGTTTCGGCGGAGATGCTGAGTTCTGGGTAGTCGACGTTGACCTTCAGCGATTCGGGGGTGGTACCAGGAAGGTCGGCCTGGACCATCACTTCCTGGTCGTTTTCGTACACGTCGACGGGGGGAACATAGGACAGGGCACGGTCGGTGACAGAGTTCTCTTGGGTCTGATTTTGGGTCATGGCTCGATCCTCCAGAAGAATGAAGTTCTGTGGTGGGCTCAGCTGGCACGCACGTTGATGGTGCGGGGGCGCGCCTCGGCGGCCTTGGGCAGGGTCACGGTGAGCACGCCATGTTTCAGAGTCGCCTCGGCGCGGTCAGCGTCGATCAAGGTGGGCAGCCGGTAGGCGCGCTGTACGGTGAAGTTGTTCCGCTCGCGCATGGTGGCGGTGTAACCTTCGGGGACCGTGATCACGCGGCGCCCGCGGAGCACTACCGAATCACCGGTGATCGAAAGATCGATGTCCTTCTCGCCGAGGCCGGGCACCTGAGCGGTGAGCACCAGCTCTTCGCCGCGGTCTTCCAGGTTCACGGCCCCGGTAGGATCGACGCCCTGCTCGAGGGAGCCAAGCAGTCGTTCCATCTGCTGTCGGACCAGGGAGAAGGGGCCAAACAATGGATCTCGCGAGAAGCTTTCGACCGGAGCGAGTCCAAACCAATCGGTGGGGCGATATTTGACGAGCATGACTGACCTCCAGAAAAAAGGGTGGGAAGGGTTGGGTGGTCGGGGGCCGGCGGATCACCGCACGGGAACCCCGGCGCGGCAGCAGCTCGTCCCCGAGAACCCCGAGTTTCTCTCGGGGATTCTGCTCGGGAGCTTTCTTCTAGCTGCCGACCTCCCCAACATGTGCATGGCCACCGAGCGTGCAAGGGGGTGGCGCGCTTTTTTGCAGGGCGCGGGGATGGGCCGGCCCTGGCCGCGTGGCACCACACCGCCGAACCCAACGGCTGGTGAGGCTCAGCTCGAGATCTTCAGGCTGGACTCGGAGAGCGGGAAGGCGACCGGCAAGCTCCCGCTGATCCCAGAGCTGGTCGGCACCAGGCTGAGCGAGCGGTTGATGGCATGGGTGAGCTGCTTCTGATCGTAAGGTTTGGGCAGGTTGGCGATCGCTCCCTGAGCCATCAGCTCCTCCACTTCGTAGCCGCTGGCGAAACCCGAGGTGATAAGGATGGGGATTTCGGGATCGAGCTTACGGAGCCCGAAGAAGCACTCGCGTCCCCCCATGACCGGCATCGCGAGATCGAGCAGCACCAGCGCGACGTTCTCCTGATACCGCCGGAAGACGGCCAAGCCCTCTGCACCGTGACAGGCCAGCAACACCTCGAAGCCGAGTCCGCGCACGATGCGGCGGGCCGCCGAGCGCAGCAAGGGCTCGTCGTCGACGATCAAGATGTGGGTCCTTGCCCCAACTGGGCGCACCGGCTGTGGGGGTGGTGGGGCCAAGGTGTCGGGTTTGGCCAGCTCGGAGGGGATCAGCATCGAGACCCGGGTGCCTGCGCCCAAGTGACTGTCGATCCAGATCGCGCCACCGTGGTCACGGATGGTCCCGTACACCATCGAGAGCCCGAGGCCAGAGCGTTCGGCGGCCGACTTGGTGGAGAAGAACGGCTCGAAGACCCGCCCGATGATCTCCGGGGGGATCCCCTCCCCGGTGTCGGCGACGGTGAGCCACACGTAACGTCCCGGTTCGA
>CAYNEY010000037.1:0-27494 GCA_964396375.1 uncultured Polyangiaceae bacterium | reverse complement strand
AAAGAAACGGTTATGGACATACTTGCCCACCTTGATGTTGTGGGTGTGGGCGAGCTTCCCATCCACCATCTGGCTCAAAAGGGAGATGGTGAGCGTGCCGCGACCGTGCATGGCGTCCACCGCGTTGATGCACAAGTTCATCAGCGCATGACTGATCTGTCCCGGATCTCCGATGGCATCGTCGAGATCGGTCTCGATCTGGGTCTTTAGCTCCACTTGCTTCGAGACCGTGCGGCCCACCAGACGCCGGATGGAGTCCACCGTCGATTCCAGGCGGAAGCGCTCGCGGCGACGCGACCCTTGACGCGCGAAACCGAGCAGGTTGCGGGTGAGTGCGCTGCCGCGGCGGGCCGCCGAGAGTACATCCTCGACATCCTGGCGGAGCGGCGAGGTGGGCTCGATGCGTTCGAGTGCCAGGGACGAGATGCTGGTGATCGCCCCGAGCACGTTGTTCATGTCGTGCGCCACTCCACCTGCCAAAGTGCCGATGGCCTCCAGCTTCTGGGATTGCCGGAGTTGATCCTCGAGACGCTGCCGCTCCTGTTCGGCGCGCCGCTGCTCGAGCAGCCGCAGCTCACTTCGGTTGAGTGCCTCCGACAGCGAGAGTGCCAGGCCGCGATCCACTTCACGCAGATCGGCGAGCCGCTGCTGGTTGGTGCGGCGCGCCAAATAGATGCTCAACATCATCGCGATCCCGAGCACTAGGGTCATGGCGTACTCCACCAGACCTTCCCGGGAGAGGGCCAGGCTAGCCAGCGCGGTGGAGACCACGAGCGTGAAGCCCGCTGCCAGTGCCAGATACCGCACCGAGACGACGATCGCGCCGATCGCGATCAAAACAAAAGCAGTGTAGACGAACTCGAGGGCAGAAGCCCGGAGGTAGCCGGTGATGCTGGTGTTGAGGACGGCCACCGCGGTCAGCGCGGTCGCGATCGGCTCCGCCCAACGGGTGCTCTGACCGATCCTGCGGAGCGCGAAGAACCCTGCGGCTAGCATCAGCACCGCCGCGATGTCCAGCGCGAGGATTACCCTGGCGTACGGGCGATCGAGCTTTGCCAGGTTGACCACGATGTACGCCACGAACACCAGGACCAGGCCGAGCGCCAACCACCGAGTCGCCTCGGCCACCGGCGTGTTGGTGCTGTCCCAGCGCTCGAGTGACGGCACGACCGATGGCGGCCGATCGGTCTCGTTGGCGGGCAGCTCCGAGGTCCGTGGGTTGGCGGTGGTCGGAGACGGTGGAGAAAAAGGATCGTTGCGTGACATGGGGCTCGGAAGCATCGAGCGCCTGAACTCGCTGCTTCGCCTACCGAACGCCACCGCAAGAACGGCACGGGCCGAGCGAAATTAAGGTACGGGAAACACTTTGCTCGGGAGAGACTGTCGGGCCGGCCTTCTGGGGTCACCCGTCTTGGAATTGTGGCGACTCACGGATGGTTCGGAGAAACTAATCGGAAACACTCCAGAAACCTTTCAGCCCCTAGGAATCGACCAGGCTTCCGCGTGAAGTCACGGCTGGTAGGCACGGCCGCAAGTTAGAACTCCCATTAGCCCGCTCGGGCACCGCCGCACGAAAAGGATCCGTATGTCGACTCCACGTCAGCGCATTGCATTGTCCTTGGAGAGTGAGACCCCTCCCGTCGAAGACTATCGGGCCCATCCCGCCCAGGAGATTTATGGGCAGCTGGTCTTCAATGACGCAGCTCAGCTCCAGTACCTCTCGAAGGACGTGTACAAAAAGCTCCGCGCTACCACCCTCCGCGGTCAGCCTCTCGATCCGAGCATCGCCGATCAGGTGGCTCAGGGCATGAAGGAGTGGGCGTTGGCCCATGGGGCGAGCCACTACACGCACTGGTTCGTGCCCATGACGGGCCTCACGGCGGAGAAGCATGATACCTTCCTCGAGCCGACCCCCGACGGCGGTGCGCTCTGTGAGTTCGACGGCAAGACGCTGATCCGGGGCGAGCCCGACGCGTCCTCCTTCCCCTCGGGTGGAACTCGCGCCACCTTCGAGGCACGGGGTTACACGGTCTGGGATCCCTCGAGTCCAGCCTTCATCCAGGAGGAGGTCAACGGTGCCACCCTCACCATCCCGACCGCCTTCGTCAGCTACACCACCGAAGCCCTCGACGACAAGACCCCCTTGCTCCGGTCGGTCGAGGCCCTCTCCACCCAGGTGGTGCGGCTCCTGCACCTGTTCGGCAAGGAGAGCGTGCAGCGGGTCTTTACCACCCTCGGTCCAGAACAGGAGTACTTCCTCATCGATCGCAAGTACGCCGAGCTGCGTCCCGATCTCTTGGCCTGCGGCCGGACCTTGTTTGGTGCGCCACCGTTCCGTGGGCAGGAGCTGGAGGACCACTACTTCGGGGCCATCCGCGAGCGCATCTTGGCTTTCATGATGGATCTCGATCGTGGTCTGTGGAAGCTCGGGATCCCGGCCAAGACACGTCACAATGAGGTGGCACCAGCCCAGTTCGAGCTTGCCCCCATCTTCGAGCGCACCTCGCTCTCCGCCGACCACAACATGCTGGTGATGGAGTTGATGCGGCGCACCGCGCTCCGGCACGACCTGGTGTGCCTGCTCCACGAGAAGCCGTTTTCAGGCATCAACGGCAGCGGCAAGCACAACAACTGGTCGATGTGCACGGACAGCGGGGAAAACTTGCTCGATCCGGGCAAGACGCCCCACGAGAACGCTCAGTTCTTGGCCTGTTTGGTCGCGATCATCGCGGCGGTCGACGAGTACGCCGAACTGCTCCGGATCGCGGTCTCGGGCCCAGGCAATGATCACCGCCTCGGTGCCAACGAGGCTCCGCCGGCCATCATCTCGGTGTATCTGGGCGAACAGCTCGAGGACATCGTGCGCCAGCTGGAGACCGGCACGCCCACCAAGAGCCTGGGGGGTGGGGTGATGGAACTCGGTGTCACCACTCTCCCGAAGTTCAGCAAGGACGCCACCGATCGCAACCGTACCTCGCCGTTCGCCTTCACCGGCAACAAGTTCGAGTTTCGCGCGGTGGGCTCTTCGGCGCCCTGCTACTACCCGAACACCGTCCTCAACACCATCGTGGCCGAGTCGGTGCGCAGGCTGGTAGATGAGATCGAGCAGGCGGGAACTGCAGATTTCAATCGTTCGCTCACCGAGGTGCTGCGCCGGTGGATCAAGGAGCACAAGCGCGTCTTGTTCTCGTCCAACAACTACTCGGAGGAGTGGCACGCCGAGGCGAAGAAGCGCGGACTCCCGAATCTGAAGGATACCGTCGAGTGTCTGAAGGTCGCGCCGAGCCGACGCTTCGCCGAACTCTTCGAGCGGCATCATGTCTTCTCTCAGCGTGAGTACGACGCCCGTGTGGAGATCAGCTGGGAGCGTTACGTGAAGATGCTGAACATCGAAGGCACGGCGACCCTCGACATCGGTCGCAACCAGATCTTGCCAGCCGCGCTCGCGCACCAAACCAACGTAGCGAAGTCGGTGGCCGCGCTGAAGGAAGCAGGGGTAGCGGTTCCGGCGCCGCAGATCGAGCTTCTGAGCCAGGTAGCGGCGGACGCCGCCGCGCTCACCACGGCGCTCTCGGCCCTAGAGAAGGCGTTGGATGAAGCTTCCGCGGTGGATGCGCACCACCAGGGTGAGGCCTTCCGCGACAAGGTGATCCCGGCCATGGTGGCGGTGCGCAAGCTCGCGGACAGCATGGAGGGCGTGGTGGAAGACAAGCTCTGGCCACTTCCCAAGTATCGCGAGATGCTGTTCCAGTACTGACCGAATTCCGTGTCGAACCGGCCGCCGACCGAGGCGCCGTGAGAAGGTCCCGTGCTGTCCCAGGATGGCCGGGACCTTTCTTGTGGGTTTCCCCCCCACCGATGTTCCGCAAATCCTCGGGCAAAGCTCCACAAAGCCGGGGAGGGGTCGGTGAACGCCGTTGAGCGAACCCGCGAGCTGCGTTAACTTTCACTTGGAATCGACTGGCCTCTGGTGGCGGAGGCGGTCACGCGAAAGGCTCGTCATGCTCCGCATCGGATCCTCAAGGAACCCCGCCCAGGCTCTCGTTCTTACCCTGCTCGCAGCCTCGCTCGGGCTCGGGTGTTCGGTCGAATCGCCCACCGTCGATCCTAACTTCCAGGGCGGGCAAGCTGGGGATGGTGGAGGGGGAGAAGGCAATCTCGGCGGCGCTCCCTCGGAGATCTTTGGTGGTGTCGGAGAGGCTTGCTCTGACACCGAGCCCTGTCGAGCCGGGTTGGACTGTGTGGAGGGCGCGTGTGTGCCGAGTGGTTCGAGCGAAGATGGAACGGCCTGCGTGATCGCGGCCGAGTGCGCGGGCGGCCAGTGCGTGCTCGGCGCGTGCACCGAGGCGGGAGAGGGAGCGGAGGGTGATGCGTGCGACAGCGACGTGAACTGTCAGGCGGGTCTCCGTTGCCAGTTGCTTGGCCTCAGCGGAGCCTGTGAAGCGGCTGGGGATGGTGACCTTGCCGACGCGTGCACGGTCAACGCCGACTGCTTCGGCGGGTTGTTCTGCACGGAGGGTGTGTGCAGCGCTCCCTCGGTTGACTCGCCGACGGGTGGCTCGCTGTGGACTGGTGTCGAGTGTGAGCCGCCTGTCGAGGAGGGCCCGGTGCGCGCTTACTTCGAGGTGCCTGGGGCGGAGCAGGCTCTCGAGTTGGACTTCTTCCGGTTGCCGTTCCCCAACGATGCGCGGAGAAATGCCGCGGGTCGCCTGAACTTGGAGGGCTTCCCGACCCCCGGCTCAGCGCTGCTCGGTTTCGATGCCGTGCAACGCTACGTGGATGCAACCGAAGCCGAGGACCGTGGCTGGGGCACCTCACCCACCGTAGTGTTCCGCTTCTCGGGCGGGCTCAACCTGGATTCCCTGCAGGATGAGGGGCGGGTCAATTGGATCGACATCACCCCGGACACCGAGCAGTTTGGTACCAGCGTGGGCTGGGAGTGGCTGGCCTCCGGTGGGCGCTCGAAATACATCTGTGACAATCGCTTGATGATCAAACGCCCTTCGGCGTTTCCGCTGGTCCCTGGGCACGTCTACGCCGTCTACGTGACGCGTGGTCTTCTCGATCAGTGGGACGAGGAGGTCGAGCCCTCGCCCAACTTCGTGTCCATGTTGGCCGAGAACCAGCCGGATGAGGCAGCACTCACGGATGCTCACGCTTCATTTGCGCCGTTCCGCGAGTATCTCTCGGCTCAAGGCCTCGAGGCTCAGAGCATCCTCACCGCCACCGTCATCACCGTCGCCCAGGTGAGAGAGCCGATGGCGAAGCTCGCCGCCGCGGTGCAGGCAGCGGAGCTTCCGACGGCGACCAACTGGGTGCGCTGCGATACCGGGGTGGATTCCCCGTGTCCGGTGCCGGACGCGGACCAAGTGCGTGCCTGCGGCGCCCCGACCGCGGACTTCACCGAGTATCACGCGCTGATCGAGCTGCCGATCTTTCAGTCCGGAGAGCCGCCGTACCTGACGGAGGGGGGAGGGATCGAGACGGACGGGCCGGTGCGCACGGAGGAGGTGTGCCTTTCGCTCACCGTGCCGAGGAACGAGATGCCCGAGACCGGTTGGCCTCTGGTGGTTTTCGCCCATGGGACGGGTGGAGACTTCCGCGATCACGTGCGCCCGGAGGTCGCGGGGGTGCTGGCTCGCGCCACACTGAGCGACGGGACCCCGACCGGCATGGCTGTGCTCGGGATCGATCAGGTGGCGCATGCCAACCGGCGCGGTGACTCGGAAGAGAGCCCGGAGAACCTGTTCTTCAACTTCACCAACCCGGCGGCGAGCCGAGGCAACCCTCTGCAGGGCGCCGCGGATCAGCTGGCGCTGGCGCGCTTCGCCGAAGCCTTGGATGTGACCGTCGAGGGCACGCGCATTCTCATCGATCCGAACGCCCTGTCGTTCTTCGGGCACTCCCAGGGCTCGACCGAAGGGAGCCTGATGCTGCCCTATGGACCCGCGTACAAGGCAGCGGTCTTGTCAGGGAATGGCGCCAGCCTCCGGGATTCGCTCCTGACCAAGACCCAGCCCGTCAACATCAAGGCGGTGATGCCGCTGGTGCTCTCAGACACCGAGCTTCTGACCGACAACGCGGCCTACCATCCCGTGCTCGGTCTGCTCCAGGGATGGATCGATCCCGCCGATCCGATAAACTTTGCTGGGGTGTTGGTTCGGGAGCCTGTGGTGGACGGCGAGCGCCGGCACATCTTCCAGACCTACGGGCTTGGGGACACCTTCAGCCCCGGTCCCACCATGGAAGCCTTCGCGCTGGCCGCTTCGGTGGTGCTGGTCGACAACGATCAGGTATCTTCACCGGAATCGATTGGTAACAAGCAGCCTACGCCACCGCCGGTGTTCGGCAACCTCGCCGGATTTTCCCTGGGTGTCCGGCAGTACGCACCGCCCGAGGGCCGCGACGGACATTTCGTGGTCTTCGACGTCCCCCGAGCCAACGCCGATATGGTGCGGTTCCTTGGCATGGCGAGCGCTGGCTTGGTGCCTGAGATCGGCGAGTAGCGCTGGAGATCGTGGCCATGGCTCCCCTTTGTACGACCCCCGCGGGGAGTCGAGAGTTGCGGATAGTTTCGCCTCCGTTCGTCGACGAGGTGCTGAGAGCGGCGCGTGCGCCGCTCTGCGATGACCAGGCGAAGATGGCCCTGGCTCTGGCGCTCGCGCGCCGCAACATGAGCGAGGGTGGGGGGCCCTTTGCGGCGTTGGTGCTGCGAGGGACGGAGCTGGTCGCGGCGGGCGTCAATCGCGTCCTCGACACCGGCCTCTCCATTGCTCACGCCGAGATCTTGGCGCTCTGCTTCGCCGAGCGGGCGCTCGGGACCTGCGAGGGGCGGCTGCCCGAGGGGTTGACCCTGGTCACCACCACCGAGCCCTGTTGCCAATGCTTCGGGGCTATCTACTGGTCGGGGCTCTCGGAGCTGCTCTCGGGGGCCACCAGTGCCGACGCCGAGGCCATCGGTTTCGACGAGGGCCCGAAGCCATCGGATTGGGAGCTTGCCCTGGGGCGTCGAGGCACGCGGGTGAAGACTGCGATCCTGCGCGGCGAGGCGCGCCAACTCCTCTGTGACTACTCAGAAGCGGGAGGGCCTATTTATGGGGCAGAACCGAGGCCAAGTTCCGGTTAGAGCGTGAAGGAGCCGTTCAGGCCGAACACCAACCACTGGTGGAGTGCGGTTTCTTCGACGTCTTCGTCCATGTCGCCGGTCAGATCGCCTTCGGTGACGAAGGAGCCGTACTGGCCGAAGGAGAAGCTGACGAAGGGACCGATGGCGAGCGCCTTGGTCGCGCGCAGGCTCACGCCGGCCTGGAGATTGGCGAACTCGAGGCCCGACAGGGTGGTGTCCTGCGTGGAAGAGTCAGTCTCCATCGAGGTGGACAGGGACTCCATACCGAGGGAAAGCCCAGCCCAGGGATCGAACTTGCCTCCGTGGTCGAGGTGATATCGGCCGAAGATGCCGAGCTTGAACTGGCTGGCGCTGCAATCAGCACCGTCTGGACAGTCTTCGACGAAGACCAGGCCGTAGCCGCCGGCGAGGCCGACCTCGATGTTCGGCGTGACCATGACACCGACCGAGAGCTGAAGCGGGATGCTGCCTGAGACGAATTCCGAGAACTCCTGGCCTTCCATGGTGGCGGTCAGCTTCTCGGCGGTCTTGCCCATCGGTAGGCCGTAACCAGCCGAAAGGCCCAGCACCAGCCACCCAGGGCGTTCACCCTCTTCTGCGCTGGGGGGCGGTGCGTCATCGCCGTCGACGGACTCGGCATGGACCATCGAGGCGAAGGAGAGGGAGAGGGTCAAGGTACCGAACCACAGGAGGGAGGGCTTCACGTCTTGAGCGTAACAGTGTTGGTGGCGATGAGGGAAGCGCGTTCCGCGCCAGAGCCCCGAACAGGGGTCAGGGTGCGTGGGAGGGTGTCTCAGCGATGCGAAATCAACAAAAGGCCTGCGCTCTGTCGCCGTTGACCATGCTCCGCAAGCTCACCTTGCCTTCTGCTCAGCGGTGGTCGACCGCGCTCTGTCGCCGTCGCAAGCTCGCCTTGCCTTCTGCTCAGCGGCGGTCGACCGCGCTCTGTCGCCGTCGATAGGTGCGGTAGGAGAAGCGCACTTCGCGCTGGTTCAGGGAGTCCTGGCCTACCTGATCCAGTTCCGAGACCAGCTCGAAGTCCCCGTCTTCGAAGGGTGGGAAGTACACGGTGCCCTCGTAATCATGATGGATATGGGTAAGCTCGAGGGTGTCTGCGAAGGGGAGGGCCAGGCGGTAGATGGTCGCGCCCCCGGTGATGAAGGCCTTCTCTTCACCACGCTCCCGGACATACCGAAGCGCGGCCTCGAAGTCGGAGAACTGCGTGGCTTGTGGGCAGAAGAAGCTCGGATCGAGGCTGAGGACGATGTTCTCGCGACCTGGGAGGGGCCGCGATTTCTCGGGGAGTGACTCATAGGTGGCTTGCCCCATGATGCAGGGGTGCCCCAGTGTAAGCCGCTTGAACCGCTGGAAATCCGCGCTGATGCGCCAAGGGATGTCGTTTTTTCTGCCGATGACGCCGTTGTTCGCGAGGGCTGCGATGACGATGAGCTCGGTCATGGGGTTCACACCGCGATTTCGAAGGGGATCTTGGGGTGGTGGCGGTAGCCCTCGACCCGTGACTGCTCGTAGTGCCACGCAAAGAGCCCCTGCCAGTCGTCGGTTACGAGGCGCGGCAGGGCGAAGGGTTCACGTTCGAGCTGCTGACGCAAGCCAGCCACGTGATTCACGTAAACATGGGTGTCGGCCAAGAACCCCACCAAGCGCCCTGGACGGAAGCCTGTCTCGCGCGCCAGAAGCTCGAGCAAGAGGCCGTAACTCGCGATGTTGAAGGGCAGGCCGAGGGCGACGTCCACGCTGCGCTGATTCCACATCAGGTTCAGCGTATCGCCGTGCACCGTGACCTGGAACCCGTAGTGGCATGGAGGGAGCGCCATGAGCTCGAAATCGCAAGGATTCCAAGCAGAGACGAGCATGCGGCGAGAGCTGGGACAAGATTTCAGGTTTTCGACCAGCCGTGCCAGCTGGTCCACTCCCACGCCCTCGGGAGGTTGATCGTGGGCGATGTAGCGCGCGCCGAAGTGGCGCCACTGCCAGCCATAGATGGGGCCGAGCTCACGCTCTTCGAGCATGCGCTGACGGATCTCCGGAGTGTGACCGTAAGGCACCTTCTGTGGACTGCACCACTCATCCCAGATGTGGTTGTTGCGCTCGCGCAGCCACTCCTTGTCGGTGAGGCCGCGGAGGAAGAACTCGAGCTCCGAGGCGACCAAGCGAAATGCTACGGCCTTGGTGGTGAGGAGGGGAAACCCCGACGACATGTCGTGTTCGAACAGAGCTCCGGGCAGCGCCAAGGTGTCCACTCCAGTCCGATTCTGGGTGGTCACACCTTCCCGAAGGATGCGCTCGGCGATCTTTAGGTAGGCCTGCATGGCGGCTCCGAAGCCTGCCATAGCCTGGGGCTCTCGGGCTGTCCAGAGTTGCCCGAGTCGAGCGTCATGAAAAGCCCTCGAGGAATTGCCGAGGCGGGGCTGTAGCAGGCTTCGGCTCGTTTGGTGTCGGAGCGAACGTTGGCAGTCATGGCGAGCAAATCTGCGATCGGAGCGCTCTCCTTTTCCGTGGGACGGCCTGCGCTGCGCCGAACGTTCGGGGGATTGGGTCGAGCGTTTGGTGATCGACGCCGCGTTTCAGCAGGTGATGAAGGAGCTCTCCGAGGGGCGTACCGCGGCGGCTCTCGGTTCCCTCGCGCAACTCCGCCAAAGCTCCGATTGGGATCAGGGTCGGCGCGCCTCGCGGAAGGAGGCGCCGTGCTCGGCTGCGCAGGGGCGGGGTGGCACACACCCGAGGCGCAGCTCCTGCTCGGTGAATTGCTCCTTGGGCGGGGGGACCGGAGGGAGGCTCGAGTCTGGCTCGAGCGAGCCCAGCGTTCGAACCGGATCGCTCTGTCCCGGCGGGCCAGTCGGCTGCGGGAGGCGCTCACTCCCCTAGATCCGGAGCCATCACCCCAACCGCAGCTGATTCCCCAAAGGATGATGAAAAACAAGAAGATAGACCCCGTGGGGTGGCCTCGGCTTGCTTCGTTGCGGTCGTGGGGGGCATGATGGGACGGTAGGTGCGTCCCGTTGGGCGCAGCCGTCATTCGCCCAATGCCTGCTCCCCCCGATGAATCCCGCACCTTGGAGTGTGCTTCCCAGTCGGTTTTCGAGGCACAGCTCACGGTGATCAGTGGCCCTTCGGTGGGCCGTCGCTATCGCGTTGGCACCGAAACCACCATCGGGCGAAGCTCCCAGGCCAGCATCGTGGTCGACGACGCGGAGGTTTCGCGGTGGCACGCACGGATCCGAAGGACGGAGGCTGGGGGGATTTTGGTCGAGGATGCGAAGAGCCGCAATGGGACCTTCGTGAATGGGCTGCGCGTGGAGCGTCGGGCGCTCAGCTTCGGTGACAAGCTCAGCATCGGTCGTTCTCTGGTGCTGCGCCTCGATGCTTTCGATCCCGAAGCCGAGGAGATCGCAGAGCGCAAGCGTTTCGAGAACATCGGTCGGCTCAGTGTCGGGATAGCCCACGACCTTGGCAATGTGGTCTCGACGCTCCTCGCGGGCACGGACTACCTGGTGAGGCTCGAGCCGGGTCGCCGCCTTGGCGACGGTGACGTGCGGGAGTGCATCGCTGATATCGGGTTGGCGGCGGATCGCGCAGGGGAGCTGTTGCGGAGCCTGCTCTCGGGAGCTCGCGGCCACGAGATCCCACGAGAACCCGTGGATGTGTCTGAGCTCGTGACCGATCTGGTGAGGATGCTCCGGTACACGCTGGACACTGGGATTTCCATCCAGTCTACCATTACCCCCGGGTTGTTCGTCGACGGATGGCGTAGCGAGCTGCACCAAGTGCTTCTCAACTTGGCCTTGAACGCTCGGGACGCCATGCCTCGCGGTGGCGTGCTCGGGCTCCGTGCGCGCCGGGTGATGACGGTGCCGAAGGACGTAGATTGGAAGCCCGGGCGCCCCGCGGTGTGCTTGGTGGTCGAAGACAATGGCTCAGGTATGGATGAGGTGACCAGCCGCCGGATCTTCGAGCCATTCTTCACGACCAAGCGCGAGGGGATCGGGTTTGGCCTCGGGCTCGCGACCGTGCGCGATCTGGTGATCCGGCATGAGGGGCGGATTGCATTTGAGTCGGTGCGCGGTCAGGGCACGACCTTCACCGTGTACCTGCCACTTCACACCGGGCGCGCGAAGGAGGTCGCGACCAGACCGCTCGAGGTGCCGGTCGTGCGCCGTGCACCCGCGGGTGAAGCGCCGGCGGTGTGCACCGCGAGGATCCTTTTGGTCGACGACGAACAGATCGTTCGCAGAAGCATGGGAAGACTGCTTCGGATGGCTGGATGCGAGGTGGTGGAGGCAGGCAGCGGCGCGGAGGCCTTGGAGCTCTTCCCGACCCTCCCCTTCGACCTGGTGCTGCTCGATTCTCACATGCCGGAGATGGATGGCCTCGAGACCCAGGCTAAGCTCCTGCAGCAGAAGCCGAAGGCGAGGATCGCTTTTGCCACGGGGCACGTCGATCCCACTCTCTATGACGCTGGTCGGGCCAAGGGAGCGGTCGGTTTTCTTCAGAAGCCCTACTCGGCGAGCGATGTGATCAAGCTCGCGACGCAGCTCCTCGACAGCGGCGACGACGACTCGAGTGATTTCGAGATCCCGACTCGCTATCAGTAGCGGGCTCAGCGCGACCGCGCCGAGGAGCTCAAAATTCCGGACTCCGCTCGACCTCGGTAGGACCAAGGCCGAGCGAACTCGTCCAAGCGCCGATCAACGGACGATGATCTTGCACTCGGTGTTGCAGTTGATGCTGCCGGTGGGGCCGGCGTCACACTCTTCGCCGAAGGCGGTGTCGGCGATCCCGTCGCCACAGAAATGCGCCCAGGTGCAGGCGGTGGAGCAGTTGCCGGTGCCATAGGCCGAGCCATTCTCACGGCCAGCGTCGCACTGCTCGGGACCGTTCACGAGGCCGTCGCCGCACCAAGGTCCGAATTTGCACTCCAGGGTGCAGCCGCCGTAGGCCTCATTCGAGTTGGCCGGGCCGTCGTCGCACTCTTCACCGGCTGTGGTTACGCCGTCGCCGCAGTAGGGCAAACAGGAGGTGCGGCTGGTGCTAAAGCCCGACAGCGTGAGCTGGTAGTTCGATTCCCGCGGGTGGCGATCCGCGTGGAAGACGGCAATCTCGTAGATCTTGCCTGCCTCGAGGCCCAGGTTGGAGTCGATGGTGACCGAGCCCTGCTGTCGCTGGTGGGGGGCGCCGAGATCGAGGGCGAGCGTGCCGTTCACGAACACCCAGACGTCATCATCACCATAGAAGGCCAGGGTGGAGGGGGTGCCGGAGTAGCGGAAGAGGTACCGAGCCTCGGAGGTGAAGTAGAAGTTCCGGAGCATGCCGTCGACGCGTCCGCCCGTGCCGTCGGATCGCGGCACGAAGCCGCCGTCGGTGCCGGTGGTGGGGCAGTTGTCCCAGGAGGCATTCGGGTCCCACTGGTTCTTGACCGGGCAGGTGCTGGCGGCGCAGCAATTGGTGTCAAGCCCAGTCATCCAATACGGCCAGATGTTGCAGACCTTGGTGGCCGCGGCTTGATCTTCGAGGGGAAAGAAGCCGCTGTCTAGGGTGCCGATGTGATTGCTCGCCAGGCAGATGTCGTGGATGTCGTCGTTGACGGTGAGCCCGCCACTGCTGCTAAACTGGTACTGGCCGCCGGCGATGGCCGCAAGCTCGAGGGTCTTTCGCACCGGCTGCGCCAGGCTGTCGTCGTACCACTGCGCGAAGCTGGTCGCGCTCTGCATCACCGTGACATTGAGCGGGGTGTTGTAGCCGACGCGCACGCGCGTGGAGCCGTCACCGGTCACGGTGCAGGTGTCGGCGCCAGCCGTGGCTGCGGTGATCACGTTGGTCCGGTCCCAGTCGGTGAAGCGGCAGGCGCAGGTGCCGGAGGCGCCATTCAACACGGGCTTTCCGGTTGGTCCGAGATCCCTCATCACCAGATCCGTGCAGGGGCCGGTGGCGTCGGTGTCCGAGCAGTTGCCGCTCACCGCCGCCGGTGTGCCCGCGGCGTTGGGCACGCAGATGGTGCCATTTTGCCCCATGAAGAAGAAATCTGGATGGGCGCTCGGCGAGTTGCCGCCCTCGAAATCGCGGTAGGTGACGGGCAGCACCAAGCACTGGACGGCGGCGTTGCTCGGACAGGGCACGGTGTCGGGCATCTCCCGATCGGTGCAGGTGAAGCCCGCCTCTGCGGTGCACACTGACGAGCAGCCATCACCGTCGATCTGGTTGCCGTCGTCGCAACCCTCGCCGGAGTCCACATTGCCGTCGCCGCAGAAGGTGGTGCAGGCCTGGGTGGTGCCGGCGGGGCGGCAGTTCGGCTCGTCCGTACAGGTCTTCGAGCAGCCGGTGCCATCGCCGTAGAACAGGCCATTGTTGGGGCCGGCGTCGCAGCCCTCACCCTCTTCCTGGACGCCATTGCCGCAGATGCTCTGAGTGCAGGCGCTCGGGGCGCCGCCCAGAACGGCCACCGTGCAGCTCCAACCGGGTTCGACCAGGCAGGTGCTGGAGCAGCCGTCGCCGCTCAGGTTGTTCGCATCATCACAGCGCTCTGTGCCGATCATCTGGCCGTCGCCGCACCAGGGCACGCAGGTTTTGCCGGGAACTCGGCATTGCCAGCCGACCTCCACCGCCGAGCAATCGGCGCTGCAGCCGTCGCCAGCCACCGCGTTGCCGTCGTCACAGGCTTCGCGGGAGGCCAGCTGCGCGTCGCCACAGACCGCCGCGTAGGTGCAGGGCTGACCCGGCGTCGGGCAAATCCAATCGGCTTCTAGTTGGCAGATGGCGTTGCAACCATCCTCATTGTTCTGGTTACCATCGTCGCAGGGCTCGTTGTTCTCGATGGTGCCGTTGCCACAGGTGGGCGACACGACGAAGGGGGCCCCGGCCGCGCCCGCCGTCGGGATGGTGAATTCACCGCCGGCCCCGGTGGAAACTCCCGACTGTCCACCGCCGGGAATCGACGAGCCTCCTCCCGTTGAGCCGAGCGGTGCGCCGGCGCCACTCCCCGCCGAACATCCGACGAGGAGACTTAGCCAAGAACTGGAAAGAAGAAGGAGTGATGCTGGTCGGAGGAGCCCCATGGGATCAATGATACTTCCGGCGTGTTTGTGCGGCAAGGCAGGGCAAGGCAGATTTGTCGCTTCGCTATCGCGGAGTGACGAAGTGTCTCCTCGGCTCAGTGCGGGTGAATCATCGCTGTCCTAGGTTGGTCAGCAACAAGAAAGCGTGGACCAGATGTATGTCAAGGAACGACAGTCGCAGCGGCCTTGCGCTCACCCTTTGCGCACAATGGTGTGGGATTGCCTGAGTTTGCTGGCATGCGGCGTCCAACTCGAGGAGTCCCGCACCACCTGCGGCGCAGGTGGTTCCTGGGTGACTGGAGAGTTCCTATCATGCTGAAGAGCCGTTCCTGCCTGATCCTTGGAAGTGCCCTGTTGTTGGCCGGCTGCGGTGAGAGCGACACCGCGTCGCCAAGTCCCGCGTCCACTGGAGGTACCTCGAGCACCGTTGGAGCTGGTGGGCTCGCTGGCAATGCCGGGACCACCTCGAGCACCGCCGGTCAGGTGGGCGTTGGGGGGGTACCTGGTCAAGGTGGTGTTCCGGGTCAAGGTGGTGTTCCGGGTCAAGGTGGTGTCCCGGGTCAAGGCGGTGCTCCCGGTCAAGGTGGTGCTCCTGGTCAAGGCGGTGCTCCTGGTCAAGGCGGTGCCCCTGGTCAAGGCGGTGCCCCTGGTCAAGGCGGTGCCCCTGGTCAAGGCGGTGCCCCTGGTCAAGGCGGTGCTCCCGGTCAAGGCGGAGCAGCCAGCACCTGTGCACCGGGGATCGACACCGGCGACGCTTGTGTGCCGGCGGTCGACACTGCGGTGTGCGCGCGGAGCGATCGGGATTGCACCTGCGATGCCACGACCAGCACCTGGAACTGCGTGCCACGTGGTGGTGAAGGTGGTGCCCCTGGTGCAGGCGGTGCACCGGGCAGCGGTGGACAGGGTGAGGGTGGTGCGACCATGGGGCAGGGTGGGAGCGGCGAAGGTGGTGCGACCATGGGGCAGGGTGGGAGCGGCGAAGGTGGCGCGACCGTGGGGCAGGGTGGGAGCGGCACCTGTGCGGGTCCGGTACCGGGAACCAGATCGACCAACCCACTGTTTACCGATGAGTATACCGCCGATCCGGCGCCGATGGTCTCGAACTGCACTTTTTACATCACCTGTGGGCATGACGAAGGCAACGACACTCAATTCCGGATCAACGAGTGGTTCGTCCTGAAATCGACCGACATGGTCAACTGGACCAAGCAGATCGCGCTCACCCTGGGTGATTTCGCGTGGGCGGACGCCAACGCCTGGGCGAGCCAGATGGTGGAACGCGATGGGCGCTTCTATTGGTATGTTCCCGTCAACAAGCGTGGCTCGGGGATGGCCATCGGTGTGGCCGTGGCCAACAGTCCCGAGGGGCCCTTCGAGGACGCGATCGGTGCGCCGCTGGTCGACGACGACATCGAGATGGACAACATGGGCTTCGCAGAGCCCGGGGAAACTCCGTACACCATCGATCCCACCGTGTTCGTCGACGACGATGGTCAGGCCTATCTCTACTACGGTGGCTACTGGCGGATGGTCGTGGCGCGGCTGGGTGACGACATGATCTCCATCGAGGGCACCATGGAAGAGAGTACGCCCCAATCCTACTGGGAGGCTCCCTTCATCTTCAAAGAGAACGGCACGTACTACATGCTGTACGCCGCGGGTGAGAACCCGGCCCCCATCGACTACGCGACCTCGAACAGCCCGATGGGTCCCTGGCAACGCCGCGGCACGGTGCTCGAGCCCTTGCCGAGCGCTCCAGGACAACATGCGGCCACCAGTCATCCGGGTGCTGCCAAATTCGGTGACCAGTGGTTCTTCGTGTATCACGTGAGTGATGGCCCCAACAACGGCGGCACCTACCGCCGGGAGGTGGCGGTGGAGAAAATGGAGTTCAACGCCGACGGCAGCATTCAGGTCATCAGCCCCTCGGACGGGATCCAGTTCTAAGCTGGGTCCTTTCCCCGGGGAGGAGAAGACAGAGCGCTTCGGACAGCGCCGGCGACCCGAGGGGGCGACCGGCGCTGGCTTTGTCATGGGTTCGACAAAGGCCTTGCGCTTCGGTAAGTGGGCTGCTTGAACGAGGAGCGTGCCTTCGACAGACTCTGTGCGTGCTCCGGAGCTCACCGCGTTGCTGACCACCCATGAGCCGAAGCTGCAGGCGTTTGTGACGCGCCTGCTCGAGAGAAATCGCGAGGTCAACCTGACGGCGATCCGCGAGCCGGAGCTGGCCTGGGAGCGGCATGTAAAGGAGAGCGCTGCCTTGGTTCCGATGCTGGGTGCCTCCGGAGCGCTGCTCGATCTCGGCTCGGGTGGTGGGGTGCCAGGCCTGGTGCTCGCTATTCTGTGTCCCGGGTTGCGCGTCACCCTGGTCGACGCGACGAAGAAGAAGACCCGGTTTCTCGCGGAGGTGGCGGAGGAGTTCGCTCTCGCGAACGTGACGGTGTTGACGGGGCGCGCCGAGGACTTGGCCCGGGTGGGACAGCCTCACCGCGAGGCCTATGATTGGGTGACGGCTCGTGCGGTCGCGGCGTTGCCCGTGCTCCTCGAGCTTGCGGTGCCGTTTCTCAAGGTGGGAGGAGCGTTGCTCGCCGTGAAGGGCGAGCGCGCCATGGAGGAGCTGGCGGCTGCGGACCGCGCCGCACATCTGCTCTCGGTGAGGATGGTGTCCCGGGAGCGGCACGCGAGCGCCACCGTGCTCGTGTTCGCGAAGGACGCGAGCACTCCACCGAAATACCCGCGGCGGTCCGGCGAGCCCAACAAAAGGCCCCTGTGAGCCGGGGCCGTTGGATGCCAGAGGAGGGCGTTCCCTCGCCCGGGGCCGTTGGGTGCCAGAGGAGCGCGTTCCCTCGCCCATGACCGGGGTGTCTGCTATGGCCGCGAGGTACCGAGAGACCGACTCATGAAGAAGCTGCGTTTGAAGGAACTGCTCGCCGAGTACGGCCAGGTGGCACTTTGGATCTATCTTGCCATCTTCGCCTTGGTCTTGGTGGGCTTCATGTTCGCCATCAAGCTGGGGGTGAAGCTCGAGGGTACGGCCGGTGAGCTCGGGATCTGGGGAGCCGCCTGGGTCGCGACCAAATTGACGCAGCCGCTCCGGATCGGCGCCACCGTGGTCCTTACGCCCTTCGTGGCGCATGTGTTGCGGGTGCGTCGGCGCCCTCGGGACCAGGTCCCGGTCGCGGCGAACGACGACGCTTCCACGCCGTGATTCACCGCCTCTCGGGGTTGCCTACCGGGAGGAGATAGAGGGGTTCCTCCCCCTCGGGGAGCCCGAGAACTCTGGCGACGGCGCGATCGTCGAAGGCGCCGATCGGCACTGCGCCGAGGGAGAGCGCGGTTGCCGTGAGCAGGAGATTCTGGGCGGCATGTCCCGCCTCCATGGCCACGTACCGCTCGGTGCGCTCTTGGTATTTCACCCGGGTGCGCTCGGGGACCGCCGTCAGAACGAAGACGGCGGGGGCATCGCGCACCGCCAACTGGTCGAGGGCGGCGGCGTGGAGCTTCGGTCGTAGATCGTCGGCGCGCAGCCGGAGCATCGCGTGACCCTGGGTGTCGTAGCGATAGAAGCCGAGGGGAAGCACCAGGTAGAGCTCGAGGGGATAGAGCCCACCCGCCGAAGGTGTGGTGCGTCGCCCCCAATCCCGATCGACGGTACCCTGGGCAGCCCACGCCAGGGCACCGAGCTGTTCGAGGGTGAGCGGCGCGCTCGAAAACCGGCGGACGGATCGTCTTTCGAGCAGCGTGTGCTCGAGGGAGCCGGGTTGCGGTCGTGATTGCGAGGGGAACACCAGTTTTGCTGCGGAGGCCGGTGCTGCGGCGTGGGTGGCTCGGGCGGCGGAACCCGACGGGCCGGTCTCCCGCAGAGAGGCTGCCTCCGAGCGACAGCCGGAAAGCACCATGATCGAGAGCAGCATGCAGAGCAGAGCCTGGGCTCGCACGCGGCAAGCTTACCACCACAAGCGGCCTCCGCTCTCCCCGAGCGGGAATTGACAGCCCCCCTCGCGTGCTTAAAGACGAGCGAGCCCGTGTTGTTGTCGTTCCTCATCCTCGCCTGGTCGAGGGCCCGTGTGGTCCTGGGTCTGGTCGGTCTGGCCTTCCTGGCCATATCCGCCCAGGCATCGGCTTCCGGCCGCTCGGGGAGGGAGCTGGTCTCCCAGGGCCCAGCCGAGGCCCGAGAGGTCGCGCGGTCTTCGGGGAACCAAATCGGGGCCGCACACGAACTCGACGCTGCCTGCGCTGACGCAGACGAAGTGCCGTGTTCGGATGCGTTCTGTCTCCCCCCTTCGCCGCAGCTTGGGTTCACGGTTACAGTGGTGGAGGCGCCGCGGGAGGTGGTCGCTTTCGCGAGGGAACCTTGGGTGCGCGTGCGGGGTTTGCGCGGCGAGAGCGCTCCCCGTGCTCCCCCGCTCGGCATGGTCCGCATCGGTTGACGAAGCTCTCCCCTCGGGGACGTCTCGCGCACCTTTGGTGCTCGCGAAGCCGCGTCCCTTTTGCTGAAGGACCATCCATGCTCCCGTACCTGATTGCCGTTCTCCTCCTGCTCTACCAGATCGGGATCTCGATCTGGCTGTGGACCAATCCCCACTACCTGCCGTCTGAGAAGCGCGGCCAGACCCAGCTCATCTGGTTTCTGCCCATCATTGGGGCCACCATCGTGGGCGTGATGCTGCTCGAGGAGCGCCGCGAGCGGCTCTCCTGACGGTTCCGCGCCGCCGCGGACAAAACAGCTCGGGCGGGGCACCGTGGAATGAGTCCACCGAACCCCGCCCGAAGCTCTGGCTCAGGCTCTACGGTTCACACACAAATCAGCTGCAGATCCACTCCTCGAACTCGGGATCGCAGGTGCAGTTTTCACCCACGAAACCGCCGGTGGTGCAGTCCATGGCGCCGACGTCGCAGGCCTCGCCGTCGGCCACTTCGGCATCGCACTCCGGGAGCGTGCAGCTCCAGCTCGTGTTCTGTCCGAAGCCCTCGCAGGTGCAGGAGTAGACGGCGGTGTCCGAGCTGGTCAGAGTGCAGTCTTCGGCGGTCTGTGCGTCACATTCCTCGCCATCGGCGACCGTGGTCTCATCGCAGATGGCAGGCTCGACCGTGCCGCTGCCAGCTGCGCCGGCCTCACCGGTCGAACCGGCCTCACCGGTGGCTCCACCTTCACCGCCACTGCCGCCGGTGCCCTCTTCGCGCGGCACACAGGTCCACTCGCCGTCCTCGCCGCAGGTGCAGTCGCGATCGCTGCGCGCACAGAGCTCGGTATCGACGTCGGGGTCGCAGGGGTCGCCAGTGTCAACGCCCGGCACGCAGCTCGACTCGCCGGTAGCACCCGCCGTACCCGCGCCGGCCTCGCCGGTTTCGCCACCTTCACCAGGGGCGCCAGCTTCACCGGTTTCTCCGCCGCTGCCGCCGGTGCCCCCTTGGTTGGTTACGCAGGTCCACTCGTTTTCGTTGTCTTGGCCACAGTAACAAGTGCGGTTGCTGCGCTCGCAGGGCTCGGTGTCGATCGCCTCGTTGCAGGTGTCTCCGGTCTGGATCCCGCCGACGCAGCTCGATTCACCGGTGGCTCCTGCGGTTCCCGCGCCGGCCTCGCCGGTCTCTCCGCCCTCGCCGGTCTCTCCGCCCTCACCGGGCGCCCCGCCCTCGCCGGTTTCGCCGCCGCTGCCACCGGTGCCCTCTTCATTGGGCTCGCAGGTCCACTCGCCGTCGTCGCCGCAGGTGCAGGTGCGATCGCTGCGCACGCACTCTTCGGTATCGACTTCGGGGTTGCAGGTGTCGCCGGTGTCGACGCCAGGCACGCAGCTGGACTCGGTGCCGGTCGCGCCGGCTTCCCCGGTTTCGCCGCCTTCGCCGGTCTCGCCACCCTCACCGGTCTCGCCGGCTTCTCCGGTTTCGCCGGCTGCCGCCGTGCTGCCGCCCTGACCAGGGCGCCCACCAGCGGCGGTTGCTCCGCCAGCTTCACTGGCTGCACCACCATCTTCACCAGGGGCGCCGGCCTCAGCGGTCGAGCCAGCCGAGGATGAAGTGTTGCCGCCCGAGCTGGTGCGGCCTCCGAGGGCGCTGCCGCCACCGGAGCTGCTCGTTGCGCCGGCCGTTCCACCAACCTCTTCGTCAGCCGGCGACGAGGACTCGCCCCCGCAGGCCGAGAAGAGAGATACGCCGGCCAAGAACGCCGCCACCGCAGCGTAACGCATTGAAATCTTATAGGTTACCATGTATTCCTCCGGGAAAATCGATCTTCCCTATCGCGACAGGAACACAGTGTCGGGTTTTCGCTCAGGAAGTTCACCGAGGCGCAAATTGTCCCTCCTGATGTGAGCAATTCTTCTGTGGCTGGAATTCTGGCTCCGGTGGCTCACCTTAATTAACGTGCCGGTTCCTGCCTCCCGCGCCGGTTCTGCCCACCCCACTTCGTCCGCGAGGTAAAGAGCGGCTGGTCAGTGGGTTTGGCCGGCTACCACGTCAACGAAGGCGGTGCCGGGGCAAGCCAAACACCAGTGGGCCCCGCTTGCGATGTGGAAACGGGGCGTGTTCTGATTTTGAAATGAACAAGAAGTCGTCCGAGGATGAGGAGCGATCGTCGGAGGAGGCAGAACTCGAGACGCTGACCCTCGAGCTCGGGAGGTTGCAGCGTTTGGCGCGGAGCCAAGGCCTGCCGGTGGTGATCGTGTTCGAAGGTTGGGAGGCGGCCGGAAAGGGCACCGCGATCAACGCCCTCAGTCTGGCCCTCGATCCGCGTGGCTTTCGCGTGGTGTCCATCCGACCCGCCGCCGAGCAAACCCCCTACTATCCGGAACTCAGCCGGTTCGCGGTGGCGATGCCCGAGGCGGGTCGCATCACCATCTTCGATCGGAGTTGGTACGCCGAGCTGTGGTCGGAGCGAGCGCGCCGGCAGCTCTCGAAGGGAGAAGGGCTGGAGCGGTTGGAGAGGCTGCTTGGCTTCGAGAGGACACTGCTCGAAGGCGGGGTGCTGCTCATCAAGCTCTTTTTTGTGATCGATCAGGAGGAGCAAGACAAGCGCTTCGAGCAACTGAAGAAGAGCTCGGCACACTTCCGGATCGATCCCGAAGATTTGCACCAGAACCGCCATTACGCGCGTTGGCGACGGGTCGCCGAACGCTATCTGCTAAAGGCGCATCCTGGGGTCGTGCCCTTCGTGCGCTGCGACGCGCGGCGGCGGCGCTCGGCCAGGCTCGCGATGCTGCGTGAGGTGGTAGGGCAGCTTCGCGCGCGGTTGGAGACGGAGGGAGCCAGCGTGAGTGGTGGCGTCGACGCTGTGAAGGGCGAGGTCAACCAGGGAGCCGAGGCTGAGGCGGCCCGGGGCAAGCGGATCTCCTTCGGCCCGAGTCGTCTCGCGGACGTCGATCTCTCTGTTTGCCTGACTCGCGAACAATACGAGCGTGAACTCCCGGAGCTCCAGAAGGAGCTGCGCGAGCTCGAGCACCGCGTCTACCAAGAGCGCATCCCGGTCAGCCTGGTCTTCGAAGGCTGGGACGCGGCGGGTAAAGGGGGGAGCATCCGGCGGCTGCTCGGGGGGCTCGATCCCCGTGGCTACGAGGTGCACCCGATCGCCGCGCCCACCGAGGTCGAGAAGAAGCACCACTACCTGTGGAGGTTCTGGACCAGACTCCCGAAGGGCGGGCACATCGCGGTGTTCGATCGGAGTTGGTATGGACGGGTGCTGGTCGAACGAATCGAGGGATTTGCGACCGAGCGGGAGTGGCGGCGCGCTTTCGAAGAGATCAACGCGTTCGAGGGGAGCCTGTGCGCGGGCGGAATGGTGATCCAGAAGTTCTGGTTTCACATCGACCAAGCAACGCAGCTCGCGCGCTTCTCGGATCGGCAGGCTACCCCCGACAAGAAGTGGAAGCTCACCGATGAAGACTGGAGGAATCGTGAGCGATGGGCAGAGTACGAGAGCGCTGTGTCCGACATGCTGGAGCTGAACCACGCGCCCGAGCGTCCCTTCGTGGTGGTGCCGGCCAACGACAAACTCTTTGCGCGGATCTTCGTGCTAAGGACGGTGGCTGAAGCCATTCGGGCCCGCCTTTGACCCCACGGTGACCCGGTCCGACTTTGGCCCGCGCACCGCGTGCATGGGGCACCCCCAGCGGTGCCTTCCTGTGGTAGGGGAGGGCCGGCAAGGAGCAGCATGCAGCAGAGTACCGGCATCAAGGCCCTCGACGATCTGGTCCACGGCTTGCGCGAAGGTGACAACCTGGTGTGGAAGGTCGACGATGTGCGCGACTACGCGGCCTTCGTCGAGCCGTACTGGAAGGCGGCGGTGGAGCGGGGAGAGGCGGTGGTCTACTTCCGCTTCGCCCGCCACGAGCCGCTGGTGCCGGAGCATCCCGGCGTGACCCGCGCCGAGCTGCACCCCGAGAACGGCTTCGAGAACCTGCTGACCACCGTGCACCAGTACATCGCCAAGGCGGTGCCCGGCACCAACTACGTTTTTGACATGTTCTCGGATCTGGTTCGCGATTGGTTCAGTGAACGGATGATCGGGAACTTCTTTCTGCTCACGTGTCCGTACATCCTGGTCACCGAGGCCATCGCCTACTTCGGGATCCTGCGGCATTACCACTCGTACTATGCGGTCGATCCGATCGACCGCACCGCGCAGCTGCTCCTCGACGTGTGCCGCTACGAGGATGATCTCTACGTGCACGCGACCAAGGTGGATGGTCGCTTCTCCCCGACCATGCACCTCTTTCACAAGCTGGATGGTGACCGGTTGGAGCGGATCACCGACAGTGCTACCACCGCCGCCATCAACGGTGCCAGCCCCTGGCCGGGGCTCCAATCAGCCTCGTACCGCATGATCGGCATGTGGGATCAGCGCTTCATCCAGGCTGAGGAGTGCCGGCGCACCTGCGAGCGCGGGGAGCGTCCTCGGACCGAGCTCGACCCGCACTTCGATCGCCTGGCACGGCAGCTCCTCACCCAAGAGCCTCAGATGCTGGAGCTGGTGCGGCGCTACCTCACGCTCGAGGATCTGATCGACATCTGGAAGCACGTGATCGGCTCGGGGATGATCGGCGGTAAGGCGGTGGGTATGCTGGTGGCGCGGGGGATCTTGACCAAGCTCGATCCGAGCTGGAAAAAGCGCCTGGAGCGGCATGATTCCTTCTTCGTTGCGGCCGATCTCTTCTACACCTTCTTGGTCACCAATGATTGTTGGTGGATAAGGGAGAAGCAGAAGAAACCCACCACCTTGCTGGACGGAATCGAAGAGGGACGCGCCCGCATCATGAAGGGGACCTTCCCCTCCTACATCATGAACCGCTTCGCGGACATGCTCGATTACTTCGGGCAATCCCCGATTGTGGTGCGTTCGAGCAGTTTGCTCGAGGACACCTTCCACAACAGCTTCCCCGGGAAGTACGACAGCGTGTTTTGCCCGAACCAGGGGACGCGCCAGCAGCGCCTGGATGACTTCATCCACGCGGTGCGGCTGGTGTATGCCAGCAGCTTGAGTGAAGAGGCGCTGCTCTACCGCCAGAAGCGTGGCGTCTTGGACCGCGACGAGCAGATGGCGTTGCTGGTGCAGCGGGTCTCGGGCACCAAATACGGCCAGGTCTTCTACCCGCATCTGGCTGGGGTTGGGATGTCTCTGAACCCCTTCGTGTGGTCCCCGGAGCTGGAGGCCGAGGCCGGTCTGGCGCGGCTGGTGTTCGGGCTCGGTACCCGCGCCGTCGATCGTCACGACGACGACTACACCCGCATCGTGGCCCTGGACGCGCCCTTCAAGCACCCGGAGGGCTCGAGGGAGGCGATCCTGCGGCACAGCCAACGTCGGATCGACTATTTGAACCTGGAGCGCAACATCTCGGCATCCGACTACTTCGGGGATCTGTTGAGCAAGAGCCCCGAACTCCCCGTGGAGTATTTCGCCGAGCGCAGCCAAACCGAAGATCGCGATGGCATGCCGCGCCTCGGCTCCTACCAGCTGGCCCTCGATCGGGTGCTCGAACGGGTGCCGCTGGCCGAGGATCTGCGGCAGATGCTCACCCATCTGCGCTCGGCTTATGGTTGCGAGGTGGAGATCGAGTTTACCGTGAATTTCCAGAGCGCAGAGCGGTACGCCATCAACCTGCTGCAGTGTCGGCCACTTCGGGTGCGCGGGCGCGATCATGGTGTCGTGTCCACCGATGCGCCGAAATCGACCACGCCGCTGCTCCGGGCCCGGGGCGCGGTGCTCGGCTCGAGCCGGGTGTGCCGCCTGGACCGCCTCTGCTATGTGTCACCCTCGCACTACAGCCGACTCTCGATGCGTGAGCGCCACACCGTGGCGCGCCTGATCGGCAAGCTCGTGCATCTGCCCGAAGAGCAGCGCGGCGCGCGGCTGATGGTGATTGGCCCAGGGCGCTTCGGGACCACCGTGCCGGAGCTGGGGATCCCGGTGACCTCGGGTGAGATCAACGGCGTGGATGTTTTGTGTGAGATCGACATGATGCACGAGGGCCTGAACCCCGAACTGTCGCTTGGGACGCATTTCTTCCATGAGCTGGTCGAGAGCGACATGCTGTACATGGGTTGCAACCTGGGCGGCCGTGAGAGCCATTTCGAGCGCGCCTTCTTCGAGGAGAGCCCGAATCAGCTGGAGGAGCTGGTGCCCGATGAGCGGGCGCTTCGTGAGGTGGTCCGCGTGCTTCTGGCCCCGCCAGGCCAGGCCTTCTGGGTGTGCGCCGACAACCGCGCCCAGACTGCAGAGCTCAGCCTGAGCCCGGAGTGAGCTAGAGCGCACGCAGGAAGGCGCTCCACGCTGGGGAAGAGCGCTCTAGTAGCCGGTCTCGGAGAGCGGCACCGCGGCGGGTCGCGGCGCGGCTCCGCTGCCTTGTGGCGCTGTGCTCGCGGCGGGCCGTGGCGGCGCACTCACCACCTGCGGCGGCGCTGTGCTCGAGGCGGGCCGTGGCGGCGCACTCACGACCGGCGGCGCGCTCACGACCGGTGGCGCCGTCGGCACGGGCGGCGGAGGGCCCACCGTGGCCCAACGCTCACTCGTGGCCACCCCCTGCTCCTCGAAGGTCAGTTGGCACTCGAGGCGCGCGGCGTGTTGTTCGCAGAAATGGCCCACCACCTGCTTACACAGCGCGCGATCGCTCACTCGAAAATCGCGGCGGGCGTGAGTCCCATCGCGGAGCGTGACCGTGGCCCAGCAGTTGGGCGGGGCGTTGAGCGTGATGGGCGAAAGCTCATCTTCGGGGGCTACCTGCGCACAGAGCGGTGCCAGCGGCTCTGTCTCATAGGCGAAGAAGGTGTCTTGGAAGGTGGTCTCGTTGAGCCGGCGGTAACGGGTGCCTCCCTCAGCGGATACCACGTTGGCCGCCGAGATCTCCGCCTCAGCGCTCAGCTCCGCCAGGTAGGTCGCTTTGCCGGAGCCGAAGAACAACCGATGCACGTAGGACGCGCCGCAGCTCTCCACCGGGGCACCGCCCTGGCAACACGCCGAATCGGGACGATAGCGCAGGGAGTTGGGCTCGAGCTCGAGGTAGCGCGCGATGGTCACATCGAAGGCCACATGGGTAACCTGGCTCGCGCTCAGCTTGGCGCCGATGGTCGGGGCCGAGGCACCGAGGCCCCCCACCTGCTGTACGCTGATGAGCAGCCGCAGGTGCTGCTCTGTGGGCACCCAACGTGTCGTGCCGTCCACCACGGGTCCGAGCGCGCTGACCGCGCGAGGACCCGGCGTGAACGCATGCCCGAGCAGCCCGGTCTCGGCGCGCGTGGTGAAATGCATGAAGATCACGTTGCCGAGGCCCAAATCCACGTCAGGGGCCGGGAGCAGCGCGGACTCGCGGAGACTCGCACAACTTGTGGCGAGGCTCGCGGCCGCGAGCAGCAACGTGGACGAGAGAGCGGCGCAAAGTCGAGAGCGGGTGGGCGGCATGGGTCGAGACAGAGTAACACAGAAGCCGCAGCCCGAGAGAGGCCGTCGGTTTTCTGGTGCCAGGCGCTGGCGTGGGCATGTGCGGGCGAAGTGGTGTCGGCACTTCGCGGGAACGGCTGATGAATGGCGGCCCGAATCGTTTGCTGGCGAGCGCCGGCGTTACGAGCGCCAGCCCCCTCAGCCCGCGCTTCCTGCGGCAGTCGCTCAGCGAGGGCGGAACTCCGCTTCTCGAGGCACTGAGCGCCGAGTCGATCGACGAGCAGCTCGTTTCATCGCTGCTCCGTGAAGCCAAGGCACTCGGCGCGGAAGCCGAGTCCAGACGGGTCTCCAGGGAGGCCCACCTTCGAGCCCTCGGGTTCGAGGAGCCTTCCGAGGAGCAGCGGTGCGAGCAGCCCGCCCGGAATGTCGCGATGCGCGATTGGCCGAGGACCTGAGGCGCCATGTGGACGACGTTTGATGCCGACGCGATCGAGAAGCACGGCTGGCGACAGGGCGCGGTCCTCGGCCCGGCGCGGCTGCGTGTTGCTCGTGAGCGGGCTCCGTCGGGTCTGACCATCGCCGACGACGACTGGTTGATCGTGACGAGCCACGATTGTGATGTCGTGAACGACCGCCTCGAGAAGGAGCCGATCGTTGAGGTGCTTCGTGGAGAGTGTGTGCCGATACCAGGGCGAGACTGATGCGGCCGTCTGCAAGCATCCCTAGGGCCAGAGGGGCCTCCGGATGATCGACGAGCTCTTGGCTGCCAACCTCCCTCTCTGGATACTTTCTCCCGCCAAGAGACAAGCGCTTCGCCAGGAGAAGCTCGTTCCGATTCTGGACACCCTCTTCACTTGGGCCAGGCACGAGAGCGAGACGCCGAGAGCTCGAGGACTCGTCAGCAAGGCTCTCGGCTATGCTCTTCGCCAAGAGGGGTCGCTTCGACGACTCCTCGATGACCCCCTTTGTCGTGCGTGGGGGCGCCGGCACAAAAAGACACGGGCGTTGGCCGTGCGCGCCCGGTCCCGTCCAGGGGATCGACAACCTCTTCTCTCGGAGAGGGACCAGCATCAAGAACGATCTCTATCCAGCCCTCCTCACGAGCGAGACTGCCAGCGATAACAGGATTCGCGGGGCACCGAGCCGTTTGGGAACCGAGGGTGGCGTCGGCTCGAGCCCACGGATTCGGCCCCGCAACGCCATGGTGGGCCGAGAGGTGATGGTGGCTCACCTTGAGGTGACTTGCGCCGAGTGGCCACATGGGCCTCCCGAGACAAGCGGTCTCTGCCGAGAGCGCCGTTGGCTCATGGCCAGACCTCCGCGCGCGACGCCGACCTCCGCACACAAGGCCTCCCTCATCGTGCGCAGCGGAAGCCCAGGGTGCTGATGTCGAGATCCATCACCTCGGGACTCCGACGTGTGGTTCGGAGCGAGA
>CAYNEY010000036.1:37565-63497 GCA_964396375.1 uncultured Polyangiaceae bacterium | reverse complement strand
ACGAGTCGGGCCCGATGGAAAGATATTATTGCAGCAACTGCCTGGACCTGTTTAGGTTCTTCGGCGATGGAACGTCGAGCCTTCTTGTCCCTCTCCCTCGCCCTCGGGGTGGGGGCCTTGACCCACCGTGCTACTTCCGCTTCCCCCCTGCTGGAGAGCGAAGAGTTGGTACTCGAAGGTGATCGGGACTTGGCCCGGCGTGCCCTCTTGCTCCGCCCTCGGCGAGACAGCGCAGCTCCACCGCTCCCGCTGCTCGTGCTTCTGCACGGCCTTGGCGAGACAGGCAACGAGCGCGCGGCGCTGGAAGCTTGGAGCCGCCGCTATGGCCTGGTCGCCGCCTACGAGCGACTGAGTCACCCTCCGGTGAGCCGCATCCTCAACCACCCGCGCTACCTCACCGACACGCACCTCAGACTGATCAACGAGGAGCTGGAGCAGAGGCCCTTCGCAGGCATGGCCATGGTGTGTCCCGTCACCCCCAACGTCACCAAGAGTCCCTCCACCACCCGGGCACTCGATCGCTACGCGGACTGGCTCACCACCACCCTCCTGCCGGCGGTGCGGGCTGCCTGCCCGATCACCACTCGCCGGGAGCTGGTGGCGCTCGACGGGTGTTCGCTCGGAGGCTTCATTGCCCTCGAGGTCATGAAGCGTCGTCCCGAGCACTTCGGCACGCTGGGTATGGTGCAGGGTGCCATCGGGCTCGGCACCGTCGAACGCCACGCCGACGCCCTTCGCAGCCTCCCGGGCCTCCGCCGAGTGCGACTCGGCACCTCGTCACAAGATCCCTATCGGAGAGCGAACGAGGCGTTGGCCGAGGCGCTCGCCCGACGGGGTGTCGGGGTGCACTTGGAAGTGACACCCGGTCCCCATGACCAACCCTGGCTGCGGGAGGTCGGCACGCTGTCGATGCTGAAGTGGCACGATCAAGAGTTCGCGCGCTGCACGGGCTGAGCGTCTCCTCGCCCGTCACAGGGCTGTGCCACCCGCTGACACACCTCAGGTGGGTTTGTCCGTGATCACCCCGAGCAACGTGGCAGAATTGGGGTTCGCACTCCACCGGCCATCAACCGGGTTCGTTGGCACGAGGCTTGCGGTACGGTGAGTGCAGTCTACCCCCGACCTTCACTTTGGAGTCCCCATGATCACCCGAACCGCCCTCTTCGCTCTGGTCTCGCTCCTCCTTGCCGCCTGCGGTGGCGCCTCCTCGTCCGACGATGAAAGCGGGACCTGTACCGTGGGCCGTGAGGTCTACGGCGACGGTGACACCTTCGAAGCCGACGATGGCTGCAACACCTGCGCGTGCAACGACGGCGAGGTCGTGTGCAGCAATCTCGCGTGTGGTGAGGACTGCTCCTACAGTGGCGAGTTCTACGACGACGGTGAGAGCTTCGACGCGGAGGACGGCTGCAACACCTGCTCCTGCGTCGACGGAAATGTGGTCTGCACGGCCAGGGCCTGCCTTGCCACCTGCACGGTCGACGGCGAGACCTACACCGAGGGTGCCACGTTCCCTGCGGAAGATGGCTGCAACACCTGCACCTGCACCGACGGCGAGGTGGGCTGCACCCTGATGGAGTGCGTGGACGGCGTGGCCTGTGGCGGCGAGCTTGGGGATACCTGCTCCGAGGATGAGTACTGCGCGTATCAGGCCGGTGACATGTGCGGAGCTGCCGATGCCACGGCGTTCTGCCAGGTGAGGCCCACTGTTTGCACGGAAGAGTACGCCCCCGTGTGCGGCTGCGACGGCGAGTCCTACATGAACGCCTGTGGCGCGGCTGCCGCGGGCACAGGCGTTCAGCACAGCGGAGGATGTGGGCCCTCCGTTTGCACCTACGGCGACACCGTCTACCAGGATGGCGACTCCTTCACCGCCAACGACGGCTGCAACACCTGCTCCTGCACCGGCGGCGAGGTCACCTGCACCGAGATGGCCTGCGCTGCCATCTGTGGTGGCTTTGCCGGCGCGACCTGCGCCGAGGACGAGTACTGCGCGTATGAGCCTGGTGATCTCTGTGGCGCGGCGGACGCCAGCTCTACCTGCCTACCTCGCCCGGAAGGCTGCGATATGATGTACGAGCCCGTGTGCGGCTGCGACGGAGTCACCTACGGCAACGACTGCACCGCCGCCGCTGCTGGCACGGGAGTCATGTCCGAGGGGGAGTGTCCGGTGGTTGGCGAAGCGAGCTGTACCGTGCGAGGCATCGAGGTGCCGAGCGGCGCCACGGTGGGCGCCGAAGATGGCTGCAATACCTGCTCCTGCAGCGACGGAAGCCTGGCCTGCACCCGCATGGCCTGCCCCCAGCCAACGTCCTGCGGTGGGGAGGGTGATGCGCCATGCGACGCCGACGAGTACTGCGCGTACACGGCAGGGGAAGGCACCTGTGGTTACGCCGATGCTCCCTCGTTCTGCATCAAGCGACCATCGGCCTGCGTCGAGGAACGCCTGGCAGTCTGTGGCTGCGACGGTACGACCTACGACAACGCCTGCAGCGCAGCGGTGGCCGGCGTGGGCGTGCTTGACAACGGCGAATGCTCAGGCTGAGCGGCGAGTCGCGCTCAGCCTGGCCACAGCCATATGAAGGATGCGATGACGGTCACCCCCCTCTCATCCGCTTCCCTCGCAACCACGCACCGAGCACGGCCAGGCTCACCACCAAGCCACCCAATCCGGCCACTCCTACGCGATCGGCGAGCCAACCCACCACTGGCGCGAGCAGCATCACTCCGAGTGAGGTCACCTGGGCCTCCACGGAGAGCACCGCCGCTCCGTAGCTGCTGTTCGAGAGCTCATCGAGCCTGTCGAGGAAGATCGGTCGGTAGAGGTTCTCGAGCAACACCAGGGCCACAAAGCCGCCGATCGCCAGATTCGCGGAACCACCGTCCATGGCTGCACCCCTCGGGCCGAGCGCCAGCATCACTCCGGCCAGCCCGAGCACGAGCCACAGGATGGGCCAGCGATGCCGCTCGAGGTATTCGAGGCGCTCGGCGCTCCGACTGGCTGCTGCTGCTCCCAGGTTGAGCCCAAAGTAGAGGAGACCGAGCGCCAGCATCGCGCCGTGCCCCGCGTGGCTCCGCTCGGTCACGACCACCCAGCTGACTTGGGCCAGGGCCAGGACCACCAAGGGCTGCACGTAGTCACGGCTGCTCTTCGCCGCTGCCTGCAGCAGGGCTGACTCGAAGAAGAGATAGCGCAGGGGGCGGTTGCCAAGGCAAATCCGGATCTCACGCCAACCTAGGGAAACGAGCTCGCGCAGAGAGAAGGCCCGTGGCTCGAGTTCGCCCTCGAGCACCTTCGGATAGCTGGCCACGTTGAGCGCGTTCAGTACATAGGGCGGGATGCTGAAGAGAAAGGCGCTCGGATAGCTCCCGGTGAGAAACACCAGCACACCCGAAAGGAGGGCGGAGAGCGCCCCACCCAGCTTCGAGAAGGAACGAGTACGGCCATACACCGCGGTCTTCTCCGCCTCCCGCCCGCGGAGGCGGAGATAGTGAAGGATGATGGCCTTGTGGGTGCCGGAGCGGAACGACTCACCCACTGAGAACGCGAACATGGCGAGCACCAGGGCCAGGCGGTGGCTGGTAAGGGCGAAGAGCAGGAACGAAACGATGTAGGCGCCGAAGCAAACCAGGAGCGAGCGCCGGCGCCCGAAGAGATCGGCCACGAACCCCGCCGGGATCCCAAGCAGGTTCACGCAAAGCTGACGGAACGAAAACAGAAGCCCGATCTCGAAGAAGCTGAGGCCGTGACCGCGCAGCACCAACAGAAAGAAGGGCTCGAAGTAGGTCTGGTTCTTGAGGAAGCCGTACAGCGAGAACCGGAAGAGCAGCCCGTCCTCGACTTTCCTCTGTGAGGAGCCTGGGCTCGGCATGGGCACGGACAATCATGGCACGGCGACTGGTTTTTGGCCTGCCTCCTAACCTGCCGAACGACTGATGGTGATTGCGCTCTGCCGGCGCTGACCCACCGTGACCAACTCACCGAGGCCTCTTCACCCCTCCAACACCCAAGGTACTTTATGCGCTCCCGCTCTCTCCCGTCCCTCGCCTTGCTCACCATCCTGTTCTCTGCCTGCGGCTCAGAATCCACCTCAGGCGACGCGGTTGGAGAGACCGGGGGCGGCTCCGGTGTGGGAATTGGGGGGAGTGGCCTCGCGGGGGACACGAGTAGCCAGGCTGGGACGCCGGTGAACGCCGGCGGAGCAACCCTGGTCGGCCAGGGGGGCGCTTCCGTCCTCGGCCAAGGGGGAGCTTCCGTCCTCGGCCAAGGGGGAGCTTCCGTCCTCGGTCAAGGGGGCGCTTCCGTCCTCGGTCAAGGGGGCGCTTCCGTGGGTGCTGGCGGCAACACCACGTCAACCTGCGCCCCAGGGATCCAGACCGGCAACGACTGTAACCCCACTGCCGACACCGGGGTGTGCGAGCGCTCGGATCGTACCTGCCTGTGCGACGCGGGCACCTCGACTTGGACCTGCACGCCAAACGATGGTGCGGGCGGATCCGGCTCGGGGGGTGCTACGACCACCGGGGAGGGTGGAGGCACCGAATCCGGCGTGGGTGGGGGCACGAACACCGGCGAAGGGGGCACGAACACCGGCGAAGGTGGAGTAACCGGAAGCGGAGGCAGTGGCCTTGGCGGCAGCACGGGGGTGGGTGGCTCGACGGACAGCTGCGCACCCTACACCTGGCCCGGCTACACACCGAACCTCGACTTCCAGTTCGACGCCACCGGCATCGAGCCGAGCGGCTTCACCGTTTACCAGGGGTGCGATGCGAGCGAGGTGGCCGGCACCCTGACCTCGGGCTGGTGGTCGGTGATCTGGGGTCACGATCGCAATCCGGAGATCACCGATGCCCAACTCCAGACCGTGCTCGACGGTCTCAATGAGGATCTCGGTTACATCCGCGATCAGATGTTCTGGCCACCCGACAAGATGGCGCAAGATGGCCATTTCAGCTCCGTGTATGTGCACGGCTCGGGGCTCTGCACCGACGAGGATCCCAACACCGTGCAGGGTGGTTGGCAGGCGTGGGTCGGCTCCTACGCGATGGTCGATCTGACTTGGGCTCCGATCGTCAACTACGATCGCGGTGGTATCACCCATGAGGCGATCCACGCCATGGTCAAGGGCACCCCGGGCGGCAACATCAAGGTGCCTTGGTTCAACGAAGGTGGCAACACCTGGATCCAGATGCAGCTCGGTGCCCAACGCGACGGTGAGTACGGCGTTGGCTTCCTCGATGGTGTGCCCTTCCTCGCCCCTCACCAGCCCATCGAGTGTTACAGCGGTTGGCTGCTCGACGGCAGCTTTGGCGGACCCGGAGCCGAAGGCGTGACCGACTGCAGCTGGCGGAGACACCTTGGAGGCACCCAGTACAACGCCATCTTCCCGCATTTCATGGCGCTCTATCTCTCGCCTGGCTCGAACCAATGGGTCTGGCAGGAGCCGGAGCATGCGCGTGTGCTCGAGTCTTTGGCCTCTGGTCTCGGCGAGGCGCAGATCCGCCACCTTATCATGGAGTACCGCGCCCGAACCGCGCTCCTCGACTTCGGACCGTGGAGTGAGGCCATCTACCGTGATGGGATCCGGGGCTACTGGGGTCAGACAGTCAATGCGGAGTGTGGGTCGACACAGGTGGAGGACTACCAACTGGGTGCCTACGCGCCCACCACCACCAGCGGCAGCACCATCACACCCGATGAGTACACCCTGCCTGGCTGGTCTGGAGCAAACCAGATCCCTCTCAACGTGAGTGGTGACCAAGTGCGTCTCAACTTCACTCCCGAAGGCGCCAACATGCGGATCCAGCTCGCCTACTGGGCCGAAGATGGCACCGCGGTCTACAGCCAACCCGCCGAGACCGGCGAGGTGTGCCTCAGGCTCGACAAGCGTCCGCAGAACGATGTGGTGATCGCCGTGGTCAGCAACACCGACTACATCTACACCGGCGATTCTATCCGCCACGCCAAATATCCCTACACCGTTGACATGGTGGAAGGCGCTACCTCGACCGCGGATCGTACGGAGCAGTGGTTCGTGAAAGAGTAACCCCTCAGTCGCACGCAAACGCGTCCAACCTGACCGCGGTGCTCGGTCCCCCCTGAAACTCGAAGGCGCCCAGATCGAGGCCATCTGCCGCGTTGGGACGACGCTCGATGTCCCAGCGCGGGTTGTGCTCGAGGTCCCGCAGCGAACCATGCAAGCAGCCGTCCCCGGCGTCGACCGCGGGGGACGGCGAGCGGAGGTGATAGTCGCCGCTCGCTGCATTCACGAAGAAAGGCTCCTCATTCAGGATTTGGGTTCCATCCGGATAGCCCCCGTCGATCAGGCAGTGGCTGACGGTGGCCGCGGAGTCCGCGGTGCTCATGATCTCACTTCTCGACGACTGCCCGAGATCACCCCAGAGGATGCTGTTGACGATGGTGGGGGAAGAAGCCTGATTGAAGAGCGCTCCACCCCCTGCCTCGGCCACATTGCTGGCGAACGTGCAGCTCGTCACCACCGGCTGCGAGTCTTCGTTGTAGAGGCCAGCTCCCGAGGCCGCGGTGTTGCCCACGAAAAGGCAGCTCTCGAAGTGGGCCGAAGAGGCCTTTCCGTAGAACGCCCCACCGAACCGTGACACCTCGTTTTCCTCGAAGATCGAGGCGACGACGGTGGACGAGGATGCTGCATCGTAGATGGCACCGCCTCGCACCGCTCGGTTCGCTTGGAAAAGCGAGCCCATGATGCTCGGGTTGGAGTGCTGGTTCCAGATCGCACCGCCCAACCCATCCTCGGCCTGGTTCTCGTTGAAGTTACAGCCGGTGATGCTGGGCTGAGAGTCGGCCATGTTGGCGATGGCCGCGCCCGCAGCCGCCAGGTTGGACAGAAACGTGCTGTCGGTGATGCTTGGAGAGGAGGCGGTGTTGAACATCGCCCCTCCCTCTTCGCTGGAGTGGTTACCCTCGAAGTGGCAACCGATGAGCTCTGGTCGCGCTCCGAGGTTGTACATCCCCCCGCCGTACCAGTTGGCGACGCTGTTCCCCTCGAAGGTTGTGTCCTCGAGCGTGGGCGATGCCTGGTCGTTGAACATGCCCCCACCCTCCTCGTCTGCCAGGTTGTCGAGGAACGACACGTCACGCAGACGTGGCGATCCCGCCTGATTGCACATTCCACCCCCAAATTCGGCTGTGTTGTCGATGAAACGGCAGCGGGTGATGCTGGGTGAGGTGCCCGGGTTGAGCATCCCACCACCGCATTGATCCGAGTCTTCGGAAGAACCACGCGCATTCCCGGCGGTGATGGTAAATCCGTCCAAGACGGCATCAGTGGCTCCGACCACCACGTGATAGCTGTTGTCGCTGACGTCACCAGAAACGCCGATATCCCCAGAGAGGGTGGTCACCGCGGTGTCTGGATCCCGCTGGTCACGGTCGGTTTCGTGTCCGGCGAAGCCGCCGTAGACCGGCACTCCAAAGAGCAATCGAAAACTCTGCGTGCGATCTCCATCAGTGGTCGGGTAGTAGGTGCCTCTGGCCACCCAGAGTTCGGCGGTCATGCAGCGAACGGGATCTGCCACCGATTGGGCCAGCTCGAGCCCACGCGTCAGTGTGCGCAGCGCGTTCTCCCATCCGGTGCCACCGTTCTGGTCCTCACCAGCACTCGAGACATAGAACACGAAGTGCTCTTCGGTCTCGCACCCAGCAGCGGCTGATCCCTCGGCCTCGCCGCCCTGTCCGGCGACTCCGGCATCAAACGACTGGTCTCCGTTTTTTTGGCCTCCACCGCTCTTAGTCCCCTCGTCGTCACCATTGCGGTGCACGTCACCACCGCACGAAGATGTGGCCAGAAGGAGCGCGCACCAGAAAAACCAAAGACTACGGAGCATGATCCTCACCTGGCCGGGAAAGCTAGCGGATCTGTCCGCCAGCGACCAGCGGTGAGCCGAAGGCGGCCGAAAGACCATTCGGCACTCGACCAGGCACGCGAGGGGCGCGGATCTTCTCCGCGCACCCTCGGCCTGTGCCCCATTTCAGCTCAAGAGATCTTGCAGTAGTAGGTGTTCGGCCTGGTGGTGATGCGGGCCAGCGTCCCATACTTGCCGTTCACGTAGCAGCATCTTCCCGTAGAATAGGTGGTGCTGATGTACGGAATGGTCGTCACACACTTCGGAACCTGAGTGGTGTTGATTCCGCCGGAATTGTAGTCGGTGGGGTCAAACTTGATGCTGGCGTTGTCTGGAGATACCACGAAGTCGATGTATGGGTTGCTCCCGCCGCAGCTCGCCGCGCCACCGTACATCCAGAACTCCTGGCACAACGTGCTCGGATGATTCAGAAGCGCGTTCTGATCGTAGCATAGGTAATTGTCACCCCAGCCATTCGGATCTGCGGGTTCCGTGATGGCCGTGCAGCTCTGGTTGGCCTGGGGCCCACTCGAGCTGAAGATCAGGCCGAGGTTCTCCGGGGTGAAGAGAACGTTGTTGTTCCAGCCATTCGGATCGGCAGGCTCGTTCACAGGAACAGCCGTATCGGTGGGGCTCGGGCTGGGATCCGGGTTGACACCATTCGAAGACCAGCCAAGTCCAAGATCACGGCTGCTGCACAGGTAATTGTCGTTCCAGCCGTGAGGGTCGCTAGGCTCGGTGATGGCTGTGCAAATCCGATTGGCGAGCGGCCCTGCGCTCGACCACGAGAGTTCGAGGTCCCGGTTGACCAAGAACGAGTACCACGGGGTGCCACAGGTGGCGGTCCCCGCCTCACCGTTGAAGGTGAGACGGTGGGCCTCGGGCAGCAAATCGAACCTGTCGTTGGCGATGAACTGCGCGATCTGCATGGCCTGCTGCTGGTACATGTTGACCAGTGAGTTTCGGTAATCAATCACGTTGAAGATGTTCTGAGGCACGTAGACATCGTTCGGAAGATCCTGCAGATCGAGGAGCCCCTTGACCACGGGACAACCCGAGGTGGCGTCGCACACCTCGTTGCCGTACGCGGAGAGGACCACACGACTGCCCTGGGGGCCTGTGCCAATGGCAAACTGCCGAGCGGTGTTGAGCTCACCCATTTCTTGGGCAACGGCCACCGCTAGGTTGGCCAAGTGCGTCCATTTCCCAGCGTTGCTGTCGCACGACTCGACCGCCTGCGCCGCTGAACCGAGGGCATCCTCCTCGGATTCCGGCGCGAGCGCAGCGTCCTCCTCGAAGTCCGAGAAGCATCCTGTCAACCCACCCACCGCAATCACCAACATGAGAGATCTGATTTGCTTCGACATGATTTGCCTCCAGCACGGTTGCGTCCATGTCCTCTGCAGACCTCGTGCCAGCACATCTCACATCGTTCGTTGGGTTCACGATCGCAGATCGCGGGCACATTGCCGAGGTGTCAACCGGTTGACGGTGATCAAGTTGTGCACGTCCCTCGAAACGACTGCACAACTTGTGCAGCACGATGCACATGACGTGCACTGAATGGGAGCACCACGTATCAGCCTGCTCTATGGTCTCTGTGCGCCCTCACCTGTGCACCCATCGTGGCCGTTGTGCTCACGCCCGCTTTGATTTTCGGGAGAGCCGCTCTGTCCATGGTCCCAGGCCTCGCGCCGACGCCACCTGCACGGCAAGGCAGGGGCCTCCAGACCGGCTTTGGCCCTCCTCCTTGGCAACTCCCCCTGCCAAACCGGCCAAATGGCATCGGTGCCCAGCCAGGAGCTGACCTTTTGCTATCTTCGGCCCGTGTCCCTCGAGCATACCCCACCCATCGCGTCGTCGAAGTGCTTGCGCTTGGTGCTGGGCGGACTGCGCCTTCACGATGCTGATCCGGATCCGCACTTCGCCCTGCTCGACCGCTTCGTGGAACTGGGGGGAAGCTGGGTCGATACCGCGGCCATCTACGGCATGGGTGGCTCTGAGCGGCTCCTCGGGAAGTACCGGAAAGCTCGCGGACTCACCCGTGATCTCTTGGTGATCACCAAGGGCTGTGTGGAGCGCGCTCTGGTGCGGCCAGAGTTGGTCCGAAGGACGGTGCAGGAGAGCCTGGGGCGCCTCGATGCAGACTGCCTTGATCTGTTCCTCTTGCACCGCGACGATCCTGACGTGCCGCTCGATGAACTCTTTGACGTCTTGGAGGAGCTCCGGGCAGACGGGCTGCTTTTGGCCTATGGGGCCTCCAATTTCACCTGGGAGCGGCTCCGTCGGGCCAAGGCTCGCGCGCTTCGGCGCGGTATCCCTGGATTCTCGCTGTCCAGCCCGCACCTCGCGCTGGCTACCCCGAAAGAACCAAGTTGGCCCGACTGCACCCACGCCCTGCTGCCGGAGCTCGAATGGTGTGCGGAGGTGGGGCTTCGGGTACTTGGTTGGTCACCGCAGGCACGGGGCTACTTCGTGCTCGACGAGCTTTCGCCTGATCTCGCCCGAGTCTACGACACACCGAAGAACCGCGAGCGCAAACGGCGGGCACGGAGCCTGGCCGAAAGACGAGGATGCACCGTAAACCAGGTGGTGTTGGCGTGGGCGCTGGCACAACCGGGAGAACCACTGCTTGCGGTTGGGGCGCGGGATCCCGACGAGCTCGCGCTTCTGTATCAAGCAACCTCGCTCCCACTCTCCCCACACGAGCTTGACTGGTTGACGGCTTCTGGAGACCGTGATGCGTAAACGTGTGACCATAAAGGATGTGGCGGAGCGGGCCGGTGTCTCGACGGCAACTGTCTCTTTTGTGCTCAACAACCGCCCCGGACAGGCGATCACCGAGGCCGTGCGCCAGCGGGTGTGGAAGACCGCCGCCCAGCTCGAATATCACCCTTCGGCGGTGGCCGCTGGCCTGGCCCGCAAGCGAACCAACAACGTTGCGGTGCTCTTCTATCAAGCATCTCACCTGGTCTCTAATCCCTTCTACTCGTTCGTGATCGAGGGAGTGATCCGCGAGGCCACCCAGCGTGAATACAACCTGATGTTCTCCTACATGGACCGCGATTATCGCGGCTATGCAGACCTGCCCAAAGTGGTTCGGGAGCGAAACGCCGAGGGCGTGCTGATGATCCAGCGCATGTTTCCGCCCATGGTGGAGGATATCCTCCGCCGCGGTGTCCCGGTGGTGGCCATCGACAGCTACCCCAAGATGACTGGCATCGGAATGCTGCAGATGGACAATCACTTGGGTGGGCGCTTGGCGGCCGAGCATCTGCTCGATCTGGGCCATCAACGCATGGGGCTGGTCGTCTCTGGCGAAGACCGACCCAGTATTTCTGCGAGAATTGAAGGGTTTCTCGAGGTGTGTGCCGAACGGGGTTGTCCCGTGTCGCGTCGGCAAGCGCTCGCTACTGGAGAGAAGCTCACCTTCTCTTCGGGCCGAGACGCGGCGCTCCGCCTGCTCGGGCGCCGCTCACGACCAACGGCGCTGTTCTGCGCCAATGACGAGATGGCGGCAGGTGTACTCCGAGCTGCCGAGGACGCCGGCCTCAGCGTACCCCGTGACTTGAGTGTGGTGGGCTTCGACGATATCGCGCTCAGTGCCTACACCAACCCGGGCCTTACCACGGTGGGCGGTGACAAGGAGCGCTTGGGTAGCCGGGCCATGGCGCGCCTGCTCGATCTGATCGACAGCCCTTCCGGGAATTCGGCGGTGTTCCGGGAGGACGTGCGGACAGATTTGATCGTGCGCGAGTCCACCGCGCCACCCCGTCGCAGTTGATGAGAGCCTCTGGGCACGAATCAGCTGGTAGCGGAGCGCCCGAGGCAGGCCTGCAGTAGCTCATCGACGTGCGCGAGACCGAGACACTGCACCGTGTCGGCTCCGCCGTAGTAGAGCTTGATCGCACCGTCGTCCTCAACCAAGGCTCCACACGTGAATACCACACTCGGTGTCTGCCCAACCAGCTCATAGGCTTCGGTTGGCTCCAGGATGGCCTGCTCGGAGCGGCCACGCACGATATGAGGTTGCTCGAGATCGAGCAAGCACACCCCAAGCTGGTACACGTAGTGGGATTTGCACTGAGTCCGCACCCCGTGGAAGATGGTGAGCCACCCCTCTCGAGTCTCGATGGGGACGGCACCCGGACCTATCTTCGACCAAGCCCAGCGCACGTCTGAATGGCGCAACACCGCTCGCGACTTCCCCCAGAAGGTCAGATCCGGGGAATACGAGAGCCAGATGTCCCCCGAATCACCGGCCGTGTTCGGCCGATCCAGACGCGCATAAAGGCCACCAATCTTCCGGGGAAAGAGCACCCCGTTGCGATTGTCGGTTTCGGAGATGAATCCTTTCCAGTGGAAGGTCTCGAGGTCGGGACTCTCGAGCAGACTGAGTCGGCAGGAGTGTCCGCTGTGCGCGGCGTGTATCAGATAGGCAGTGCCGTCGATGACGGTGATCCGCGGATCGTAGATCATTCCGCTCGTATACTCAGCAAACTCCGGATCTTCGTAGGGCAGAAAAACCGGCTCAAGCTTCGGCACGAAGCGAATACCATCCTCACTGGTTGCCATCCAAATGTAATTGCGAAGCGCCCGATCCTCGGCACGGCAAGCCATCCAGTACTTGCCTCGGAACTTTGCCACCCCGGAGTTGAAGACCCGCACGATCCCCGAGTTCTTGGGGAAATCGGCGCCGGTGAGGATGGGGTTGCCAGGGAAGCGACGCACCAACTCATGCCTTGGTTCGCTCATGCTCATTCTTCGGTTTTCTCACGGTAGAAGGCCACATCTGCGACCCAGAAGTCCCAAGGCCCATCGCTCAGATACATGGACACTGCGATGATGCCACTCCGATCGATCCCGGGGGAAGGCACTCCGTAACCGCGCTGCGACATCTGCGAAAACGGCACCCGGTAGAAGTTCCATTCGGTCTCGAGCCCAACGCCAATACCGAAGCGGTCACACTTCTCGGCGTCCGCGGTAGCGTTGGTGCAGAAGGTGGTCCCGTCTTCTTTCTCGAATGCCCACGGCGGAGTCTCGATGGTGTACTTGTCGGTCACCGCCACGAACATGCTGCGACCAGTCTCACGAGTCAGCTCATAATCGAGCTCACTCGCCTCGGTGCGCTTGGCCCAAAAAGCGATCCCATCCCAGCTCCCGGGTTCGCCTTCGGCCCCCACGTCGACTGGTGTTCCCCCTGACACGCTGGTCCAATCGTGAACGATGGCGCCGCCCCAGTCCAAGAAGCCTTCGACGGTAACCGCACAGTCTTCTTCGCTGGTGTCGCAGTTCGGTCGGTTGACCTCCGTGCGCGTGTGCTCCACATGAAAGGCATAGGCGTGCGCAGAAAGACTGGTGCCTTCGGGATCACCGCAAGCTGGTCGCGTCACACGGTCGATCAGGTCTGCCTGCTCGGCGTCCTGCTCCTGCTCCGAGAGTCCATCCCACAGACGCCGCACTGACACTGGCATGTCCTCGAGCCAGTCGGCGGGGAGAGCGCTTTCGGTGAAGGACTTCATTCGCGGCGCGGGGATGTAGCTTGAGCGATCCACATCCATCTTCCAGCCGCTGAGTCGCATGGTCGACTGATTCCATCCGATCGGCTCTTGCTCGACCGATGCTGCCAACTCACAACGCGTGGCCAGACCCTCGAGCTGGTTCGAGTCACCAACGGGGCGACCACTCTCGTCGATCTCACCGCAGGCGAGCGCACCGAGCACAACCACGAGAAAGCCACCAGAGATCGATGGGCGGTTCATCAGAATAGGGGTGTCCATCTTCACCACCACATGGTCGCGTTCAACGTGACCACATCCTTGTCGGGTTCAATCACTGGGTTGTAGGTGGGGGGGCTGCCCTCGCGGATCCAGACGCTGGAGCCGGTCACGAGGTGGCTGTAGGAGAGGCTCACCTGATCCTGCGCCTGCCAGTCGGAGCGGAAGATCAACCTGCCGGTCATCGCCGCATAGGTCCGGGTTGGGTCGTCCAGATCTCCGAGCACCCGATCGTAGCGAGCACCGACGCCAAACCAGCTCAGCATCGAATATGCCGCCTCCAGGCCATACTTGAACTTGTTCACGCCGTCGTAGGTGACACCGTCGAATTCATCTTCGTCGCTGCCCACTGCGGTGAAGATCCCAAACGCACCCAGGTTGATGTCCGGACCGTTGCCGTCGAAACGCCCCGGGTGTCGGAGCAGGTTGCCCAGGCTGAGATCGTACTCGAGCCCCAAGGTGTCAAGGCTGCCATTCCCTCCGCTGTTCGGACCGAAATACTCGGTCATGAGCCCCGGACCACCTTTGGCGTTGAGCACACGAATGATCGACGAGACGCCCCGTGCATTCTCGGCGTCGGTATGGGCGTAACCAAGATAGAGGTGCCCAAATCGCCCCACCGAGAGCCGACCCTCGGCACCGAGCACAGTGATGGTCCCGTCCTTCTGGAGCTGTGCCACCCGGTCATCCTGCACCAAAGTGTGGATGGCGTGCAGTCCGAGGGTGGCCCGCTTCTGATACTGCAACGCCGCGTGCCCATGCAGTGCATAGCTGGTACCCGTGTTGGGATCCGAGTACCCGTTCCAGCTTCCCGGCTCTTCGCCGACTGGCGCCTTGTTGGTCTGCCCCATCACGCCCGCCTCAGCCAGGTAGGTGAGCGGACCCCGAGCGAAGCGGGCTGTAGCCGTGGTACCAATGCCCCCCAACCGAGCGATGAGAGGGGTTCCGTACCGGCCAAGATCGTACTCACCCATGATGCCGTAGCGATTGCTGAACGCGCCAACGTCCAGCGAGATATCGTCATTGGGCTTGTCGAGCAGCCGGAAGGTGAGAAATGCGTCGTGCACACCCATCTGATCCGGCGGATTGAAATGGGAGGAAGCTTCTGCCACCGAGCGAGCGGCAATGATCACCGTGGCGGTCACAAACGAGTTGCCGTAGAGGAAGTTGAGCTGCGCGTAGGGCTGGGGCAAAAGGCCGATGTAGTCGAAACTCTCGAGATCTCCGGGGATGCGCGGTGGAGTGTGGAGCACCAGTACCTTCTGGTTCTTGAAGGCTTGCTCCCGTTCGTTGATGCCGGTCGAGAGCGGCAGGTTCAGATAGCCGTGGAAGTCGAAGCGCCAATCATCCAGCCGTTTGCTCTGGGAGAGAGACGGAGTGGCGCCGGTCGGCAGCTTGGCGGCATACGGCGCACCAGGTTCGAGGCCGATCGCGAGCGGAGCCTCAGGGGTGGGTTGCAACCTTGAAGGCCCGGCTACCTCAGTTGGTGACAGGGGCGCGGTGGTCGTCGGGGCCAGGGCCGTGGTCCCGCTCGAGGTGGTCGTCGCACCAGATTTCTCACTCGCCACCGGAAGCGCGGCATCGGAGGTCACCACTCCCGGGGGAGGAGCCTGGGTGGTTTCGGTGGCGGTCGCGGGCGCGAGGTTGGGCTGCGCCCCGGCAAGACGAGCTGCCGTACCCACGAGCAACAGGGCAGTCAGATTGCTGAGCCTAGAGTTCATCGGAGCCTTCCGTCCATTTCCCAAAAGAGTTGTTACCACCACAGGGTCCCATAGAGCGTTACCAGGTGCTTGTCCGGGCGCGACGCCGAGGTCATCAAACGACCATCACCGTGCACCAGGACGTCCTTGCCCGTCACGTAGCCAGCATATTGCAGGGTCAGTGACTCACGGCTGGTCCAGTCCGAGCGAAACACCAGCTTCGGCGAGATCACCAGCCAGTTGCGGCCACTGTCCGAGAGCTTCTCATGCACTTGGTCGAGCCGTAGTGACGGCGCGAACCACGAAAACACGCTGTAGACGCCCTCGACGCCGTACTTCAACATCTCACGATCGAAGGCATCCACTCGGCTGTTGTTCTTGCCGTAGAGCCCAAACACGCTGAGCGTGAGGTCAGGCCCTTCTCCCCAGAATTCGTAGGGGTGCCGGAGCCAGGTACCCAAACTGACGGTGTACTGACCACCCGCCAGCGACAACCGCCCGTTGCCTTGACTGGCGAAACCCCAGAATCGCTCCATCAGCACAGCACCGTCACCGCTGTTGATGACTTGCACGAGATTGGACAGGCGGTTGGTGTTGATGCCACGTACGTGCGAGGCCCCAAGGTAAAGATAGCCGAAGCGTTTTCCATCCCAGCGCAGATCACCGCCAAGAATCTGGAGAGAACCATCCTCGGGCGCAAGCCGTTCGTCCACCTCGGTCTCGCTGTCGTCGTAGGCGTCACTCCGGTCATCCTGGGAGAAGGCCCGGATATAGTGGAAAGTAGGCTCGAAGTTCAGGTAGTTTATCCCGAAATGGCCGTGTGTGGCGTAGGTGGATCCGTACCAGGCACGCGCCCATTCGTTGGAACCGGACGGGTACATGCCCACCGGTACTCGATCGAAGTCACCTTTCATCCCGCCTTCGAGCTTCGCCGTCCAGTCGCCCTCGAAGGGCAGCTCGACGGTGGCCGTCGCACCAACACCACTCACGCTACCGATGATCGCACTCGCGTAGGCGCCTTGCGTCCAGCGTCCCATACCCCCGTAGCGTTCCGGGTAGGCACCGGCGGTGATCCTGAGCACCACTGGCTCGACTTGGGGCGAATAGGTCAAAAAGGCGCTGTTGAACCAGACCTTGGAAGGGGCGCGGAAGTAGCCGGCGGCCTCATCCGATTCAGTCATGCTCCAAGCACCCACCTGGGTGGTAGCCTTGACGGTCCGGTTTCCCACCGTGAAGGCGAGGTGGGCCCAGGGTGTGGGCACGGTCATGGTGTGCTCGAACCAACCGTAGTTGGCACCGGGCACCACCGGATCACCGTGGATCACCAAATCGTGCTGACCTGCCCAAGCCTTGTCCCGCGTGCCAAAGCTGGCGCGGAGGGGAACCTGCATGTAACCATGGAACTCGTAGCCAAGACTCCGTCCGAAGTTGGGCGAACCAAAGGCGGGCTGCAAGGTGCCGGGCAACGATGCGGGCGCGAGTGGAAGGTGGGGAGAGAGCCCAAGCCCTATCTGTCGCTGATAGCCGGGAATCGTGGCGGACTTCGGCGGCTCGTCGATCACCTCGGGCAGAGCGGCTTCACTGGCCTCAACCGCCGAGGGAGTGTCTTTGAACTCCCAGCCTTCGGTGTCAACTTGGTTGGTTTGCGCCTGACTCAGAGCAGCCCAGGATAGGACGCCAAAGATGGGCGCGACGGTTCTGATCGTCACGGGTTCTTCCTCCGGAAGAGGGCGAGATCATCGATCCAGATGTCCCATACCCCCGTCGCGTACATGAAGCTCAAGGAACGGAGGCCCGCCTTGTCGAGATAGGGGGCCTGCATGCCCCATCCTGACTGACGCATCTCCTCGAAGGGAATGGCGAAGAACTGCCAATCCGTGGTCAGCGAGCGGTTGACGCCAAACTTGTCGCAGCCCTCCCGCGTCTGGTCGCGCGGGGCATCCGAGAGACATGCCTCGGCCTGCTCTTCGTCAGGCTTGGCCTCTTCGCGCACTTTGTCGTCGGTGAACTTGTCGGATACCTCGAAGCGGATGGGATGGCGGCTCTCCGGTCCAACTCGCGCCCAGAAGGCCACGCCATCCCAGTCACTGGCGTCGATACCTGGAGCCGCGAACTGGACCCCCATCACCCCGCCCCACCGCGTCATCGGGCCACCCTGGATATGCATCGCGTACTGGCTCCCACACCGCGGTTCTTGAATTCGCGCCGCGGGTAGGGGCTTCTGGTAGGGGTTGGGTGAGGCAGCCGCCAGACAGTGAGGCTTACAGATCTCAATCTCCGCCTCCAGCTGAGCCTTTTGTGCGCACAAGGCCTCCTCCTCGACACTCTCGTCGAGGATACCGCAGTTGGGCACCTCGACCTGGAGGTCTCGCAATTGGTTGATCAGCTTGTCGCACTCATCGCACTGATCATTGTTGAGGTACCAACCGCCGACCACGCTGCCCAGCTCGAAATCCTCGAAGACTGGGTTGGTATCGATGGTGCCGAAATCATACTCGTCGTCCACGCTGCAGCGCACCGGCACACTTCCAGGGTCATCGACTGTCACAACCTCGAAAGACTCAGCGCGCCGTCCCTCATCCGTGCCACCGCAGGAGGTGAGTGCGAGCACACCGAGCACGCCAACCAGCCGCCCTCTCACGGCTGCTCCTCGGGGAGGTCACAACCAACCAATTCCACGTTGTCGAACCAGAGTTCGTACTCCGCACCGTAGGTGTCGAACTGCCATTCCAGGGCATAGAGTTCATGCTCCGCCACCGCTGGGGCACGGTCACCCCAGCCCGGCTTCTGCTGGAAGCGATCAAAGGGGATGGTGTAGCGATTCCACTCGGGCTCGAGCGCGAGAAAGACGCCAAAATCGTTGTAACAGTCGCTGCAGCGATCACCCTCGGGAGTGGTGTTGGCATCAGGCAACTCCATGTGAACTCTCCCTGGACCCTTCGCCCAGAAGCGCACTCCGGCTGCCTTCGAGGCATCGTACAAGCCCTTCGGGTTTGTGAAGTTGAAGCCCATGCCCACGTAAGGGAAATCGCCATTTTCCGCGACCTTGCCCTTCATCCGCGCAGCAAGCTTACTGCCCGCGGGTCCACCGGGCTCGGGAGCGAACTTCTTCGGCTCGATGGTGGACCCGAACTTGTCCGCATAGGTGAACCAGTATCCACCGCGTTCACCGAGCTTCGCGATCTGACCATCGCCGTCCTCGAGATCGTCCAGCAACCCGTCTGGACAGGGATTCATCTGCGCTTGTTTGGCGATCGGCGTGTCTCCATGCTCCCAAGGCGGGCTGGTGATACAACCGATGAGGCCGAGCGAAAGGGCAACGCTCGCGAGCGAGATGACACGGGGGGTGCTCGTGAAATTTGGGTCAAATGACATGGTCGTCTCGGACGGGTTAAAGGACGCAGAGTGATATCAGGTCGAAAACTTCAACGGGGAACATCGACGGCTCCCAGCCCAGCCATCACGGCGGGCACATCCAAGGCGGCCACACGATGCCGCCGGGTAGCCTTGACGAAGGGTGAGGGTGGGTGAAGCTCGCCGGTGGCGCTTTGGCAGGCCTGCGCCTGCTTCCCGAAGCCCTCGAAATAGGGACGCAGGAGTTGGTGGGTCCGATCTCCCTTGTAGATCGTGTAGTGGTCGAAGTCGGGGTAGAGGCCTCCACGCTGATCATCTAGCCCGGAGAGGATCCAGAACATGGAACCAGCTGCACCACGCTTCATCAGCATCTCGTTCCAGTTCGTGTAGGTGACGCGGCGCCGCTCCCAGCCCCGGGTGATCTCGTTCTTGTCGTTGCGGCCAACCACCACTCCGTACTCTTCCATGATGGTGGGCTTGCCGATGTCACGCGCGACTTCGAGATGCTCTTCGATCCAGCGGGTGGCGATCTTGACGCCAGTACTCCAGTTGTCCGGATACAGATGAAAAGTTCCGAAGTCGATGTTTGGGAGGCTGGTCAATGCCACGTGGTCCACACCATCCGAACCCTCGAACAGCCAGTGGCCGCCGCTGGTCAGAAACCCCTCGTCACCCACCGCCACCATGTGGTTTGGATCGAGGGACTTGATATAGCCACTCATCTCGTCCGCCCACTTGGTGATGGTGGTTTTGTCCCAGCCGGTCGCGGAGTCTAGCTGGTCATAGTTGATGGTGCGCGGCTCGTTGGCGAGCTCCCAGGCGAAGATGGCAGGATCGTCGCGGTAGAGCGTCCCATCCAGGCTGTTTTTGCGTTCGATCAGGTATTTGACCCAACTCTTGTAAGCCTGTCGGATCTCGGGATCGGTGTAAAACTCGTGATGGTGGTCCTTCTGGTACCAGCGCACGTACTGGTCCATCCCCCCAAAGTCCTTCCAGTTGTTGGTGAGCACCACGATGGCTTTGAGACCTAGCTGCCGACAGCGCGACAACACGTAGTCGAGCCGGGGCAACCCAGTCTTCGGATCCTCGTTGTAAGCAGGGCTCCCCGTCGCCGAATCGAAGTACTGGAAGTAGACGCCATCTTTGGTGCCATCACCATCCACACTGGGCCGCGAGCCATCCAAAGAGCCCCGATCGATGTAACCCCAGAAGCGGATCACTTCCAGGTTCATCTCCTTGGCTGCCAGAAGCACGTCGTCGACCATCTTCTGACTCTTGAAGGTCAGGTAGTAGTTATTGGTACCGTAGAAACAGTAGGGTTTGCCGTCCAGAATGAAGTGACCGCTCGGTTCCGTAACCGGCTTGATGTCCATCAACTCGAACTTGTCGGTGGCCTCCATGTATTTTGGAGGCGGCTCAGCCCCCGCTCGGGGAACGGACTTCAGGCGCAGGCAGCCGCTGCTCGCAAGCGCGCAGCCGATGAGGAGCGGCAGCAGAGAGCGAAGGGGCGAGGAGGCCTGGGAGCGGAAACGGTTCTTGTCCATCGGGGAACCTGACGGGAGCATCGGCCAAACAGCCTTGTCAGTAGACTAAAGCGGTTTACTAACAAGGGGTCTTTCCGTATGCAATAGCCGAGTGTCCCCATGCCAAATCTGACGGTCTTCGCCCCTGCTCTGCCCCACATGCCTTGGGAGGAACCGCTCCCAGGCTCCCATCCACTGCTCTTCCGGTCCGCGCATAACCCGCTGCTCGGCCCCGGCTCGATCCCGTGTGCCAGCTTCATTCACAACAGCGCTGTCGTTCCCTACGGTGATGGTTTCGCTGGTGTCTTTCGGGTGGACAATCGCAGCCGACGTATGCAGCTCCACGCTGGGCGCAGCCGAGATGGTCTCGCCTGGGAGCTCGATCCAGAGCCGATCGTGTGGAAAAGCGGGACTTCTGAGGCCCACCGCTTCGTTTACGGCTACGATCCACGGCTGGTCCACCTCGAGGGGCGTGTCTATGTCACTTGGTGCAATGGCTACCACGGCCCAACCATTGGTCTTGGCGTTACCGACGATTTCGTCACCTGGAACCAGCTCGAGAATGCTCTTCTCCCTTACAACCGCAACGGTGTGCTCTTCCCGCGACGGATCGGCGGCAGCTACGCGCTTCTGAGCCGACCGAGCGACGCCGGACACACTCCGTTCGGAGATATCTTCGTCAGCTTCAGTCCAGATCTCGTGCACTGGGGACGACACCGTCACGTGATGGCACCGGTGCGAGAGGAGAACGGGTGGCAGAGTACGAAGATCGGCGCTGGCCCGGTGCCAATCGAGACCTCGGAGGGCTGGCTGCTCATCTACCACGGTGTGGTCACCACCTGTAATGGCTTCGTGTACAGCGCTGGGGCAGCCCTCCTTGATCTCGATCAGCCCCACCGGGTTATCGCCCGCACCGATCCGTGTATCCTCTGCCCGACCGTGCTCTACGAGACAGTAGGCAACGTGCCCAACGTGGTCTTCCCCTGTGCGGCGCTGGTCGACGGCCCAACAGGCCGACTCGCACTCTACTACGGCTCCGCCGACACCTCGGTGTCAGTGTGTTACGGTTACGTCTCCCAGCTGGTAGATTTCGTGCGCTCCCACTCGTTGAAGTGCAGCTAAAAACCAGAGTTCGCAGAACTCCGGACTCAGCGGGATGATGCGTCGAAGTGCTCGAGCTCCCGCTGCTCGAGCCGAGCGTAGTCACAGTGCAGCTGGCTTCCGTGGTCGCACAGACAGGCATACAGCTCAGCTATGTGGCGAGCCACGCAGCGTTCGATGGCACGCGACAACGCCTTCGGTTCGGTCACGCTCAGCTGAGCGAACTCGCATCGGCTGAGCGGTGTCGCCCGCGCCTCGCACGTTTTCACATCCGATTCTGACACACCAACCACCTTCGGCTTGGGCGGCGAGACCACCACCTTCACTGGGGAAGTAGCCTCTTTGCGCACCTCGGGCGCGGGGGCCGGAGCGACCGCAGGTGTAGCAACCACCGGGACGAAAGTGCGGGTGGCCACCGTGGGGGTGGTAGATACCGGAGGATCTGGCGGGCGCTCGGTGGCGCGCATGCGGCGCGAGGAGCCACCACAGCCAAGGTACGAGACCAAGAGCACGAGCAACCAGAGAGAACGCATCCACCCTTCCTTACCACGGGTTACCAGGTCAGCAGGCAATTGTGAGCGAGAGCGATCACTCCATCGGAACGATGTCCGGGATATCCACCTGACACTGGTTCTGCGGAGTCAGCCACATCATGGTGTTCGCCATGAACTTCGGGATGTTGTAGTCAGCCCGGGTGGTCCAGTCCTTGGTGAAAGTAATCCACTCGTCCGACCAGACGAAGACCCGACCCACCCCCAACTGAAGCGTACCACCCGCAATGCCGGAGCTGCCCAACCCTGCATGGGAAGCAACCCAGTCTGCGCCGGACACAGCCGGCACGTTCACGGGATAACCGTAGTACACCCCCACGCCCGTCACCCCCGCGGCGATCGGGTGGGCGGGGTTCCACTGGGTGATGGCCACCGACTGGTCCCCGGACTGCAAGAAACCTGCGCCACCCGAGGAAAGATCGTACTGGATCCCACCCAAACCGAGCAAGATCTGGTTTACGTTGTTGGCATCCGCTGCGCTCGCGGTGTAGCCCGCCATCGTCATCACACCGCCACCCTGGTTGTTCACCCAGTCTGCGATCGCGCCGATCTCTGCGGCAGAGTAGGCCCGGCGCATGATGTTCTGAATGATCAAAACCTGGATCCCAGCCAGAGATTCGGCGGTGATGGTCGCATCACCCAGATGCACGGGAGGGCGGCTTCCGAGCACCTGCAGCCAGGCAGTGAATGAGCCCAAGTTGGCATCCGCCACACTGGCGCCGGGACTCTCGGGCCAGCCGATGGTCGCGACGGCGAGGCAATCGCACACGCCATCCTTACCCACATCGACGTCATCGATGATCCCGTTGTTGTTGTCGTCGATACCGTTGCACTCACTCTCGGTGCCAAGGTTCAGCGGTCTTCCATTCTCGTCAGTCGCCACCGGAACGGTGATGGTGGGGGCGCCAGCCGTCCCCGAACCACCCGTCGAACCGTACGACTCTCCCCCACCTCCATCGGTCGCGCTGCAGCCGATGATCACAACGGACGGAACCAGAAGCGAAAACAGCCAGGGTGAAGGACGCATGGTGGGACTCCCGAGCCAGGCTGAAAAAAGGAAGGCGCGGCTCTCGAACAAAGATGGCATACGTCGCCCGATCCTCCAATCGCCACGAGAAGTGGGATGCTGGAGGGTTCCGACGGGCCGGCTCGGATCGGAATTGGCACGCTAGGAGCCGCCAGACCGGTTCTCTGGCCCGTGAGGGTCAGAGTTCCAGGTTTCCGAGCACAATTGGGTTTGCCGGTACGGCGAGCACTCTCTCCGCCCCGAGCAGCGGCGAGAGAGCAACCATGGTGGGCACCAGCGCCCTTGGCGCAAGCTTGAGGGGTCGGAAGGAGCGGGCGTGGGCACGCTCGAGCGCGCGCCCCAAATCCTCTGCGGTTGCGTCGGCAGAGATCCCGAGCGCCTCCATCAGCCCCTCGGCGGGACCTTCAACGCTGATGGGGCTCTGCTCGGACAGTCCGCCCAGACGAAAGGCGAGCCGAAGTGCTTCGTCGAGACCCCCGAGTTCATCCACGAGACCACGCTCCTTGGCGGCTATTCCGTCAAAGATCCGGCCTTCGGCGTGGGGAAGGATGGCACTCTGCTCGACCCCGCGGCCCGTGGCCACCCGCTCCACGAAGAGTCCATAGATCTCGCTCATGGTAGCGTGGAGCTGGGTGCGCGTCTCATCATCCCAGGCAACCAGCGGTGAGGCCCAGGCCGCTCGACGCTCGGCGGTCGGATCGGTGGCAGGCGACAGGGTGACGGTGGTGATCCCTTGCTCGAACAGGGCCGAGCCGATCGCAATCTTGCCACCCACCACCCCGATCGAACCAACGATGCTGGTTCGGTTGGCAAATATGCGGCGCGCCGCCGAGGCTAGGTAGTATCCGCCGCTCGCCGCCATGCTTCCGATCGAACAGATGAGCGGTTTCTCCTCGGCCAGCCCCCGGAGATGCTCCCAGAGAAGGTCGCTCGCCAGCGCCGAACCGCCGGGAGAATCGACACGCAGCACCACTGCGCGCACCTGGCTGTCGTCGCGCAGCCGATCGATGGTCTTGGCAAACGATTCATACGAGATCCCCTCGCTGCCAAAAACCCCGCTCGATCCCATGGTTATGCCACCGATCGCCGGCAACACCGCCACATGCGGCAATCCCTCGGCGTCCGTGTCGACACCAGAGAGCAACCGCAGCCACTCTCTGAGTTCGAGACCCGCAACCCGAGCTGCCCCCTCCCCAAACTCGACTTGAGTCTCCCGGGCTCGGGTCAGGCGCTTCGCCGAACTGCGCGCTAGCTTCTCGTCCCCGAGCTGATCAACCAGTTTCAACTCTCGCGCGGTCAAGGCAGCAAAGGGCCCCTGCTCCAGGCTGCCCATCACCTCCGGCTTCTCGCCGGACAGATCCTCGAGCATGCTCTGACGGATTCCACCAAGGACTTCCAGCAACTCCGCACGACTCTCCTCGCTCGGTCCGTCGCGCAACAGCGGCTCGGCGGCGCTCTTGTAGCGGCCGACAGCGATGAAATCCGCCTGGATCGAGAAGCGATCCAAGAGCCGCTTCATGTAGATGGACTGGGCAGAGAGGGCAACCGCATCGACGTCACCCGCCCTACTCAACCAGGTCTCACGACAGCCTCGCAACGTCAACCAAAGGCTCGCACGGGTCAGCGTGTGAGCATGACAGATCACCGGTTTGGTCGCGTTGATACGCGCCAAGAGCCGACCCAGCTCTTCGGCGCGGGCGAACTCGAGGGGGGTGGTGCCAAGGCGCAGGAACACCCCCTTCTTGTCCTTGTCGCGCGCCACCCGCTCGAGCGCACGAACCAGGCCAACGAAAGTGGTGTTGGCAGGACGGGGAAACCAGCCGTCACTCGCCGTCGACTCGAAAACGCCACCCCGAAGATCGATCTCGGCCAGCACACCCTGGGCCGCCTGGTCCTTCTCGGGCTCAGGCGAACTACGCCCAGTCGCGCGCGGTTGATGACGTCCGTTGCAGGCGACGATCGAAAGAAGGAGGACGGCGACGACGCGGCAGGCGGCTCTCACCTGCGCTGCTCCGGTGGCTCCAGAGTGTCGGTGGCCACACCGCTGGCGGAGGGCATCGGAACCGAACCTGGCTCGGAGGTGCTCGCCGCTGCCCCCGAAACGGCAGGCACGGCGCTCGGAACGCTCTCAGGCTTTGGTTCTAGTTCGCGCAGACGAGCAGAAGCGCGCTGCCCATACACCGTTGTCTCCCCGAACCTGTCCACCAACCGGCGGTACAGCGCCGCCGCCTCCGCGCGATTGCCACCCTGCCACTTGATATCCGCGGCCGAGCTCAGCGCCGGAAGATAGCTGTCGTTGTAGCGCAAAGCCTTCTCGTACAGAGCCAGCGCAGAGGTGGTCTCACCGCGCGCTCGGTAGACATTGCCAAGCCCGGTGATGGCTTCGGTGTCGGCGGGACGCTCGGCAAGCACCGACTGATAGAGTCGCTCGGCAAGAGTCGTCTCGCCCCTGCCAGCCAAGGCGCTCGCTCTGCGCAAGCGCGTCCCGTAATCGCCCGCAAGCAGACGCTTGTCCTCTTCGCGCTTCGCGTCCTCGGCGGCGGTTCGAACAACCTCCGTCGTAACAGTATCGGCAGGCGCTGCGCTCGGCTGGGCGACGGCAACCTCCCCGCTCGGCAAGCTCCTGGCGGATGGCGGCGTTACAGTTGGCTCATCTGCGCGCGGGGAAGAGCTGGTTGCGGCTGTGGGAGTGGCTGCTGGCTCCCAAATCGCGACCATGGCGTCCTGGTCTCTAACCATGCTGCGGTGACGCCACCACGAGACAAGCAAGAACGAGCCCACGCCCGCGAACAAGACCACCGCCACTACACCGACCCATCTCCCAAGGCCATCCCCTTCAACCACTCGGCGATCGGGGGAGGGGGACGCATCATCTCGACTGGAATCCTTCCGACCGGGGGAACTCCGCGCCACGCGACTGGCAGGCACGGTGACCGCGGCAGCAGTTCTGGGTGCGACCGGCACGCTCGACGCGGCAGGCGGCACGCTCGACGCGGCAGGCGGCACGCTCGACGC
>CAYNEY010000036.1:0-37465 GCA_964396375.1 uncultured Polyangiaceae bacterium | reverse complement strand
GCACGCTCGACGCGGCAGGCGGCACGCTCGACGCAGCAGGCGGCACGCTCGACGCAGCAGGCGGCACGCTCGACGCGGCAGGCGGCACGCTCGACGCAGCAGGCGGCACGCTCGACGCGCGAAGAAACGCGGGTGGGGCCACGGCAGCGGCTGATTGCGATACTCCCAGCCCCGGAGCCGTGCTCGGCTCCGGGAAACTCGCGGGCTCTGGGTTCTTGCGTGACGAAGACACCAGGGTGCTCCTCGGGTCTTCTAGGGCCGCTGGCCCCCCTTGGCTTGGCACATCCTCAATCTTCTTCGCGACGCGAAGCCCACGTGGCGTATGCCGTATCGTGGGTGGCTCACTGCCGTGAAACCCTTGGTCGGCAGTTTCGAATCTGCCCTCATTGGGCACACTCTGCTGGTCTGCTCCGGCACCGGTGTCAACCGCCTTACCCTCGATCTGCGCGAACGGCTGCGCAACCACTGGCACCACACTGTGGGCGGAGACGGAGGAAGCCGACCCAGGCACAGTTCCGATCCCGATGATCGTCCCTGTCATTGCGGTACGTGTCTCCGCAACAGCCACGGTCTCAGCAACGCGCGTGACGACCGCTGGAACCGCCTCCGGGGGATTGGCAGGTGGCGCCACACCGGAGATGGTGTCGGTGTTGCCCCGCGCTGCGTTTCCATAACTCGGAGTACTTCGCTGGACACCGACGCCAGCCAAGGTTTTTGGCTGGCGCACGGGCGAGGGCTGAGCATGAGAAGGAAAGAAGGGGAGAAGTTCAGCGATGGTTGCGAGTGGTCGTGGAGGACGTCGCCCACGACTCAACAGATCGTTCTCCCCAACCTCACCTCGGGTGATGCCCTTCTGAAGATCGCGCAGACTGAAGTAGATGATCCGCTCACCGAGGCCAGTGATCACCACCCACTCGTCGGGGCCGAGCCCCGCCGTCTTGGGTGGGTGAACGCGGAACTGGAGGCCGCACTGGGTGCAACGAACAGAGGTGCCGCGCTCGGATATCAGCGCGTCATCGAACTCGTACTCCGTTCCACATCCAGCGCAACGAACGTCCATGAAGACTCACTTGGGAAAATGGCCAGGCCTGGCACTCATCATACGTCGCTCCGGCAGGGTGTGCGGATTTTCGTCGATTGCAGCCGGAGGAGGCCACTCGGCCAACCGGCAGGCCCCCCCCTCGTGCTCGTCTCTGCTCTCCGCTATACTCGGGCTGTTCCCCGAGGTCCTATGGCAAGGTCAAATGCAGGGTCGCTGAGCGGAGGCGCCATTGTCGCGCTCTGGTGCTTCGTGTTGTTCGGATGCTCACACGACAGCAGCACCATGACCTGTTACCGGAACAGCGACTGCGGCGTGGGCTATGAGTGCAACACGGCGACCGGAGTCTGCGAGCGCGCCGAGGCCAGCTGCGCCCGACCGAGTGACTGCGCCCTCGAACACAATGAGACCTGTGGCGAGGACGGACGGTGCGCGATTGGGAGCTGCCGGCTTCTCGGATGCGTGAGTGGCTTCCTCTGCGCGATCGGAACCGAAGGCTCGTGGGAGTGCCAGGACGCCTCGAAGCAGCCAACCGACGGCGGTGCCGCAGGCGCAGCAGGTTCTGCGAGCGCGGGCATGGCTGGGGGAGAGGCAGCGGCGGCGGGGGCAGCTGATGGTGGCGCGGACGAAAACGCAGTGGCAGGCGCGTCGTCGGTGGCAGGTTCCGCTACTTGACCAGGCGAAGGTGATTGGGGCGCTTCGCCCGCTCACCACCGGTCTTTGTCTTCGCTTCTGGTTCTGCAACGACCGGGGCAGTGGGCTGTTTCTCGACCGGCGCCAGTGTTGGATCCTCCACCGCGGCCAGAGCGGGCGCAGTCCTCGGCTTTGCAGCAGCGGTCGGAGCGCCAGCCTCTAACGGATCGCCGCCGTCCAACGCACGGAAGCGGGAGCGAGCTTTGGCCTTCTCGTCCTCCGCCTTCTTCTTGGCGTTCTGCGCCTCAGCCTGGGATTGAAGGGCCGCGGCGAGCTCCATCGGCACGTCGTCCGGCCAGACCATCGCGCGCTGGCTCTCATCCACCATCGCAAAGACACTCCCCCACGGCAAAACACAGAAGTACGGCTGCCGACTGAAGCTCAACGTGCAGGAAAAGCCTTCATCATCAACCTCCAGGTCGCGGATCGGGACCGCCAGGTTCAGACCAATCTGAAGAACCAGTTGAGCCTGTCCGCGAAACCGTGGAGGCACGGATACTCCCGGCCTGCGCGAATCGAGGTGCACGTAGACACTGCTCTTCGACAGCAGTGACATCATCACTTCGCGCTTGGGCGGCAGGGACATCAGGCGGTTCTTACACTCGTTTTCTGACTCATGCCAACCTGCGATCAATGGCTCGGATACTTTTCCAGCCGGGCTGACTCGGCATCCCCAACATCGGCGCAACTATTGGTTATTATTGATTTGTTGCGCGAAGAACGGAGAGGTGCCCGGGCCCTCAGGAACGAATCCGGGTCGAAAGTCCGCGACCAATGGGTCATGCTGAGGGCCCTCCACCAATCTGGCTTCGACCAGCTCCCCTCGGCACAGCTCGCTCACAGCTCGCTCACACCTCGCCAAACGCCCTCATGCACGCTTCCTCATCGATTCCTCGGCATGTGGCCATCATCATGGATGGTAACGGTCGCTGGGCCAAAGCCCGTGGTCAGCATCGGCTCATGGGGCACGCCGAAGGCGCCAAGGCTGTTCGACACGCCGTCGAAACCTCAGTGCGGCTCGGCATCTCGTACTTGACCCTCTACGCATTTAGCGTGAACAACTGGTCGCGACCAACCGACGAAGTAAGCGGTCTGATGGACCTGATGGTGAGCTTTGCCAAGAGCGAAGCCACAGAGCTCCGTGAGACTGGTGTGGCAGTGCAGGTGATCGGCCAACCCGAGCGCCTCCCCCCTCATACCCGCGCCGCGATCGAGGAGCTGATGTCGACGACCGCGACCGGCACCAAGATGACTTTGACGCTCGCGCTTTCCTATGGGGGCCGCGAGGATGTGTTGATCGGCGTGCGTCGTCTCGCCGAGCAGCTGGCCGCTGGAAGAATCGAGGGAAGGGATGTTGACTTTCGGGCGCTGCGACGCGCGATGTCCACCTCGAAGCTACCTGACGTCGATCTCCTGATCCGCACCGGTGGAGAATCGCGAATCAGCGACTTTTTGCTGCTCGAAGCCGCCTACGCGGAACTGCTGTTTCTGCCCATCATGTGGCCCGACTTCACCCCAGAGGTCCTGCGGGCGGCGGTCGCGCACTACCAAGACAAAGAGCGGCGTTTCGGCCTTACCTCGGAGCAGGTGTGGCTCAAAGAAGCCGCCTCGTCGAGGCTCTAGAAAGAGACGGTGCTGATGTTGAGCGAGCGCGTGCGATCACCGCGCGGCCACTTCACACGTGAAACGACTTCGCGCAGGCAGCTCTCGAAACTCGGGTTCTTGGGGGTCGTGCTGATGTCGAGTCCGACTATCTTGCCGTCCCAGACCGCAAACTTGATCTGAAAGTGCTGGTTCGGCCCGCCCTTGCAGGGCTGGTAGAGTGTCGGATCGAGCAGCGGTCGATCGAGCGCTTCTTGCTCCAGGTTCTCGCGCTCCAAGCCTTGAGGCACGGCGTTGATGGCATCATTCACGCTGCCACCTTCCACCCACTTCGGCTCTGGAACATCTCCCTTCGAAGGCTGCGCCGGTTCCTTCTTCAGCTCGGGCTGATCAACCTCTTCTTGCTCCTGCTGTCGACGCTTCTCTTCTGCCAATACCTCCGCCCGCTCCTCTCTGTTCTCTTCGGAGAGTTCAGGCTCTTCTTCCTGTTGCTCGGATTCGGCATCGTCCGCGGTCTTGGGGGATGGGCCAGCCCCGGAGCAGGCAAGGGAGAGAGTGAGGGAGAGCGCGGTGACGGCAAAGCGGAGAGCCATGCGCGAAAGATACTCCCCGTCGGGGGGAAGGGTCAAAGTCCTCGCCCGGACCTTGACAGACCGGCGAAACCGTGGCGGATTCTGCGGGACCTTACCCCTTGCGCCCGTAGCTCAGTCGGATAGAGCAGTGGGTTTCTAACCCACTGGTCGCTGGTTCGAGTCCAGCCGGGCGTGCCGAGATCGGTTCTTCTCTCGACATCTGACGGGTCATCTTGCCTGCACGCAGTCTGTCGCCGGGGTGTCGTGTAACGAGCGCGCAGCCCAGGAGATACGACGGGAGATGCCGAGACCCCGCTTCGCGCAAACCTGGCGACGCGGGCGGCGCACCGCAGGTCGATCGTGAGATCACAGGTCAGCCAACGTCGGTGCGACACGACTGCCGCCCATCCTTCTCGGGCGGCACCAGCCCCAGCTGTTTGATGCGGCGAAACAGTGTGCTCTTGTGGATCCCAAGCTTGCGCGCAGCCGCCAACCGGTTCCCCGAACAGCTTCGCAGAGCCTCCTCGATGGCGCGGCTCTCCACCTCTTCCAGAGCTTGTTTGATCTGTGGAGCGGGCGAAGGGGGCAGCGCGCGTTTTAGGTTCGAAGGCAGGTGTTCGACACCAATTGCACCGTGCTCGATCAAGACGAACGCATGCTCGATGATGTTCTGCAACTCCCGCACATTGCCCGGAAACTCGTGGACCATCAGCCGCGCCAGAGCATCCGCCTGCACCCCGGTCACGTTCTTGTTCTCGAGCGCATTGAACCGCGCAACGAAGTGTTCGACCAGTGCGGGAATGTCCTCGCGGCGCCGACGCAAGGGCAGAAGTTCCACTTCCATGACACAGATCCGGTAGTAGAGATCTCGACGAAACTCCCCACGCTCGACCATCGCTGCGAGATCCCGGTGGGTGGCGGCGATGATTCGGATGTCCGCTTGTTCGGTGCGCAGGGCGCCGAGCGGCTCATAACACCTCTCCTCCAGCACTCGCAGCAGTTTCACCTGCAAGGTCTGGCTCAACTCACCGATCTCATCGAGCAGGAGCGTGCCGCCCTGGGCCAAGGCAAGGCGTCCTGGCTTGTCTCGGGTGGCCCCGGTAAACGCCCCCGCCTTGTACCCGAAGAGTTCGGACTCGAGAAGCGCATCAGGAATGGCGCCGCAGTTTATGGCAACGAACGGCCCCACCCGACGCGGTCCGAGCGCATGGATGGCCCGCGCCACCAACTCCTTGCCTGTGCCAGTCTCACCGCGAACCAGGATGGTGCTCTGGCTGCCGGCGATCCGCGGGAGCATGTCGAGCACCCGATGCATGGCCTCACTCTTGGTCACGATGTCTGCGAGCTCTGAGCGCCCGCGGATCTCGCGCCGAAGTGTCTCCACCACGGAGAGGTCGCGAAAGGTCTCGGCTCCGCCCAACACCTGCCCGTCACAACCCCGCAGAAGCGCCGTCGAAAGGCTGATTGGAACGCGTCGGCCATCATGACGAATGATGTAGGTCGTGTGATTGATCACCGGCGAACCAGTCTGGATGGTCCGTTTCAGAGCGCACGCGGACTCGCAGGTTCCAGCCCGAAACACCTCAGAGCACCGACGCCCGATGGCTTGGTCGCGAGCCACCCCGGTGATCTGCTCCGCGGCGCGGTTGAAGGAGGTGATGTGCCAGTTCTGATCGACAGTGAAGACGCCGTCCGAGATACTCTCGAGGATCGACTCGGTCGCCACCGTGGAGAGCGCTTCGTGGCTCTCGACTTGCTTCGCTCGCTTCGCCATTTCACACCATTCGGCCCTGGGCACCTCGAACCGGAAGGTCGGCCCACCGCGGTGGGGTTCTGGGCGACTTCAGACCTGGCTAGTGCCGGTCAGTATTGTGCATATTCCCAAAATGGGCAAGCCGGAATCGTTCCTGGGGTCGCAAGCTCGCACCCTTGACGAGCACCGAGTGTCGCTGTCGTGCAACTCTCGGCGGGAGATCAGCGGCACAACACCCAAGTTCGCGACCAAACGCTCTGGCATCCGACTTGCAGACCATCCCATGAGCCAGCCGTGACCAAGCTCGCCCTGCCCGTCTGGGAGAACCGCATCTCCCCCGTCTTCGACTCTTGCCAGCAGGTACGCATCATGTCGATGAGCGGACGGACGATCGACGATCACAAGGATTTCTGGTTCGGTAACAGATCGGTCGAGTCTCGGGTTTCCTGGCTACTCGAAGCTAGCATTGATGTGCTTCTGTGTGGCGCTATCACCCGACAAGTCGAGGAGTTACTACTCCGCCGAGGCGTTGTGGTCGTAAGCTTCGTTGCCGGAGACGTGGATGAGGTGCTGAACGCATTTCTCGCGGGAGACTTTCCGTCGCACGCCTTTGCCATGCCGGGTTGTTGCGCCCGGCATCGTCATGGTTGTCGGAGATGGAACCCGGACAGCACCCGGGAAGGATTCGGGCGAACGCAATGGAACGGCGAACTCTCGGTCAGTGCCGATGCGCCAAAAAGGCAATCACGCCGACGCCACAGATCATGAGCAGAAGGTCGACGATGGTGACACGTAGGCTGGATTTTCCACGTTGGGTGGGGACGAGATCCGCGAGCGCCACATACAGAAAGCCTGCCGCAGCAAAGACCAGAAGGTAAGCGCTGAGCAGCTTGGCATGGGACAGGAACAGGTAGCCCAGCACCGCACCTGGCAGGGTCGCGAGACTGGTCATGGCGTTGAGGGCGAGCGCTCGTCGTCGCGAATAGCCACCACGCAGATAAACCACGAACTCTCCGAGCTCTTGGGGCACCTCGTGAGCGATGGTGGACAAGGCAACCGTAATGCCAAGCGGTGTGGAGTGCAGAAAGGCAGAAGCGAGCACAACGCCATCGACGAAGTTGTGAAAGGCGTCGCCGATCAGAAGCAGCGGTCCTGCGCTGGCATGCACCTCGCAGTCGTGTTTGTGGCAGTGCCGCCACACGAGCAGCTTTTCCATCACGAAGAAGACAATCAAGCCACCCAGTAGGGTCGGTCCAACCGCTGTAGCCGGCAGTGTTCGCTGCGCATGCGGCACCATGCCAAGCAAGGCTGCGCCGAGCAGAGCGCCAGTGGAGAAGCTGATCAATCTCGGTAGAATCCGCTCAGTAAGCCCAGCGCGAAGCAAGAGGACCAAGGAAGCCAGGAGTACCGACAGCACCCCTCCTGTCAGCGAAGCCAAAATGATCCAAGCAAGCGTCACGTTCTGCTGTCCTTCCTGGGCACGGGTGAGACACTTCGTCTCCCCCCCCCTCGGGCCGGCGCAGGAGTAGCACTCTCGCGGAGTCCTTTCACCCTAACCGCGAGGTGCAAGCTGCGGTAAGGTTGGACAATGTTCGCGCAGCCAGGCACTGCCAGGAACGTTTTCGCTCGATTCCGGACGGCTCTAGGGTTTCTGGCCGGGATAGCCAGCACGGGCTGCCTCGTCGGCGAGCGCTGTTACGAGGACCTCGACTGTGCCGGCTCGAAGATCTGCTCAGCAGAAGGACTCTGCATCTTCGAATGCTCCGTTCACCAAGACTGCGATGCGCACTTCGGCGAGGAGTACAATTGTGTTTCGGGACACTGTGTCGTGGCACCCGAGTGCACAGCGTGCGGATTCCCCCATGCGGAGCACCGCTGCGTGCATGGGGACTGCCAGCTGGTGGCCTGCGACACGGACTACTTCGATCGTGACGAGGATCCCAAAACTGGCTGCGAGTACCGATGTGAGAGCGGTAAGCTGGATGCCAATCAGGATCCCGAGGACGGCTGCGAATGCACCCCTTCCGTGACGGGAGAGGAACTGTGCAACGAGCTCGATGACGATTGCGACGGGCAGATCGACGAAGACTTCGATCTCTTCCATGATCCGAACCACTGTGGCGCCTGCCACCACACTTGTCCCACGCCGCCAAATGCGGAGCCTCTCTGCAGCAGCGGGGTCTGTCAGTATCAGTGCTTACCGGGCACCTTCGACAACGATCTTCTGGCCGACAATGGCTGTGAGGCCGCAGCGTGCACTCCCGTGCTCGAGATGTGCAATGGTCGTGACGATGACTGTAACTGTCCCGGTGATACCAACGGCGACGGTGTGAGCTGTGGGCCTGGAGACGAGGGAGTGGATGAAGGCTTCGACCACACTCTGCCAAGTTCCTGCGGCCCGTACTGTGTCCTTTGCTCTCTCGCGCACGCCACACCGTCGTGCGTGGATGGTGTGTGCCGAATCGCGAGCTGCGCAGAAGGGAGCTACGACTTGGATGGCCTTGACACCAATGGCTGCGAGTATCTCTGCACATACTCGGGTGAAGAGCTCTGCAACCAGGTGGACGATGACTGCGACGGGCTGATCGACGAGGGGGAGGTGTGTCTGACGAGTTGCCCTGAAGACATGGTAACCATCGGCCACACTTACTGCATCGATCGCTACGAGGCCTCGCGCCCCGACGCTACGGCAACCAGCTCGGGCACCGACAATACGCGCGCCCTCAGTCGTCCAGGTGTACTCCCCTGGATGGCGAATCCCATGACGGCTGAGCACCTAGTCGAGTTTGAGAATGCCTGCACGGCAAGCGGAAAGACACTCTGCTCGGCAGAGCACTGGCACTCCGCCTGCACTGGACCAGCCGTAACGACCTTCGTCTACGGAAGCACATTCGATCGAGAGATCTGCAACTCCGTTGACACCTTCTGCGACGACTACTGCACCGAACAAGGATTGGCGAGCTGTTCGACCAGCGAGAACTGTGGTTATACCTACAATTGCTTTCATGCTGTCCCAACCGGCAGCTTCACCACGTGCACCAATGAGTACGGAACCTTCGACATCAACGGCAATGCGTGGGAGGTCGTGCTCTCGACCAGCGATGCGAGAGGTTACGAAGTACGAGGAGGCGCCTTCAACTGCGCCAGCCCAAGTGTTCGGGTCAACTGCAGCTACAATGCCAGCTGGTCCGAACTCTATGCTGGGTTCCGGTGCTGCAAGCCGTTGGACTGAGCCGCACACCCTTTGGTTGAGCACAGCTTGAACCAAAGAAAACGACCTCCGAGTGGGGATACCACCCAGAGGCCGTTGTCCTCTATGAGCTGGACCATGCCCAGCACAACTCCCCTCACTTCTTCGTGATGGCCTTCAGAACCATGTCCTTATCAAGCGGCTTGGTGCAGAAGAACCAATCGTGACAGGTCAGATCCTTGCTCTCCATGCGTTGTTTCGCCACACCACAGGAACCGGCGGTCGGGACAATCACCTCATCTCCGGGACGCCAGTCCGCGGGAGTGGCAATCGAGAACTCATCCGCCGTCTTCAGCGCCTGAACGACCCGCAACAACTCATCGAAGTTTCGTCCTAGGCTGAGCGGGTAGTAGATGATGGTGCGAATGACACCCTTGGGATCGATGACGAACACAGCCCGAACTGCCTTGGTGTTGCTCTCACCAGGCTGGATCATCCCGTAGGCCTTGGCCACTTCCATGGTGATGTCTTCGATGAGCGGGAAGGTGACCTCGATGTCCTTCATGCCCTTGTAGTTGATCTTGTCCTTGATGGTCCGAAGCCAGGCGATGTGGCTGTAGAGGCCATCGACCGAAAGTCCCACCAATTTGCAGTTCAGCTCATGGAATTTGGGCTCCAAGTGAGCAAAGGTCATAAATTCCGAGGTGCACACGGGGGTGAAATCCGCCGGGTGACTAAACAGGATCACCCATGAGCCCTCGTACTGCTTCGGGAAGTCAATCTCTCCTTGGGTGGTGACCGCCTTGAATGGGGGGGCTTTCTCTCCAATGCGCGGAAGCGTGATTGGTGCAGAAGTTTCCATAATGGTATTCAACGTCTCCTTCTTGTTGACCTGGGGACGAGCCGGCAACGACCGACCTCGCCAATCACTGAGGACGCTCGGTCAGTTTCTCGCGAAGCGCAAGCAACTGAGCCGAGGTGACTCCGTGCTGCAAAAGGTAAGACTCGATACCTCCTGCTTCTTCGAGACGGGAGAGTACTCCGTCGAACCATGAGCTGTCCACGGTGATCGACGGATCCTGATTGGTGGTGGCATCAGCAAGAACGGTGGAAGAATCCACACCGACCGCCATCAGAACCAACGCTGTTATCAGCGTGGCGCGATCACGGCCAATCACACAGTGAATCAGGGTAGAGCCGGGGGCAGTCAACACGCTGAAAAGCTCTGCCAGCCTGGGCTCCGCCGCCGTGAGGGTATTGAGATAGTTCTCGCTCGAAGGAGGAAGAAGCTTCGGCAGTACGATGTTCACAGCATTGGTCTGGCCACCGGCGCAGCGCACGTCTGGGCGGTCCGAGAGATCTGGCTCGTCGCGCAGATCGATCACGGTGCGAACGTTCAGCGTTTCTAAAACGGAACAGTCCGACTCGGACAGTTCAGACAGGTCACCCGAACGGATCAGTATGTGGTCACGGAGCCGGCTATCGGCGGCAGGCAGCGTGCCAAGATGTCGGGCGTTGAACACGCCGGCGAGGTTGACGGGGCCTCCCGTGACCGAACCTTCTGGCTCGCTGCTCTCCGAGGTGGTGCCACCGCTCGGATCGCCGCGGTTTTTGCCTGACTCCGACAGAGGCGCGCCGCAACCGAAACAAACGGCCACCAACAAGACAGCCACCGTATTTTGCTTGCTCGTCATGGGATTTGATCCTCGGACAGGGCTCCCGGCTCGCTTTCCGTCAAGAGGCCCGTCGCTCGCATCCTACGCCACAAGGTGTTGCGCGCGATGCCCAATCGTTTCGCTGCCTTGGTGCGATTCCAATGACAACTCTCCAGCGCCGCCTCCAGCCTGGTCCGTTCCGAGTCTACTCTCAGGGTCGTGGACTCTGGGGTACCAGCAGCGACTCGCTCCTCAGACGGGCTCACCTCCTGCCACTCTGGTGGAAGATGCTCGGGGCGAATGGTCAGGCCCTGACAGAGCACAAATGCCCGCTCGAGACCATTTTCGAGCTCCCGAACGTTTCCAGCAAACTCATAGCGACACATGATATCGAGCGCGTCACGTGACACCTCCGAAATGGACTTCCCGGTCACTGCGGAGAGCTTTCGAACGAAGTGGTCGACCAGAAGTGGGATGTCGCCGCGCCGGTTCTTGAGGGCTGGCAATCGGAGTGGCACCACCCGAATTCGGTAGAACAGGTCCTCCCGGAACGTGCCGTCACGGACCATCTGAGCAAGATCGCGATGGGTGGCGGCCACGATCCGCACATCTGCGTGCTCGGTGCGGGTCGCACCCAGCGGCTCGAACTCCCCAGACTGCAGCACCCGCAGCAGCTTGGACTGGAACGTCGGGGAGATATCCCCGATCTCATCCAAGAAGAGCGTGCCCCCATTGGCGAGGCAGAACCGACCGGGCTTGTCCCGCTCCGCACCCGTGAAGGCGCCCTTGGTGTAACCGAAGAGTTCGGATTCGAGCAAGGAGTCCGGGAGTGCCGCACAGTTGATCTGAACGAAAGGGTGACGTGCACGCAGGCTGAATTGGTGAAGCGCGCGAGCTACCAGTTCCTTCCCGGTGCCGCTCGGACCCTCGATCAACACTGGCGAGTTGGCGATAGCGATGTCCGGCAGCAGCTTCAACACGGCCTGAATCTCGGGGCTATTGCCAACGATCTCCCCCCGTGCCCCGCGGAGCTTCTCGCGCAAGGTCTCGATGTCCGTAAGATCGCGAAACACCTCGACACCACCCAGGAGCGCCCCTGCCCGTCTGAGGACGCTGGTTGAGACACGGATGGGTACAGTCCGCATGGTAGCGTCCAAGATATCCACCCGCACATTTCGTACCGGATCCCCAGTCCGCAAGGTGCGCTTCATGGCACATTCGCCCTGGCAGATACTGCCACGAAACACGTCGTAGCACTTGCGCCCGAGCGCATCCGACTTTGGCGTGCCGGTGATGCGCTCGGCCGCGGCATTGAACGACGTGATCCGGTAGTCCGCGTCAACCGTGAACACCCCCTCGTCGATACTCTCGAAGATCAGCTCGTGGAGGGCGGTGACGCTGCCACTCGGCAAGGTGTCGGACAGGGAACCGCCTGAGGCTGGGAACGGCTGCAGTGTGTGCTCCTCACTGGGGAAAGGCATAGAACTCTGGGCTTTCAGCGGGCCTCGACTTGTTCCTCAACGAAATCCTCAATCGCCACCAGTGACAAATCTGCCTGATACTTGCGTCGATTGACGAAGAGGGTGGGTGTGGCATCCACCTGATTGCGCACCCCTTCCTTCTTGAACGCGACCAGCATGCTCTCCACCTCTGGATCATCGAGAAGCTGCTGGAAACGTTCGCGATCGAGACCCGCCGATGCCGCACAGTCAAGGAGCCGATCCGGATCGAAATGGTCGAAGTGGGCGTACAAATGGAGGAGCATCGGCCAGAACTTGCCCATGCGCAGGGACGCCACCATCGCCTTTCCGAGCAATGTGGAGTGCTTATGGCTGCGAACCGGGAAGGACTGTACAATCAACTTGGCCTTACCCTTCAGCTTGCCCGAGGTGACGCTCTTGTAGAGTTCCGGCGTGAGCTTGGCACAGTAAGGGCAGCGACCGCAGAGGTAGGCAACAATCTCGACCGGCGCCTTCGGATCTCCGGCTACCGCCGCCGACCCAACGTCGATCGCTACCACCTTGGACATGGTGCTGGCGGCCCGTCGCGCTAGCTCGCGCTCAATTTCCGCCTGAGACTGACCGAGAGCGGCCCGACGGCATACGTCATTGGCGAGCCGCACCGCCAGAGCGCATACGGGCTTCTTACCGAGGCACTCGAGGATCGTACCGTCGCAGCAGTCGTGCGGGTGCGCTGAGCGGAGCACCGCGGTTGCTACCTTCTGGTGCGCTTGAGTCAACTTGTCGCAGGTCGGGGTCTGCCCAAACGCTGCACCGCTAACCAGACCAACCAACAGGATTACCAGAAGAGTCAAAGAGATTCGCGACATGGTTTCTGAACCTTTCGGATCAAGATACGTTCGATACCAATCGGATTTCTATCGAAGAATAGTGCGTACAGACTGAGAGCCAACCAACCCACATCCCGCGCCACCGTCGCCCAAGAGATGGCGTCCTCAGCCGCCGCAGACTGTGATGCAAAACACCCGCAGCTCATATCGAGCCCAAGGAAGAGGGCATAGAGCAAGGCTATCAGAAAGCTCATCATCAGAAGAGCAATCAGCAGCATTGCGGCCCGGGTCCGATACCCAATGATCACCAATCCCCCCACCAGAAGCTCGATCCAGGGAACCACCAAGGCGAAGAGATTGACCAGGGCCAGAGGCAAGAGCTGGTAGGTGGCCACATCAAGAGCAAACGCGGCCGGTTGGAGCAGCTTGTGCCAACAAGCAGCAAGAAATAGCCACCCGAGATAGAAGCGCACCAGAAGCCCGATCATGGCGTGACCGCGCCAGGTTGGGCGAAGTACATGGAGGACAGACCTCATGGTTGCTCCTTCTGGCTCCGCTTGGGCTGAAGCTCGAGTGCACCACCCTTTATGTAAGAAACATTGCGGATCCCTCCGGCGTTCAGCAACGCCGCCCATTGGAGACCAGAATCAGGATCCCCTCCATCGCCGTACACCACCACCGCGTGCTTTTTGCTGCGTGCCACATCTCGTGCCACCTGGCGCGCCTGAACATCAATTTCATGCTGTTCCGCGAGCCAGTCGAAGGGAACATTGAGGGCTGATGGAAGGTGCCATGCGCGATACTCCTCTGCCGAGCGGGCATCAATAACCAGCGTATGCGGATCAGCGATCCGTGGATCGGTTGGAAGAATCGACTGCGCGGTCCCAAGCGGCTCTGGACACGGTACCAGAATCTCGAATTCTTTCTGCGCCACCAGCGGCAAGCGCTCCTCGCGGAGTTCGTTACTGACCAGGGCGAGCACGGTGCCAATGACCACAATGATGGCCGCGTCCCGCACCACGACCTTGGGCTGACTCGAAGGCAAAGACTCCGAGACGGACGCTGGCAGATGCTTGGTGGTTGTTACCTCTGACACGTCGAACTCCTTCGTTGCTGCTCCTCGTTCCGCAGTAGCTCACGGAGCTGCTGGCTCGATGACGCCTCCGAGCCCTCGAGCCCCTGGTACTCGAGAGCGGCACGTCCACGGCTCTCTACCAGTGTTTGACCCAAGTGATCAGAGTCGAAGGAGTAGGCGAGGGTGAGAAGCCAACGATGATCGGTGTAGTCATAGGCCTGGATCGAACTACGGCGCGCGGTAAGCTCGTATTTTAGTGCGGGCTGGACCGATGACCAGCGGGGTGTCTCGACCGACGCTGTGGCATGCCAGGTGAGGTCACGTCGTGAGCCGACCGCAGCTTCGGGGGTAGCGTCACTCGAATGAAAATAGTCGTCGAGCGAAACGGTTTGGCCAACCTTCCCGTAGAATTCACGACCGAGGCCGAATCGGAGCTGCGACATCACACTCACACCCACCAAGTCATGAACATCGCTTCGCGCATCGTGGAACCGGGCTGCCACGCCGGAAAGACTCTGAGTTCCCGAAGGGTGTTGGAGCGACCACCCAACAAGCCCGTCGATCTCGGTCCGGGTTCGACTGGTATCTCGAAAATCACGACCCCCGCCACCGGCCATCACGAAGAGGTACTTGGAGAATTCGAGTTCGAGTTCGGCACGGCGCCCCTCCGCATACCACTGTGGTCCATCTTGGTACCGGTCCCCACCCTGGGTCTGCGTTGCGTCGAGAACCCCCAACACCTTCAGCTGTGGCAGCTCTCGCCCAAGCAACACCCCCAAACGCCCCGTACCGGTTCGAAAGCTGAGATCCGCGGTCTGTTCAGACCAGAGCTCTTGCGCCTGCACACGGCCTTCGACCAGCGGCCTTATGCTTCCTGTCTGCTTCAGCATGACTTCGAGCCGCGCACCCAGAACCGTCATCACCGTCCCAGAGCTCTCACGTGTGGTCTGGTCGACGGGTGAACCTGCGAGTCCCTGGCTGGTCCAGCCACCCTCCAGGTTCACCGCGCCCTTGAACCGCGGGCTCCGCTCAGGCGTTGTCGCTTCCGTAAGGTACCTGAGGAGCGACTCATCTTCCTCGAAAATGCGCGGACTCGAGCGCACCTCCTCGAGGAACGCACGGGTTCGATCGAAGCGCTCCTCCAGCAGAGCGACATAAGCGCTGAGCAATTGGCGACGGGCAAGCACCTCGGGAGGCGCCGTGCAACCACTCTGATCGAGGAGCTGCTGCGCCTCCCGCACCTCGGCGCGCACGATCTTGAGATGGGCGAGCGCCAAGGTGACGGCGCAGGAGGGGCCATGCTCATCGAGGTATCGGCTCAGCGCACGCATCGCCCAGGATGAGTTGTCCGCCCGCAGATAGGCTTGGGCCAGAGCGATCACCAGCTCCGCGTGTGATGGGTCGCGTGAGACGGCATCCTTCAGCAGCGAGAGCTCCGCTTCCGCGTCCCCTCGCTCGCGCAGCACACCCGCCTGCTCCAACACGGGAGACCCCCAGGCGCTCACGGTACCCGAGAGTACGGCAACGACCATCAGACACTTATGGGTCCTCAGCATGGATCTATCGCCCCTTCACCGGCCAAGCCCCACACCTTCTGGCCTTCACGAGGCGAACCTCGTGCCGAGGCGATCAGCGGATTGAGTGGGAGCTGCCGTGGGGAGTGGTGGGAGCTGGAGTTGCGCCACCCATTCGCTCAGCGCCTCGTCAGCGGGCGAGAGCGTGCCCGAGAACCCGCAGCGCACCTCGATGCCTCGGCGTGCTGCGTCCACCAAGCGCTCGCGCGGAAACGAGCCGCAAACCAGCACGGCGACCCCCCTATTCGCGAGGAGCTCCAACCGACCGGGATAGGGAATATTGCCGAGTTCAACCTGCTCGACATACGACGCGTGAACGCCGTCCCAGTCCACAATCGCTGCGGTGGGTGCAAAACAAAATCGGGGAGATAGGTGTTCGCCAAACAGCGCCAAGGCCAGACGCATAGCAGTGCTCCTCGCAGCAAGTTCCGGGCCATCTGAGAAAGCTCGATCAAGGTACAATATGTGCGGTAACGCTGGCATAATATGGTCCATTATCTCTGGAACATGTGGACCAGAGCGGTCCACCCATGGAACATGTCGGTGCAGATATCCGCCTGAGCATCCCCCTGCCCCATTGGATCCGCAACCACGTCTTCAGAGACTGTGGGTTTCCACCCCAAAAAATCCCCCAAGGGAAGCTCTGGCAGCCGCTTCTTGAGCGAGGATTGACCCTGTTCTACCACAGTGGAACAATTTGCCATACGCTGATCCGTAACGCTGTTGCGCTTGCTTCCGGTACGCCCAGACCGACCTTGGTGGAGCCGACCGCTCTTGGACACCATCCTTCTGGCACCAAGGACCTGCCCATCTACTGGCCAGCATCCACCCCGGTGCGCGTCCATATCACCGTCGACGCACACCGTTCGCCGCGGTAAGCCGACTGCCAGCAATGGTCGAATCTGGCTACGTGCATGGCTATTCCGAGCGGGAGGCGCAGCGGCTCTCGGACCAAGCCGGTGTGCTCACCGAGCTCTTCCATCATGATTCGCTCTACCCCCCGCAGAGTCGCGTGCTCGATGCCGGGTGCGGAGTCGGCGCACAGACAGTAATTCTGGCGCGCCAAAACCCAACCAGCCATTTCGTCGCCGTGGATCGGTCGGCGGACTCGCTCCTGCAAGCCGAGCGGCGAGTGCGTGCCGCTGGGCTCGAGAACGTGGAATTCTGCCACGGCGATCTCTTCACCCTCGAGCTTGCACCCGAGAGCTTCGATCACGTGTTCTTGTGCTTCGTGCTCGAACACGTTCCAGAGCCAGAAAACCTCCTCGCGCGCCTCGCCGGCGTGACCAAGACTCTGGGCACCATCACGGCGATCGAGGGCGATCACGGCTCGACTTTCTTTTACCCCGACGATCTGGCGGCGCAGCGGGTCATCGACTGCCTGGTCGCACTTCAAGCCGCGGTCGGCGGGGACGCCAACATCGGTCGCCGCCTTCACTCGGTGATGTCAGACGCAGGCCTTTGCGAGGTAGAGGTGTCTCCGCGCTTCGTGTATGCAGACGCGAGCCGTCCCGAATGGGTTGACGGGTTCACGTTGCGCACCTTCACGGCCATGGTCGAAGGCGTAAGGGAGGCCGCGCTGGCCTCCGGTTGGATGGACCAGGAAGCCTTCGACGCCGGGCTCCGCGGACTGCGGCGCTGCGCCGAAGCGGACGGGACGTTCTGCTACACCTTCTTCAAGGCACGGGGTGTGGTGCGCAGTAGGTGACTGAGAGCGCGCAGTAGCGGTGCTTCGGGTGGTGCGCACCAGTCTTCGAGTGGCGAAATGGGTCCGCTGACCGGAGCCGGTTTGCGCCTCCGGGGCGGATGGGCTATTGGGGGCGGCCATGTTGATCATGCTCCGGAAGGCCAAGAAGACTCGGGACCGCTCGCGCTGCAAGCGCAAGAACGCCAAGCATCGGGCGAAGAACCGGGTGCGGCACGCCCGGCTGCAGAAGGGCTGAAACGAGTCCTGGCGCCGCTTTGGATAACGGCGCTTCACGAACCGAGGCTGCGAACGAGGCGGTTTCGCCTTGGGTTTGGGTTTTGGGCGAGGATTTGCCGAGCGCTCGCCGGTGAGTTCAGAACTCGTCCGTATCTGGAGGGTTGGGAACTGCAAGGGCGCGCCGCGCGATCTCGTAGGAGAAGCCGGCACGAGCCAGAACGGCGAGATCGCGCCGCACGTCCGGGTCCGTCGCTGCTCTTTGCCGCTCGGACCCCAGCCGACGCCGCCGGACCAGGGCGCGGGCAGCTTCCAACTCCGTGTCAGCGTCTGGGACGAGTTCGGCCAGCACCTGCTCGATGGTGGTGGGTGCAATACCCCGCTCCCCCAGCTTGGCCCGAATCTTCGCTCGCGAGGCCCCGCGTTCCACGAGCGAGCGGCCAAGGTTGTGCGCGAACCGCCGATCGTCGAGCAACCCTGAGGCCGTGTAGCGCGCGACCAGTTCAGGGATGAAGGTGAGAAGTGGGGCTGGATCGAAGCCCTCCGCCCGAGCGCGCTTCTGCACCGCGCAGCTCAGCACTCGGGTCAAACGTGCGGCGCTCGCGTCGAAGCGATCCAGATAGCGCAGCGCCTGCTCCTCCAAGGCGGGACGGTCGAGCGGTGACTTCGGAGCAGGACGAGCCGTCAGCCGCCTCGCTTGAGCTCGGTGAGCACCAACTTGCTAACAGCCTTCAAGGTGTCGAAGACGCCCACCCCTGTGCGCGCCACCGCCTCGAAATCTGGGACATTCATGGGGTTGACGAGGGGGCGAAGCTCTTCGACATCCACCACGTTTGGTAGATCACGCTTGTTGTACTGCACCACATACGGGATCTTCTCGAGCGAGTAGCCCTGCTCGGCCAGATTGGTGCGCAGGTTGTCGACACTCTCCTGATTAGCCTCCAGCCGCTCGATCTGACTGTCAGCAACGAAGATGACTCCGTCGACTCCCTTCAGGATCAGCTTCCGGCTGGCGTCGTAAAATACCTGGCCCGGAACCGTGTACAGATGAAAGCGGGTCTTGAACCCCCGAATCTCGCCGAGCGCGAGCGGCAAAAAATCGAAGAAGAGTGTTCGCTCAGTCTCCGTGGCAAGAGAGATCATCTTGCCCTTGGCCTCGGGGTTGGTGCGCTCGTAGATGTACTGCAGATTGGTGGTTTTGCCGCAAAGCCCAGGCCCGTAGTAGACGATCTTGCAGTTGATCTCTCGGGCCATGTAGTTGATGAAGCTCATCGCCGCGCTGCCTCAATCATTGAAGAGATTGTCGATGTCTTCGTCGGTGATTTCCGCGAAGGGGGAGTCGCCACCCGGTTCGTGAACCTTGGAGAGCAGCGCCTCGAAGATCCGATTCAGTTCGTCGCTAGCCTTTCTCACTCGCAACCGCACCAGGCCGAGACTCGACTTGGAGTCGAAGATCACGACCAGAATCACGCGGTTTCCGACCAACTGAATGTGGATGTTCGCGCGCTCACCTTCGTGGAACTGCGTCGCGAACTCGTTCTCGCGGAGCAGCTTGGCGATCCCGCCGGTCGCCGCGATGTTGCCCGCGGTGAGCGAGGCAAGCGATGTGGTGTCGATATTCTCCACCTCACCGCTGGCTGCGATGAGCTGACCATTTTTGTCGACGATGAAGACGACCTTGGCGTTCGCCTCCTTCACCAGACGATCCACGACCGTCTGGATCTGGTTGAACTCCTCTTCGTACATCACCATCTGGGGGTTTACCATCCGAGCCTCCGCAACTCGCCATTCGCCCCGACTCGCGGTTGGGGTGACGCCCACGCGAACTCGGCGGCGAGTTCTTCTCGGGTGCGTGGATCCGCCATGGAGCCAGCTCCGAGTTAAGGAGTGGGAATGCGAGCAAGCTCCCTTCTAGTTGACAGCGGCCGCGCCTTCAAGCGGGCCATGGGCCGGTTCTCATTCAGTATCTTTCTCGAGTCATGACCACCCACCGTTTGCCACCTGAGGAGATGGGAACAAAGAGCCGGCCTTGCCAACCGCGCTCCATTCAGCGGGGCGGCAGCGGAGCTCATTTGGGGCAATATGCCCATATCCGTCCCAACGCGGCTTCGGCGCCGTAGTAGCAAAGATACCCACATTGCCTCCACTCAGGCCCAAGTCCAACGGAACGGCCGGAGGAAGCCGGCGGTTGGGTCTCGGCGAACGGCGATTGCGACGGGCACTCTCACCGACTAGAGCTGTCTCACCTACCTGTGAAACCGGCCTTTTCGTTGGCGATGGTGGTTGCGACGTCCGCCCTTTGCCAGTTTTCCGTCGCAGAAAAGACCACGGCCACCTGGAGCGCTGACGGACAGGCTGGGACCGCCAGAAAAACGGCGAGCACACCGCCCAAGGTTGCTCGACGTCCGGCGGCATCCGGCGTTGAGCTGGACGAAGTGGTCGTCGCGCTCCGACGAGTCGAGGCTGCCAGCGACGCTGAACAGATCGCTGCGCTGCGTCGGCTCTGGTCACTCTGGGACAGGGTTGATCCGGCGCGCATCGAGGATGGACTCACGTATCTCGAGCAGTCCACACGCCTCACACCCTCAGCCAAGGCTTACGCGGGCGTGCTCTCCGCATTCGCTCGGACTCGACGTGGAGACTTCCACGCGGCCAAACAGAAGTTGGCGCGCCTTGCATTCGTGGACCGCTGGATTGTGATCGGGCCCTTCGACAACCAGGGCAAGACCGGGTTTGCCGCCAAGTTCGCGCCGGAGCTCGAGCTGTCGCGACCGCTCCAATTGGGTCAGGTGTTCCCTGGCCACCAGCGGATGGCCAGAGTTCGCGCGGTCCCCGAGGTCTTCCCCTACGGCTGGGTCGATCTTGGCTCGTTGCTCCGTCCGAGCGAGGAGATCTGCGCCTACGCCACCACCTTCGTGCGATCCCGCGACGCAACCACCCGCCAGTCTATCACCGCGTGGATTGGCACCCTGGGAGCCTTTCGTTTCTTCGTGAACGGCCGAGAGCTGTTCGCCGACGAAGCCTACCGCCGGCATGATGTGGATCGCTACGCGGTGCCGGTGGTGCTCGAACCCGGCTACAACGATTTCACCTTCAAGCTGTGCGGCGACACTCAGGCACCGATGCTCTCGCTCCGGTTGGCCGGGGAAGACGGCGGCCCACACCCCAACCTCGAGTTCTCGAACGACACAGCGCTCGGAGCTGAGGCGCGGCGCATGCGGCCTGCGGGGGCAAACATCGACACAGACCTCATCATTGAAGGACCGCTCACCCAACTCCGCACGCGAGCACAACGCCCTGAGGCGAGTGCCGAGGAGCTGTTCGCTTACGCTGAGTATCTGAACCGGACCAATGGAGACGACACGACCCGCCACGAGGCGCGCGATGCTGCCATCCACGCCGCTGAGCGGGGACCAACCGTGGAACGGCTCCTCTTCGCGGCCAGCCTGGCGGAGGATCGCAACCAGCGGAGCCGCTGGATCGAGCGCGCAGAACTCCTGGTCGGTGAGGGCCGGCAGGACATTCAGGTACTGTTGGCGAGGGCCCAGCTCGAACGCGAGGGGAAGAACCCTCGCGAAGCCTTGCCTCGGTACGAGCGCATCCTCCGGCTCAATCCTAACGACGTGGAGGCGCTGGTACGCCGCGCGGAACTCACCGCACAAGCAGGATTGGGACAGACCGCGCTTCGCACTCTGATGACTGCGCTGGCGCGGCAGCCCAACACGATTCGCCTCCAGAGTGCGGTCGCTGAACGCCTCCGTGAACAAGGGCGCGTGGCCGAGAGCCTAGAGATCGAGCGACGCTACGCCCGACTCCGCTACGATGACGGAGCCTGGCACAATCAGATGTTGATGTTGGCCCTGGCACGGCAAGACAGGTCGGCGGCCAAGTTCTGGATGCGGCAGATCTTGGAGATGAGTCCAGCCGCTGAGTGGGCGCATATGATGACCGCCAATGCTCACCGTCGCTTGGGTGACATGGCGGAGGCTCGCGCCGCCTATCGGCGTTGGCTCGAGATCTGTCCCGACCACGTAGGTGCCCTGCGCCAGCTCGCCGATCTGGAGGGTGAGCAGGGGAACCGCACGGAACAGCTGGCGTTGTTGCGCCAAGTCCTCGAGATTGTCCCGCAGGACAAGGAGACCCGTGACTACCTCGAGCACCTGTCTCCGAAGAAACCGAGAATCGACGAGAACTATGCCTGGGCGAGTGAGCGTTTCCTTGCCCTCCGTCATGCGCCGAAACAAGGCCAGAACCGACGAACCCTGCGCGATCTGACCGTAACCCAGGTGTTTCCGAACGGCCTTTCGACGACCTTTCGCCAGCTCGTCTTCCAACCACTCACCGACGGCGCGGCAGCCCTGGCACGCCAGTATGCCTTCCCCTATCAGGCCGATCGCCAGCAGGTGGAGCTGCGCGGCGCCCGGGTTTTTCGAATGAATGGCCGGGTAGACGAGGCCATCGAGACCGGCGAAGCGCCAGTCAACGATCCGTCGATCGCAATGTATACCTCGGCGCGCACCTTCTATGTCCAGTTTCCGAGGCTAGAGCCGGGGGACGTGGTGGAACTCAAGTACCGCGTCGAGGACGTGACACCACGCAACGAGTACGCCGACTACTTCGGTGATCTCTCCTATTTCGAAGCTGACGGTCCGGTGTCCAACGCCGAGTACATCCTCCTCACCCCCAAGTCTCGACGCATGGTCTTCGAGACCAACCTCGGACCAAGGGTGAGCCACGAGACACGGGAGAGGGGTGAGCTCCGGATCGATCGCTTCTTCGCCAAGCAACTCGACTCCGTAGACCCCGAACCGCAGATGCCCCCGTTCCCCGAGGTGGCAAGTTACGTTCACAGCTCCACCTTCGATTCCTTCGAGAGTATGGGCCACTGGTACCGCAATTTCGTCCGGGACCAGCTCGATCTCGACGAGGAGACTCGGCGACTCGCGAAGCGGATCGTAGGTGACAGAGAGAGCGTACTCGATCGGGTGCAGGCGGTGTACCGCTGGGTCACCGAGAACACACGCTATGTGGGCCTGGAGTTCGGCGTCTATGGCTACAAGCCATACCGCGCGGTTCAGACCGTGGCGCGAGGTTGGGGCGACTGCAAAGACAAGGCCGGCGCCATCGTGACCCTGTTGCGAGCCGTGGGGATCGAAGCCAACCTGGTGATCGTGCGCACCCAAGTGCGCGGCGAGTTTTCGTCGAAGATCGCCAGTCTTGCGGTGTTCGACCACGCGATCGCCTACGTGCCATCACTCGATCTCTACCTGGACGGAACGGCGGAAGGTACCGGCGTCTTCGAGCTACCAATCATGGATCAGGGTGCGCTAGCCCTGATCATCGACGACTCTCCGCGGCTGGTGCGCCTGCCGGATCAGCGTCGCATCGAGAACCGCATCGAGAAACGGGTAGCGCTGACGCTGGATGGGGGCGGCGCCGGCCGAGCCGAAGTAGCGATCGAAGTGCGGGGTGCGAGTGCCTCGCGCTACCGTACCGAGTACGAGGCGGAGGCCACCCGGCGGGAGCGGTTGGCCGCTGCACTGGCCGAGGATTTCTCAGGGTTCGTGGTCGATGCCGGCGCCGCGGGGGTCGAGGCCTCGGGTCTCGACGATCCAGAGCAGCCGGTCGCACTTCTGGTGCGTGGGAGTTCTCCCCAAATCGGGCGGCGTGAAAACGACAATCTGAGTCTGCCGGTGACCACACATCGGCGACTGGTGCCCATCTACGCCAGCCTCTCGAGCAGAAAGCATCCGGTGCGTTTGCTCGGTGTGCCCAGCCGGCACGAAACCTTCGAGATCCGCCTTCGGCCTGGGCAGCGAGTACTCGCGACACCCGAGAGTTCACGGAGCGATGGCGCTTTCGGGAGCTACACGGTCACCGTGGAACAGAAACCTTCCTCGATCACCGTCCGCTCCGAGTTCACGCTCAAGAAAAGCAGGATAGGACCTGAGGAGTACCAAGCCTTTCGAGATTTCTGTGTCCGCGCCGACCAGGCGCTCAGTCAGCGATTGGTGGTGTCCCGATGAGATGCAAACTCCGCGGCTGCGCCGTGCTGCTGGCGCTGGTTCTCGGCTGCGCTCACGCCGAACGTTCCGGTCCACCGTCACTTCCCACGCTCCGCACCGAGGGCAAGGTGTCCACCGACCGCGAGCTGGTCGAGAGCTGGTTCATCGCGGAGCTGCTCCGAGAAGGTGGCTCGGTTCAGGAGCTCGAGAAGGCACGACGCAGGTTGGAGGAGCTGGAAACCCGAACCATGCGCGGCGAGTTCGCCCGCGCGCTCGACGCTCATTTCCACGGGAGACTGCGGGCAGCGTGCACCCACTACCTCGAGGCCGCACGACTGGCACAGAAAGATGATGCTTCCCCCGCCCTTTCCCAGCTCTATGGCTGGGCTGCAATCCACGCGGCGGTGGATCTGGAGATCAACGATCCGACCCTCTTCGCTCGCTTCCAACCCTGGGTCGAGGAGAGCCTGAACCGACCAGGACAATTGGGTTGGCGAGCTCGAGGTGAACTGGTTGAGTGGTGGACGCGAAAAGCTCGACGCACAGATCAGAAAGAGGTTCTAAAACGCAGCACCAAGGCGTTCGGCTGCGTGCCACATCTCCGGTTCGCTGGACCTTTCGGCCACAACGCGGAGCGTGATGTGCTGCGTAGCTTCGAGGCCGAACGCCCCGGTCCGTGGCCGATGCGTTTTTCTCCTGAGTCGGGCATCCACGTCGTGCCGCGCGTGCTTGCGGGAAAACCTCGTGGATGTTTCGTGGATGCCACACCCAAGCTCGAAGCGGAGGGCGCGGTTGCCCCGCCAAGTGGGATCTACTACGTGGAGACCTTCCTCACAGTCCCTGAGACGCGCGAGTTGGTGATCGCGGTGCAGGGAGCGTACGCGCTCTGGATCGATGATCAGCAGGTGCTGGAGCGCGATCCGAGACAATGGGGGATTTGGCCGAGTTTTGGGGTCAAGGCTCGGCTCGAGACGGGTCGACACCGGGTGCTCGCCCGGATCGGCAACCCAAGCAGTTCCGTTCGTGTGCTTTCGGCCGACGGAACGCCAGCCAACCTCGCTACCTCCGCCGATCCTGGTCCCGGTTACGCCACCATACCGCCGCGTGAGCTGAGTGACCCGAACGCGCTCAATCGATTCATCCGCGAGGACAATCGACTCCCGTTCAGCTCGGAGTTGGATCGCCTGGTGGTAGCTCAGATAGCGGAGATCGAGGGCCAGGCGGACGTCGCCAATGTGGTACTCGAGCCGTTGCTCGCTCACCCGGAGAAAGCCACTGGCACTGCCCTGCTCGCCGCCGCGCGCTTCACCGACAAAGACCCCTTGTTCGAGCCCAACCAAACCCGCGATCTGGTGCGGGCACTGCACGAACAAGCTCATCGACGTGACCCGGGGCTCTGGGAGGCACGACTCGCACTCACCCTATTCCAAGGTGAGCAGTCCGGCATGAAGGATGCGGTACCGCTACTCGATCGCTTGTCGCGGGAGTTCCCCGAGGTGCCCGGGATGTTGGGTGCTCTGGCCGAGATCACCCGACGGCTGGGGTGGCGCGCCGAGTATGCCGAGATCATGCAACGCTTGCAGCAGAGCTTCCCCGACGATCCCAACACGCTCAGCCTCTTGGTCGATCACTTCGACGAGACTGGACGCTTCGCTGAGGCCGAGAAGCTCGTGGCACGCCTGCTCGAAATCGATCCCGACAACGAGATCTTGCTCGGACGCGCCCTGGCGCGTGAGGATACCAAGACAGCCTTGCGCGAACTCGAGCGACTTGGGGCGCGTCGACCCGAGCGCAAAGACATCGCGGAGCGGATCGCGGAGGTGATGTTGCGCGCCGGAAACGAACCAGACGCGTGGAACAAGTTCGCGGCGATTCTGGCCAACAACCAAGGAGATACTGCGGCACGTCTCGGTCAAGCCGACGCCAGACTGGCACGAGGTCAGCGCGATGCGCTTCGGCGGGCCATTGTGGATGCGGTGCAAGCCGGAGTTGGCACCGCCGAGCTCAAGGAAGCATTGGAGGTGCTGGAAGGCGAGACCGAGCTCTCGGCCTACCGCATGGACGCACGAACCATCATCTCGGAGTTCGAGCAGAGCGGCCGCAACTTGCCGGGAACCGCGGCTCGGATCCTGGACTATGCCGCATACTGGATCCACGCCGACGGTTCGAGCCGGATGCTCGAACACGAAGTGGTGCGGGTCCAAAGCGCTGAGGCGGTCCGGGATTTCGCGGAATATCGCCCCCCTGAAGGTCTGATCCTGGAGCTCAGAGTCATCAAAAGCGACGGAACGGTGATCGAACCTGAACCGGTGCCAGGCAAGCCAACGGTCACGATGCCTCACCTTGACATCGGGGACTACATCGAGACCGAGGTGGTGATGAGTTTCGAGGGCGACGGGCAACACGGCTCGAGCTACCTCGGACCAACTTGGTTCTTCCAGGAAGAGAAGCTCGCTTACGACCGGAGCGAGCTCGTGATCATCAGCCCCGAGTTCCGCCCCCTCGCCATCGAAGCACGTGGAGACGCACCCGAGCCAACCATCGAGCGCCGCGACGGGCTGGTGATCCATCGGTGGAAGGTGACAGGGTCACCCGCAGCCAGCAGCGAGTTTCTGCAACCGTCCGCGCGTGAAGTCCTGCCCAACGTGCGGGTGGGCTGGGGAGCGCGACTCGATCTCCAGCTGCGAGGCTTGGCAGATGCCACCACCGTCCTCACCCCGACCGATCCACGCATCGTAAGGTTGGCGCGACGGGTGGTGGAGGGCGCTCCGAAGAATATTCTCGCCCGAGCTGCCCGCATCTACCACTGGGTTCTCGACAACGTAGAGGAGGGTCCAGAGCAAGATGGTCGGCGGGTGGTGATGGGGAAACGGGGTAATCGCTGGCGCGCCTTCGTTGAGCTCTGTCGAGCACTCCAAATCCCAACCCAGTTCGCCGTGGCCCAGAATCTCCTTCTCCCTCCCCCCGCCGGACCCTTCGACGAGGCCTTCCGATTCTCTGAGCCGGTTCTCAAGGTTGGAGGCGCAGGTGAGTCACGTTTCGTGGTGCTCGGTGACAAGTTCACCCCCTTCGGCTACCTGCCGGCAGAGATTCGAGGCACCCAGGGCTACCTTCTGACCAAGGACGCCCCCCAACCAACCACCATTGTCACCCACGGACCGACCGATCGCTTCGAGATCACCGGGCGTGGGACCGTAGATCGTGAGGGCGATGCGACGCTCACCCTTCGACAGCGCTTCGAGGGGAAACTGGCCATCGTACTCCGCGGCGTGCTCGCCGAGGCTCCTGACGCTCAACTCCGCGCCTTCGTGGAAGGTCGGTTGCTCGGGCAATCGCTGAAGGGCGCCCAGCTCCTCGACTTTGAATTCAAGAACCGTGATTTGGTTGAGCAGCCGTTGCTCTTGGAGACCCGCATGCGCGTGCCCAGGTTCGCACAGAAGACCGAAAGTGGTCTTCTCATCTCACCGCCGTTCACCCCGAATCTCCGGAGCCTCGCCTCGATCCCAGAGCGGGAGACACCGCTCGTCCTTGCCGAGGACAGCGAGCACCGACTACGCATCGAGCTCGAGCTGCCCGCGGGCGCGAAGCTTGGCTCCAAACTCATCACACGCGACACGAGTCACGACCAGATGGCGGTCAAGATCAGCGATCGATTCAGCGACAAGACTCTGGTGCTCGAACGCTTTACCCGGATCCCACTCGGGCGGATCGCGGTCAAGGACTACAAAGCGTTCGCCACCTTCGCGCGCGACGCGGGTGACGCCCTCGAGGCCCAGCTTGCGGTGTCGTTGACCAGCAAAACCCGCTGAACCCATGCAAACGCAGCGGCGCCGGACCGCTCCCGCCGAACCTAGGCTCTACTTCCGATTCTTGTTCTGTTCTGCTGAGGCACGAGCGGCGGTCTCCGCCTCGCGCAAGCGCGTGGCGATTCGTTCGCGTACCGCAGCAACCTCACGAGTCAGCTTGGCGTAGGTGGTAATCTTCTGCTTTCGATCAGCGGCGCTTTCGGCGGGACTACCCTTGATGTCGGTGTGGTTCCGGAGGTGCTGAAGCAGCACATCGTAGGCCTTGAGCGCGGCATCACCGCGCTTCTCTCGCTCGGCCAAATCCGCGAGCACAAACAGGATCTTGGCCTTCAAGGCTGGGTCACGGTCCGCCAATCCGAGCGCGGTGGCGTACGCTTCGCGTGCCTCGGTCAGTGCTCCTTCTGTGACACAAGCCTGCCCGAGCCGATAGTGGCCGAGGGGATCCTTCGGACTTGCCGCAATAGCCGTGCGGAAAGCAGCGATGGCCCCAGCCACGTCTCCCGCGACGTGGGCCGCATCACCGCGTACCAGGGCCTCCCAGAAGGGACTGATGCCAGTCTTCCCAGCAGGATCACGCCGGATAGGCTCGGCGCTCACAGGAGCGACCAGCAGCTTTACCGCGCCAAGGCCGAGCGAGAGACAAACCGTGATGGTGGTGATCCGCATCGTAAGACCGTCCTTGAGGCCGTTCAGGGTATCACAGCTTGGCAGTGGGGGGGGGGGTGGGGGCGGCGGCAGAAACCTTTGGTTCCCGCGACCGGCCCAGTAGACGATCGGTGCCAGCATCGAAAATGTAGCGGAACGGAGAGCGATGGACCGGTCTTGTGTACACTCACCTCGGTGTCGTTGGCCGTGTCTCACCCCCTTGCCAGAAGCTGGCCGAAAGTGCCGGCGTCGGGCGTCCGCGCGACGAATCGCACGATTCAGTACTTCGAGAGCGTGGTGAAACGAAGGCTCGAGGAGCTGCTTCGGGAGCTGCTAAACCAACCCGTCGAGATCACCTACCGAGAGCGTGCTCGTTCCTCGACAGCCAACGCACCCGCCTCGGTCGACCTGTTCCTCGAGCTCGGACCCGCCCTCGGCACCGCCCGAATCCGTGTCGATCCGCGTCTGGCCGTGTCCATGATCGCCCCATTCGTGGACCGCACCCCAGGCCTGCAGAACCCGTGGCTTGGGCTGGACGACGCGGCACGGGGCGCCTTCGCGGCGATCTGCATCCATCTTCTGGAACAGCTCGTCCCTGAGCACAACGCACGGCTCGCGCGCGCACTCGAGCCGCTCGACGGAGAAGAGCGACTCGGTTCAACCTTCCAGCTCGACGTGGGCCACAGCCGGTACCTTGCCGAGTTCGAACTCTCACGCCGCGCGCTCGCCTCCTTACCACCACCCATCTCGGGTGACTCCCTCGACCTCGGGGAATTGCTCCTGCTGGTCCCCTTGGTGGTCGGTTGGACCATGCTTTCGCGCAGCACCATGAGCGAGCTTGGCCTCGGCGCGGTACTCTTGCCCGGTGCGGGACTCTTCGTCGACGAAAAGCTGCGCGGTCATGCACTCCTGGCTGCACCCGGCGCTGATCGAGGCTGGGAGGTCGAGCTCGTAGAGCCAGGAACAATTGTGCTAGGGAAAAGGGCCGTGACCTTGAAGGACCCCAATCCCGAACCACCTCGTGAGTCCAGCCCAGACCTGATGGATGTGATCGCCGAGAGCCCACTGACCGTGCGCCTGGAGCTTGGTTGCGTCAGCCTGCCAGCTCGACAGTGGGCACTTCTGCGGCCAGGACAGATCCTCGAGACGTGCATCCCCGTGGGAAGACTGGTCGATCTCCGCCTAGGAAACGAGGTTGTGGCCACGGGCGAGCTGGTCGATGTCGACGGTTGTCTTGGAGTCGAGATCCGGCAGATCGGACGAGGTAAACCATGAATCATAGCACAGATCCGACAGGGCTTAGGCTGGGGGTGCAGAGAGTGATGGGGTTGTTTGGGGTGCTCGCGTTTCTCTCTTCCTGCAGCAAACCCGCCGAGCCCGATGGCAGCCGCACCGCACCTGCCCCGAGCGCACAAGCTCTCCAGGCGGCAACTACCGCACCCAACCCTCCTCTGGCCGGACCAAAGCGCTATGCGGGAAAGGTCGAAGTGGCGCGGATCGAGCCACGGCTTACCGACAAGCAGGGTGCTCCGAGCGCCTGGGCCAAGGATGACGGCTCTCGCCTCACCGGGCCGGTCGCCATCGAGGTGACAATCGCCGCAAGCGGTGAGGCAAACGGTACTCTCACCGGTGCCTTGGGCACACTCACACTCACCGGTGCTTTGGATGGACAGACACTCCGCGCGGTTCTGGTCAATACGGACCGTTCACGCGAGCTGATTCAGAACGGCGTGTTGCTCGCCACCGAGAAGGACAACCAGGTCTCGGGGACGCTGACCGCCGCGACCGGCGATGGCCTGCTCCGACGAGGTGGAACCGTGACACTCACTCGGTCGCCAACAGCCCCCTAAGGCACCCCCCATGAGCCTCATCGCCGAGCGTATCCGGGCTGTTCAGACACGCATCGAACAAGCAGCACGTCGCTCCGGCCGTCAGCCGGATGAGATCATGCTGCTTTCGGTCTCCAAACTCCAGCCCGCATCGTCGATCCGCGAAGCCTACGCCGCAGGCCTCCGGGATTTCGGCGAGAATTACGTGCAGGAACTCACCGAGAAGCGGAGCCTGCTTTCTGAACTACCCGAGCTCCGCCTCCATCTGATCGGGCATCTTCAGCGTAACAAGGTGCAGAAAGTGGTCTCGGCTGCCGCCTCGGTCCAGTCGATCGATTCGGTACGGCTGGCCCTCGAGCTAGGCCAACGCGCCGCACTCCGGCCGCAGCCCACCAGCCCGTGGCACCGGGAGAATTGGGCGTCGCGGATCTCCATCGAAACCCTTCCGGTGCTGGTGGAGGTGAACGTTGGCGGTGAAACCCAGAAGAGTGGCTGCACTCCCGACCAACTGTCAGCGGTGCTGGATGCGGTCGAGAACCAGACCAGTCTCGGCCTGGTGGGGTTGATGACGGTCGTTCCCTACACTCCCGATCCAGACCACGCCCGGCCCTTCTTCGAACGCCTGGTAGAGCTCCGTGCTGCGCACGGTGGAACCAAACGGTTGCCAGAACTCAGTATGGGCATGACCCACGATCTCGAGCCTGCGATCGCCGCGGGAGCGACCATAGTGCGCATCGGAACTGCCATCTTCGGTGAACGGCCCGAGGCCACGCGGTGAAGGGCTCGCGTGCACCCAACCCTCCCGAGACCCTGCTCACCCGTGCGGCGGAGCAGGGTCGGTTGGGGTCCCATCCTCCACTTGCCGACCGCATGCGTCCCCGCAGCATGAGCGATGTGGTGGGCCAGGAGCATCTGCTCGACACCGGCAAGCCCCTCGCCGAGGCGCTCCGTCGTGATCGCCTCCCGTCGATGATTCTCTGGGGGCCACCCGGTTGCGGCAAGACCACCCTGGCGCGGCTGGTGTCCCGCTCGACGCGCTCCGAGTTCGTGGCGCTGAGCGCGGTGCTCGGAGGACTTTCGGATCTCCGTGTGCTTCTGGAGCAAGCAAGGGAGCGCCGCAGCTATGAGGGCCGCGGAACAATCCTGTTCGTGGACGAGATCCACCGCTTCAACAAAGCCCAACAGGATGCGTTTTTGCCCCATCTGGAGTCCGGCGTCATCACCCTGATCGGCGCGACCACTGAGAACCCCTCGTTCAGTGTGAACGCAGCGGTGCTCTCTCGCTGTCGGGTGTTTCGGCTGACTCCCCTCGAGCCCGCGAGCATTGTGAGGCTTCTCGAGCGCACCCTCTCCGATCACGAGTTTGGGTTGGGAGCCCGTGGTCTCGAGGTTGCTCCCGAGATCCTCCAGCTGATCGCCAAGAGCGCCCAAGGCGATGCCCGGCGCGCACTCGGGTTGCTCGAGTCAGCCGCCGAGCTTGCCACGGGAGACCCCCCTCGTCTCGACCTCCCAACGCTGGAGCGCGCTCGCGACGAGCCCACCTTTCTGTTCGATAAGCATGGCGACCAACACTATGATCTCGCGAGCGTCTTCATCAAGTCACTGCGCGGGAGTGATCCAGACGCGGCCCTGTACTGGATGATGCGGATGCTGGAGTCGGGAGTCGATCCGCTTTTCGTGCTGCGACGCATGCTGATCTTCGCGAGCGAGGACATTGGCCTGGCCGATCCGCGGGCACTCGGAATCGCGGTGGAGGCCGACGCCGCTTTTCGGCGGATGGGGCAACCGGAGGGCACCTATCCGATCGCCCAAGCGTGCCTCTATCTGGCCTGTGCCCCGAAATCGAACTCCGTGAAGGAGGCTTGGCAGGCGGCGCGGGCCAAGATCCGTGAACACGGAGCGTTGCCAGTACCCATGCGCTTCAGGAATCCAGTGACCAGCCTGATGAAGAGCGAGGGCTACGGCGCCAACTACCGGTACCCTCACGACTATTCGGGTCATGTGGTCCCTGACGAGTGCTATTTGCCGGCGGGGCTCGAGCACGAACGTTTCTACCACCCGAGCGATCAGGGACTCGAGCCTCGGATCAGTGAGCGACTAGCACGTCGGCGCAACAAATCGGGGGATGAGTGAGCATGCGTGCGCACCCCGACCTGATCGACGTCAAGGTGCCGCGCTGGTTCAAGCTCCAGAGCTGGCTCTTCGAGAAGTGGTGCTTCGTCCGCGTGCTCGCCCAGAAGCTTGGCACCCGGGCCGCGCTACTGTTCGGTGTGTGGGGTGCGGTGACGCTGATGCTGTTCGCGCTCTCCGATCACCAGCATCCTTCCTTGGTTGAGGCTGGGTATACCTCGCTCGCGCTTCTGCTCGGCGAGCTTCCGAGTGGGTTGCCGCGATCCAAGTTGGCGCAGTTGATGTTCTTCACCGCACCACTGGTCGGACTGGCCGTGGTGGTCGAGACCATCGTCGAGCTCGGTCGTATCCTCCGTGATCGCGAGCAGAACAGACTGGGATGGAGTCGAGTCATGGCCATGTCGATGACCAAACACGTGATTGTGGTGGGGATGGGGAAGGTCGGCTACCGCACCTATTCAACGCTGAAACGTCTGGGTGCTAGACTGGTCGTGATCGATCGTTCCGAGGACGGTGAGTTCATGGCTGAATTGCGCGCCTCGGGAGTCCCAGTCTTGATCGGCGATGCGCGCCGTGACGCCCTGCTCGAAGATGCGCATGTGGCCGCGGCGCGAGCGATCGTGGTGGCCACTGACAACGACATGGTGAACCTCGAGGTAGCGCTGGATGCTCGCCGCAAGAACCCAAACATCCGAGTGGTGATGCGTATGTTCGACCAGAACCTGGCCGACAAGGTGCAGCAAGGTTTCGACATTCCCGCAGCACTCAGCACAGCCACGATCGGTGCGCCAACCTTGGCCGCTACCGCATTGCTCAGCAACGTGCTCTCCACCACCATCATCGACAATCAACTGCTGCTCACCGTGCGTTACACGGTGCGCCGCGGTGACCCTTGGTGCGGCCGACGGATCACCGAGGTGGTCGAGATGCACCGGGTAGGGATCCTCTCCACCCAACGAGACCAGAAAGGCCTTCGGCTCTTTCCGCCGCTTTCAACCGAGATCCTCGAGAATGACGTGCTGGTCGTCCAGGGCCCCTACCAGGAGCTCGTGGATCTGGGCGTAGCCAGCACCTAGACTCGATAAGGAGACCAGAGGCATGACCCAGGTCCTTTACACACGGCAAGAGATTGAAACCCGGGTGACCGAACTCGGAGCCCAGATCACCCATGACTACGCTGGACGGGAGCTTCTGGTGTTGGTGATCCTGAAAGGCAGTTTCGTCTTCGCCGCCGATCTCATTCGCGCGATTTCGCTCGATGTTCGTGTGGAATTCATGGGCTTGATGAGCTACGGCGCGGCCACTCGGAGCACTGGGCACGTTCAGATTACTCAGGACCTTACCACCTCGATCGTGGATCGAGATGTACTGATCGTCGAGGATATCGTGGACACGGGACTCACGCTCGACTACCTCCTGCAGCAGCTTCGTACTCGGCAGCCGCGGAGCGTCAGACTGTGCGCGCTCCTCCACAAACCAGCGCGTTCACGGGTGCCGGTAGCCATCGATTACTTGGGGTTCGTGATCAACGACGTCTTCGTGGTGGGCTACGGGATGGACCACGGTGAGCGGTACCGAAATTTGCCGGAGCTGGTGCGGCTCGAGCCGTAGCCACCGTCAGGGTTTGGGCAAACCACGGGCGGCGCCGAGGGTGATGTTGGATCCATCAGTGCCGAAGCGGAGCGCACCATCGCGATCGGTCCGGATCACCGAGGGGCCGGCAAGGCGCACACGCTCCAGCAGTTCCTGATGCGGATGCCCGAAGCGGTTCCGGAAGCCAGCGGAGATGCCGACCGCACTGGGCCCAACCGCGCTCAAGAACGGTGCGTGGGTGGAGGTGCGGCTGCCATGATGCCCGAGCTTCAAGAAGTCGGCTTTGAGCATCGAGGGCCGCTGCTCGAGCAGGAACTCCTCCGCCTCGTGTTCGGCGTCACCCGGCAGCAGCACCGCGCGACCGTCGAGGGCAATCCGAAGCACAATTGAGGTGTCGTTGCCGGGGGTGTCGCGAGCAAACGGAGGACAGGGGTGGAGCACGTCGACCCGTGCTCGCCCGAACCAACGGGGAGCCTGACAAAGCTCGCTCGGCGTCCTTATCACGGTTCCGCGACTCTTCAGGATGCTGCGCAACTGGTCGGTCGCAGACGCTGATCCGGAACCGAAGCGCGGAGGGCCACCACCATCCCAGAATTCACCTACGGTGATCTGCTCCGCAATCGCGACCAGCCCATTCACGTGGTCAGGGTGAGGATGGGTGAGCACCAAGACGTCCAGATGACTGACACGCCGCGCACGCAACACCGGGAGTACGATGAGCTTTCCCGGATCGGGTCCCGAGCCGGTCAGAGCCCCACCGCCATCAATCAGCATTTTCTGCTGCGCGGGCAAGTCGACCAGGATCGAGTCACCTTGACCAACATCGAGCACCGTCACCTCAACCGGGAGAGTCGGTCGGTAGCGGGTGCGGGTGAAGGCTTCCGCCCCGATCAGTCCAAGGCCAATTAGACCGAGCACCAGAACGAAAGCGCGCCGGCGAACGCAAGCCTCGGCGCGAGCTAGGCCAAGCCCTCCCAGAATCAAGACCGCGAAGTGAGCTGCTGAGGGAGGAGGGAAGCCAAAGGCGAGGGCAGTCGATGATGCCGACAGATGGGCGAGATGCTCCAGGAGCACGAGGGCGCCAGAACCTGCCAAGGCCAGCCCACGCTCGAGGACCGCGAGCGGCGCTGTGATGCTGTGGAGCAGGCAGAGCGGCAACGCCAGCACTTCACCCAGAGGACCAGCCACCACGTTGGCAAGCATGCCCGCCAAGGTGAGCTCGGGTGACATCACGAGCAGGAGCGGGGAACAGGGGATCATGGCGGATAGGGTGGTGAGAAAGCCCTGAACCGGGAGCCTGAGCCAACCACACTGGATCCGAGAGAGCAGGGGCTCGAAGCGCGGATTGATGACAATCAAGCCTAGACTGGCCGCGGCCGACAGGAGAAAGGAGATGTCGAAGGCGATCAGTGGCTCACCGAGCACCCCGATCCCGAGCGACACCGAGAGCGCACGCATTCCTCCCATTCTTCGACCGAGTGCTCGAGCACCATATAGGCACGAGAGCATGAATGCCGCTCGCCACGCCGACCCACTGCCTCCGGCAAAATCAGCATAGAGAAGAGCGAGCAGCGCCCCGAGTGGAGCCAGGATCCGCTCAAGATCGAAGGCCTGCGCGAGTTTGGGCACCCTCACCAGACAGGCGCGGAGACCCCGCATCAACGACACCACTGCGAACACCAGATGCGTACCGCTCACCGCCAGCAGATGCGACAGCCCACTTTTCTGAAACGCCTTCTGGTCTTCTGGGTCAAGGTCGTTTTCTCCCAACACGAGAGCGCGGGCCAGCGGGGCTGCCGCCGGACTGAACGTGGCAAGGATTCGCGTCCTGGCATGGGCCCGCGCGCGATCGATCAGGCTAGCCAGCCCCCATGCCCTATCGACACGCTCAAACAGGAGCGCATGCCCACTGCCTACCGGACCGCGCTCGGCAAGCACGAAACGCGTATCCAGTAACTCGAAATTGGCCGAGGCTGCCACCGGACCGAGGTCGGCCACGAATCTCACCCGATCACCCCGTGCCAACGGCTCAGGCTCGATGGCGAGACGGAGCAAGAACGACCCCTCGAGCCTCCGTTCATCACAGGCCAGCTCCTTGACCTTCAGGGTGGCAAGCAGACGATCGCCACGGAGAACTGGCGATTTGTCTACCACCCCCTCGCCCTCGCAACGGGGCGCCGCCGACAGCACGTCGCGCAATCTCAGTCGTTCAGCGTCGAAGCGAGCCAGGCTACGCTCAGCACGCCCGACATTGATAACGGACAAGGCGAGACTGACGAAGAGCAGTCCGCGACTCAGCCTGGCTCCGAGCAAGAGCCAACCAACGAGCACCACCAGCACCGTGGCGGATGGAGCCACCAGGAACAGCACTCCGAAGCTGCCAAGACAGGTCAGCCACAGCCAGCACCAAGTGGTCACTCCAATGGCTCACTGCACCCTCCATGCCAGAGCAGAAGCAGCCGCGGATCAGCCACCGGAAGCACTGATGGGCTGCGGCCATGGCTGGCCAAGACTGGCCAAGGCTCGGGTGAGCGCCTGCCAGCTCCTCCATCAGGGCCCGAGCTCAGTCAGCACTCTGATCCTGCTCGAGCAGATCCAGCACCAACTCAGCGCGTGAGGGCGTGATGCCAAACCACTCTGAGAGCTGATTGATGAACAGGTTCTCCTCGACCGACACCTGATCATCGGAAAGGGCAATCGCTGCGGCCAAGGTAAAGGCACCCTCGGCTTCAAGGGGGCTGTCGTGGAGTTGCTCTGCAATCTCCTCGAGCCGTGCATCACGCCCTTCAGCCACAAGTCTCTTCTGATAGGTCTCGAGCATCACATCAATGGTGCCGCTGCGCAGAAGGCCGTTGGCCAGGCCGCGGATCGCCCCGCGGATGGCATCCCGCTCAGCATCATGCAGCACTCCATCGGCGGCCATCATCAGAAACATGGTCTCGGCCAAGGGATCGACGCGCTCCAGCGCCGCGCTCTCTTCGACGGTGAGAAGCCCCTCGCGCGCCAACACGGCATAGGCCGAGGAGAGCACCAGACTCGGCCGGCGCCCACTCTCGAGGAGGGCGTCTTTCAGTCGTCGAATGGTTGCGCTTTCGATCTTCATGGCCAAAGGATCGTACAGCAATCGGTCCGCCAGCGGCACAACAAATCACGTCTGCACCAGCCGCCGACGTCGCGTTCGATCGGGTGGCAGCATCACGGCAGCCAGGGGCTCGAGCAAGAGGAGGTGCTCGCGACGGGGCCGGCGTGCAAAGGCCCGGGCGGTTGGGTGATGGAAATGGGCACGAAGCTGGCTACCAACCGCCACCACCCTCAACCCAGCACGTGGTGCAAGGACGCGGAGCGCGTCGTCCGCGTACCAGGGCTGGTTTGCGACCACACTGTCCGCCATCACCAGCGCCACCGTACCCGTCGGTGCGAGCACCCGTGCACACTCGAGCAGCATCGCCAGAAGCTCGTCTTCGTAGGCACGGCGCGCGATACCGCGCTCCGCGCCGGAGGCGCGCCGACGGGCGCCAATCTCGTGTTCATGCATGAACCGCGGCGAAAGCCCCAACCACTCGAACCTCAGCCGATGATGCTCGGTGTAATCGTAGACTCCAGGGTAGGGTGGTGAAGTCACGATGGCCGCCGCATGGCGATCGGGAAATGGCAGCCGGCGAGCATCCCCGAGCCGAAGATCGGCGTGAGGCAGTCTTGCAGGGCAGCGCTCCGCAAACTCCTCGAGGCGCCGCGCCAGCTCCTCCGCCTTCCGCGCGAAGAGCTGGATGGTGAACCCGGCGCGGAGCCGGCGGCTGGCGGGGGCCGCGCTGGTGTCCGACCGCTTTCGACTCAATTTGACCAAGAGGGACGAAAACACCAGCATCAAGCTGTCGCGAAGCCAACCCGCGTCGAGCTTTGAGAGATGGTGAACGATGCCATCCAACTCGAGGAACACATGCGGCTCATACGTGGTAACGAGCTCGGTTGGGTAGCGTCGCGACGGACCGCGCTTCATGAGTCGACGCTCTTCGGCCAGCTCCGACACACTTCGAGCCTGAATCAGGTACCACCTGCATAGCAGGTGGTTTGATGAAGGCCCCCGGAGGGGGCC
>CAYNEY010000035.1:8145-63593 GCA_964396375.1 uncultured Polyangiaceae bacterium | reverse complement strand
CGGTCAGGTCCGTCGCTTCCGAGGCAACATTCCATCTCAACCTGGACCTGTTTAGCTTGCGACGAAGCGCCAACTCCTCTGGAGTGCCGCGCTCAGACTTAACCCCGCCCCGCATGTCTTGGATCTCTTGCATCGGTCGGCGATTCCAACCTGCTCCAGAATCGTGCTCAAGCTTCTGACCCTGGATTTTGCGCGACCGCGGAACCGGATCCAAGAAGACATTCGCGGACAAGGGGCGCGCGCCATGCTATTCCCAGCTGGTGCTCGGGATTGATGAACCTTACCCCATTTGGTGGAAACCCCAGAATGTGCAGGTCACTCCACGTCTCTCCGACACCGCCAAATCACCCAATCCGACCCCAGCGTCTGGGTATCCTCGGGCCCAGAACCATGGTGAAGCGGCGTCTGGTGGTGCGGGCGATCGTTGGACTCCTCGGCCTCATCGCTCTTTCGCATGTCGCGCAAAGCAAGCCCAAGAATTCGTCACTCAAGTGGGATGAGAGCCGGCCGACGCTCATACAAAGTGGCAGGTACGAGCATGGCGGGCTGGCAGCTCGCGAAGCCTGGCTCGACACCAATGTGGATGGCAAGGTCCGTTGCGATATCGGAAGCTGCACCATCGTCACCGATCGAAAGAACGAGCAACGGCACGATGTCACGGCACTTCATGCACGACAAGAGTCCGACGGTGCCGAGACCCTGCCACACGGTTGGAACGCCGATGCGCACGGTCAACGGGCTGCATTGGCGCGAGGAATGGGTGAGCACTACCGGGGGAGCCTCTGCGATGTCGAGCATGGCGACCCTGGGATGGTGGGCGATGAACCTGCGGCGGCGAGGGTCTTGCTCTACGGCGACGCCAACCTCTCTTTGGTCGATGAAGACCCGCTCTGGTGGAGCGACTCCGAGACGGAGCCCGCATGGGGGAATCACCCGAGAGCGGAAACCAAGCCATCGGCGCCGCATCGAGGGACAGCGCGGGAACGTGAGCCAGTGGTTTGGGGGGTAGGGGTAGGAGCCTTGAGCGGTCTCATGCGCCTCGAGCTTCCAGCGCTCAATCGTGAATTGAGGCGACGCGGCTTCTCGAGTGTGGGCCACAACGCGTTCGTGGCGGGAGTCGAGCTTGTTTCCCACCTTCGACGATTCGTTTTGGGAGGCTCATTCTCCATGTCCAACCCCACCAACGCATTTCGTCCTCACACAGAGTCGGGTGGCGGAGCGACAGGGGGTGGGCAATTGGTCGCGTGGCTCGGGTACGAGGCCATTTCCGGGAGGTGGTGGCGACTCACTCCGGAGTTTGGGTTCGGCCTGAGCGCTTTCTTCATGGGAGTTGACCCCAACGACCCGGCTCTGGATCTAGGCAGCAGCGAGGTTGCGGACGACCCCGGTGACGAGATCGGTCGGTGGGCGAACATCTGGCACATCGGCATTCGGTCGACAACACTCATCCCCATCGCAGATTACCCCACGAGCACGACTTCGGTCACCCTCGGAGGGATCCTCGGCTATCGTGAACAGTTCAACGCTCACGGCTGGACCGTGACCAGAGAAGGAAGAGGGTTGCGCAACGTCGAGGGCCCGTATGTCGACCTGTCGGGACCGATATTTCTGGTCAGCGTCGGGATTATTACCGACGAGTGGTGACGCCGCGCTCGACCGAGCCATCCGACAGCGAAGCGGGCGCTCGATGCTCCCGCAGTGTTCGAGACCCCGCGACCAGCATCAAGCACTCTAGCGAAAACAGCCCAACGACCACGGTGTCGGCGAGCAGTGTCGGAAAGATGGGTTCTTCCGGGATCGCAGTGGGTGATTTGGGCAGGGGGGAGGCAGTTCCTCGCCGCGTGAGAGCCGTTGTGGACCGAAAGGGCTTCGACCTGGACGCAGTGTCTTTGGTTGGCGGCTGCCGTGCGCAGCCCGCCACGACCCCCCAGTCTCAGAGAAGTCGTCGCCTCGGCTGATAGGCTGAGTGGTGGATGAGCCGAGGGGGTGGTCTGGATAGGGACCGTGAAACAGAAGCGATATTCGGAGAGTCTCAAGAGCAGGATGACTCAGCGAACGGTGGGACCGAGAGCGGCCCGCTCGCGCTCAAAGACGACGCCCACGCGGGAGCTGGACGGAGAACAGTAGCGAGCCGTTGGACGCGGTCCGCGCGACGGGCAATCAGAAACAATGTTCTCGTGTGACTATAATCACCAGCCAGCGTGAGCAGATTGCCCGCGACTGGGTAACATACCCAGAGAAATGGCTGAATCTCAGAGAGTGGTCGGTAGGATCCCTTCTCTCGTCAGCGCGATCGCCGTCGCGATGAGCGTGGCTGCTGCAGGTTGCAGCGGAGCATCGACCGAGGGTGAGTCCGAAGCAGTGGAAGATCTGCCGAACGCTGGTGGGACAACGGCAGCAGGGGGCAACACGGCAACCGCGCAGGCCGGTGCGACCTTGGGCTCCGCCGGTCGGGCGAGCGGAGAGGGCGGTGCCGGTGGTAGCATGGCGAATGGTGGAGCGTCCTTGGGTGGCGAAACCAGCTCGGGCGGGGCCACCGCCAGCAGCGGCGGAGCAGGCGCGGGTGGGGTAGCCGCAACCTCGGGCGGGGCGACCGTGGTAGCGGAAGGAGGAAGCAGCGCAGCCGGTGGCACGCCAGCGAGTGGAGGGAGCACCGTGCAGGGTTTGGGAGGCAGCGCTGGGGTTCTAGCGCTGGGTGGAGCCGAGGCACAGGGTGGCAGCACCGAGGTCACGGGTAACGGTGGAGCGACCACATCGGAGACCGGTGGCACCGCGGGGATCGGCGGCACTGGTGGAGTCACAGCGACGGGTGGCGGACTCACCGTACCCCCGGATGACGCCGAAAGTACGAGCAGCACCCAGGTTGCCCTCGATATCCCGGATCGCTCGATTGTGTACGGCGTGGAAGATCCAGGTGTCTCAAAGGCGATTCCGCGTTGGGGCCTCGACACCGCCTGGGTGAGCGAAGCCAACATCCGCCGCGGGATTGCCTTCATGGGTGCCGAGCGTGTAGATGTCGTGCGGGTCTCGTTCACGCCCACCGCGGCCCTGGTCGACGGCGCGCTGCAAAGCGAACAGGCGGCATTGCTCGAGCAACGCCTCGATTACGTCGACCTGGTGGGGGCGCACGCCGCGGTGGTGCTCAACGCAGATCCCCCTAGCATCGATCCATGGTTCATGGACGGCAGTGGGAACGTCGTCCCGGCGCGCCTCGCCACGTTGATCGACGTAACCGCGGCCCGCTGTCAAGAGCGCGGGCGCACGGTACTTTCCGCCGCGCCCTTGAACGAACCCGATTACGACACGAAGCAAGGCACGATCGAGACCTTCTACGACGTCGCGGGCGAACTCGCGCTTATGCCTCGCTTCGATGCCATCAGCATCACTGGCGGCAACACGCTCAACGCCGACCAGGCGAGTGTCTGGTACGACGCGCTGAGGGAGCGGCTAGACGAAGGGAACACCCACCAACTGAGTGGTAGCTTCGATAGTTATGCGGGCTTCTTCCAGATCGTCGTAGCCAACGGCGATCGCGCCGTGAACGACGAGCTGCACAACGTGGTGGAGTCGATCGTCGGGGTCGAGTACGGGGTCCAAACCGGGATCTGGTGGGGCACGGCCGAATATGCTCGTGGCGAGTTCGTCAAAGCCAGTGACGGGATGCGCCTCGGGTATGCCGAGCACCGTCCCAACTGGACGGCGGCCGCGATCTACAGAACACCCGAAGGAAGGGTCCAAGCCTTCGGTGGTGGCTCGGAGCGGCAAGCGACCACCACGGTCTACCGCTTCGTGTCTCGAGATCGCGATGTCTTCTACGACGGCTACGGCCCACAGCGCGAGTACTCGCTGGAGATCCCCGGTGGGACGGGTTATTGGGAGAACCAACCGAATGCCGAGCGAGTGGTCGATGTCACCTGGGGGGACGACATCCAGCACCCCGTCAACGGACGCTACGTGCTCGTCAATCAGAACAGCGAGAAGGTCCTGGAGGTGGCGGGCGGTGCCACAACCGACGGCACCAACATCCAACAAGGTGAATACTCGGGTGGCAACCACCAAAAATGGGACGTCGTGCCCGTAGATCCCCGAATCGGTCAGGACTTCAGCTACTTTGGCCTCACCGCGGTCCACAGCGGGTCGTCGCCGGACGTATTGGATTTCTCCCTCGAGAACGGGGGCAATGTCGTTCAATGGCCCTCTACCTTGGCCGCCAACCAACAGTGGTTCTTGGTCTACGCCCGGGACGGGTGGTTCCATGTCTGCAGCCGCCAGAGCGCAAAATGCCTCGACGTGATGGACGAATCCGTGGCCGCCGGAGCGAACGTGCAGCAATGGGAGAGGACCGACAGGCCGAGCCAGAAGTGGCGTTTGCTGCCCGACGGCGCGGCGCTCGAGTTCATTGCCCCAAGCCCCCCGACCGCGCTTGGGGCTTTCGCAAACCCAGTGTCCGTGCTCCTCGATTGGACAGCCTCGGTGGACACTGACGTCTCGGGCTACGCGGTGCTTCGTTCGACGTCGACCGGGGGCCCCTACCAGACGATTGCTCGGGGTCTTGCCACCACGTCCTTCGTCGACAACACGGCCGCGGTGGGCATGACGTACTACTACGTAGTCTTCGCCGAGGATGGGTCGCGCAATCGCTCGGCGCATTCCAGAGAGGTGGTCGCCACCGCCTCCGGTGCCCCCACCCTCGTGATGCATCTGCCGATGGATGGGGACACGAAGGATACGAGTGTCAACCTGAATCATGCCGCTACGCATGGCGCCGTCACCTACACGACGGGCAAGCTCGGCTCGCAAGCGTTGAGCTTGAACGGAGCGGACACGTTCGTGCAACTACCACCGGTCGTCGCGAACCATGAGTCCCTCACGATTGCCACGTGGGTCAATTGGAGTGGTGGCGAGAGCTGGCAACGGATCTTCGATTTTGGCGTCGGCGAGGCGCAGTCGATCTTCCTCACTCCGGCGTCGGGGACCGGGGTGCTGAGGCTCGTCGTCAACGATGGCACAGGAGAGGTTGGGCTTGAGGCTCCGGCGCTGACGGTCGGTGCCTGGACCCACGTCGCCATCATGATCGATTCCTCGAGTGCGCGGATGTACGTAAACGGAGCGCTGGTCGCCGAGACCATGCAGACCCTCAGCAGCCCAGCCGTCATCCAGCCGTGCCTGAACTATCTCGGGCGCAGCCAATTCAACGATCCGCTCTTTCAAGGCAGCATCGACGATTTTCGGATCTACGACTATGCGCTGCCGGAAGACGAGCTGGCGGAACTAGTCGCCGCGGGAACCGAATAGGGATGGCAGATGGCGCGCCGATCGCCGACCGCGCCTCCACCTCGGTCGCCTAGACCCGGCCGCGGCGCGCCTCGAGCTCTGTGCGGATCTTTGCCATCTCGTCCTTGCTCAGCCCGTAGCGGCTATTCGCGTAGATCGCGAGCAACAGGCCGATCACCGGGATCCCGGCCAGATTGAGTCGAATCATCGTCAACGAATGCTCGGACTGATCCGCCCCCAGTGAGGCATCGAACCCGGTCGCAGACAACAGCACGCCAGACAACCCCATCCCGAGCGCCATCCCTACCTTCAGGATCCACGACTGGCTGGATTGGAAGGCGCCCTCACGACGCTGCCCGGACTTGAGCTCGTCGTAATCGACCACGTCCGCGCTGATCGAACCGTACAGGGTCCAGAACCCGGCACCCGTAAACGCGATCAGCCCAGAAGCGAAGAGCTGCAACCAGACGATGTGTGGCGTGTAGAACCACCAGGTGCCGATGAAGACGAAGACCGCCGTCACCTGGATCGCCAACATGGCCTTCGACTTTCCGAACTTGTTGGCGATGGTCGCGAAGACAGGGATCCCGATCAGGCCAAGTACCATACCCGAGAGCCCCATCCCAAAATTCCACTTCGAGCCGAGCGCCACATCGCCCCGGCACACGTAGTAGATTGTCGCGTAATAGCCCAAGGTGCCGACCATGCTCGTGCCCATGGAGTAGGCGAGCGCCATCGCGAGCTGTGCGCGGAATGGTCGGCACTTCAAGGTCTGCCAGATCGACGCCCCAAGCTTGGTCTTGTGTTTCTGGTGGTGGGAGACGTGCCCGTAGTAGCGCTCTTTCACGAACACGAACACCACGATCCCGACCAGGATCATCAGTGCGCCCAACATCACCGTGTACACCTGGGCGCCGCGCAAGATATTTGGCTTCCCAGTCGCTGGATCGTTGAAGATCGAGAGCGTTACGAACGCCGCCGCGAAGAACATCGCGACCTCGGGGAGCTTCTGGACCGCGCTCTTGATGGCGTAGACTCGGGTGCGCTCGTGGTAGTCTGGAGTTAGCTCCATGCCCAGGCTCTGGTAGGGCATGTTGAACCCGCTCACGATGGTAATGAAGATGCCGGAGCTTATCACCATGTACCAGAAGTAGGTGTTCTCGCTCCAGCCCGGGCGCACCAGGAACAAACCCGGCAAGCACAAACCGGAGAGGATCGAGAAGACCAAGATATACGGGCGCCGCCGCCCCCAGCGCGAGCGCGTGTTGTCCGAGAGCCAACCGAAGATCGGATCGGACACCGCGTCGATCAACCGGTTCAGCATCACCGCTAGGCTCACCAGCTCGGGACGCACCAACAAGAACATGTTGAACACCGGCCAGACCATCCCCGGATACAGCCAGTTGCCCCACATGTCGTTGGTCGAACCGAGCCCATAGGCGATCTTCTGACCTACGGGAACACGATCCTCAGCCTTGGTCTGGTCGACCTCGGGGTTCTTGGGTTGGGCAGAGTTCTGTTGGTTCATCGCGCGCTCTTGAGATCCATTCGGGTCACATGACCGACGTGCAGTCTAGTCGATCCCTAACTAAAGCGCTTTAGTGAAGTGGATCCCGGCTCCAACACCGGCAGAGATGGCCTATGTCCCCTGGACATCGGCACGACCTTCCGGCCACTTGGCGACTCATCGTTCCATGCTCTTCATGACTATCGGTTGCGGGCTCCGCCATCGCCACGCCCAGCGCTCTTCTGCGGTGGTCCTTCGGTCGAGCTCGGGCCTGCGGTGGCGGATCTGGATCTGTTGGTTCGAGTGGCGTGACCGCGGCGACTTGGCGCAGTTTCGGAATGAACCTTCTGAAAGCGCTCACGCAGGCATTCCGCGGCAACCTCACCACTGTGTATCGAGCCAGGCGGCGCGCCGATGCAGCCAGTCGGAGAGTGAAGAGACCTGTTCGTCCCAAGTTGGTGCCGGCGAGGTGAAAAAATAGGTGATCTCGGCCTGGGTGAGGATTGGCCAGCGCGCGAAATGGCGTGAGGCAGCCTGGGCGAGCGGTGCTGTCAGAGAGCCGATGCGTTGATCGATGGCCGCGTCCGACAAGGGACCCTGGCGGAGCTCGCGGTAGCGAGCCGAGACGCGGGTCAAGAACGCCTGGTCCTGAACCAGCCGCTGGAACCAGCCGTTGGCGTCGCCGTTGCGCGCCACCTCATACTGCCAACCCTCGATCGGATCGTTCCCGCAGCAGCCGATCCCGCCCATCAGGTTGTAGTCCCAGAGTGGTCCCAGGGTGAGCGGCTGCTCTCGGTCCTTGAAGAGATACATGCTGCGGATGTAGGCGTCGAGATTGCGCGTGAACTCCTGCAAGATAAAGTAGTTCACGAAGGATTCGCGCTCGATGAAGGACCCGTAGCCGATGCCGGGATCCGTGAAGGCGTCGGAGAACAAGGCATCGTGCAACTGCTGCACATGGCCTCCGATCCAAGCCAGCTGCTCCGGATTGGGCAGCTTCGGATCGGCGACCTCCAGATCGAGCCAGCAGACGGAGTCGCGCGAGGTCGCGACGCAGGGGAGGGTGGGTGCCTCGGCCACATCCAGCTCGAACTTCAGGATGTAGCCGCCGGAGAGCTGGGAGGGGTCGGTGTCGCCCTCGTGGAGTTGCGCCAGATCTAGGCGATTTTTCGAGTTCTTGATGGATTCGACCAGCAGGTACACGCCTTGGTAGTCATCTTCATCAAGCGGGCGGTTGTCGGTGTTGAAGTACAGTTCGACGAAGGCAAACTTCGGGGCCAGAAGTCCGAGTTCCGGTCCGAGCCCGTAGGTGAAGGCGTTGCGGATCAATGACTTGTCGACGTAGGGGTTGTGCAGGACGAAATCAGACTCGTCCGGTAGCCCTGCCAGTGGTCGATCGACGTCAGTATTGCTGCTGTCCCAGAGCTCCAGCTTGTAGCCCTTCTGGTCGAACTCCGCTGAGGTCTGTCCGCGCAGGTGAATGCCAGTGCGGGAGGCGATGCTGGCCGGCAGCGCGAGGGTGCTCGTGCCCCCCGAAGGCTCGATGAGCAGGAGAGCGGACTTCAGATCGATCTCTTTGGTAGGCGAGCCCGCTCCATAGTCGTCGAGCACCATGAGCGGCAATTGGGAGCTTGCCTCGATCGAGCGCGACACATAGAAAAACTCGCTCGGAGCGCCCGAGGGAACGCCGTTGACGAAGGTCGCGGCGCGGAGCTCGGCGGTTCGTTCGATGGTGACGGGGCCGGTGGCTACGGGCGAAGTCGCCGACGGCTCGGTCCCGTCGGTCGTGTAACGTACCTCCCCTTCGGCCAACCGTGACGTCAAGCTCACGCTGAGCGGCATCACGTAGGCGCCGCTCGGCAGGGTGGCGTCAACGGTTGACTGGGTCGGTTGAGAAGCTTCAGAAGCTCCATTCTCTTCCGAGCAAGAGGCTGTGGCAAGGAGCGAAAAGAACGCCAGGCAGCGCCAGTCCATCCGAGGAGTCTTCGCCATTTCTCGTCAGGCGTCGAGGGTTCTCGGGGAGGACACCGGAGAATTCGCGGCGCCAAGAGCCCTGATGCGTTGAGTTGACGACGTCCGCCGTTTCCGCGAAGAACCAACGTCAGTCTTCGGCTTGACTCGCGAGCTGCACTCAGCACCACCACCAACCTCGACCTACGACGGAAAGATCGAGTAGGACACCGGAGCCTTGCCGGTGGCAAAGTAGTAGCCCGCACCGAAGAGCATCCAGAACAGGCCCATCACGAGCTCTCCCGCGATCACCCCGACCATCAGCGGCCGCACCTGGTGATAGCCGCGCGCGCCGCTGGTGCCGACGACTGCCGTCTTGATCAGCCATCCGATGAAGAACGAAGGCCCAAACATGGCGATGGGGTAGGTGCTCCACACCAAGAACGCCACCGGATGCAAGGGCCACCAGGACCAACGCAGGCGGGCCAGCGCCGCACCGAAGCCGAAGAAGAGGCCGAGCGAAAGCCAAAGCAGGGCCCCAGAGTCCGGATTGAGTGCAGAGAGGCGCCCCAGACCCTCCACGGCCGTTGCGGCCGCGAGCGTGCCATCAGCGCTGGCTGCCGCGACCCGCTGAGAGAGCCCATCGAAGGCGATCAGCGGCAAAGAGTCGGTGGCGAAGACGTTGCCGACCTGGGTTGCCCCGTGATTGTACTGGAGCCACAGCGTCACGCCGCCTGCCACCAAGAGCCCGACCACGATCACCGAGCCGAGCAGGGGTGCGATCCGGCCTGGGCTGGGCCCATCGGGGCGATCGGTGAGCTTTAGCCCATTCACGAGGAATGGCATCAGCAGTTCTCGCGAGTCGATGAACAGAATGGCGGTGCCGATGGCCAGCGTGATGTAGACGGTGGGACCGATGGCCTCGAACCCGAGCAAGCCGGTCAAGATCCCGACGGGTGCCCAGGCGTTCTGCATGAAGAAGGTGCCGGTCTCGGCCACCATGCGCGACATGACCAAAAAGATGATGAGCTCGAGGACCACGAAGGCCGCCGCAATCCCCCAACCGATCCCGGCCGAGCGGAGAAGGCCGATGGTGAGCGCTACCGAAAGCGCCGCGAAGCGGGCGGCCCAGGTCGCGTAGGCGGGGGTCTCGGGGGCGCGGGCGAAGCCGAGCGCGCTCCCGGCCACGTTCGTGTAGTAGCGGCGGCCGGTGTAGAGGATCATCAGCGCTACCGCCGCGTAGCTGCCGAAACGCATCATGTTCGAGCCGACGCCGTCGGCGAACCCAGACTCGATCTGGATCCCGTAGCCGAGCAGCGTTCCCGCGAAGGCCATGTACAAGACCTGCGCGATGCCGAGGCTGAAGCCCACCGAGCTGGAGAGGAAGAAGGCGAAGGCCACCACGGAGGCGTAGATAGTGGGCGCGAAGTAGCCGTAGGAGCCCCACACCCGCACCGCGTTCGGAAACAGTTTGGCCATCGGCCAGAACTCGAATTTCCGCGGAATCTCGGGGATGTCAGGGATCCAGGCGTGGATCCCGTTCAAGAGATGGAGGAAGAAGAGGGAGAAAAACCCGATCCAGAAGAGCTTGTTGCGGGCGACATCGGGGAGGCGAGAGCCGACCTTTCGGATTGAGGCCTCCTCGAGGAAGCGCGGAATGGGGTAGGGCAAGAGTTCGCGGCGTGACCACTGAGGATGGACGATCAGTGCCATGCACAAAGCGGTGAACGAGAGGAGCAGGGCTGACCCCACCCACAGACGAATGGTCGGCCACCACTTCCGCCAAGGTAGCTCGGTTAGCCCGAGTTGCTGGTTCTTGCTGCGGCCCTGGACCAGGGTGTCGAGCGCGAAGGGATCAGCGCGCCCACGATCGAAGATGACTCCTTCGCCCGCGGGCGGAGGAAGGACCGCCTTCGGGAAGGCCGCCACCAAAAGCTGCCGGTTCAGCTCCACGGTCTCGTACCGATCGCGGGTGGTTTTCTTCGCCAGCTCACGCGCCCGCTCAGGCAAAGGTAGCCTGCCGAAGCTCGCCTCTTCGTAGAGATCAGGCTCTGCCAGGACCCCATTGAGGGCAGAGGTCAACTCGGTGACCCGACCTGGATCGTAGCCTCGGGCCAGGCCCTCACGCAGACTGCGCTGCATGGGCTCGGGGAGACGCGCCCAGATCCGCCCTTCAGGAGATGCGGGCCGTTCGGCGCCTTCCGAGAGCTGAAGGCCCAAGCCCTTCCAATCCCGCACATGCCCCTGTCCGAGCTCGGTGGCGGCGCCAGGCACGTAGGACATGACGTTGGCGCTCTGCCAGTTGGCTTTGGTCTTCAACCAGTGCGCTGGGTAGGCCGTGATGGTGGTGAAGCCACGGAAGAAGTTGGAGCCAGGCCAGCCCGCCGCGGCCAGGCCGAGCGCGACGATCACAGCGATTTCCGGGGCCCTCAGCACGAACCTCTCGCCCAGCCAACGGAGCGCCGGGTTCACCACGAACAGGATCAAGACCGCGATCCCAAACACAGAGATCGGCAAATGATTGCCGATCAGCTGGGTCTGCCCGATCACCCAGTCGTTGAAATAGGTCGCACTCGAGATGGTGAGAGCGAGGAGAAACCCAAGAACGACGGCGCGGACGGTCATGCAGCGTACGAAGAGTGGTCGAATCACCCTCGGACTTCCACAGGATATTTGTGGAACTGCGTGATGTGAGGCAGATGCGGATTTCCTGGGGTATTTTCGTGTCGTGCGGTGCGTTTCCCGTCGACCGGAGGGCCCGGGAACAGAGTCTCTTCGGAGCACGCTCGCGTTGTCAGGCTCTGCTGCTGTGGATGCGGAGGAGGTTCTGCTCTAGGACTGACAGCGCCCATCACGATGCTGAGAGCGCGCCGAGGAACGCAGCGTGACCAAGGTGTCAAGATGCCGCAGCTGCGAAAGCATGCGACCTAGCGTGCTGGCGGCTGGCGGCTGGCTGCTCTGAACCAGGCGAAAGCTAAGGCCACGCTGGCCACGGGGAGCGCGCGTGAGCAGATTTGCGAGGTTATGGCGGGGGGGTTCGGTGCAAACCCACGCTTTCTGGTCTCAACCGGCCAAAAACCCAAGCATTTGTCGGAGGTGAGGGAGGGGCAAAGGCCCACGATCCGGTTGACGTTTCTGCTCCAGGCTGAAATACCAAGGCCTCCCATGCGCTACGGATTCTTCGACGACGCGGCACGTGAGTATGTGATCACGCGCCCGGATACCCCACGTCCCTGGAGCAACTATCTCGGTTCGACCGAGTACGGTGCGATCATCACCAACCATGCGGGGGGATACTCTTTCTACAAGAGTGCACTCGGGAGTCGGTTCCTTCGGATCCGTCCCAACTCCGTTCCGCTCGATCAACCAGGTCGGTACTTCTACATTCGCGATGACGATGGGGACTTCTTCAGCACCTCCTGGCAACCGGTAGGAAAGCCGCTCGAGAGCTACGAATCGGTGTGTCGACACGGTACTGCCTACACCATCATCTCCTCCAAGTACCGAGAGCTCGAGACCACCACCACCTACTTCGTTCCGCTCGGCCAGACCTTCGAGTACTGGCGGCTCACCGTCACCAACCGCTCGACGCGTCGGCGCAAGCTCTCAGTCTTCACGTACTGTGAGTTCGCGACCAGTTGGCATATGCCGAGCGATCTCACGAACCTGCAGTATGCGCAGTTTATCGTCAAAGCCAGCATGGATGAGGGCATCCTCGAGATGGCCACCCATCCCTATCTGCCCTTCGACGGGCAGACCCTGACCGGCTGTGGACGTACCTTCATGGCACTGGTTGGCGCGCCTTTGGCTGGCTTCGAGACGGTCCGCGAGCGCTTCCTTGGCAGCTCGTACAACACCTACGCCAACCCGCGGGCGGTCGTTGAAGGAAAATGTTCGAATTTTCTGGCCGAGGGTGAGAATCCCTGCGGGACCTTGATGGCGGAAGTCGAACTCGAGCCGGGGGAGTCCCGCGAACTCTTGGTGCTGCTCGGGCTTGGCACCGCTGAGTCGCACGGTAAGAAAGTGGTCGCAGAGTTCGGGAATGGGCCGCGCTGCGAAGAAGAGCTGGAGAAGCTGAAGGCGTGGTGGCATGCCCGGCTTGGGGCGGTGACGGTAAAGACCCCCGATCCTGAGTTCGACAGCATGATCAACGTGTGGAACGCGTACAACGCGCTCATCACCTACACCTGGTCGCGCCACGCCTCGCTCATCTACAATGGTGAGCGAGATGGTCTCGGATTCCGTGATACGGTCCAGGATTTTCTCGGCGTCATCCCGCTGATGAAAGGTGAGATTCGTGAGCGCTTGGAGCTGATGCTGACTGGACAAGTGAGCACGGGGGGAGCGATCAGTGTGATCAAGCCCGGCACTCATCGTCCAGGGCATGAACGCGCACCGAAGCCGGAGCACTATCGCTCAGACGACTGTCTGTGGTTTTTCAACGCAGTACCGAACTACGTTGCCGAGACTGGCGAGGTCGACTTCTACTCCCGGGTGTTACCCTACGCAGACCAGGGTGAAGGTACGGTGCTCGAACACCTGCGCTGCGCGCTCGAGTTCAACTTGGAGCGCTCCGGCAAGAATGGGCTTCCCTGCGGGCTCGCTGCCGATTGGAACGACTGCGTGCAGATGGGCTATCACGGCGAGAGCGTGATGGTTACGTTCCAACTGCGCTTCGGGCTGGCCAAATACGCAGAAGTCGCCGAGTTTCTGGGGCTACCTGAGCAGGCAGCTTGGGCCAAGACCAAGCTCGAGCGGCTCGACCGGGCCATCCAGGAAGCAACCTGGGACGGCGAGTGGTTTCTGTGGGCGATCGGTGCTGACGGGACGCGCTATGGCTCCCAAAAAGCCGAGGAAGGCCGAGTGTACATCAACAGCCAAGTGTGGGCGGTGTTGAGCGGCGCGGCGAGTCGAGCCCAGGCCGAGTCCGCGATGCGCGCAGTCGACCAGCAGCTTGCGACTCCCTACGGGGTGATGTTGAGCGCGCCACCCTTCACCAAGACACCGCGGACGGTGATGGGGGGGGTGATCTACAACCACGGCATCAAAGAGAACGCCGGGATCTTCTGCCACACCCAAGGCTGGGTGGTGATGGCGGAAACCATGCTGGGGCATGGCGATCGTGCCTATGAGTACTACCGAGCATACATGCCTTCTGCCTACAACGAGCGGGCTGAACTCCGCGAGATTGAGCCCTACGTACACTGCCAGACCACCTATGCGACCGTGAATCGGAACGCTGGCAAGTCGCGGGTTCCGTGGTTGAGTGGGACCGCCTCCTGGAGCTACCACGCGGCCGTTGAGCACATCCTCGGGATCCGTCCCGAGCTAGCGGGTCTCAGGATCGACCCTTGTATTCCGAGTACCTGGGATGGCTTCTCGGTGACTCGGCGCTTTCGCGGTGCGAATGTCACGATCACGGTGCAAAATCCAGAGCATGTGTGCCGGGGGGTGCGTCTGCTTCGCGTGAACGGCCAAACGCTCTCCGGCAATCTGCTGCCAGTTGACCAGCTCACTTCAGAGATGGAGGTGGTGGTGGTGCTCGGCTGAGCGTCAGCGTGCGGTGCTACTCTTTTCGCGCGAGGGTCTGGCTTTGGAGCGAACGCTCGCGTCTGCGCTGTTGGCGGCGAGCGGCATCGCCGCGTCACCAGCTGAACTCGCCGCCTGTGAACTCGCTGGGAGCTTTGAGCCCGCATCGAAGCGGGCCTTGGGCTTGTCAGGCAGGAGCTGGTTGGTCGCGGCTGGATCGACCAGCACACCAGGCAGGCGCTCACCCGGCAACCGTGGGCATTCGACGACCGCGACGGTCAAGGGCTCCTCGCTGCCCGTTCCGGCGGAGAACCGGAGGTCTGCCGTCTCACTCGCGCACAACCGGTAGTCCAGAGTGGGAGCTGGCAGTGGCAGAGGCCGCGACAGGGGGAGTGAGTCGAGTTCAGTGAGCTTCACGGTGGCTCCGGGCGCGCCTGTGGCGACCAGCATATGGACGCAGGCTCCCCCTTTGACCATCCCCAGGCCAATCTCGGTCTTCTGTTCCGAGCGACTGACCTCGAAGATTGGCTTTGGTTGCATGAGAATCCGCGAGCAACCCTGATTGGTCTTCTCGGTAAGGAGCGTGGTGACCTCTCGCATGCCGTTGATCTCCGGGCGACTCGCCCGAGCGCGCGCCTCGTCGTTGTCCTTCTGAAGCGAGAAACCGAACGCCACCAGCGCCACGAAGCCAAGCACCGGCAAGCCGACCACCACCGCCACCCCAAGCAGGATGAAGCGGGTGGTGCGGCTGCTCGCGGCTCGGCGTTCTGCCAGCACACGATGCTGCGCCGCTCGCTGCGCCGCGGCGGCCTCGGCTCCCAGCAACTGGGCGTGTTGGGCGCGACGCACCTCAACCAAGGGCGGTGGCAGGAGGTTGTCCTGGCCGCAGTAAGGACAGTCGATCATCAGGGCCAGGAGATCCTCTGGCAAACCTAGGGCACTGCCGCACCGGACGCAGAAAAGGCCGTAGGTTTGGGGAGGGCCGCCTTGGGACTGAGTCACAACCTCACGAATCTACCGAACTTCTACCCGAGCGGAAAGTGGGTTGTGCTCGGCGCTGTTTCCCACCAGGATTTCGTGGGTTCCCGGGACGAGGACGAAGTCGTCGGTCGCCTGGGAGAACGCCGAGAAGGCACGTTCGGGGAGGGTCAGTGGCACCCAGACCGAGGCGCCCGGCTCCAGCTGTACCACCGCGAACTCAGCCAGCTGCTTCGGCTCGGGTCCTTCACCGTGGACCGGGTGCCGTACATAGAGCTGTACTACCTCGCGTCCGGCACGAGCGCCGATGTTGGTGACCCGCACCTTCACCTCGAAAGGTTCTCCTGAGCCGAGCACCGCGGGGCACTCGAGGTCTGTGAACTCGAACCGAGTGTAGCTGAGCCCAAACCCGAACGGGAACATCGGGCTCTGCCCGCGCAGTTCGGCGTGGCGATACCCTGTGATGCGGCCATCCGTCAAGTTGACTCGCTTGGTTCCGGCGGTGTCGTGATAGCAGTCGAAAGAAGAGCGATCCTCGAGGCGTCTCTCGAAGGTTGCGGGGAGCTTCCCCGAAGGATTCTCGAGTCCGAGGAGGATTTCCGCGATCGCCTGGCCACCCTCTTGTCCTGGGTAACCAACGAACATTAGCGCTGGGATCTGGGGCAGCCAGTCGCGCATGTCCAGGTTGCCACCCGAGAACAGCACGACGACCGTCTTCGGCTGGATCGCCACCACTCTCTGGATGAGCTCGATCAACTCGCTCTGCATGGCAAAGGGCCTATCGAAACCCTCCCCCTCCGACACGTGATCGAAGCCGACGCACACTACCGCCACATCGGCTTGGGCGGCGAGTGCCACGCAATCAGCGATAGCTTGACCCCGAGCCTCGATGCATTCCCATCCCAGCTGCATGCCGCCCCAGTAGCGGGTCTTTTTCCACACCACCTCGAGCGCATGCGGTTCCCCGGCGGTCAGTTCGAGCCCGATCGTGTGAAGACCATTGCGTTCCCCGGGCCAGGTGTCGATCAACACCTTTCCGTCGAGCTGCACCTGATACACGCTGTCGTGGGACCGCGCGTACAGCACATGCTTCCCACTTCGCTCTGCCGTAATCGTGCCGCTCCAGCGGGCGGAGAAGTGCTCGACCGTGATCTCGGGCATGGGCGCGCTAGGGCCCCAGGTGAAGTCGAGATGGGGATCGAGGCGTGTCACCACGGGTGTGCCGGCCAGCGCGTCATTGTTGTAGTACTCGCCTGTGAGCCCAGCTCCGAGTCGTGAGCTGAAGCTGCTGGTACCGAAGACTTGACGCTGTGGGTTTGGTTCCGGACCTGAGGCGTGAACGAGCTCGACCGAGGGAGGAAGCAGCCTCTGCAGGCCGTCGCGAACGCTGACCGCCGCGGCCGGTTTGGTGAAGGCACTGCCACCCCCACTGTGGACCGCCGGGTGGGCGTTGGCGCCAAGCACCGCGACGCGGCGGAGTTGCTTTGGATCGAGCGGCAAGCTCTGTTGCTCGTTCTTCAACAGCACGATGCCGCGGCGTGCCACCTGAAGCGCTACCGCGGCGGATTCGGGATCGGTCTCGCCGAGTGAGGCATCGCGCTGGTCGCGATCCAACCAGCCGAAACAGAGGGCAAGGCGCAGCAGGCGACGAACCTTGTCGTCGAGCACCTCCTCGGGAACCGCTCCGGACTCCACCAACGGCCGCAGCTTGTCTTCGGTGAACCACTCGGCGGTGGGCATCTCCAGATCCAGGCCGGCGAGGGCGGTCTTCTCCGTCGAATACACCGACACCCAATCACTCATCACGATGCCGTCGAAGCCCCAGCGTTGCTTCAGGATCTCAGCTATCAGCTCGGGGTGTTCGGCGCAGTGCACACCATTGACCAGGTTGTACGCTGTCATGACGGCGCCCACCCCAGCCTCACGCACGGCCTTCTCGAAAGCGGGCAGATACATCGAGAAGAGGGTGGTGCGATCGAGATCGGTACTGACGTTGTGCCGATCGTATTCCTGGAAATTGCAGGCAAAGTGCTTGACCGTCGCCGCAACCCCCTGAGACTGCACTCCGCGGATGAACCCGGCGCCCACCTCGCCTGCGAGGAACGGATCTTCGCCTGCGTACTCGAAGTTTCTGCCGCAGAGCGGCGAACGATACAAGTTCACACCTGGCGCGAGGAGGATGTGTACACCGCGCGCACGGGCGTCGCGCCCCAGGGATTCTCCGAGCTTTAGCCAGAGCTCGCGATCGAAGCTAGCAGCGGCCAAAAAGAGCGCCGGGTAGGCGGTCGCGACCGAACACCACCAGTGCACGCCCATCGGGCCGTCCGACATCTTGAACTCGGGGATCCCCAGCCGCGGGATGGGGTGAGTGGCTCCGCGTCCCGGTTGTCCCGCGAGCAGGAGGATCTTCTCGCTCAGCGTGAGCTGTGCGACCAGCTCGGAGACGCGCGCTTCGAGACTGGGGGAGGGGGCTTGAAAGGCGGGGTGTTCGGCGTGCATCAGCTCTCTGCTAGCGGATTTCTCGCGCCGAGACTAGCGAATCGAGCGCGTACGGAATTCACACGCGCTGATGGCTCGAGGGGGCACAATCACCGAGCCCGGACCGTCCGCGCATGCCGTCGGCGCAGGCTGAGCAGAAGGACTACGCCGCTCCAGCCCAACCAGGCAAGCGACGGCCGTCTCGGTGCGAGGCGGCATCCGCAGGTCCCAGCTTCACCCGTGGCCCCTTCGGCGCTGGCGGGCGCGGTGCCTGAGATTCCCTCGGCGCTCGCCGAGAGGCCGCCGGTCCCCACTGCGCCGCCAAGACTGACCGCGGTCTGTCCGCCGATGGTGGCGGTGTTCCCTCCGATTGGGCTCGTCCCGCCTGTGCCGACGGTTGCGCCTCCCACCGGAGTTGCGCCTCCCATGCCCAAGGTGCTGCCACCCGCGCCGATCTGACCTCCCGAACTGGGCGCACCGCCGAGCAAGCTCCCACCTGTACCTGGCGCGCCGCCGAGCAAGCCCCCACCTGTACCTGGCGCGCCGCCATGGACGAGTGTTCCGCCTACGCCCGCTCCACCGAGGGACGGGCCGGCACCACCTTCGTTGGGTGCCCCACCGAGCCCAACCGCGGCGCCTCCTTCGCTCAGTACCCCTCCCATGCTTGGCGCGCCGCCACTTCCATCTACTCCTCCCTCACTAGAACCTCCCCCTTCCGTCGTGGCGCCACTCATGCCGCCATCCCCACCTGTTCCCGTGGTTCCCCCCGTTCCAGTCGGATCCTTCTCGAACTGCCAATAGTCGACCTTGAAAAGAGGGGAGCTACTCCCCACAAAGGCCAGAACCAGATCCTGAAGTCCGCTCGCCCCCGAGACATCGCAGCTCACCTGCTCGAAGTTCTGGTCGCCGCCTGTGTTTGGTACCTCGCAGTTACCAATCAGCGCGCCGCTTTCACTTGAGAGATGCAGCTCGATGCTCCCACCGGTGGCTGTGCTCGCCACGCTGGCAGAGAAGCTGGTTGGGCCCGGGTCACCGAAGTCGACCCCCCGCACACGGACCCAGTCGCCGTCGTGCAATTCGGTGAGTACCATACCACCCTGGCTGCCTGGCTCGGTCTCGATCCCGTGCTGTGCGTTGGTGGTCTCGGCCTCGACTCGGGTGTACGGATCGAGCGGCCGCGCCTGCGGAACGCCATCTCTCGTGTACTCGACCTCGACGATTCTGCCATCGCTCTCGAAATCCATCACCTCGATCCCGAGGTTACGCCGGTACCCAGGATCGATGCCCTCCTCGGAGGCGACGAACCGGTTATGGTACGCATGGTACCACTGCCCGTCGAGCTCGAATTCATAGGCATGATTGTTGTTGCTGTTGTTCGGTGGTTGGGGTGCCAGCACGCCCCCATAGGTGTACCCCGACATCGGGTTCGTGCTGGTCATGTAGTCGATGCGCATGCCATTGCTGGGATTAGTGGAATACGCATAGTAGTAGATCCCGTTGCGCTTGAAGAGCACCGAGGCCTCGAAGAATCCGGGCAGAGTGAAGGCTGCGGCCGAGCCGGTGACGCTCACCAAATCTTGGCCGAGTTGGATGATCCGCGCATTGGTTTCGCCGTTGCCCCCAAACGCCAGATAGCCAATGCCATCGTCGTCGATCAACGCTCCGGGATCGAAGAGCCAGCCGCCACTCGCTCCAGATGCGCCAGGGGTGCTCGAGTTGACCAGGTAGCCTCCGCGTGCGTCCTCAAAGGGTCCGGTGGGGCTGTTGCTGGTCGCGACGCCAACGCCGGAGGCGTTGTTGCCGAAATAGAGGTACACGGTGCCGTCGCGAACCAATGCGCAAGGTGCCCAGGAGAAGCCCGCCCATTCAGCGTCACGAGGCACACGGAACACCTCCCCATGATCAGTCCAGTTCTTGAGATCACTGCTCGACACCGCCACGACCGACTTCATCTGGTATCCGCCGTCGACCGGGTTGTCGTCATCGTTCGAATTGTACAGATACACACGTCCGTCCAGGACCAGGGAGCCCGGGTCGGCGAGGTAACGGTGTGAGACGATGGGGTAGTCGGCGTGAGCCGAGGTCGAGGTGAGGAGCAACCCGAAGGGGAGGGAAAGAGCCAGCAGTTGTCGACGAGGCCGCAGTGGGGGTGCGCGCATAACGCCAGTATTCCCGAAAACGCGGCAGATGATGACAGGATCGGTGAGGCCCTTTCGTGTCGCGCCGAAGCGGGGGGATTGATTTGGAAAGATGCGGTCTTTTCGATCTCTGGTGCGCCGCCCCGCCCCCCACCTCACTTGTCGATTTGTGCTTCCGAAGTCAGCCTCTGGCGTCCACCCCGGGGTGGGTGAACCGGAAGCCTGGGGGGGGATGCGGCAATGCAAGGTGGAGCCATGGTGCCGTCTCAAGCATCGGCTGAGGCCCAAAGACGGTTCTAGGCGGCTCCGGTTGCCCAACCAACCGATGGCCGAGCGGGACGAACGTGTGGGAACAAACCTGGAATCTGCCTGCAAACCACGCCGCGATCGCGAAAAGACACTGGAAGTCTCGGCATCGAGAGGGACTCCCACAGGCGGCAAGGGGTGTAGGTTGGCAAGCTAACGTGCCATTGGGTATCTGGTCGAATATGAAATTTGGTTGCGCCTGGTACCCGGAGCAGTGGCCCGTCGAGCGTTGGAAACACGATCTCGAGTTGATGCGTCGCGCTCGCATGAACGTGGTCCGGATCGGGGAGTTTGCCTGGAGTCGTATGGAGCCGGAAGAGGGGCGCTACGAGCTGGATTGGCTCGAGCGGGCGATCGCGATGGCGGCGGAGCACGGCCTCGAGACGGTGATCGGCACGCCCACCGCTGCACCGCCAGCCTGGTTGACTCAACGTTATCCCGAGACGCTGGTGGTCCGCGAAAATGGACGGAGTGATGGGCATGGCAATCGGTGTCACTTCTCGGTCACCAGTCCACGGTATCGGGAGTTCTGTCGAAGGATAGCCGAAAGACTGGCGGAACGTTTCGGTCGCGATCCGCGGGTGATCGCCTGGCAGATCGACAATGAGTACAACGGTGCTTGCTACTCGAAGGAGAGCCAGCGCAGGTTCGAGGAGTACCTGGAGCAGAGCTACGGGAGCCTCGAAGCCCTGAACCATCACTTCTCCGCGGCCTACTGGAGCCAGACCTACAGCAGCTTCTCACAGATCCCGCTCCCTGCTGGGCCCCACAATCCGGCGTTGATGCTGCACTTCCGGCGCTTCATCACCGAGATGTTCGTCGAATATCAGCGCGCACAGATCGAAGCCATCCGACACCACAGCAGCTATCCCATCACGCACAACTTCATGGGTTGGTTCGATCTGTTCGACCACTACCGGCTATCGGAGGAGCTCGATTTCGCCTCCTGGGATTGCTATGTGGGAAGTGGTCACCTCGATCATCTCTCGAACGGAGCGCCCCACGACCTCACCCGAGGACTCAAACGCAAGAATTTCTGGTTGATGGAGACCCAGCCCGGCCACGTCAATTGGCAGAAGGTCAACAACGCCTTGGATCGCGGGGAGGTTCGAGCCATGGCCTGGCACGCCATCGGACACGGTGCAGACGCAGTCCTCTACTGGCAATGGCGCAACGCTCTGAACGGGCAAGAGCAGTATCACGGTAGCCTGGTGGGACCCGACGGCGAACCACGCCCGCTTTACAGCGAGATCGCCAGTTTGGGGGAGGAACTGGCGCGAGTGAAGCCTTTGCTCGAGGGTACCTCGTTGCAGACCGATGTGGCCATTTTGCACGGCTACGACAGCCGCTGGGCGCTCAATTTCCAACGTCATCACCACGAGTTCGAGCCAGGCTCCTACCTGCTCGATTTCTACCGTCCGCTCAAGAAACGCCTCCCCACCATCGACCTTATCTCGGATCGTGGTCCCTTTGCTGGCTACCGCCTGCTCGTGGCTCCGCTGCTCCATGTCTTGCCACAGGCTGTGGCAGACCAGCTCTCAGACTGGGTTCACGGTGGAGGCCACCTGGTGCTGGGAGCACGTGCCGGGATGAAAGACGAGCACAACGCGCTTCACCAGAGCCGGCAACCTGGGCCACTGGCTCAGTGGCTTGGTGCGCATGTCAAAGAGTACTATGCACTCGACACACCGATCCCGCTCGAAGGTGGCGGCGAGGGGAAGATTTGGGCGGAGTGGTTGAAGCCGGATTGCGCGGACGTCGAAGTGTTGCTGCGTTATGGTCGCTACAACGGTTGGCTCGATGGTGAGCCGGCGGTGGTGACACGCGCGGTTGGCCGTGGTCGGATCACCTACGTTGGCGGTTGGTTTGATGAAACAACGGTTGATGCGCTGGTTGAGCGCTGGTTGGCGGCAGGGGAGCGACCGCCCATCGTGGCGCCGGCGGGTGTCGAGGTCACGCGCCGCGTCGGTCCGGGGCGCGAGCTGTTCATCGTCATCAATCACACGCGAGCCCCGATCGAAATCGCCCTCGGACGACCCATGTTCGAGCGGCTAGCGGAGGTCCGGCAAGAAGAAAGGTTCACCCTGGCACCGAGGGCCGTGGCGTTGCTCGAGGCCTAGCCGAGCCGGCCGGAGAAGCGCGTGGCGGGCACACCACGCGCCTCTAGTCCCTCGACCACGAACAGGCATCCGGAGTTGGGATACTGCTCGAGTTCGGACGGCCCGAGCCCCACCCGAGCGGTGGTTACGAACATGCGGTCGAGTTCTTTCCCGCCAAAGGCCAGGCTGGTGACGTGCACAGCCGGGATCGGGATCTCGAGGTCGATCTCTCCGTTGCGTGGATTGATCCGCACCACCCGCTGCCCCGCGAACAGAGCCACGTACAGCCGATCCTCCGTGTCGATGGTCATGCCGTCGGGGGCACCCAGCTTGGGATCGATGCGTGTGAGCACGCGGCGATTGGTGATGGTGCCCGTCGAACGCTGGTAATCGAAGAGCGCTATCTCCTGCGTGGGCGTGTCGATGTAGTAGAACCGACGTCCGTCCCCCGACCAGACCAAGCCATTGCTGCACTGAATCTCGGTCAGCTTCTGACTCAACGAAAGATCTCGCTCAAGGCAGTACAGTCCACCCGTACGGTGGGGGGGCTTCTCGCAGATCGACCCTACCCAGAAGCGACCCTCGGGATCGCATTTGCCGTCATTCAACCGGGTGTGCGACAGGTTCGGTTCCGGGTCGACCAACACCCGAACATCACCGGATTCGAGCGACAGCGTGCCGATACCGTCACGGAGTCCGAGCAGTAGGAGCTCGCCTTCGGTCATCACCACGGTACCGACGCTGCGCCCGACCGTGAACACCTGATTGCCCCCAGTCTCCGGATCGAAGAGCATCACCTTCTGCCCCAGGATGTCGACCCACAAGAGTCGCTCCCGGCGACCATCCCAGAGCGCCCCCTCACCGAGTGCGGCTCTGGTCTGGTGTTGAACGCGAACGATTGGTTCTGGCATGCTCATCACTCCTGCATCGGATCACCGCCGACAGCGATGGTTCCCTCGTGGATCTCCAGCTGATCACGGGTTTGGACCTTGGCGATCTGACCGTCTGTGATCCACACCACTCGATCAGAATTCGCGAGCATCTTGTGATCGTGAGTCGCCGTGATCACGGTCACACCCTGTTCTACGCTCAGCGTCTTTAGGATCCGGATCACCTCAGCACCGGTGTTCAGATCGAGATTGGCCGTAGGCTCATCAGCGAGGATGATGGTTGGATCGTTGACCAGCGCTCGCGCGATTGCCACCCGCTGCTGCTGGCCGCCTGAGAGTTCGCCGGGTCGGTGCGTGAGGCGGTGACCGAGGCCGACCTGGGTCAGACACTCGGCGGCTGCACGCTCAGCCTCTTCGAGCGAAGCCCCAGTGAACAGGCGTGGCAGCGCCACGTTGCGAAGAGCGGTCAAGGAGGCGATCAGGTTGTAGGATTGGAAGACGTAGCCAATGTAGTTGGAGCGCACGTACGCCAGTTCCCGACTCGAGAGTTGCGTAAGATCGAGAGGTCCAATTCGAACCTGGCCCCGACTCGGTCGATCGAGCGCCCCGACGATGTTGAAGAGTGTGCTCTTGCCGGAGCCAGAAGGGCCCATGATCGACAAGTACTCACCGCGTACGATCTCGAGGTTGATGTCACGCAAGGCGTACAGATCCTCGCTTTTTAGCCGATAGATCTTCGAGACACCCTCCACGGCGATCAGACGCTCGCCGCGGGCGATGCCGGAGCTAGGGAGCGGGGAGGGTTGGGGGGTCGGATTGGATTCGGTTACGGACATGCCGAGCTCCATTTAGAACGGGAGCGTGAAGACGCTCTTGGTCACGAAGGTGAGTCCGATGCAGAGTGTTCCGACCAAACCCATTCCGCAGCTGAAGCCGGCGAACACCACCGGCGCGTACTCACGCCAGGAGAGCCCGAGCTTCTTTCTGAAATAGTAGCGCCCGAGGAGTGCGCCCAAGAACTGGGGAAGCACCACGAAGGGCAAGGTTTGGTTCAGGCCGCGGACGATGCCGTACACGAAGAAGGTGGGCGCGCCAAGCCAAGTGAAGCCGGCAAACAGCGCCGTCCCAGCCAGCATGCCCCAAAGCAGGTAGCTACCGGAAAACGCCTCTTCGAACTCGGTGAAGCCCCCGAGCGTCGAGGAGAAGACGATGGCCTGCTGGGCTGCGGTGACCTCCCACCATTCCTGCGCGAACAGATATTGGGGGCTAGGGATCGGACCCAGGCCCCAGATCATGTGCGCGAACAACAACGAGCCCGCAACGATGATCGGGGTAAGCAGGATCTCACTCTTCCAGATCGACCAGAAGCGGGTGCCGGTCAGCTCGCACTGTCGATAGAAGACCACCATCTGCCCATAGTTATAGAGGGGGATAGGCAAGAACCACACGGCCACGCCTCGGTATCCGGAGAAGATGAAGGCGGCTTCTCGCACGAACGGAATGTTGAGCACCTCCCCCGCGATACCCTCCAGTCGCGCCGTGACATAGCTGATCACCGGCGTGTACAAGAAGGCGTAGAAAAGCATGATCGCGACGATCGGCCAGTGGAGCGTGCCATCCGCCAGGTAAAGGAGCCACATCGAGACACCCGTGTACAAACTGATCACCACCACGTAAGTAATGAAGATCATGAAGGGAGGTATGTCGCCGCGTTCCTTGGGGATGCTGAGCGCTGGGGTGGCGCGGAGATCATGGTTCTTCAGTCGCTCCCGGCGAGCGCGGAGCAAGGCGCGTCCCACCGAGAAGAAGCCAACCAGAGCGATCGCAAAACCTATCCCAACCGCGAAGCTGAAGTAGAAGTCGATCTGGTTCTTATAGAATGTGGTTTGCATGTTATCCCCGGGATTCCAGGACCGGAGGATCATCACGTCGGGGCGAGCCAGGATCGGATTCAGGATCAACGTGACCAAGAAGCCGCCGAAGGTGCCGATCACCGCCCAGTAGGGGAGGACCATCCCGAGCAGCACCATCCCAAGGTCGACCGCAAAGGCTATGGCGGTGGCAGGGAGAAAACGTGCGGTGAGCTGCGTGAAATCCTTGAACGGAAGCGGCAAGATTGAGATCGGACGATCCAGCAAGGCCCCGGTGATGGTCGGGATGCCAATGTAGATGCCGCCGAAGACCAGACCTACCACTGACCCAATCGAGAACACCCGCCATCGCCACGACTTCTTCTCGGCTTCGGAGCGGTCTGCGTTGGTCCGAGAGGCGAGATCCTCATCCTGCTCCTCGGACAGCGCCATGATACCCTGGGCTCCCACCGGGGCCATCGGGAATGGCAGCTTCTCGATGTCGCTGGTCAGGCGAAATAGGCCGTACCCGAGCACCATGTTGTCGAGCCGCCCGATCACCATGGTGAAGATGATGAGACCAATAGGGGGAAGCCAGGCCCACTCGAAGAGCGAGCGCCGCTCCAACACCCCCGGATCGGTCGGCACCACCCAGTTTGGAAGGTGCTCGGTGATGCCAGCGGCGCGCGCCGAATCCGACTGCGCAAAGAACTGTGACCAGAGTGCTCCCAGGCCGCCGTGGAAGCTGCCTTGAGCCATGGAAGCCGTGATCATGATAGCGCCCGCCAGATAGAAGAGCGTGAAGATCTCGGCGCGGCGCAGATGCTTGTTGGCACGTCGCGCGACCTCGATGAACAAAATCACGGTCACCCATTGAGCTGCCGGACCCACTGACATCCCGGCGATCAACGTCATGTAGATCGAGCCTGGCACCATCAGTAGCGCAACGAACAACGCCCCCAAGAACGAAGACCAGTTGAATCCATCGTCGAAGCTGGTGGGAGGTTGCATCAGTGCACGAAACTCGTCGAGCTCCGTGTCCCTGCCACCACGACGCGAGAAGAAGGACCTTAGTTTGAGCGCAATCTCCGACATCCGATTAGCCTTCCTTCTCTGCGGCGCTCACCGAAGCACCCAACTCTTCGAGGGTCCGGAGCCGATACTGCTCGATCATCTCGCCTGAGAGCGTGCGCCAGAGCAAGAACTGACGTCTGAGGTTCTTGATGAACACGCGATTGGCGCGCACCCAATCACCCTGGGTTCCGCTATGCCGAGTGATGTGAATGGCCACCTCGTCGATGCCCGGGATCTCCGAGGGCTGGGCCATCAGGCGGAGCCGCTGGGTGACACCGAGATCGAATGGCGCCAGCGCCAAATCCGCGTTTAGGATCAGATGGCCCTGGTCGGATTTCTCGATGTGCACGGAAGTGGAGGCAAAGTCTCCGAGTCCGGCGTCGTCGTGGTGGCGGAAGTGCTCGGCCAAGAAACTCATCACCCCGGTGATGTCATAAGCAGACACGGTGAAGGGGAAGGTCAGGCGGAGTTCATCTCCCTCCGGCGCTGGGAGTTTCCAGCTTCGCGCCAATCCTGGATTGGCGCTGCGCGAGGCACGGAAGGCGGGGTAGACGGCTGAGACCAAGACAGTGGCCATCACCACCCCGATGGCGAACAGGGAGTTGGTGGACGAATAGTTGATAGAGGTGGGTTGGATCAGTCCCGCCCGTGACAAGAGGGTTGCCCCGAGTCCCACGAACTGGGCCAGAAGCTGTCCCCCCATGCCGCCGACCACCGCATACACGGCAGCTTCGGCGAAGAATAAGGCGCCAACGTGTCCCGGTGAGAGGCCCAACGCAGAGAATGTGTAGATCTCGCGCTCGCGATCACTGATGGACCCGAGCAGGGTACCGAAGATGATGAGCCCGCCCAGCAGGAGCGGCACGAATAGACCGAATCCCCCCGAGACCTCGGTGAGAACGGTGAACACCATGCGCTCCACGCCTTCCCCTCCCACCGCCCAAACGGGCATCACCACCAGTTCCGCGAGCTTCTTTCCGAGTTCGCGCGCATCTGTTTGCGGTGGGGGATAGAGACTGATGGTGTGCAGGTCGCCCCCGAGCTCTTCGACCAATTGGGCCGACGCTATCACCACCTGGTCGGCGCTCAAGTGCACGAAGTTGCGATCGACTTCGTCGGCCAAGATCAGCTTGGTTTCATCCTGGGTTCCAGAACTCGCGCTGCTGCCCGATGCCAGCATCATCGGATCCTGGAAGTTGACGGGCAAGAATGAGCGTCCGTCCAGATGACGAAGGCGCTCAAAGGACGCCGAGTTGAAGGCTCCAGCGAAGCGTGCCTTCCGTCCGTTCAGCAGCACCGAATCACCCGGCCTCAGGCCGAGCACTTTCTGCACGATGGGTGGTAAGAAGACCTCGCCGCGTTCCAGTGCCTGGGTGAGCTCGGCTGTGCTGCCTTGGCCCAGGGCGGAGCTGAGTTCACCGAAGCGTGCCAGCTCGGTTGGTGTCAGTCCCATCACCGCATCGATGGTGAGCGACCGCCCTTGAACCGTCTCGGCGATGCTGAGGCGTTCGGTGCCAGTCTGCTGACGTACCAGCCAGTACTGGGGCGCGAGCAGCCCGCCGTTGTTCTCGTAGCTCGACAACATCGCCAGTGTTCCGGGCTCGATCGCAGAGAAATCCAACCGACGGAGCAGGATTGGTGCGCGCACCTGCTCGAGCTCTGGGCCCTGATAGGTGCTGCGCACGCCAACGGTGCGGCTGAACGAAGCAAACGACAGGATGGTGAAGGTCAGCATCACCACCGTGATGGCAGTCAGGGTGGTGCGCGTTCTGCGACGGCGCATGGTCGACATGCCCATCCCCACCGCAGCCAGCAGTGTCCCAGCCTGAGAGACCTCGAGGCCGTGTACACCTGCCGACTGGCCTTGCATCGCTCGCAGTTCAGTCTTGAACTTCCGCACTACGATGTAGATCACCAAAGAGGAGAGCAGAACGATCGCAAAGGCCAAGAAGATGATGATGGGAGTAGAGGCGATCGCGAACCCCGGATGCAACCAGTACAGGAGTCCAAAAGTGGCGAGAAAGGCGGCGGCGAACCCCGCGATGCGTCCGTAGATGGTGGTGGCGCAGACGGTCAGGCGTTCCAGCGCGAAGGCGAAGGGAATGGCCAGCAGCAACAGAAGCACGATCGCGTGGACCAGATCGTCCATCGCCACTCGCAGTGGCAAATAGACGTGATGCGACAGAGAGGTGCTGCGCAGAAATGCCGCCTGACGCTCGGCTATGGTCGGCGCGCGCTCCGCTTGCTCGAGAGCGCGGTGCGCGCGGCTGTGCAAGATCTCGAGATCGGCGCTGGTTACGCCCCGGGTTCGGAGTTGAGCCAGACGACCCTCGTTGAGGCGAAACAGGTCTCGAGCGGTTCGCTGCGTCAGGGATGCCCCCCCTTGGAGTTCCCGAGGATCGATGCCGCGTCCATAGGGATGCCTGGTATCGACATCTCCGAGCGCGGTTACACCCATGGTCTGGAAGAGCTTCAGTCGATAGTTGACCGTTTGCTCAGAGATATAGGCGAAACCGTGCTGGTCCAGCTGTCCTATCAGGGAACGATTGACGCGGAATGGGGCATCCGAGGAAGCATTCAGGATCTTGAAGAGCTGCGGCTGCACCGGCAGCGGGTTGGTAACGCTGAATCGGTACGCGGTGGCCGAGAACAAGTTGACACGCATGGTCTCGGTGAGCTTCTGAGCCTGCTTGTCCTGCGTGGTGATGGCCGTTACCTGCCCGCGGGCGTCGGCTAGAATGCCGAGGGTCATCAGCTCTTGATGCATGTCCTTACGGAAACCGACCACCCGAAAGCGGCCAGTCTGATCGACAGCTTCGAGTGCGATCGGATCATAGTAGGCGGGCTCGAGGGCATCCTTCAAGGTAACCCATGCCTGATCCTTGAAGGAGACGTTCCCGGGCCACAGCGCTAGCACCGCTCCCGCGGCGGGGCGATCCTCTTTCAGGCTCCCGCTTACCTGGAGACCCACGTAGTCGCCGGAGATCTGACCGGAATCGTAGCTAGGATATTTGCTCTCGGAAAGGTCCTTGAACACTGCGGGCAGACTGATGGCCGTCGAACTTGCCACAGCCGAGAAGAGCCGGAGCGCCTGCTGCCCTTGGGTGAACAACCGCTGTCCGTCCAGCGCTGCCCGTGTGTCGGCGGGCTGCCCATCTCGGGGGCGGCGGTCGTAACCCGTCATGAACGAAAGGTTGTAGAGGCCGTAGCTCCCCGCGATGGTTCCGGACGACACGAAGCTACCTGGCGCAAAGGTCATCCCGAGGTTCGGATCGGCCAGAGTCGAGCGTTCGAGCAGGGAGAGTTCGGGGAGGGTGCGGGCCGCATCGGAGAGCGCATTCAGCACTCGCCCGTAGTAACCGGGCATGTCCCCGTCTGATTTGGGCTGGCGGAAGGAGTAGAAGCGGTTCGTCCAATCACCCACCACCGTGCCCCAAGTCGGTCCCTGATCGGCGAGATTCAGTGTGCTGTGGAGGACGATCGCGGGCCGTGGTGCATCTGGAAGTAACCCGAGCGCGCGCCGGAGCGCGCCACGCTGGTTGTCAATCTGGGCTAGCTCGGCCAGCTCCCGCAGTCTCCGTTCGAACCGATCGATGGTTCGACGGTCCAGTTCGGTGAAGAGGAGTTGAAACTCGGCGGCTGCCTTCTGTTCCGGTCCGGTAGTCCGCGCGATCCGCGCTTGCTCGTCCAGGAACTGGACCAACATGTCCTTGTGCAGAGCGCGACGCAGCTCATCCCAGCGAAGCGCCAGGTCGTCCAACGCGGCGGCCTGTCGTCGATCCTTGCCGCGCAACCGCAGCAGCTGAGCGGAGTGCCGGATATCGTCTCGGGCGAAGTTCGCCTCTGCGGCGAGTGCGCGGACCAGATTGGGGCGCAGTGACGCTTCGACACGGTGAAGGCTCCGGAGCCCATGCGCCTTCTCGACCGCGTGCAGGCGCTGGAGCAGCGTGAGCTCATCCCGGTGGGTGTTGAGCAGACGTAGGTGCTGGCTCTCCGACATGGTGAACGCGTCGTAGAGCTCTCGTGCCCCTTGATGATAGCGCGCCTGATTGTTTACGAACAAGAGCCACACGTCGCGCTTGGGCGGCGCTTTCTTGAGCTGGCGCGCGGCCTCGAGGAGCAGCGCCAGGTTGCCGGCGCCACGGGCGTTCGGCGAGAGTTCGGGAACCTCCCCGAACGAGTCGAGCGCGGCGGCGAGTACCATCACCTCCGGCTCGTCACGATCGGGAGCAAACCGGGGCTCGGTGCCCGGAATTCTGACCACCAGGTTGCGTGCCAAGCGCTTCTGCCAGACCATTGCGCTGTCCAACCGTGCCTCGGGATAGTCGCGCCGAAGATCGACGGGCAGAGCGGTGGCATCCAGAAAAAATCGTGGTTGATTGCTCGGGATCGCCGCGTGCTTTGGCTCGGGCGAGATGGGATCTTCTCCGCCCAAGAAGACCACGGCACTGGCCCCGAGCGCGAAGGCGCGCGACCAGCCGTTGATGCTGTCATAGTCGAGGACTGCGATCGCTCCGAGCACGCTGCGAGTGCCGTAGTCTTCCAGGCGGCCGCGTCCAAGGTACACCAGCGGCCCGCGAAGTCCCCCCTCGGGCGTGACGGAGAGAGTCGTCACATTGGGCCGCAACGGGACGACCGAGAGGGTCGTGCCGTCGATGGTGAGGGTTGCGCTCGTGGTGCGGGCCTGCCACACCGGCATGTCGAGCGGCATCACTTGCTCGAGCCCCATCGCTCGCAGTCGCTCCTCGACGTAGCTGCTGGCCGCGCTACCGTACTCGGTGCCGGCCAGGCGGTGAGGATGGCGTGTGAGTTCGGCGAGATCGGCCAGGAACTCGGCGGACTCAGGCGAGATCTGCGGCGTGAGGCTTCTAGGTTCCGAGGGTACCGTCGGTGGGATTGCGCTCGTCGAAACATTCGCGTTGGCGGATGCTGGGGGCGCTGCGGTCGTCGCTGGGGTACTGACCGTTCTGGTGTTGCTGGCGGTAGGTGGGGTGGGGCCTGGCTGGACGGCATCCCGCACGGTCGGCACGCTCTTCGCGGGCACAACCGCGCTCGCGCTGGCAGGCAGAATACTGTCGGTAGGTACGGTGCTCGGGGCAGAGTCAGCGCACACTGGGCTGGCCTGTCCGAAGGCAAGGAGCGCAGCCACACAGAACAGGACCAGCCAGTGGAGTTTGCGCGTCACGACTCGCCTCCGATTCTGCCCACGGTGATCTGGATATTGTCGCGCTGTTCGACCCGCTCCACCCGTCCATCGCGGACCCACATGATGCGGTCGCACACCTTGAGCAGCCGGTGATCGTGAGTGGAACACACGATGGTCACCTGTCGCTCTGCGTTGATGCGCTGCAGGATATCCAGGATCTCTTGGCCAGTCACGAGATCGAGGTTGGCGGTTGGTTCGTCTGCGAGCAGGATCTTCGGCTGGTTGCACAAGGAACGAGCGATGGCGACGCGTTGCTGTTGGCCCCCCGACATTTCGATCGGCCGATGCGACCAGCGTTGCTCGAGACCTACCAAACGCAATAGGTCCATTCCGCGCCGACGTGCTTCCTCAGGTGCCACTCCGGCGAAAGCCATCGGCACCGTAACGTTCTCGAGCGCGGTCATGTATCTGATCAGATTGTAGCTCTGGAAGATGTAGCCAATCTTCTGGCAGCGTAAGAAGGCCAGCTCAACGGCAGAGAGCTGGGCCACATCGACCTCATCGATCAAGATGCGACCACGGCTGGCCGCGTCGAGTCCGCCGATCATGTTGAAATAGGTGCTCTTTCCAGAGCCGCTCGGTCCCATCACAGCCAGGAATTCCCCGCGGAAGATCGCCGAATCCACGCCGCGCAGTGCGTAGGTGATGGCCTCGCCCGTTCCATAGCTCTTCTCCAGCCCTACGGTGCGGATGATGACTGGCCTCTGGTCTTCGGGTGTACTCATACGCCACTCTCGCTCACTCGACACGCATCGCTTCCATTGGGGCCAGGCGCGCGGCAACCCAGGCGGGCCCCACCGCTGCCAAGGCGGCCAATCCCACCCCGAGCACCAACGAAGCACCCATCGCCAACAGCAGATCCAGGGTGGCCCCGCCGGTCGCGAACACCAAACTACCAAACTCGAAACTGGCACGGATGAGTGCCAGCACCATCCCCAGCACGAGCCCAATCAATCCGCCCACTGCCCCCTGAATCAGGGCTTCGAGGACGAACATCGACATCACGAACCGGTCCATCGCCCCCAGGCACTTCATGGTTGCGATCTCGGTGAAGCGTTCTGTCACACTCATCAGCATGGCGTTGGCCACCCCGACCGCGCAGACCAGAAACGAGAGGATTGCAAGCCACTGGTTGCGCTCGGAGAGGCCGAAAAGGCCGCGTTTGGCGTCAGGAGCGATCCTATTTGATACCTGAACCAGTCTTGTCTCACGCCGCGTCTGCGCGAACAGCTCAGCCAGCCGTGCCGCGCTGAGGTTGTCGGTTGGTCCGAGAAGCTGGCCGAGCCAACGAGCTCGGGCTGTGTTGTCGACATACTCGGCGAGGCGCGCCGGGTTGATCTCGCCGATCGGCAGGTTGGTCTCCCGGGCGATTGCAGCAGCGATCTCCGGACGAAGCAGCGCCCGAGCGATGAGTCGGAGATCGCGCTCACGAGCAGCGAACGTGGCCATCTGTGCCAGATCGGAGCGGGAGAGCTGATAGCCCGCGGCACCCAGGGAGGAGAGCAGCTGCTCAGGATGGCTGAGCAGCACCTCGGTCAGAGGACGGCCGAGGAGAGCCATTGTGAGCTTCTGGCATGCTTGCGTGTGGCCGAGCGTGATCCGTTCGGTCAAGGCTAGCCATCGGGGGCGCTCTTCCCTCACCAGTCGCTCGAAGCGGTCGAGGTTTCCGAGTGGTGGTGGCAGGGTGAGGTCGTTGAGAGTGCGGCGGAACCCGTCCATGCCGCCCGCCTGTGCCAGCCGATCGAGCACCTCATCGAGGGAACGATCTCCCATCAGCACGGCATGAGCCGCCACGGGCAGCGAGACGAAGTAGCGGCGCGTCTGCTCCAGCTGCTGGGCGGTGAGCTGCAGAGAATCGAGTTCGGCCGGTTCGAGCGAGCCGAAGCGACGGTACTCCTCGAGTCGGTGTTGGTCCCGTGACAGCAGGGTCCGCAGGATCACCGGGGTGCGATCGGCCGCTGATAGGCGAGTGAGGTTCTGCCCGACTCGGCGAGTCTTCCGTAGCTCGAGTTCGGCGACACGTTCACTCTCGTGCTCGAGGATTCCGTAGCTCAGCATGTGCACGACGAATGCTGACGCCAGCGCCAGGGTCGCGATGGTGACTCCGGAGCGGAACATCCGGTACGACATGCCTGAGACGGCGAGCTGCCAGCAACGGGCGAGGCCGAGGCGAACCTGGTCTTTTGCGACGATCGGCTTCATGGAAATCTCGATTCTGTACCCTGGCCGAGCGCGGCGTCCGAGCCCACCAAGGCCACCAGATTGCGGGTGATCAGGGTGCGGAGGAAGGCGAGCACCGTGAGCCGCGCCGGATGGAAGCGAAGCTTGTACCGGTTGGCGAAGAGTTCGATCAACTCCTCGGTGGTTCGCGTTCCATCACACCAGAGGAGCACCTGGTGTCCTAGCGAGTCGAGGGCGAACCCCTTCTCCTTGCGGTAAGGCAAGAGATAGGAGAGGGGTGGCTCCATCCACCAGCGTTTCTGGATCGGTATCCAGGCGATGGCACCTTCTGTGCGGGTCTCCAGGCGCACGGCTTGGTTTCTGGTTGGTATGGTGTCGAGGACCACGGCCGGATCGATGGTGCACTTCGGGCGGGCCATCACTCTTTGCCTCCCGAGAGTGGGGGTGGTGGTCGGCAGCACTGGAGCACGAACTCTGAGGCGAGGAGTGGTGCGGCGGCATCGCTTATGCTGTGCACTTCATACACCGCGTCTTCGTCGGGGCAGCGCCAGAGCAGGGCCTGGTGGCGGCGTGTTCCATTCCACCAACGCACGAGGGGCGGATCGCGCACGACGCCCAAGGCGGTGGTGGCCGTGTGCGGGCCGAGGATCACAGTACCGAACTCACGGATGTGGGCGCTCGGGGCGCTCTTTGGCAGAAGCAGGCTAAGGTCACCGTTCTGCCAGGTGCTGGCCATCGCGCGACGGCGGATCCAGGCGCGGCGGCGCGGTCCAAAAAAACGCCGCGGCGTACCGGAATCCTCGAACTCGAAGGTCACATCGGCGGGGCGAACCGTAGCGCGCACCAGGCGGAGCGCCTCCGGCAGCGACACATCTATCTCGAAGGCACGCAGTCGCAGCGCTTGCTCGGGGGGTGCGGTCACCGCGAAGTGGTCCATGATAGCCTGTGTCACGGCATGCTCCGCCGTACTTCGCTCGGAGAAGATGCACTCGATCAATCGGGCGCCAAGCTCAAAAAAACCCACGTACCGGGCAATGTGGTCTGCTGGCCCGCGCTTCAGCGATATCCCTCGGAAGGGGAGGGGCGCCACGAGTTCGTTCACGGTACTTTTGGGGTGTAATGTGAGTTCGCGCGCACGGTGATCGGTGAGCATCCGAGCGAGATCGGGCTCAGCCCTCAAACTGCGGTAGAGCACCGTGAGCCGCTCTCGACGGCGATCGACGAACACCAGGCGACCTGCTTCTGGTGAGACAGCGTGCCGCACCATCTGCCACTCCGTTGGCACGGCAAGATGCAGCCCCAGCCAGTCGATGATCTCGCAGAGGTCCATGCCGGGGGTCATGCTCACTGATTTGTCGAAAAAGCCGCGGTGTGGCTGGGTGCTTCAGTTGGCATACGAGGGCTAGTTTTGTCGCGCAACGGTAAATGGCACACGGGGCCGCCGCACCGAGTTTGGGCTCGGTGGACAGCCCCGCCAGCGCGCGACTCAAGGCAAAACTGAGAAGATGCGCGTGGAAAACGCCCGGGTCAGTGGGCGGCGACCAAGGTGATGTTGTCGAGCATCACCTCCGCGTCGTAGGCGGCGCCGTCCGTACTGGCGACAAACTCCCACTGGAGCTGGTACACCTTACTTGGGTCGACCGCGACGCTCGGGGAACCACCGGTGAAGTCCTCCCACAGCACCGTCACCGGCGTTCCGGGCTCGGCCGGCACCGTGATGGTGGTGGAGGGCTGCACGCATTCGCCTTCGGTGCAAGTGCCGAGGTTCGGTCGGCAGGGATCCCGCGGAGTCGCGTTCGAGTCGATCGCGACGGTGAACTTCAACTCCCCAGAGGGGCCCACGTCGCCCGAGATGTCGAACTGGATCCCATCGAAGGCTGACATGTCGACCACGCACTTCTCGAGCCAAATCCCGAAGCCGCCGAAGTACTGGACCTGCCCCTCTACAACCAGCACCCCATCCACCACGGACTGGCTCAGGCTGTACTCAGGTGCCACAGCGGTTGGATCGGCGCAGAGATCCGGCTCTGCGAGCGGGAAGGCGAAGGGGCCGCCGAAGAAGCCATCCCACCAGTTAGGGGGATTTGCCGACCAATTGTCGGTGTCCACGAACATGCCGGCGCAGTCAGCGGTCGTGCAGATGTCTTCCCAGTCCGTGATGAGCGGATTCTCCGGCGTGACCACGGTCGTGCAGTCTGCTGGGTCATCGCCGTTACAAGGTTCTGGGCATCCCTCCGGCAGGCCACCGGCTCCGTTGGCCGTGGATCCGGCTTCGTTGCCGGATCCTGCTTCATTTCCTGAGCCAGCCTGGGAGGTGTCGCCTCCCTTGCCGCCCTCGTCTGCGGAGTTGCTGGAGGTGCATCCCGCCAGGGCCACGACCAGCCCGGCGAGGGAGAGTCCCAAGATCGACATATTGGTGAACGCGCGACTGAACATGTTGTTACCTGATCCCTTCGTGTTGAACCGATGCACCGTGTTGAGGGTGGCCACGGAAACGCCCTATTTCCCCTACTCGTCGATGGCTCTCCGCCGGTAGAAGAAGAGCTCGTCGATGTGCAGACCGAGCCGTTGACCTCGGTCGAAGCGGAAGATGAGCTGAAACAGCTTCGAGGGATCGATCTTCCCGAGCCGGTTCGGCTTGTGCTCCTGGGTGAAGCCAGAGAAGGGGAGGAAGTGCAGCTTCCACTGATCGGTGGTCTCGAGCAACGTGCGGTAGGGCGTGCCGCACTGCCCCACGGCTGAGACTACCCCATAGGTACCGGTGGTGCTGTTCTGGCTGTTGCCGTCCCCGGTCGAGACGGTGACTTCTACCTCTACCTCGACGCCAGTGGTGGCACCGGTCGCGACTCCGCCAATGCAACCCCCTTCGGCCTGTTGAGTGGTCGTGCCGTCGTCGAAGCCCGAGTAGGAGGTGGCGTCCTGAAGCTCGATCACTACGAACTTATCGGCATCGGGATCGCTCTTGGCGAAGAGGGCGATCCCTTCACAGGGCTCCCCGCCGCAGTCCGCGACCACCGGATCCTCGAGGCTCTGGTTCCAGGACCAGGTCACGAAGGCGCCACCCCAGAAATTGTGGGCCTCGGCGCGGAGTACGGTGGCCCGGGTGTGGACGCCGTCCCCCTCTGCGCAGAGCCCCTCTTCTTCGATGGAGGTGATGGCCGGGATGGGACAACCATTGGCGGCCGGCCAGGGTGTGGTCTGCGGATAGCCGCCACCGGTCTCATCCGCGAAGCAGAACACGTTCTCGAAGGTGGTGGGAGTGGTGTCCTCGAAATCCCAGGTGCGCGCCAATGTCGAGCCTCCCGACGCTTCCTTGGCAGCCGCGGCTGAGGTTTGGGTGCCGTCGAGCCCGCTGATCCCCCAGCCCAGATACAGCTTCTCCGCGTAGTTGCAGTCGAGCTCGGGCTGATTCGGCGCGATCGGCGCGCAGGCCGCCGAGGCAACGGCGATCAGCGTTGCCATCGCGCAGGTCAGAGTCTTTGGCGTGCTGCCCTTTTGTTCGTAATCCCTCATGCCTCTACCACCAGAAGGTTCCGGAGAGCATCACAACGTTGCGATCGGGGATGGCCCGCGGATCCTGGACCAGCGGGTTGCCGCGCCAGGCGTAGACGTTCTTTCCATACATGAAGTGTGAGTACTGCAGGCACAGCTCGTCGCGGCTCTGCCAATCCGTGTGGAAGAGCAGACGCGGGGAGATCACGTTGTAGGCCTGGGTGTCGTCGCTGGCGTCGAAGCGCACATGGTCGAAGCGGGTCGAGACGCCGAACCAAGACAGGATGTTGTACGTGGCCTGGCCGCCGAGCTTCAGCTTGGTAGTGCCGTCTTGCTCCGTACCTTCATCGCTTTTGACACTGGTCGCGATGCCGAACAAGCCGAGCAAGACATCTGGGCTTTGCCCGGTGAAGAGCTCGCCGTAGATCAGCCGCGACAGGCTGAGATCGTACTGGGCGCCGAAGGTCAGCAGGCTGCCGTCACCCTCAGCCGGCTCGGCTTCAGTGCCCTCACCCAGGTAGTGCTGGAGAAGCTCCTTGCCGCCGCGGGCGTTCAAGATCTCGATCACGCCCGAGACGGAACGGGCATTTTCGGCCTGGGTGAGCGCGAGGCCTGCATACAGATGACCGAAGCGGCCGCTGGTGAGCCGTGCGTCGGCAGCGAGCACATCGATGCTGCCGTCGGTCACCGTGCCTGCCGGGACCTGGTCGTCCATACTAAACGCCTTGATCCAGTGGAGGCCGAGATGGGCCAGGTTGTCGTAGACCAGGCCCGCGTGCAGCTGGTTGACGAAGCTCGAGCCTGCGTTCGGATCGGCGAAATCATTCCAGGCGGCGGGTACGAGCTGCATCTGGGGGCGCGCCAGCTGACCTCCGAGGCCCTGCTCGAGCACGAGCGTGCTCTTGCCCAACCGGAGGGAGGCGGTGATGGTCTCGCCGATGGTGTTGGTGCGAGCGATGAGTGGCGTGCCGTAGTGACCGGCGTCATAGGCGCCCATCGCGCCGTAACGACCAGTGATGGCCCCGACCTTGACCTCCACTGGCGTCTTGAGCGGGCGGGTCAGGTTGATGCTCACGAAGGCGTCCGAGACCCCGAGCTGCTCGACCGGATTGTAGTAGCCACTGCCATCCGTGGCGGACTTGGCGGCGATGATGGCGGTGCCCGACACCGTGGCGTTGCCATAGGTGAAGTTCATCTGGATCCACGGATCGGGCAGCACCCCGGTGTAGCCGAAGCTGCGCGCGTTCTCGGCCATCAAGGGAGGAGTGTGCAGCACCGTGTCGCCCTGTTCCGATGACGGATTCTCGCGGTTCATGACGCCGACCCGGAGCGGCAAGAGCATGTAACCGTGGAAATCGAGGACGTTGTCCCGCGAGGCGCTCGGCGGAATCCCAAACGGGATGGACGGGGCAGCGCTCTGGGTCAAGGGCTCACCAGGCAACTGACCCAGACGGGGTGGCGTCTCGGCCTCCTCGGCTGCCGCCAACGTGGGCAGAGCGAGGAGCGGAAGGACCAGCATTCGTGAAAGGTTGCGACGCATGAAACTTACCTTCCTCTGTACCATTCGACGAGACGGTTACTCCCGAAGCAAAAAACCAAACCTTACCTAGAAGCTGGCGGTTGCGCCCAGCGAAAACACGTGATGATCGAGGGGTTCGGCGGGGTTCGGATCCGCCACCTTGCTGTAGAAGCGGCGCGAATAGGCCAGTTGGATCGAGTCCGTGCTGGCCCAGTCGGTTCGGAAGATGAACCCCGGGGTGATGCTGTAGACCGAGTAATCACCGATCCGTTGCAAGAGGAGCCTGCGATCGTTGGTCCAGACGGACTCGCGCGCCTCGCGGGACTCACCGTAGCCCTTCAACATGACCCCCATGAAGGACATGAGCACGTACTCGAACTCGGCGCCGAAGGCGTAGCCGTGTGCCCCCTCCATCGCCTGATCCTGGCTTTCAAAGGTGTGGTGGTAGTATCCAGCGAGCTGACCTCGGATGTCGGGAGCGCGTCCGTCGTAGTTACGCGGATGCCAGAGCATCCGCGCCAAGCTGAAGTCCCACTGGGCGCTCAGCACCCCCACCGAGCCGTTGCCTTGGCTCCGGGAACCCAGGAACTTTCCGACCATCTGGGACGCGCCTTGGGTCCAGTCGATGCCCCACCAGATTCCATCGTTCACTGAAAGACCATTGTCGATGTCGTAGTACGCGCCGGCCACCGCGAAATGCCCGAACGGATCTTGGCGGGTGCGCAGATCGGCGACGTACACGTCCATCCGTCCGTCGCGCGATTGGGGAGTGACGAGCTCCCGCTCATCCGCCGAGAACGCGGACGCGTAGTGTAGGCGAAGGCCGTGGTTGTTGCGGAAGGTGATGCCCAGGTGCTCGTGATGCACGAGCGAAGAGGCGGCCAGCTCGACCCATCCCGAGTAGTCACCACGCGACGAGTTCTCGGGGATGCTTGGCACACCGTGGAAGCCCTGTCCGAAGGAGAGGCGCCAGTCTTGGTTCAAGCCAACCTCACCGGTTATCCCTTCGCCGAAACCGCGGACGGCAAGCAGCGGCCCGTAGATCCCCCAGCCCCATTGCCCGACCCCGCCGTAGTTCTCGGTGAAGGCCCCCACCTTGATCTGGAGCCGCAACTGTCCGAACTGTGGTGGGGAGATGGAGATGTAGGCTTGACCTACCTGGGGGCCATTCGCCGGGCTGTACTGGCCGCGGCGCTCCACACCGTTGATGTTCACCGAGTAGGAGAGGTTGGCTGCGACGTAGGGGTTGCCGTAGGTAGAAAACAGCGTAAAGCCCGCCCCAGACCAGAGCGCTTGTTTGCCAGTGGAAAGCGGTGGCGCGTGCAGCACGGTACCGTCGTGTCCGGGAAGGTGAGGTTTCGGCTCGCGACCGATGCCGACCGACTGAAACGCCGAGAGGCGACCGCTGATGCGGAAAGCCCAGTCATCTCCCGCGGGAGAGGGGGCACCGAACGATGGCGCACGACCACCGGGTGCTGGCCCTGCCTCGGGAGCTTCGGGAGCGAGCCCCATACCGATGGGTCGCGGTGAACCAACCAAGGTGTCCGTAGGGCGGAAGGGTCGCTCGAGGGGTGGGGCCTCAGTCGTTGCCATCGTCGAAGCGGTTCCGTCGGCGGCTCCGTCGGCAGGTGCTGCCTGCTCGGACGCGGTAGCCGATGCGGTCTGTTCAGAGTCGGCAACGGATGCCGCCGGCTCGGAGGTTGTGTTGGTGGATGTGGTTGACGCAGTCGCGGTGTCGCCCGTGGACGGGACTGCTGCAGGTTCCTCCGCCCACGCGGGTGCTGCGATCAACGACCAACCGAGTGTGCCAAGCCACAGAGCCGAGCACGTGGTGAAGGGACCTGTCGCTTTTCGGTTCGCCATCCGCAGTCCAACGCCTCGGGTTCGGACCAAGACTTGCTCGGGCGACCGCGTCGCTCGTCGAAGTCCTGAGTCGTTTGGGTCCGTCATCGATACCAACCCCGCCGGTGAACGCCGAACCGAGAAGGTCTCGGCTCGGTCCACGCGAAATCGAGCGTGACCCGCTCTCTACCAGATCCCCGAGGGCCGAGTCACGCACATTTCTGCCGATTTTGGCGGATCCGGCAGGCGCGACGGCGAGGGCACGGAGCGGATTTGGAGATCTGTGAGCCCACCCCGTCGAGGCCCCTGCCAGACCCGGTTCTGTCTCGGGAAAGCTCTGGAATCCACACAGGATTGCAGAACGCTTCCCGATCGATACCACATCGGCACGGATTGCCCTTGGGCTTTGGCGGTCGCCTCTCAGCGCGGATTGACGGTGATCGCGGAGGCGTTGTTGGGATTCACGCCTTCACCCGGCACGGCCGTGCCATGACCGATCAGCATGAAGTTGACGATGGCAAACACCTGATCGGCGCCGAGAGAACCCGCGCGCTTGGGTGGCATTTTCGTCGATACGTACTGAAAGACATCCCGGGCGGTGTAAAAAGGTTGCCGGGAGGGCATCCCCCCAGGGTTCAACTGCTGGCGCATCTGCAGCTCGTTCTGATCGGTGTTGGATGCCATCGAGGACTGGGAGGCATCGCGCGGAAAGGTTGGCAACGCGTCGATTCCCATCAGCGCCGGAGCAGTGATGCCTTCACCGCGCTGTCCATGGCACGAAGCACACTGCTCGGCGTAGAGGCTGGCCCCGGAAGAAGCGCGGGATCTTGCCGTATTGAGGTTGGCCTCGAGGGCTCCCCGGGGTGTGACGGTACAGGCGAAAAGGATGGTGAAGGGGAGGAGTCCCACGCTGACCGAGAGCCTTGCCATGATGATGGTTTCCTTGACGATTGATGCGGGATGCGACTACCGGGTTGGCGTGACCTGCGGGCCGGTGTCAGCGATGGGGTAGGTGAAGTCGAGACCCTCTGGCCAGCGGTCGAGGGGAGTATAGCCGAGGAGCCGCTCGGCGGGCTCGAGATCGAACACCTTCTCCGAGCCCAAGCTGCCGGCGAAGACCACCTGGAACCCCGGCACCCGTTGTTCCACGGCCAAGCGGAAGAAACGGCCCGCATCACGGGCGCTCAAGAAGAGCTCGGGTCGGTCGAGCTCGACCATGTGCTTGGCTTCCGCCTGGTCGCGAACCATCCAGGCGATTCGAACCGCCAGCACATCGAGCCCGAACCGCTCTGTGTACATGCGTCCCATTTGTTCCGCCCAGAGCTTGGTGAGGGCATAATGATTCGAAGGAGAGGCCTCCGTGACGCGCGCGACGCCCGAAGCGTGCCGCCGCCCCAGAACCTGGATCGAGCTTGCGAGGGTTACAGCTTTGATGCCGTGCTCGCGCGCCGCGTCGAGCACGTGAAACAGACCGAGCAGGTTCGGGCCAATCAGCTCCGGAAACGGGCGATCGTGGGCCTGGGCGGCAAGATGCACCACATGGTCACAGCCCCGCATGGCCATCCGCACCGCGCTTGCATCTGTCAGATCACCGCAGGTGAACTGCGCGAGCTCGTCGGTGGGGAGGCGATCGAAACCCTGCACGATGTGCCCGGCGCGTTCGAGTTCGCGACACACCGGGCGCCCCACCGCCCCGCTGCAGCCTGTAACGAAGACACGTGCCACGGTTCGGCTACCGACCAGCGCTGCACTCCGCCAAGGCCGCGGAGACCTTGGTGAAAGCAGTATCGTCGCCGATCAGGGTGGACGGGCCGCCATTGGTGCTTCCCGGCGCCGTCCCACCCCCGCTCCCGCTGACTGACACTAACAGACCCACATCTCCCGAAAATGTGCTCTTCGACTCGTCGGTGAAGGCGCACTCGAACTGTGCCGCGAAGGCGGCCTTTCGCGCCTGCTCGCGGCAATCCGCGTCGCTAGCAGCGCAGTTGGCGTCCTCGATGGCATTTGACACTCTCTTCTCCATCTCGTCGAGGACGAGCTCATCGAAGGCTTGCAGCTCTGCTTCGCATCGGGCAAGGACCCGCACCTGCTGTGCCTCGCAGCTGTGAAGAACCGTCTCGGCGCTGGGGGCACCGGGGCAATTCAAGCGCTCCACCGCCTCCACGTGGAACGCGCAGAACTCGTCGATGAAATCCGGGCCAGCGCCCTTGCCCTGGTTTTCGCAACCCCAGCTGATGAGGAGGCACAGCCCGGTCCCAAGTCTCAAGCATCGCCGAATCATCGCTCTCAATCCTTTCACCACCACGCCGTGCATCCGCACGCTACCATCGACCCCAGAGCCTGCCAACCGCCGCTCGCGAGCGCGGCCGCGACCGGAAACGAGCTGGTTGATTTCCAGCCGACGCCTGGTCGCGGCACGCTCACGGCACCAGTCAGAGATACTGGTTGATGAGGTTCTCGATCAGCTCCTGCTTGCCGCTGATGAGCGGCAGATTCTCGTTGTTTTGTGCAAGCTTCGCCAGCTCGACCAGGCCCAGCTCGCCGCGGCTGAATCGCAGGCCGTCACCCTCCGAAAAGGAGCGGTAACGGTCGCGCCGCAGGCCGGGAAGCGGGGATTCTTCGAGTAGCCGCGAGGCCACCAAGAGCCCTCTCGCGAAGGCATCCATGCCCCCGATGTGAGCGAGGAACAGATCCTCCGGATCGGTCGAGTTGCGGCGCAGTTTGGCGTCGAAGTTGAGTCCGCCGCTCGAGAAGCCTCCGGCCTCGAGCAGGATCATCATGGCCTCGGTGGTCTGGTAGAGATCGGTGGGGAACTGATCGGTGTCCCAGCCGTTCTGCGGATCACCCCGGTTGGCGTCGATGCTGCCGAGCATGCCCGCATCCGCCGCGGTCTGCAGCTCATGGGAGAACGAATGCCCAGCCAACGTAGCGTGGTTGGCCTCGATGTTGAGCTTGAAGTCCTTCTCGAGCCCGAAGCTTCTAAGGAAGCCGATCACGGTGGCGGCGTCCACGTCATACTGATGCTTCGAAGGCTCCATCGGTTTCGGCTCGATCAGGAAGGTCCCGTTGAAACCCTGCTTTCTTCCGTAATCGCGGGCCAGCGCCAGGAAACGTCCCAAGTTCTCGAGCTCCCGGCGCATGTCGGTGTTGAGGAGCATGGTGTAGCCCTCGCGGCCTCCCCAAAACACATAGCCCTGACCACCCAGCTTGATGGTCACGTCGATGGCCGCCTTCACCTGCGCTGCGGCGTGAGTCAAGACGCGGAAATCGGGGTTGGTGGCCGCACCGTTCATGTAGCGTGGGTGGGAGAAGAGGTTCGCCGTACCCCAGAGCAGCTGGATGCCGGTCGCCTTCTGTCGCTCGAGTGCCAGATCGGTGATGAGCTCGAGGTTCTTCTCCGACTCCGCCACAGTCGCGCCGGCCGGTGCGATATCGCGATCATGGAAGCAATAGAAAGGGGCACCGAGTTTGCTGATGAATTCGAATGCCGCGTCGAGCTTGCCCCGGGCGCGGTCGAGAGGCTGGCTCAGGTTTGCCCAGGGAAACACCCGGGTACCATCCCCGAACGGATCTTCGCCCGTGCCGCAGAAGCTGTGCCAGTAGCAGACCGCGAAGCGCAGGTGCTCCTTCATGGTCTTGCCTGCGACCACGCGGCTCGGATCATAGAACTTGAAGGAAAGGGGGTTCTTTGATTCGGCGCCCTCGAATGGGATGGCCCCGATGCCCGGGAATGCTTCCTGATTGCCAACGAAGGTGGACATGGGAAATTCTCGCTCCTTCACACAAACTTGGGGGTCAAGAGTTGGACATACTCCGAATAGCTTCGGTACACGGCCGCGTATTCGGCGACGGCCTCTGGGTTCGGGGGGATGACGGGGCCATCGCTTGGCACGTGTTCGTGCACGAGCTCCGCGATTGATCTCGGGGTGTTTTGGTCGTGCTCGAGCATCCACAGGGCTTGGAGAGCAGCACCGAAGGCGGCCGTCTCTTCGACGCGTGGGCACTCGATCGGGCAGTTGAAGATATCGGCGGCGAGCTCGCGGAACAGAGCGCTCTTCGCTCCGCCACCGGTCAAACGTACCGTTTGTGGTCGTGCACCGAGCTTCGAGAAGGCATCGAGCCCGAAGCGCAAAGCGAAGAGGGCGCCTTCGATTGATGAGCGGAGCAGGTGCTCCGGGGTCATGTTCTGTGGGGAGGCGCCGAGCAGGCAGCCGCGGGCGTTTGGAAGATTCGGAGTGCGCTCACCAACATAGAACGGCAAGGTGATGAGGCCGGCAGAACCGCGTGGTGCTTTTCGAGCGCGGGGTTCGAGCTCCGCCACCGAGACGCCGAACAGCTTACGCGTAAGCTCGCTTGCTACCGTGCAGTTCATCGTGCAGGCGAGCGGCAGGAAGCCGCCCGTCGACGAGCAGAATCCAGCGATGACGCCGCTTTGGTCGATGACGGGGGATGCCGAATAGGCGTAGACCGTGCCCGAGGTGCCGAGGCTCACCGAAAAGACGCCTTCCTCGACGCAGCCGGTGCCGATCGCCGCCATCATGTTGTCGCCGCCACCCGAGGCGACCCGCGCGCTCTCGGGAAGGCCATAGCGGCGGGCGACTTCCGCGGTGATCGTGCCCGGACTGGCTTCTGAGGCGATCAATGGTGGGAGGCAGGCGAAAAGATCACGGTCCGGATCCAGCACGGAGAGCATGGCCCTCGACCACTCGCGGCGCCGGATGTCAAAGAGGCCGGTGCCCGACGCATCTCCCGGTTCCATCGAGAGCTGGCCGGTCAGGGTGTAGTTCAGAAAATCGTGCGGCAAAAGAATGTGGGCGAGTGCCCGGTAGCGGTCGGGATGATGGTTCCTGAGCCAGCGAATCTTAGGGGCTGTGTAACCCGGCAGCATTGGGTTGCCGACCTCGGCGATCAGCTTCTCCCGACCACCGAACTCTCGCGTGAGCTCCTCACACTCGGCGCGGGTGCTGGTGTCGTTCCAGAGCTTGACGGCGTAGATTGGGGTGCCGTCCGCGTCGAGCGGTACGAAACCGTGCTGTTGGCCCGACACTCCGACCGCCACCACCCGCGCGCGCAGCCCGGCGGGCGTCTGGTTCATGCATTGGTCGAAGGCCTCGAGCCAAGTCTCGACGTTCTGCTCGCTCGTACCATCGGCGGCCTGATGGATTCGATGGGGGGCTGATGTGACCGAGCGGATCTGGCGCGCGGCCGGGTCATACACCAGCACCTTGGTGCTCTGTGTACCGAGATCGACGCCAAGGACCAGCGGAGAATCTGCCATTTTAGCCTCTCACCTAGCCGGTCTAGTGCTTCTCGACGGCGATGTCGTCCAGGTACACGTTGAAATCACGCTTCGAACCCGACCAAGTGGAGACGACGAACTCCCAGGCCGTACGGGGATCGAACGCCTTGCCCTGTTTTCCCTTGCGCAGCTCTCGGAGGGGAATGGCCGCCCGGTGCCAACGGCCGTCATTGAAACCGCGGGCGCGCTTCAAGACCTCGGCGCTCGCGCTGTCCTTCTTGCCATTGCTGCAACGGAGCCCAACCTGAAGACTCCCTGGGTCGATGCCGAGCGCGGCGGTTTTGGCTTCGGTGCGGATCATGAAGGTGAGTTCATCGTACTGACTGATGTCGATGCCCGCGTTCTCAGGCCACCAGCCAAAGAAGTTCCATCCACCGCCGATCCAGCCCGAGCCCTGCCCGTGGAAGCGCAGCGCGTTGCTGCCGTCGGTACCGGCCCCCTTGACCACCGCGAATGCTCCCTTGCAGGTGGGCTTCTGGTCACAGTCAGCCCACCCTCCCGCGTTCTGCCCGCGGTGGTTGTCCCCATCCCAGAGCACGAGCTTGGAACCCGGCGCGACTGGCTCGACCGAGGCCGCCTCCGGTCCACAAGGGGGGCATAGGCACCCGAGGAACCAAAGGGACACAATCGCAGCGGCGGCACGCCTCGGGAACGACGAAATCAGCATAGGGAACCTTCGGGGAGGGAGAGTTGCCCGAGAGCAGGGGCGGTGTCAATCGCGGCAGCGGCCGTACCAAGATGGGTTATTTCCAGAGCGATTTCATGGCAATGGCTTCGCATTTCCAGGTTCTCTCTTCCCGCGACCCACCTCTCCTCATGAGAGCTCGAGGAGGCGATTTATGGCCAGATATGAGAAACACAATCGATCGCAGGCCACGACTTCCTCCGGCCCGGTTGGCTCCTGCGCGTCGGCCGGGGGGTCCGGGGTCCGTCTCACCCAGACCCCTCCGGAACTCGGCCTTACGAGGGTTCGGGCGCTGGTCGTCACGGGATTGTCACCCGCACATGCTCGAATCTTCGCCCCCCAACCGGGGTAGACTCCATGTCGAGCACCTCCCGCTTGCCCAGTCGAGGGCCCGTGCCCAAAAAGATCCCCCTCCTACCAAAGGAAATCAGCTGGCTCGCCTTCAATGAGCGCGTGCTCGAGGAGGCGGATGATCCGAGGAATCCCCTGCTCGAGCGGATCCGCTTCCTCGGTATCGTTTCCAACAACCAAGACGAGTTCTATCGGGTGAGGGTCGCTGCCCTGCAGCGTGGGCTCGCTGAGGCGAAGGATCGAGAGCGGCGGGTGGGAACGAAGACGTTGCGCGTCATGAAGGAGATCGAGAAGCGCGTCATCGAGCAGTCCGAGGAATTCCATCGGATTGGCCAGCGGCTATTCGAGCAGTTGGGGGAGGAGGGGATCCACCTGGTCGATGAGCAGCACCTCAACCCAAGCCAGGCTCAGGCGGTCCGCGAGTACTTCCAGAGCACCGTACGACCCAGGCTGGTCCCGATCATCTGTCACAAGAAGCGCGAGCTTCCGGTGCTGCGTGACCAGTTCATCTACCTCGCTGTCCAGCTGACCCTGCCGATGACGAACCAACCGCTCTTTGCGTTGGTGGAGGTCCCCACCGATGCCTTGTCCCGGTTCTTCATCCTCCCTCGGACCGGCCATGACGAGACGGTGATCCTGCTCGAGGACGTGATTCGATTCTGTCTCAACGACATCTTCGCGCAGTTCCGCCCGCTCGAGTGCCGGGCCTGGACCGTCAAGGTGACGCGGGACTCCGAACTCTCACTTGAGCCCGATCCGGTTGGGGATCAACCCTACGTTTTGCGTGTGGAGCGCAGCCTTCGCAAGCGGCGCACCGGCAATCCGGTCCGTATGGTTTACGACCGTGGGCTCCCCGGACCCTTCCTCAAGTTTCTCCTGAAGAAGCTCGATCTGGTCCAGCACGAGCATCTGATTGCAGGTCAGCGCTATCACAACTTCAAGGACTTCATGAGGTTCCCCAGGTTGGGGCGCGACGATCTCACGTTCGCGGCCGAGCCGCCGCTCTCTCCGCCGGCTTTGATCGGACACGTGAGCGTCTTCGATGCCATCCGGCGCAGCGACATTCTGCTCCACTGCCCCTACGATGGGTTCGGAACCTTCATCGACTTCCTGCGCGAGGCAGCCATCGATCCACACGTGACGGATATCCGTATGACCGTGTACCGGGTCAGCCCCACCTCCAGTGTGCTGAACGCGCTCACCAATGCGGCCCGGAACAGGAAGCAAGTCACGGTCGTGATCGAGCTTCTGGCGCGTTTCGATGAAGAGAACAACCTGGAGTGGGTGGATAGGCTCCGAGACGAAGGGGTGAGAGTGATCACGGGTGTGCGCGGTCTGAAGGTGCACGCCAAGCTGTGCGTGGTGACCCGAACCGATCGTCGCGTCACTTCGCACTTTGCCACCATCGGGACCGGCAATTTCAATGAGGATACGGCGCGCGTCTACTCGGACCACTTCTTCATGACGGCTAACCCGTCCCTGACACGGGAGGTCCTGCAGATCTTCGATTTTTTCGCCAACAATTTCCGCGTCGCCACCCCGAAGCGTCTGGTGGTCAGTCCCTTCGGAGCGCGCCGAACCTGGGTGCGCCTGATCCGAAAGGAGACCCAACGCGCCCAGGCGGGTGAGCCCGCGAAGATCTGGATCAAACTCAACAATTTCACCGACGTGAAGCTGATCCGGGAGCTCTATCGGGCATCTGAGGCTGGGGTCGAGGTTAGGTTGATCGTTCGCTCGATGTTCTCGCTGGTCTGCGGGCTGCCGGGCATCTCCGACAACATCGAGGCGGTCAGTCTGGTCGGCAGGTACCTCGAGCACTCGCGATTGCTCATTTTTGGCAATGGTGGCGAACCGTTGGTGTATCTCACCTCTGGAGACTGGATGGCACGCAACTTCGACGAGCGCGTCGAGGTGGCTTGTCCGATCGACTCGCCAACCTTGCGGCGTGAGCTGCTCGACACCTTCGAAACCCAGTGGGCGGACACCGCGAATGCGCGGGTTTGGGACCGGGACCTCACCAATCGTCGCCGTCTGCCAGCTGATGGTGAACCCGTCTTGGACAGCCAACGTGCCATTCGTACTAGCCTCTTGGGTCGGCTTCGGGATATCTCGGGATGACTGACGAGATACGGTTTGCGGCCTGTGATGTGGGGTCGAACGCGGTTCGACTGGTGGTCTCGCGCGTGGTCGGCAAAGATGAATGTTTCTTGCAGCGAGAGGCGAGCTACCGGGTACCGCTGCGGCTCGGGGAGGATGCCTTTTCGGAGCAGAGATTGTCGACCGACACCATCGATGCACTGGTCGAGGTGTTCTCGGCGTTTTCTGCCCTGCTCCGGTTCTTTCGACCGAAGGCACTCCGTGCCTGCGCGACATCGGCGCTGCGCGAGGCGCAAAATGGTCATCTGGCAGCCCAACGTGTCGAGGAGGTGACCGGGATCCCTCTCGAGATCGTGAGCGGTGCTGAGGAGGCGAGTATCCTCTTTGCCACCCACCTGGATCGTGGTCTCTCTTCGCAGCACGATTACCTGTATGTCGACGTGGGAGGAGGCTCTACGGAATTGACTTTGATGGCGGCGGGTCGTGTCGCGGCGAGTTCATCGTTTCGGATTGGGGGAGTGCGGCTGCTCAAGGAGCGGGTCGATCCCGAGGAGTTCGAGAAGATGAAAGGCTGGGTGAAGGCGCTGCGGTCGGAGACGCGAGCCGTGGATGCGATCGGCACTGGTGGCAACATATCAAAGATCTATGATCTGGTGGTCAGCACTCCTGGGGGCCGGCTGAGCCGCCGGCAAATCGAGCGGGTGTGCGCGGCGCTCGAGCCGTTGTCTCTCGAAGAGCGGATGCGACGCTTCCAACTCAAGCCCGATCGTGCAGATGTGATTGTGCCGGTGGCCCATGTCTATCGTCGCGTCATGAAATGGGGAAGAATCGAGAGCATGGTGGTGCCAAAGTGCGGCGTTGCGGACGGGATCTTGTGCGGACTCTTCGAACAGCACTTCGGGTGTCAGCCGGTCGCCGCGGTCAAACAGTCGCTGCTCGCGCCGGACGAGCTGCGCGAGTAGCGCGGGGTTCGGTACAGCCCGGCTCGACGTCTTCGGGCTTGTCTGTCACCTTCTCCTGGTGGCACCCGAGTCGAGCTATCGTTTCTTTGCCCCGTCCAGCCCGGGGTTGGAGGAGCAGCTCCGGCAAGAGCTGGTCGAGCTCGGGATCCAGGGCGAGGCATTGGTGGGTGGCGTGCTCTGGCGCGGTGGCTTGTCCAGCCTCTGGCGAGTCCATCACCGCTCCCGGCTTGCCGAATCGGTTCGAGTGCGGCTCGCACCGTTTCGCGCGCAGAGCTTCGACGAGCTCATGGCTGGGTTGGAGCGTCTGCCGTGGCATGCATACCTTGCGCCCACGAAGCCCGTGCGCTTCGACGTCACCTGCAAACGCTCGAGACTCTATCACAGCGGTGCGGTCGCGGAGCGTGCGCGCAGAGTGGTGGCGTCGCGGCTGTCGATGTGTCGTGCACCCGAACCTGGGGAGCTTGACTGTGCCGAGGTGCATGTTCGGATCGATCGTGATCGGGTGGAGACGAGCGTGGAGGCGACCGGTATGCTCTTGCATCGGCGTGGTTATCGACTCGATGTGGCTCGTGCCTCACTTCGTGAGACGTTGGCTGCCGCTCTGGCGAGACTGCTCGACCACGCCAGCCCAGGGCGTGAGCTCCAGCCTATCTGGGATCCCTGTTGCGGCGCGGGAACCCTGCTGATCGAGGCGGTGCTGCGGAGTCTCCCAGGTTCCGTCTGCGGCCAGCGACGCTTCTTGTTTGAAGATTGGCCGATCCATGATTTTACTGCTTACCAGCGGATGCTTACCGAACTCGATTCTCAGCCGTCGGTAGGCTCGACTCTCTCGGTGCTCGGTCATGATCTCGACCCTCGGGTGATCGCAGCGGCGCGTCGCAACGCTGAGCGGGCCAAAATCGCGGCGCAATGCGACTTTTCGATCGGAGACTTCAGAACTGCAGTCGAACATGTACCGCCCGGCTTTCGCGTGCTTGGCAACCTGCCGTATGGCAAGCGACTCGGCGCTCCCGATCAGGCGGGGCGGCTCCTCGCCTCCTTGGATCGGGTGCTGTTTGCACGCACTGATCTGCGGCCGGCACTGGTCCTTCATCACGGCCCGCTACCGCGTCGACCGAAGTGTCGGTGGCGGGTGGTGAGCAGCTTCGCCAATGGGGGAATCCCTGTCTCCGCCTGGCTCTGTTCTGAGTAGACTTCCTCATGGTCTCCGACCCCGGCCTTTCGCGCGTTCTCATCTTGCTCGATGCCGGAACCGCCTGGTCGCGCGGCGTGTTGCGGGGGTTTTCGGAGGTGGCGAAGTCTCGGTCCGTCAGCCTGCTGCACTATCATCCAACCGCCAATCTTACGTGGCTCGTCGAGGTGTGGCGCCCTAGCATAACGGTGCTTCAGCCGTCTTTGTACGCTGATGTCCGGAACGTCATCGGGATGACGCGTCTGGTTGCGGTCAACGATCACGGAGCTTTCGACGGGATGCCGCGAGTGTGCCCGGATGAAGCCGCCATCGGGCGTATGGCAGCGGCGCACCTCGTCGGCAAACGGTTGGAACATTATGCGGTGTTTCGCTTCAATGATGGTGCTTTCGCCATCGAACGGGAGCGTGCCTTCGTCGATGTGATCCGTGAGCAAAAAAAGCAGCTCGCGAGTGGGTGGTGGAAGGATCACGCCGAACCTCCTCGGTACCGCGAGGATCCGGGCGCGCTGATCGATTGGCTCAGAGGTCTGCCTCGACCCTGTGGCGTCTTTGCCTGCACGGACAGTTGGGCGCGCGTGGTGGCCCGCTACACCGAGGTTGCAAACCTCAGGATCCCGGAAGATATTGCGCTGATTGGCGTGGACAACGACACAATTGATTGCGAGTTGTCGACCCCACCCTTGAGCAGTGTGGCAGTTCCCTGGGTCACGGTCGGGCGACTCGCTGCCGAGCTGGTGACACGACTGTTGAAGCAGCCCGAGGCAATCGACAAGGAGCTTACGGTGGCGCCAGTCGACGTGATTCCTCGTCGCTCGACTGATGTCACCGCCGTCGCGGATCCTCTGGTCCTGCGTGCGATAAGCTTCATCACTGACCATGTGGAGCGCCGTCTCAGCCTTCGATCGATCGCTCGGAACGTGTCCTCGAGTCGACAACGCTTGGAGGAACGATTTCGGGCGGCCATTGGCCGTAGTGTGATGCAGGAGGTGCGGCGTCTACGGGTGGATGCGGCGAGACAGCTCCTTTCCACCACCACACTCACGTTGCCTCGGGTGGCGGAGCGCACTGGGTTCTCGACGGCCGCGTTGCTCAGCGTCGCCTTCCGACGCGAAGTGGGGATCCCTCCTGGGCTCTACCGTCGACGGCTTCACGGCCTGAGCCGGGAGGAGGAGGACTTGTAGCGCCGGCCGGAGCCGTGAACTCGAGTCATCCCCGGTCGGTGGGGTGAGGAGGGGTCAGGCAGTGGCGGAGGATCGCGCGCCGGAGGATCGAGCCGCGCCGCTCACGAAAGTACTCCGCTGCGGCTCGCTCGGTGGCCGCTCCCGGAGCTCGGAGGCACTCGAGCAGCAGCGTATAGCCCTCGGTGAGCCGATGGGGATCATCTGGGTATTCGCGCCGATAGGTCAGAAGCAGCCGTTCCATGCCTTGTGCGTCTCTGATGTCGAGCGCGCCGTCGAGGGCCCCGATCAAGGAGTTTTCTCGGAAGATCCTCTGGTGCTGGGCGGTGATGGGGTGCGGGTGCTCGGAAGGGTGGGGTGGTGTCGATGCCAAGGCCGAGGTCGAAGTCGAGCCCGGAGCCGTCCGGGGGGTCAGATCCACGACAGGCGACTCTGGTTGCGGGATCTGGTGCACGAGCAGAGCGTGCTGCGGTGAGGCGCTTGGTTCGAAGGTGACGCCAAGCCAGATGGCTCCGATCAGGAGGACCGAAGCTCCCCACGGCCACCAGCGGGAGCTCATGGAATCGTCACGTTCCAGGTGACGGTCTGCTCGGCCCGGCTCCAGGCGGTGCGGGCGCAGTATCGACCGGTCACCGAATCCGGACACTCTCCGTCCCGGTAGCGAACCCAGTCTTCCGACGCATTGTCGTAGGCACGCGCCGCGATCGTGTGAACGCCGGAGGTAAGACCCTGGGCAGCTGGGTCGAAGGTCTGGCCTGCGTTCTCTGCCACCACAGTTCCGTCGATCGACCAGTCGACGCTGATCACCTCGGGATCGATGACCTGCACGCTCAGCATCGTCGGAGAGGTGACATCACCAGGCTCGGGAGTCGCCGCGTCGATGGGGACGACTTTCTGCCAGATCGTGAAGATGATCTGCTCTTGTGACACAGAGTTGAAGCTGGTGTCGGGTCCACCGCCGAACAGCATGTTCATCATCGAATTCGAGGACGGGCGATACTGGCCGGTCTCGCAGTATCGACTTCCCTCGAAGGTGCCTTGCAGGCCAGTGGCGCCGACTTGGTTGTAGCCGAGCCAGAGGTCCCATTTGCCCGCGGTCCCGACCGAGTCTGCCGTCGAGTTGACTTCGGCATACTCATTCGTGCAGCCACTGCTGCTCGAAGTGTATTCATCCGCGAGTTGATGGTGCCCGTGGCCACCCTCGTGGAGCGCAGCACCTGGCGCATCCCCATGACCCCCGGACCAGAGCATGAGCGCTGCCCCCGTGTTCCACCAACTGTCACCGTTCAATACGATGGCTTGCCAGTCGAGCAAGAAATCCTCCGGTAGATTGTCCTCGAAGGCCTGCTCCGCGGCTTGCGCGTCGCAGTTCGCGAGGCGACTCGAATCGTCTCCACAGCAACCGAGAGCGCTGCCCTGGCAGATTGGGTTGGGACTCGGCACGCGGATCGCGCAGATGTTCACGAAGTTCCGGTACCGAAGGTACACCGCACCAATGGGGGCGCTGTACCGAACCGCCATGGCGCGCAAGATGTGCTCCTCGAACGCCCCGCCTTCCTCGAGCTCGGCCTCGGAATAGCCATCCCCGAGAATGCCATAGTTGACGCGGTTCGCCGGTGGACCGTGCGATTCGACGGCCCATCCCCGGGGACCACAGTCGAGCGTGATCCCCGTCGTAGCGCCGCCTTGACCTGCACCACCTTGGCCCGCGCCACCCTGGCCAGCGCCACCCTGGCCAGCGCCACCCTGGCCAGCGCCGCCTTGACCTGCACCACCTTGGCCTGCACCGCCTTGACCTGCACCACCTTGGCCTGCACCACCTTGACCTGCACCACCTTGACCTGCACCACCCTGGCCAGCGCCACCTTGACCTGCACCACCTTGACCTGCACCACCTTGGCCCGCGCCACCTTGACCTGCACCACCTTGACCCGCGCCACCCTGACCCGCACCACCTTGACCTGCGCCGCCTATGGTCTGTGTTGCTCCGCCGATGATCAGGGACGAGCCAGCGTCACCCAGCTGAGCGCCGCCCGAATTGGGATTGCCGGTAGAGCCGCCCGCGGTTCCTTCGGAGGTGGTGGCCACTCCGCCAAACCCATCCGCTTGGACGTCGGCAGGCGAGCCTTCTTCCCCGGAGCAGGCGACAATTCCAATGAGAGTGAAGCTGACGAGCAAGCGATGCCCCAGCACCGTACCAAGCAGGATCTGAACCATGGACCTCGATCTCCTGTCTCTAGGACGGATCATTCACCGGTTGCCAGGCAGGAGATGGGACTACCAGTCAAGGAGCGAATCGACGCTGAGTGCGGTAGCCATGCGTGCACCGTAGTCGACACCACTCGCCAGTTGCCCAATGTGCCACTCGGAGACAAAAGAAAGGCTCTTGGTGAGTCGGAAATCATGACCTACGGCTACTGTCGACCACGGCTCCTCCGCAGGGAGCAGCGGGACCGACGAGGTAAGCTCTAGTGTCCAGTGACTCCCGTCTACCGTGTCGACGAAGCTACCCAGAGTGATCCGCGAATCCTCCGCGCGGTCTTGGGTCATGTGGAGGGAAGGCTTCACGTAGAAACCGATCGGGAAGGTCGGGGGCAGCACGATGAGTTCTAGACCCGAAGTGGAGGTCAAGATGTGAGCCTCGAGGTCATAGAGGGAGACTGTGTCCACGCGTAGGACTGACAGTTCCAACCATGTTCGGCGCAATCTTGCGGTCAGATCTGTAACCTGGTTTCCCGGTTTCAACGCTCCGAAGCCGAGCAACGAGGCAGAAGTCAGGCTTTCGCCGTTGGTTCGCTCGATTCCTGAGGAGCCGAGCGAGTCCGCGCCGTGGTTGACCAAACCGATCGCCAGGGCAGGGCTCGACGCAGCCAGGGAGCACCCGAGCCAGGCGATGCCGTGGGCATGTGCCGACCAACTCGAAAACGTTGCGCTCACCTATCGACCACCTAGACGCCTACCTCTCGCACGGCGCCAGGGAGTACGGATCGTCGTGCCAGAACTTGAGAGAAAAGCGCCACGCATCCGCGGAAAATCTCGAATCTTCTGGAAGTTTGCGGGAGATTGCGTGAATACTCGCCAGCCTTGGCCGAGGAGGAGGGGCAATTGCCCCGGAAATTCACCATGCGCAGACTGATCCATCCAACATCTGTTGCCTTTTTCGTTATGTTCAACGCTCGTGGACTGCTGGCTCAGAGCGAAGCTGCCGAGCCTCCGCCAGAACCGCCAGTGACCGCGGCCACCGCTTCCGAACCCACGCCCGAATCCCCGCCAGCGCCGCTGGCAGCACCTGAAACCCCACCTGCGGAATACGCGGCACCCCCGCCTGCGGGATACGCGGCACCCCCGCCTGCGGGATACGCGGCACCCCC
>CAYNEY010000035.1:0-8045 GCA_964396375.1 uncultured Polyangiaceae bacterium | reverse complement strand
CACCCCCGCCTGCGGGATACGCGGCACCCCCGCCTGCGGGATACGCGGCACCCCCACCTGCAGGTTATCCAGCCACGCAGCGTGTTACCCAGTCGTCTGCCCGTCGGCACGATGGTTTCTTTTTGCGCTTTGGCCTTGGTCTTGGCTACCTGATGGGCGGCCATGAAGAGGAGGGCGCTGACGTTGACTACTCCGGCCTTGCTCTTGCGGACGAATTGCTGCTGGGCGGAACCGTGAGTGAAGGACTGGTTATCGGGGGTGGGCTGCTCGACGCTTGGTCACCAGACACTACGGTCGAAATCGAAGGTGAAGAGGTGGATGGGATCGACGTCTCTACCACCCTGCACTTCATCGGACCGTTTCTGCAGTACTATCCTGACCCCACCAGCGGATTCCATGTCCAGGTTGGTGCTGGGATGGCGTGGGGTGACCGGACGGTCGAGGATGCTGACGGATTCGACGGTTCAAGTGACGGTTTTGGGCTGATCGGGGGGCTGGGCATCGACAGCTGGATTGGTGATGAGTGGAGTATCGGCGGACACTTCCGCATTCTCTACGCATCCTTGGAAGAAGATGGGGCCGAGGGCTCTGGGTTTGTGCCGAGCGCCAACCTCACGTTCACCTATCACTGACCGGTGGCGAGGGGCTCCTGATCGAGCACCGATCGGATCTTCGCGTTCAATTCGTTGATGGTGTAGGGCTTGGCGAGAAAAGGAAAACGACTGTCGATCACACCGCTCTGGGCGATGATGTCGGCGGTGTACCCCGAACAGAACAGGACTTTTAGTGACGGCAAGGTTTCGCGGAGCCGATCGGCCAAGGCCTTGCCGTCCAGACCAGGGAGGATGACATCCGACACCAGGAGCTCGAAGCTTTGACGATCGATCTCGACCCGTGAAATGGCTTCAGCGCTGCTTGCGCAGGCGGTGACTCGGTAACCCAAATGCGCGAGTAGCTGGCAGACGCTGGAACGCACGGCATCGTCGTCCTCGACCAGCAAGAGCCGCTCCTGCCCAGGGGTGACCCGAATCTCGATGGCGTGCGGAGGGATAGGAAGCTGCATTCCTTCCAGCACTGGCAAGAAGACGTCGAAGGTGGAGCCGCGCCCCATCTCCGAGCTGACCTCAACCAAACCTTGATTCTGCTGAACCGCGCCCAACACCATCGACAGGCCCAGGCCCGTACCTTTGCCAGACGGCTTGGTGGTGAAGAAGGGATCGAAAATCTGCGGGAGCAGCTCCGGCGCGATCCCTCCACCCTGGTCACTCACGCGCAACCGCACGAAACCTCGATTCGGATCGGTTGGATGGGCCTGATTGGTAACCTCGATTCGAATCGTTCCGGGTTCTCTCATCGCATCACGAGCATTCACCACAAGGTTCATCACGATCTGCTCGATTTGGTTGGGATCGGCCAAGATCGTCTGAACATCGGCCGACACATCGATCTGAAGCTCGATGGCGTCTCCCACGAGCCGATTCAGCATCCGCGCCGACTCTTCGAGTAAGTGCCCCAGTTCGAGGGGACGTGGCTCGATGGGTTGATTGCGGGAGAAAGCCAGCAAGCGCCGGGTCAAATCTGAGGCCCGCCGCACCGCGTCCTCTATGTCGCGCATGCGCTGTGCGAACCCTGGCTGATCGCCGGCCGAAAGCAGAGCAAGCTCGGTGTTGCTGCCGATGGCGGTCAGGATGTTGTTGAAGTCATGGGCGACGCCTCCTGCCAGGCGCCCAATCGACTCCATTTTTTGGGCCTGGTGGACTTGTGCTTCCAGCCGTTGCTGCTCGAGCGCTCGGCGTTTTCGTTCGTCGATGTCGCGCACTGAAGTAAGAACGAGCGAACGGCCGTTGACGCTCGCGGTCTTCTGATCCAACTCGACCCAGAACTCGCGGCCATCCTGGGCGCGGGCCTGCCATTCACGGAGCGTTGCGTGTTCGGACGAGTCCGTGTTTTTCGAGGGGGGAGCGAAGGGGGGAAGGCCGGGCAGAAGCTCGGCCAGCGCGAGCCCTCGCAGGTCCTTCTGACGTGGGCCGAAGAGAACCATGGCTTGCTGGTTCGCGTCGATGATCGCGCCGGTACTCGGTTCGTGGAGCATCAACGCCTCGCTCACCGACTCGAAGAGCATACGATACCGGGCCTCGCTCTCACGGAGAGCCAAAAATGCCTGGCGCGACGTGGCCATGCTCTCCCGGAGCGAACGCATCAGGAGCTGCACGGACAGTGCGGTGACGATCAAGATCAGCTGGGCATCTGCCAACTGTCGCCAGTCGGTGAAGGCACTGAGGGGTGTGGTTACAACCTGTGTGAGCTCCAGCAGATACTGGGTGCCAAGGGCCGTCATCGCCAGCGCCACGGTGTACAGGAACCAGCGGCGGTCGAGCAGCGCTCCAGACAGCACAATCACGCCAGGATACACCAACGATGCGACGTCGTGGACACCTCGGTTCCCGAGGATCTGCAGTCCCGGAACCAGCACCATGAGGCTGATTCCGATCAGGCGTGCGGCAGTTCGCGACGATTGGCGGTGGTTGAGCCAGAGGGCCAGCACCATCAGCATCTGCTCGGATCCCAGCAGCAACGCCGAGCCGAATTGTCCCGCATACACGTTGTGCAGCATCGCAACCATGGCCGCAACGAAGATACTGAGTCCGAGCACGTGGACGAGCCGCGCGATCTGGCCTTCGGCCTCGTCTGCAACCACCGGAACTCGAACCAAGCGTGACCAGCGCAAAGAAGCCGTTGGCGTCCCGGAATCAAACGACTCCTCGTGGTGCGCAGGCTGGGTGGTCACGGAACCTGGCAGCATGGATGGTGGCATCATTGCCGATTTTGCTCTCGGTTCCAACCGCTCCCCGTGGTCCGCCCATGGCAGGCGAGCTGCCGTGAGCCCAAAAGCCACCGGTTTTCTTAGTCAAAGGGGGAACTCTCGTCCCCCCTGCCGAGACCCGCTCGCTCCGACTTGGCTGCGGTGTCTTCACCCCCGGCCGCTTGACGTGCCCCTCGGAAAGCCGCATGACCGGGAGTATGGTGGCCACCCCATCGACCATGCTTCCGCTCGGTACCCCACTTCCGAGATTCGTCCTTTCCGACACGGTGAGTGGAGATGACTTCGATTCGGCATCACTGCTCGGGCATATCTCGGTGGTAGCGTTCATCTGCAACCACTGCCCGTTCGTGGTGCACATCAAAGCTGAGCTTGCCCGGTTCGGTCGAGATTGTGAACAGGGGGGTGTGAAGATGGTCGCGATCAGCGCCAACGACATAAGCACTCATCCCGCGGATGCTCCTGATAAGATGGCCGAGGACGCTCGCGCCAACGACTACGTCTTTCCCTATCTGTTCGACGAGAGTCAGGAGGTGGCGCGAAGCTTCCAGGCGGCTTGCACTCCCGAGTTCTATGTCTTCGATCGCGGGGGGAAGCTGGCGTACCGAGGGCAATTCGACGACAGCCGTCCCAACAACTCCCAACCGGTGACGGGACAGAGCCTGCGTGCCGCTGTCGAGGCTCTCAAAATGGGGCATGCACCCGATCCCGATCAGATGCCAAGTATCGGGTGCAGCATCAAGTGGAAGTCACTCTGAAGGATCAGAGTGGCAACCTCACGATGACCCCTCGACACCTCGGTCTTCTGCCCTAAGGAGCAGGGAGGAGATCTGTTCACCGAGGAGAATCGGATGGACCAAACCAAACCAGCCTCTCTTTCTCAGCCTTGCCTGGAGGTGTTCTTCGACGGAGCCTGTCCCGTGTGTACGCGTGAAGTGAACGCTGCCCGGCGCCGCGATCACCAGGGGAAAATCCGCTTCGTCAATATCGCCGATCCAAGCTTCTCTCCGGACGAGATTGGTGTGAATACCGCTACACTGAACGAGCGGATCCATGCCCGAACTCGTGAAGGACAGCTCATCACTGGCGTCGAGGTGTTTCGGCGGCTGTATGCTGAACTCTTCGGCGAGCGGTGGATTGGCTGGACACGACAACCACTCGTGGCAAGGGTGCTCGATACCCTCTATTCTGCGTTTGCGCGGAACAGGAAGGTGTTTTCGAAGTGGGTGCCGATGCCGAAGGTCTAGCGTCTCACTCCCAGCCGAGCTTGGTTCTCAAGAACTCGGCGAGGGCTTCGCCCATGGTCCGATGGGTAGCAAGTGTGGGATGCCAGTCCTCACCGTAGGGCGCCGTCTGGGCGGGAAACTCCAAGAACCAGATCCGATCGTCACCATCCGCGACCAGGCTGTCCACCACTGTTGAAACATCGGCGCGGATGCTGGTCAGTGCTTGGTAACCTTCGGGGTAGCCATCACTCATCATAGGGCCGATCGCGGCCACCAGCGCGGCTTCGGGATGCAGTTCGCGGAGTCGGTCCAAGAAGGATCGATAAGTGCTGCGGAATTCCTCGCGCATCACGGCCAGCTCCTCCACCGTCAGGCCGGGGGAGAAATCGTTTGTGCCCGCGTTCACAACAATCACCTGCGGGCTGTAGAGGGCGTGATCCCAGGTGGTGGCGGTCGCGAGGATGGACGTGAGTTCATAGAACTCGGGGATGAACAATCCGACGAAGCCGCTGTAGTTGCGGACTATCCCACGACCCGAGCCTGCAACCGCTACGTAGTCGGCCCGGAGCAACTCCGCTGCCACCGCGCCGTAGGCGCCGAGAGCATTCTCGTTGGTGCTAGTGAAGGGAAAGTCGTCGGGCGTGGTGGTCGAGATCTCATTACCGTAGCCGCAGGTGATCGAGTCGCCTACGACTTCGATCCGGCGTTCCCGCGCTTGCGGCAGCTCGAGGCTTGCCTCGGGACGAATCCGTAGTCCGAGAAATGCTGCGTTCCCCACCTGAACTTCGGTACGCTTGCTGATGCGCAGGTGATGAGGGAAAGCCCCGAGATCCCGCCCCAAGGGGTAGATTGTCTGTTCCGCGCAGGTTTGAAGCTTCACCGGCTCTCGATCATCGATTCGGACCTCATAGAAATCTGTGGTGATTTCCCCGCCTGATGCGCGTTCGTCGAGACGGAGATCGATCGCGTCGCCCGTGAAGATGGTCTCGATGCTGAGAGCTGGAAACCACATCATCGGTGCTTCTGGTTCCGACCAGTCGAACCGCCCGATGTAGCGAATGCTGGGATCGGTGGCCGGTATCTCCACGAAGTCATCCTCGGGCTGATAGCTGCCGCAGATCTCGGTCGCCGCGGCGCCGGCTGCGCCGGCTGCGCCCGCTTCACCCTGCCCACCTTCGCCACTGGCCACGCCGGCCGCTCCTCCCTGGCCGTTGTCGCTAGATTCCGAGTTCGAATCGGTACTGCAGGCCACCAGGACGGATGTCAGGGACAGGGTGACGACCAGGATAGTGGTGGGAATGGTCATAGGGATTTGGAGTGCAGGCTATCATCTTCTGCTGGCATGCCGACTTGTGTCGGAGCTGGCAACGGGAATGGCACATTCCAAACACTGCAGTGTGCCATTTGGGTTCTGTGCCATGCGAGAGAAAATGGGAAATATCCATAAAATATCAATGAGTAACGCGCTGGCATGAAGTGTGCTTTTTTTGATTGCGCCATGAGACACAACTTCTTTTGGGCGGTGCTGACGGTCGGTGGCGTAGTGCTGGGTGGGTGCGAGGCGAGTGACAGTGAGCCGGCTGACGGTGTTGGCGGGCAGCCCACCGATGACTCAGAGGCGCAGCTGGGGAGTCACGCTGGAGCGTCAGGCTCTGCCGGTGCGACGGTGGTGGAGGATGACAGCAACGACCAAGCCCTTTCGACCGCTGGAGCTGGCGGTGCCGAGACTGGCGAGAGCAACGATTGTCCAGATGAGCTGCCGTCTGGACCCTGCCAAAGTGATGACACGTTTTCGTGCACCGGCTGGGTGCAGCCGTTCGTCGAGGTTTACTGCAGCTGTCCGAGTGGAATCTGGAGCTGTGCCATGTGACCTCCGTGAGTGGGGGTCATCGCTCCCATAGACCCCACCTGCTCGGATCAGCCTGGCGCGGCGGGTTTGCTCCTGCTGCCACAACGGTTCTCAGGCTCAGCGCACACTCTCGTGTCCCGTAGTTGGATCGTGAGGCGCAAAGTGAGTACAGATCGCTGTGGTCGGTTCGTGCTCGTCGCATCTCCCATGGCACGATGGGGCTGAGACTCCGGTGATCAGCTGAGTCTGGACTGGGCATGATCCTGCGCATGAATGCCCCACCTACCCGTCTCGGTTGGCTGCTTATCGGATCGCTTCTCACCAACTGCTCGGATGCCAACGAGGGTTCTGACACCGCGGGGTCCCGGGCCGGCGCGGGAGGTGTGGGTGGTTCGACGGTGCTAGCTAACCATACAGGGGGAACTGGCGTGGGTGGTGCTGTTGGCGCAGGTGGCCTGGGCTCGGTGGTGGAAGGAGGGAGCAGCGCGTCAGGATTTGGAGGGATCGGGGCCGGAGGAGGGGCTTTCGGCGGGGCCTTGAGCCGGGGAGGGACGCCCGGTTTGGGAGGAGGGGGATCTGGAGTCGGCGGCGCGAGCGGGTTTGGCGGAGTGATGGCTGCAGGCGGTGTGAGTGCCGGTGTGGGGGGGCGAGCAGAAGGCCATGGTGGTGGTCCAAGCTTCGGAGGGGCCCCCGCAGAGGGAGGCGCTTTCAGCCTAGGCGGAGCTGCCCCCTCGATCGGTGGGGCACCAAACGGTGGTATGTCAGGTGAAGGAGGGTGGCTCGCGAGCGGTGGAACCGATTCCAACTTCGGGGGGCAGTCTGCTGCACAAGGAGGCGTGGCGGGAGTGGGCGAAGGAGGGTTCGCTGCCGTGGGAGGCGACTCCTCGAGTGTCGGAGGTACCACCGGTGAAGGTGGTTCGGGAGGAGCGGCAGGGTTCGAACCATGTCCGTCCAATGGGGATCCCTGCATCGTGCTGCCGCTCGGGGACTCCATCACCTACGGCATGAGTTCATCGGATACGGGGGGATACCGCTCCCGCCTCTTTGCCTTGACCACAGCGGCGGGCAAAAAGCTCACCTTCACTGGCTCCCAGAATGATGGTCCCTCCGAGGTAGCGGGTGTGTCATTTCCACGGAGCCACGAGGGACACAGCGGTTGGACGATCGATCCCGGATACAGCAGCCACGGGGCGGGTGGGATCTCGGAGCTCATACCCAGTCCCGCCTTAGACACCACTCCCCACATCGTTCTCCTGATGATAGGCACCAACGACGTGTACGCGCCGTCCGGACAAGAGACGATGACCGACCGTCTGGAGGCCTTGCTCGACAAGATCGTGCTCGCGGTACCCGATGCGCTCATTGTGCTTGCAACCCTGACTCCACTGGGGTGGAGCACCGCCGTGCTCACCGATTACAACGCCGAGATCCCCGGCTTGGTGGCGGCGCGATCCGAGCTTGGACAGCACATCGTCTCGGTTGACATGGCGGCGATGCCGACGTCTGGCTTGGACGACGACAACGTGCATCCGAATGATCAGGGATACAGTTTTATGGCCGAGACCTGGTACGCGGCGATTCAAGCGTTTCTGCCCGAGTGAGGCAGCTCCCAGGCACTTGCGGGGGCTCTTCGAACCGGCATATTGTTGCGATCGTCCAAACGGGTCTGGGCCCATCTCAAGGGTCAGCCGACCTAGGTTAGGCGAGGGCCAGGAAGGATTGGCTGGTGCCATCCCTTGTGCGTGGGCGCATTCCCGCCCAGTATCTGCCTTGGAAACAATTCTACAATCGGAGCGAAACTTTGATCGATTGAGAGCTTCTGTCGATACGAACAGGAGATCTCTCCCGAACACGGCCCCAACCAGAACTCAAGGAATGCACATGAAGACATCCAGAATCCTCGGCTCCGGCACCCTCATTGCCCTCGTGTTCCCTCTGTGCATCGGATGCGGCTCGGAGAGCGGCAACGGGGAGAGCTCCACCACGGGTGGTAACCTCGGGTGGGGCGGGGGCGGTGCCACGGGTGTCGGCACAGGAGGAAACAGCGTGGGCGGCTCGTTGGGCGTGGGCGGCTCGTTGGGCGTGGGCGGCTCATTGGGCGTGGGCGGCTCGTTGGGCGTGGGCGGCTCGTTGGGCGTGGGCGGCTCGT
>CAYNEY010000034.1:51980-63837 GCA_964396375.1 uncultured Polyangiaceae bacterium | reverse complement strand
CGACCGGCTAGAGGCGGCAGTGGCAGAGCTCAGAGCCAACACGCGAGCGGAACTAGCGGACACCCTCAGCCGAGTATCACCGAAGTTCTTCGAGGCCATCGTGCTCGATGTGCTTCACAAGATGGGGTACGGGACGAGTCGGAACGATCTGCAGCGGGTTGGGCGCGCGGGCGACGGCGGAATCGACGGTGTCATTTCCTTGGATCGGTTGGGACTCGAGAAGGTCTATGTTCAAGCCAAGCGTTGGCAGAGCTCAGTCGGACGTCCCGAGGTGCAGGCGTTCTACGGGGCTCTTGCTGGGCAGCGAGCCAACAAAGGAGTGTTCATCACAACCTCCGTATTCACGGCTCAGGCTGAGGACTTCGCGAGATCCGTGGAACGCGTCGTCTTGGTCGACGGAACCAGACTCGCCGATCTCATGATTGATTTCGAGGTGGGGGTATCCATGCGTCCCATCAGAGTGCCGAAGCTCGACACAGACTACTTCGAAGAGGAGTAGTCGCTTCTGACCCGGCGCTGTTCACTCCACTGGTCATCTCCCGTCCCAAGCCGCTCGCCTAACTCGCGCGGATCACCATCGAGTCGGTGTGCTCGTCGAGGGGCTCGTCGGTGAAATCCGAGGTCATCTCGATCCGACCGAAACCGGCGTGGTGCAGCAACGCCTCGAGCTCGCAAGGGAAGAACTGCCGCTGCACGAGCGGGATCACGAAGCCAGGGCTCCCATCCTCGGGCTCGAAGCGCATGTAGGTGGCGAGCAGTTGGCGGATCGGATCGTATTGTGAGCGCTCGGCGTAGGCCATCCACTGCCCGGTCTCCGGGTGCAAGAAGCGCGGCGCCGGGTACCACTCCTCCGGATCGCGCGCCAAATCTGCAGGAGAGGGGATCGAAACGTCGAAGACGAACCATCCCCCGGGGGCAAGGTGCTCGCGAACCCGACTGAGGAAGGCCTCCACGTCAGGGCGCGTGTAAAGGTGGAGGAAGGCGTTGAAGGGGGCGAGCACCAGCGGGAACTTTCGCTCCAGGCGCACTTCGCGCATGTCCCCGCGCAGCCATTGCACACGCTCACGCAGTGGTTTCGGACCGGCTGCCAGCCGCCGTTCGAGATCGCTCAGCATCGGTTGAGAGAGATCGACGCCGAATACCTCCAGCCTGGCCTGTGCCAGCGGCCGCGTGACGCGGCCATTGCCGCATCCGTACTCGAGCACCGGTCCGCCGAGCTCCCGCGCTAGACGCAGGTAGTAGGCGACATCGTGACGCCGATCCGCGTAGCACTCGGCGTAATAGGCAGGATCGGCGTAGTGGGCGAGGGCGCCGTAATCCCCCACCTGTCCCAGGTTGGCGAGCGCGATGTCCACGAGCAGCTTTCGCGCGCCGAAGGTGGGCTCAGAGATGGCGGGTCGCGATGGCCAGCTCTTGGATGTACTCCGAGACTACCTCGGCGGTGTCGCGGTGGAAGTGTATCTTGCCCTTGGCGATCTCGCGAAGCGAGACTACGGGCGCTTTGTTCTTGGCGTTGACCAGCGGGCGGTTGCCACTCATCAGTTGCCGACAACGACTCGCCGCCAACACCACGAGGGCGAAGCGGTTCTCTTCCTGCTCCAGACAGTCTTCGACGGTGACGCGCGCCATAGTTTGGTGGTCTCTCCCAACGGACGGCCGTGAAACGACCGGGCCCTCAGTATTGTGCCGATTCTCAGGTCTGCAATCGAAACAAGACGGCCGACTGGCCACTCTGGGGCGGTAGAAGGGGGCGGCCCGCCCCCGACTACTCGAATTCGACCAACACTTGGCCCCGGGTGACACTCCCGCCGGCACTCACATGCACCTTTTTGACCGCTCCAGCGAAGGGCGACACCACGTTGCTCTCCATCTTCATCGCCTCCAGGATGAGCAGCGGCTCCCCCACTTTCACCACCTGTCCCGGCTCACACAGCACCTTGACCACGATGCCCACGATGGAACTGCGACAGACCTTGTCGTCGTTGCCGGTGGGCGCCGCCAGATCGGCAGGTGGTGGGCTGGCCACCGGGCGCTCCTGAGACGGCCTGGTCGCGGGTGGGGCCCTGCGGGGAACGGCTGCAGAGTAACCCTGCTGCTCGTCCTCCAGAACTTCGAGGTCAGCCTCGTACTGTGTCCCGTCAATCGTGATCTTGAGCTTCATGATCCATGACTCTTTGTGGTTCAGGGTCGCGGTACGTGGCGCTGCGCGTGCAAGATGACGCGACCCGCCTGGGTCCAGCCGCTCGTTTCTTGGGTGGGGCGAACGGCACGGATGCGGAAGCGCTTCCCAACATGCGCCGCGAAGACAGCCGACATGATCGCCAGGTGCTCGTCCGGAACCCGCCCCTTCGGTGCGATCATCTCTAGACGTGCCGAGAGCTCCCGCACCTCCTGCTCGAGGGGTGCGAGGCGGTCACGCAGCTTCTCGTCCAACCAAGCGTTGAGCGCCTCGAGCTGGGCGGGTGTGAAATGCTCGGCCAGTGGCGCGGGCTTCGGGGTGGTCATAGGGGAATCAACCCATGCTTTTTGCCGGGGCGGATCTCGCGCTTGGTGAGGAGGCTGCCGAGCGCGCGCACCAGATAGCCGCGGGTCTGACTCGGCTCGATGATATCATCGATCAGGCGCCGTGAGGCGGCAACGTACGGGGAAGCGAAAGTGCTCCGGTACTCTTCTACCAGCTCCTTACGACGGCTCGCTTGATCGGAGGCTTCGCCGATCTCTTTCTTGAACACGACCTCCACCGCACCCTCGGCGCCCATCACGGCGATTTCCGCGCTCGGCCACGCGACGCTGCGATCTGCTCCGAGATCCCGGGCGCACATCGCGAGGTAGGCGCCGCCGTAGGCCTTTCGGAGGATCACCGTGAGCTTGGGTACGGTGGCGGCGGAATAGGCGAAGAGCATCTTCGCACCGTGGCGGATGATGCCGCCGTATTCCTGCTGCACACCTGGCATGAAACCCGGCACATCTACGAAGGTGACGAGGGGGATGTTGAAGGCGTTGCAGAAGCGGATGAAACGCGCCGACTTGTCGGAGGCGTTGATGTCCAGCGCTCCGCCCAGAACCATCGGTTGATTGGCGACCACGCCGACGGTCCGCCCCGCGAGGCGCGCGAAGCCCACCACGATATTTTCCGCGAAGAACTCCTGAACTTCGAGGAAGTCCTGATCATCGACCGCAAGGCGGATCACGTCCCGCACGTCGTAGGGTTTCTTCGGATCATCCGGGATGATGTTCGCGAACTCGGGGTTGTCGGAGAGATCATGGTCCCGCGCCACGTACGGGGGATCCTGCAGGTTGTTCGAAGGCAAGAACCCGAGCAGACGATGACAGATGTCGAGCGCCTCGGCGTCGTCCTCGGCGATGAAGTGGACCACTCCCGAGTAGCTCATCTGGGCTTGCGGACCTCCCAGCTGTTCCATGGTCACCACCTCCCCTGTGACCTGTTTGATCACGCTCGGACCGGTGATGAACATCTGGGCGCGCTTGGTCTGGATGATGAAATCGGTCAGCGCCGGGCTGTAGGCGGCGCCGCCGGCGCAAGGGCCACAGATGAGCGAGATCTGAGGGACCAACCCGGACAGCATCACGTTCTGGTGAAAGACCCGACCGTAGCCGGAGAGACTGTCGATCCCCTCTTGCACCCGTGCGCCCCCCGAGTCATTGATGAACACGAAGGGTGTGCCCATCTTGGCCGCGAGCTTCATCGCGTCCGCGACCTTGTTGCTGTGGACCTCTCCAGCAGCGCCTCCCCCCACCGTGAAGTCCTGACTCGCCAGGTGGATCTGCCGCTGATCGACCAGCGCCGTGCCCGTCACCACCCCGTCGGCTGGAAACTCCTTGCCTTCCATCCCGAACAGTGTGGCTCGGTGCTGGGCGAAGAGGCCTGTCTCCTGGAAGGACTCGGGATCGACGAGGCGCTCGATCCGCTCTCGTGCGGTGAGCTTGCCCGCCTCGTGCTGCTTCTTGATCCGCGGCTCGCCGCCACCCATCATGGTGGTTGCGCGGCGGCGCCTCAGCTCTTCCACCTTCTTCTGATTGGTCATCGTAACTTGATCCTTCTCACGCTGGCCCAACCACCACTTTGTGGGAACGGCCATTGATGGTGACGCTGTAGCCCACTTGAGAGAGGAGCGGTCCGCCAGGGGGCTCCGCCGTGGGTTTTTGTGCTGTGGCTGCGCAGGGATCCTTAGGACCTTCCGCGCGTGCCGCGAAGAACTTGGGTGCGACCTGGGGGAACATGGCGTAGGTGAGCACGTCCTCGTCGGACGAATTGTTGCCGGGCAGGGCCAGGGCGGCACTCTTCAGCTTGTCCCACTCCGCCGGGAGAAGATCGGCAGGTCGACAGGTGATGGCGGGCTTCTTGGCGTGAGCTTCCGCCTTCTTCAGAACCTCGGGGTCCTTGGGACCCGCGGTAGTCCCATAGTACCCCAACATCAGATCGGCGAATTCGCCGGTCATCATCGCGTAGGGGCCCATCAACACGTTGAAGACCGCCTGCGAGCCCACGATCTGACTGGTGGGAGTGACGAGTGGTGGGTAGCCCGCCGCCTTGCGGACCCTGGGGACCTCCTCCAATACCTCAGTGATTCGGTGTGCCGCATCCTGCTGCCGAAGCTGACTCTCCATGTTCGAGATCATCCCGCCGGGGATCTGGCTCTTGAAGATCTCGGTTTCGACTCCGGTGAAGTTGGAGAGAAACTCCCGATACCGCGGGCGCACGGCGGCGAAGTGGTCCTTCACGCGCCGGAGACAGTCGGCGTCCAGATGAGTGTCGAAGCCCGTTCCCTCGAGCATCTCGACCAGCGCCTCGGTCGGGTTGTGACCAGGCCCCATGGACATGGAGCTGATCGCGGTGTCCACGATGTCTGCTCCTGCTTCAATTCCCTTCATCAGGCTCACCAAGGTCACACCGCTGGTGGCGTGGGTGTGGATGTGCACGAGCACCTTTGCCCCCAGCCTATTTTTGATCGCCCGCACGATGTCGTAAGCCGGCTGGGGCTTGAGCAGGGCGGCCATGTCCTTCAGGCAGATTGAGTCTGCGCCCATCTCCACCAGGCGCTCGGCGAGCGCGACGTAACCCTCGATGGTGTGCACCGGGCTCACCGTGTAGCAGATGGTGCCCTGGGCGTGCTTGCCGGTACTCTTCACGGCGCGCATCGCGACCTCGAGATTGCGAGGATCGTTCAGGGCGTCGAACACGCGAAACACGTCCATGCCGTTCGCTGCGGCGCGTTCCACGAAGCGCTCCACCACACCATCCTGATAGTGACGGTAGCCGAGCAGGTTCTGACCACGCAGCAGCATCTGGGTCGGGGTCTTCGGCAAGAGCTTCTTGAAGGTGCGAAGCCTCTCCCACGGATCCTCGTTCAGAAAGCGAATGCAGGAATCGAAGGTTGCGCCGCCCCAACACTCGAGAGACCAGTAGCCGGCTGCATCGAGATCCGGACAAGCAGGGATCATGTCTTTGAGCGACATGCGTGTCGCCATCAACGACTGGTGAGCATCGCGGAGGATGAGATCGGTCACTTCGATCCGGCGTGTCATGCTGGGATCCTTTCAGAGTTCAAGCGCTTGTCAATCGCCTGCGCCCTGCATTTTCTGCGCGTTTTGGCGGGCGCTGGTACAACCACGTTCCTGGCCGGTCGTGACTGACCGAAGCGGCTCGGCGTGCCGTTCCCCTTTGCCTCAGCCACGTGGTATCAATTCCGTTCGTGGCGAACGCTCCTCCTCCCACGCCAACTCGGGTCCGGCCCAAGGACACGGCGTGGTCCGATCTGTTGCTGACCCTACCGATCTTCGTCTTCTATCATCTGGGAGTGGTGTTCCTTCCCACCCGCAACGCCGCGGATCTCCTCACGCAACAGCTGATTCGTCTCGCTGAGCACAGCGTCATGGCCTACATCGGCCTTACCGTGGCGATCGGCACCGTATTCGTGGGTGTGCTCTACAAGCTGGGCGGCCGCGAATCGCTGCGCTGGCAAAGGTTTGCCATGGTTGCGGCCGAGGGTGTGGTCTATGCGGTCGTTCTGCGCTACGGGGCGAGCGCCGTGGTTGGGCAGCTCCTTCTGTCTTCCGGGGTGCCCACCGAGCTCAGCCCATTTGCAGCCCTGGTGCTATCCCTGGGGGCTGGCTTCTACGAGGAGTTGGTGTTTCGGGTGGGCCTCTACGCGGTGGTGGGAAGCCTCCTGTACGTGGCGATCGTGGCCAAACCCAGCCCACTCAAGCGGATGCTCTTCTGGTCGGGTTGGGCGCTGTTCGGGGCGCTGGTGTTCAGCGGTTGGCACCATGTGGGGGCGCTCGGGGATCCTCTCACGCTGGAGGCGCTCTTGTTCCGGACCGTCGCTGGGTTGATCTTCACCCTCATTTTCGCGCTCCGCGGCTTCGGCCCGGTGGTGTACACCCATGTGCTCTACGACATCTGGGTGATGGTGTTCTGAGACGATTGCCTACCGCGCAGTTGGCTTGTGCCGGCTATTCGGTGACAGGCGTGCCATCTTCAAGACACGAATAGAAGGAGTTGTAGCCGTCCACGGTCTCCACCTGCACATTGTTGGACCAGGCGCAGGTAGGCATGCAGCAGTCCTGCATGGTGGTGGTGTGATAGCCAGCGCTGAAGCCCGCATTGGCGGCGTCCGCTGCGGTCAGAACCGTGGGATCGGGGAGCGGCAGCCCTGGTTCGACCGGGAGTTTGCAGCCGGTGACCTCCATCAGGTGGGGTGGGCAGACCACGCGCCGCGCGTACACATTCCAATTCTCGTGATAGTAGGAGCTGCCCTGGTTGGACTGAATACAGCTGCGGCGCGTGTCGGCTTGCACGGCCTCAGTGCTGGCGGTGATCTCGTTGCAGGCGGCCTCGATCTTCTCCTGGCACGCGGGGGCGTCGATCAAGGCATCCGTGAGGTTGTTGTGCTCGTCTGCGCAGTCCACACTGTCCGGGCCTGGCTTCACTCCGCCGCTGAAGGCCTGACCGACGCGAGGGTATCCTGTGTACATCGAATAGCCGAAGCTGCTTGCCAGACCGAGATCGGCGTTGCAAGCATTGAAAGCACCGAGCCCTCCCGCCCCCATGAAGACGTCGAAACCAAGGGCACCCGAGGCCGCCGTGTTGGCGCTCTGTACGATCAACGGCAGCGGGGGCGTCAGCACCGAGGCTGTAAGGTAGGTGGGTACATCGAAGACCAGCTGGTAACACTGGCAGCAGGAGTTTGGCAGGCCCTGATCGAGGTTGGAGAAGTCTGGATCGTGCCCGACGATTCCGTAGTGGAAGCTCCCGGCGAAACCATCGGCGGCTACGGCCTCGGTCATCTCGGTCGAGAACAGCATGTGTCGCACACAGGCGAACTGGACCGGGACCCCCTCCTTGCCGCTCTCGCAAGCATTCTTCGAGGTGGGGCCATTGTCGTTGGCACAGAGCCCATCACAGGGGCTGGACGTGTCACCAACTTTGCAGTCTTGCACGTTGAACTGGTTTGAGCACGCGCTGGGCGGGGGGAGATCGAGGACAATCGGTGGTTCACCACCCTCGCCCTGTCCGCCGGTGGTTGCGCTCTGTCCTCCGGTATCGGTGCCTGTGCCACCGGTTCCCTCACCACCCTCTCCCACCAGTCCTCCACTTCCCAACGTCATTCCCCCAACACCGGTGCCGCCGCTGTTCCCGCCGCCGGTGCTCATGCCGCCGCTTGCCGAGCCTCCTTCTGCGGCTCCTCCCGAGGCTGCACCACCACTCCCTCCGGCCACCCCTCCCGAAGCCACCCCTCCCAGGCTGGTTCCTCCGCTGTCGAAACCGCCTGACGCATTCCCTCCACCGCTCCCTAGCGTGCCGCCAAGAGATGCCTCACCTCCCAAGCCCAGTGAGGTACCACCACCCACCCCGTTTCCACCAGAACCCACCATTCCCCCAACTTGTCCGATGTAGGTAGAACCTCCGGTGCTGGTTGGTGCGTTGGAGTCGCTCTTGGTATCGGTGCAAGCCAACCCGAAGGCAATGAACAAGGCAGGCAAGGAGGCTTTTGGCATGGTGAAGAGGGCGCTTTCGCTGTCACCGAAATGGGACGTCACCCAAAGATGACATTTGGAGCGTCACGCGCCTTCGAGGACTGGGCAGCCCTCACCGAATTTCACCACCCCCGATCTGCCGAGGACACAATTCTCTTCGCTCTCTTCATTATGGCATACCAGCAGGAACGAGATGTTTTGGAGCAAGAGCTTCCAGGCACGCTCCAGCAAACCGAGACTCGCGGTTGCTCTTCTAGCTCAACCTGCCTTTCTGGTTCAGACGTAGATCTTCGCCATTTCCTTCAGCGACTTGGAGTGAAGCTTCGGGGCTTGGCCGGCTTGGCCGAAAGCGATCATCCGCTCTTTGCAGACCTCTTTCATGGCATCTCGGGCGGGCGCCAGAAAATCCCGAGGATCGAACTTCTCGGGGGTCTCGGCGAATACGCGGCGGATCGCTCCAGTGATGGCCATCCGGTTGTCCGTGTCGACGTTGATTTTGCGTACTCCGTGCTGGATCCCTCGCCTTATCTCCTCCACCGGCACTCCATAGGTTTCCTTCATCTTGCCGCCGTAACGGTTGATGATGTCCTGCAGCTCCTTGGGTACGCTGGATGAGCCGTGCATGACCAGGTGGCAGTTGGGGAGCTTTTTGTGGATCTCTTCGATACGGCTCATCACCAGCACATCACCGGTCGGCTTCTTCGCAAACTTGTACGCGCCGTGGCTGGTACCTATGGCAACCGCCAGCGCGTCTATCCCGGTGGCTTTCACAAACTCCACGGCCTGGTCGGGGTCAGTAAGGTGAGCGAGGGCCTCCTTTTGCGACAGTCCGGCACCGTGGCCATCCTCGATTCCTCCGAGACATCCCAACTCTCCCTCGACGGAGATCCCAAGTGCGTGAGCGACCTCGCACACTCGGCGGGTCACATCGACGTTGTACTCGTAGCTGGCAGGAGTCTTGCCGTCGGGGCCGAGCGAGCCGTCCATCATGACGCTGGTGAATCCCTGGTGGATCGCCGAGTAGCAGGTCTCGGGAGAATTGCCGTGATCTTGGTGCATGACGATCGGAAGCTCAGGGTAAAGCTCGGCGGCGGCCAGCATCAGGTGGCGAAGAAAGTTGTCGTTGGTGTAGGAGCGCGCTCCACGGCTAGCCTGAATGATGACGGGGCTTTCCGTCTCCCGAGCGGCTTCCATGATAGCCTGGATTTGCTCCATGTTGTTGACGTTGAGAGCTGCCACTCCGTAACCGTTTTCGGCGGCGTGGTCGAGTAGTTGACGCAGGGCGACCAGAGGCATCGATCGATCTCCTTTTTAGTCTTCGGTGGCGAGTCGCGATTTCCAAACTCACGCGAGGTGCCAACCTCTGCTCTCTCATGCGTCCGGCCACCACCCATGGCAACTGGCAAACCACCAGAGATGAATCGGTGGGTGTGGGCCAAGCTCCTCCACGTTTGCCTTGGGTCTATTCCCCCCGCTTCTTTCGCTCGCTTGGGGTGAGTTTTCCCACCCGCGCGGCCCCACGGGTGACGATACCACGGCCAAAGCGCGCCTCGAGCGCGTCCAGGGCTCGACTCACTCGAGGATCTTTGCGACGCTCCACGAAGAGCGGCAGCTGGCCTTTGCCCCCAGCGCGCAGATTGGACACGCTCAGGCCGACCAAGCGCACCGCGGTACGAAGGGCGAGCTCGTCCCACAGTGCGAGCGCTGCCGTGTACAGCACCGTGCCCTCGGAGGTGAAGTCGACCAGGGTTCGAGAGCGGGTGACCAAGGGGTACTTGCCTCCCGCTCGGCTGTTCCCTCCAAGCCGCACCTTGAGCGTTACCGTCCGGCCCTCGGTGTTCTCCCGACGCAGCCGCCGCGCCACCGCTTCGGCGTGACCTGACAGGGTAGAGGCGATCGAGTCCCGCTCCCTCGTGTCGCGTTCGAATGTGCACTCCTCCCCGAATGACTTCGGCTCGCGTGACGAGACCACTTCACGGTCGTCCAGACCGTTGGCGAGGGCGATGACCTCCTCGCTGCGTCGACCGAGCCATGGACGGAGGCGTTCCGGCGAGCAGACAGAAAGCTCGCCGATTCGGGTGAATCCAGCGGCGGTGAGCGCTTCGGCGGTGACGCGACCAATGGTCCAGAGCCTTCGCACTGGCAGTGGTGCGAGCAGTGCCTGTCCTTCACCAGGGGCCACCAGTCGGAGCCCATCCGGTTTGCCGAGCGTGCACGCCAATTTGGCCAGGAGTTTGTTCTCCGCGATCCCAACCGACACACAGAGCCCCGTCATCTCACGCACCCGAAGCTTCAGACGGCGGCCGATGGTTTCGGGTTCCCCGAGCAGCGTCGTGCTGCCCGAGATATCCAAGAAGGCCTCGTCGAGGGCGATGGGTTCCACCTCGGGAGTGATTTCCATGAAAAGCTCGGCAAGGAGCGCGCTCACGGCAGCATATTTCTCCATGTCCGGTGCGATGAACACCCCGGTTGGACAGAGCGCGCGCGCCTGCAAAGTTGGCATCGCGGAATGCACGCCGAAGGCTCGTGCCTCGTAGGAGGCAGCGGACACCACCCCACGAGGTGAGAGACCCGCCACGATCACCGGGCGTCCCCGGAGCTCCGGCTGGTCCCTCTGCTCGATGGACGCGAAGAACGCGTCCATGTCGGCGTGGAGGATGATGCGCCGGGGGGGCATGCCCCAAACATCCCAAGAATGGCCGCTTGGGGCGAGGGCAAAGATGCTCCTCGAGCCTGACCTCGAGGAGCATCCCTAACGACAGGGCGAAGCAGTCGACCTCGGAAGAACCTCAGATCTTGCCAACGCCGACGCAGGCCTGGATCATCGCTGGGACCACATTGGCCGAGTGCAGGGTGTAGCTGTAGGGCACCGAAACCGAGCCCGTAGACCGCACGTCAGGTCCAGCCGGAGCTTGATCGTCCGCGGCCTCCCAGACCACGCTCGAGTCGAAGATGTTGTCGTGGACCTCCCAGATCCCGGCGTTGTCGAGATAGAAGAAGGTGCCAAGCGGGTTTCGTGACTCGGTGAAATAGTTGCCTTCGACCAAGAGCTGGGCGCCATTGCGGCTGTTGATCCCGGTCTCGAGGATCTGACTGTAGTAGTTGTTGTAGGCGTGCCCGTGCGCCTCACGGACCAGATGGGTACGGGAGGTGAGGTTCTGGTACCAGTTGTGGTGCCAGGTGATGCGCGTCGAACCGTCGTCCCCGTCATCGTTCGAGCCCACCAGGCCACCGCGTCCGCCCGTGTGAATGTGATTGAAAGACACGGTCACGTCCGTGGTGTTGGCCTTCATATCGATCAGGCCATCATGCTCTTCTCCTTCGGTGGTCGAGCCGTGGATCAGATTGTGATCGATCCAGATGTTGTGCACGTCGGATTCCATCCCGATCGCGTCGCCGCCGTTGGATGGTGTGCCGGTGTTGGATTTCCGAACGTTCTTGATGGTCAGATTCTGAACGATGATGTTCGATGCGCCTCGAATGTGAACACCGATCTGGTCGAGTACGCCGTTGCTTCCAACGCCGATCAACGAGATATTGCTGATGTTCTTGAGTTCGATCACGCCATCTGCTGTGTTGCAGCTGCCACTCTGGGCGGACGTGTTGCCGGGCGTGATGGTGCCGTTGACCATGATAGTCAGCGGCGTGTCGTCGGCCGCTCGCTCGCAGATCGCCCTGTGAATCTCGGTGCCAGTCGTCGCGGTCACCACCTCGCCGCCGAGTCCACCGGTCACGTTCTCCCCGAACCCCTCGACCTCGAAGAAGCAGGCTGGTGTTTCGCCGGTGCTGCCACCAACCCCTTGTGCGCCGCCCTCACCGGGAGCGCCGCCCTCACCGGGAGCACCGCCCTCACCGGGAG
>CAYNEY010000034.1:40978-51880 GCA_964396375.1 uncultured Polyangiaceae bacterium | reverse complement strand
CGCCCTCACCGGGAGCGCCGCCCTCACCGGGAGCACCGCCCTCACCGGGAGCGCCGCCTTGACCAACGAGGGCCCCACCCTGGCCGATGAGGGCGCCGCCTTGGCCGATGAGGGCCCCACCTTGACCGATGAGGGCCCCACCTTGACCGATGAGGGCCCCACCCTGGCCGATGAGGGCCCCACCCTGGCCGACGAGGGCCCCACCTTGGCCGACGAGGGCCCCACCCTGGCCGACGAGGGCCCCACCCTGGCCGACGAGGGCCCCACCCTGGCCGACGAGGGCCCCACCTTGGCCGACGAGGGCCCCACCTTGGCCGACGAGGGCCCCACCTTGGCCGGCCATGCCGCCCGTGAAACCATCAGCTACGCCTCCGGTGCCACTACTCGCAGCACCACCCGCCGCGCTCTGCACCAGATCTGGATCGGCACTGGTATCTTCGGAGCTTCCGCAGCCCGTGGAGAGGATGAGTCCGAGCCCAGTGACTGCCAAGCTGCGGTGGGAAAAGCGAGATTTATTTGACATGGATGGGCACTTCCGGGGAATCGAGAGGTTGCTTCGGAGGGGGTGCAGTGATGCCAACCGCAGCGACTCGGAGCCGCTCGCGCTGCATCGCCTTATGCCTGAGGGCAGGGAATCGATCCGGAGATCGACGCTCCTGAGTCGGCTTTTTGGCCGGTCCCCGGGAGCATTGGGGTTGGCCCTGCCAATCGTTGCCGCGGATCCCTTTCAGTTCAGCCCCTGCTCGCAGGACCCGAGCCCCACGGGGGATGCCTCCGCGTGTTTCGTCTCGAGGTGGCTGGGCACGATCGCCCGGCATCGTTCAGAAGACCGCGCTCGTGCTCGCCGAGCACCAGATCAACGTCGAAGAGCTGCACGCTGGCGTCGAGAGTGCTCCCATGTCTGCTGAGCGACTCTTTGTCCCGAAGGCTTGCCGCTGTGCCTCAGCCGACGTTTCGAGCGAGAGCCTGTGGCGGCTCCACGATCCTGTTGGCACCGATCTTCTGGTTGACATTACGGTGCTTGGCGTCGACCGAAAGTGAAAAGATTCAGAGCTCTTGGTATCCGCCGGGCACGACGAAGGAGTCGTCACGTCCGGCGACTGTGAGCACACCCCAACAAGCGAGCTTCGAGGTGATGGCGAAGTCGAGGACGTCTTCGGTCGAGCCGATCGGTCCGAGGACCGCCACATTGCCGCGGTGTACACCCCAGGCACCCATGCCGTGCTCCAGGACGGCTATGTGCAGATGCCTTCCCGCTTCGGGGGGAGATGGCAAGGTGGCGACCCGAAAGCGGCTGGTGCCACCCGGTCCCGCCACGTCCACGTAGATCAGATCGGTGCGCTCGCGCTCGAGGGTGAACTGGTAGCCACGCGCCTCCAAGTGATGGAGGAAGCTTTCGGCACCGATTGTCCCTGGCTCCATGGACAGATCGATGCCCGCGCAGACCTCGGGCAACAGGCGCACTTCCCCAAGGTTGGTGGCGGGTTGGCTGCGCCCCAAATCGTCGGGATTGCTGTCACGGACCGACCCATCCAGTCTCCCGCTCGAACCGTGGTTGAGCTGGCTCTTGGTGGAGACCGAGCAGGCGAGCGCAAGGAGGAGGGCCACGGAGGCCAGAGCGATTTTCATGGCGCCCGCGCAGTCTAGTAGAGGTCAGCCGAGAAGGCAGGTTTTTGGGTAATCGGGGAAGTTGCACCGAGCTTCACAATCGGATTAGCCTCCCCAGGCCATGGTCCCTCGTCTCGGAATGCGCGGTGTTTGGTTGGTGTTGGCCACTTTGGGTGCAGGCTGCGCCAGCGGGCCCGATCCGATCGCCTTCCGCAACAAGACCTTCTACGAGTATGGCCTTGGCGGGGAGGGGCTCGGCCGCGATGCCTTCGAAAAGCTCTACCCGCCCCTGGATATCGCTGAGCGATCCTACATAGGTGTTCAGGTGCTAGATGGGATCGTGCGGATGTCTCGACCGAGCGACTGGGTCATGCGGCACGCTAGCCTGGAGCCGGAGAAACGCTACATCGAGTACGTGTCGCCGAAGCAGCTGATCTTCACCATCTACGAGCGACTGGAGTCCCCGAGGGACCCGTGGAACGTGCTGCAAGGTCGCTATGAGGACGATCTGGAGGCGGAGGGGGGGACGATCCTGGAGAAGGCGGTGCCCACCGCCACCTTCAACGCCCAGGGCCGCGAGTACGTCGTCCAACGTGGTGTACCGGCGCCCAAGGCCCCCTTCATCAATTCTTCGCGGGAGTTTCTGGTGCGTGGAGAGCGGCGTGTGCTTCTGGTTCAGGTGGTGCACCAAGGTGACAACCCCGTGCATGCGGCCGACGAGGTCTTGCCGGTGCTCCGCTCTCTGCAGGTCCTCTAAGGCGAAGTTCGGGCCCCACAGGTGCCGGGTGCCGACCGAAGCGGACTCCCACCACCAACCGAACCACCATCCGAGCAAGCCCGGGTAGACCGGGGGGGATCCATCCGGTAGGCTGGGGACCGGTCCGTAGACGATGGGGCTAGTTGGTAATGCCAAGATCGAGCTGTTCGGGGATGCGCTGCCCAGCGACGTCCTCGTTCAGAAGTTCGTCGCTTTCGAGCGGTTGAGCGAGCCCTATCGAGTGGTGGTGGAGTTCGTCACCGAGGACACCGGCGTCATCTTGCATGAGCTACTTCGGAAGCGGGCGCTTCTGGTTGTCACGGACGCACGAGGGAGAGCCCGCTACTTCGACGGGCTGGTGGAGCAGGCGGATTTCCTGCGGGCTGTCGAGCAGCGCCTGGTCTTCTCGCTTATCCTCCGGCCGGCGCTCTCCGCGCTGGCATTTCGGACTGACTCGCGGATCTTTCAGGAGCTCAGCATCCCGGACATCGTAAAGCAGCTCTTCGCGGAGGTCGGACTGAGCGAAACCGCTGAGTTCAAGCTGACGCGGAGCTACCTTCCCCGGGAGTTCGTGGTGCAGTATCGGGAGAGCACTCTCGATTTTGTCCACCGGCTGCTGCAAGAGGTCGGGATCTTCTACTTTTTCTGTCACGACGAGACGGGACATCGGATGGTGCTTGCCGACGACGCGAGTCGCTTCGAGCCGGCCCCAGACGACCTTTTGCTCTCGCTCTCACCCGAGCTTCATACCGGTGGTGAACCGCTCTTCTCCTTCTCCCAGAAGAGGACGCTCGCGACCACGGAGGTGCTGCTGCGGGACTTCGACTTCGAGAAGCCTCAGCTCCCTCCTGAGTCCACCCTTTCGGCTGCCGATCGTGTGCCGGCTCTGCTGTACGAGTATCCGGGGCGCTTCGTGAAGAGTGCCGAGGGCAACCTGCTGGTGCGTGCCCGGCTCGCAGCCGAGCGAGCGCGAGCTCGCGTTGGCGTTGGAGTGACGGCCGCGGTCGGTCTTTGGCCTGGCCAGGGCGTGAAGGTGGTGGGTGGCGAGCACGAGGAATTGGATGGGGAGTGGGTGGTCACGGAGCTCATCTCCGCCGGGCGTCAGCGCGACGAGACAGGCAGCGAGAACTTCGACTGCAGAAATGAGTTCCGCGCCATCCCCAAGCAAACCGCCTACGCGCCGCCGCGTGTCACCCCGAAGCCACGGATCGCGGGCATACAGACCGCCGTCGTGACCGGCGACAACAACGCGGACCAGGCGATCTTCACCGACAGTTATGGCCGGATCAAGGTGCGTTTCCCCTGGGATCGAATCGGCCAAGAGAATGCTGGCTCGAGTTGTTGGATCCGTACTCTGCAGATCCCGATGGGTGGTGCGATGGTCCTTCCGCGGGTTGGCTGGGAGGTTTCGGTGGCCTTCCTCGAGGGTGACCCGGATCGCCCGGTGGTGCTTGGACGCGTCTACAATGGGAAGTTTCCTCCCCCGATGAGCCTTCCGGGTGGCAAGGCCTCAGGCTGCTTGAAGAGCATGTCTTCACCGGGCAGCACTGGCCACAACCAGATCTCGATGGGCGACTCTGGCGGAAGCCAGGGACATGGGATGCAGGCCCAGAAGGATCTCAACATCGTGGTCGGCAATGATTGCACCGAGACTGTTGCGGTCGATGACAAACACGACGTATCCGTGAGCATGGTGCGCTCGATCGGGGCGAACGAAACCATCAGTGTGGGCGCCAATCAGACGGTGAGTGTGGGTAAGAATCTCTCGAGCAAGATTGGCGCCGGTCAGACCATCAGCGTGGGCGCCAACGACGACAGCAATGCTACCGGCAATTTCTTGGAGAAGATCGGAGGCTCGCGGAGCTACACGGTTGGCTCGGTCTACTTGACCATCTCGAACGGTGTCGAACTCCAGTGCTCTGGCCTTACTCAATCGGTGGGCGCAGCGCAATTGGTGGTGACCGGGGGAGATCTCAATGACAGCGTGGTGGGGAGCACCACCAGTACCGTCTCCGCCGCTCGGGTCCACGTCGTGGCTGGGAACCACGGTGAGACGGTGAGCGGTGCCAAGACCGAGACCATCGCCGGCGCTGCCTTGCACATGATCAAGGGAGACTCGAACACGGAAGCTGCCGCTGCCATCTCCAATCTGGTCGGAGGGATCCACCTTCGTCAAGTGGGTGGCGACTACTCGGTGAAGGCCCTCACCATCACCTTGCTCGGCGCGATAGGTGAGTTGAAGGGCGGGGGCTCCAAGGTGTCGCTCTCAGGTGGCCCGGTCACCCTCAAAGGCTCGAATGTCGCGATCAAGGCCGCCATGATCCGCCGCACCGGCGTGAACCTGAAGATCATGTAGGAGAAGCATGAGCGATCTTTCTGCGAGTTCCGCCGTCACTGCCACCCTCACCGTGGATGGCGATAGCCTGGATGTGCTCAGCTATCGCTACCATGCCGAATTCTTCGAGCCTTGTCGGTTGGTGTGTTGGGTCACCCGCGACGATGGCTTCCTGCCCGATCCGGAGCAGCTCCTGGGCAAAACGGCCGAATTCGAGCTGGTGCGCGATGTGGGAGGCTCTTTGCACTTCGTCGGGCAGTGCCTCTCGGTGCAGCAGCAGCACGCGGATGACGAGGTCACCGATCTCGAATTGGTGATCGTGCCGCCCTTGTTCTTCCTCAGCCAGCGCACCAACTGCCGAGTCTTTCAGAACCTATCGACTCCGGAGATCGTCCGTGAGGCGCTCATCTCGGCCCAGATCCCGGAGAGTGACCAGAGCTGGCGGCTCTCTGAGTCTTATCCGCCGCGGATCCAGACCTGCCAGTACCGCGAAACCGACCTCGACTTCATCCGGCGGCTGCTAGCCGAGGAGGGGATCTATTTCGTTTGCGACACCGAAGACAAGAAACCAAGGGTGGTCTTCTCCGACGATCCGAAGGGCCTGGGCGAGGTCGAGGGAACGACCGAGCTCCCCTATCTGGCGGATTTCGGTGTTCAGGGTGCCGACGATGCGGTGTACCGGCTGAGCGAGCAGGTGCGGGTGAGGCCAGGCAAAGTCGTGATGCGCGACTACGATCCCGAGCATCCCGATCTCAAGCTCGAGGTCAGCGCGACCGGTGCGGATCCGCTGACGGCTGGCGATGAAGTCTATGTCTTCCCGGCGCGTGCCGTGGATACGGCCACCCTGAACCGATATGCCAACGTGCTGGTGGATGCGCTTGGTGCGGACCGGGCGCGGCTGAAGGGCGAAACAGGGTGTCTCAGTTTTGGACCAGGCCTCTGCTTCGGGTTGGTCGACCACCCCTATTTGCCACTCAACCAGCGCTACCTGATTACCGAGATCGAGGTGGTGGGACACCAGCGGCGAGGTTTCGGCTTGGGGAGTGGGAGGGGTGAGGGCAATCCGGGGTCGGATTTCGGATTCGAGTGTCGCTTTGGAGCCGTTCCCGCCACCACCACCCGTTATCGCCCACCACCTCGCAAGGCCGCGCGGGTCATCCCGGGCCTCGAAACGGCGTTCACGACTGGACCAGCCGGGGAGGAGATCCATACCAACGAGCGCGGCGAGGTTACCGCCCACTTCCATTGGGATCGGACCGGCCCCACGGATCACCTCAGCAGCCGATGGATGCGCACCAGTCAGATGGCGCTCGGGGGTTCGATGCTGATCCCGCGGATGCAGTGGGAGGTGGCGGTGGGCTTTGGCGAAGGTGATCCGGATCTGCCTTTCGTGATGTCTAGGCTCACCAATCCGGCGCACCCGCCACCCTATCCCCTGCCGGCCAACAAAGCCAAGATGTCGCTTCAAACTGCCACCACTCCGGGTGGTGGGAGCACCAACGAAATCCGGATGAGTGACACCAAGGGTGATGAGCAGATGTTCTTCAATGCCTCGAAGGACATGAGCACCGAGGTTGGTCACAACCTGACCGAGAGCGTTGGTGCCAATCACACCATCGACGTGGGTGCCAATCAGGAGCTCAAGATCGCCGACAGCCTCACCACTACCGTGAGCGCCGATCAGTCCCTCACCGTGGGTGCCAACCAGAAGCTGACGGTGGGCACGCTGATGGTGGATGAGATAGCCGCCGACCACTCCTTGTCCATCGGCGGTAAGCGCACCATGATGATCGGCGGCGACCACCGCCGCACGGTCGGCGGATCCAGCACCGAGGACACGGGTACGGCACGCATCGACCTGGTCGTGGGTTCGGTCACCAACGAGACTCTGGCGGACATGACCCATGAGGTGGGCGCGGCCGTCGTTACCCTGTGCAACGGTGGACGCACGGTCATGGCTGGTGGTGACAGAATCGAGAACACCGGTGTGATCAAGGCGATCGTCTGCAAAGGGGATCGGTCGGTCAGCGCGGCAAGCCTGAATCGCACCGTGGGCGGTGCGATTGTGAACATGATCAAGGGCGGTCGGAACGAGAACGCTCAGGCCAGCTACACCGACATGGTGGCGGGGGCGCAGCTGATCCAAGCCAGCAATGTCACCTTCGAGGCTGATGTGGTGCTCTCGTTGGTGATGGGTGCGTCCACCATCACGCTTACTCCCGTGTCAGTCATCGTGGCCGGGGTAGCGATCAAGGTCGATGGCAATTCGGTCGATCTTGGGCTGATCATGAACAACTAGGCCAATTCTGATGACCCGAACCTTTGCTGCCAGCTTGAGTCACGAGCGCTTCGCTACCGAGGATGTGGGCTATTTCCGCCTCGAGCATCGGCTTGGCTTCCCATCTCGGGCGGTGGTCGACCTGGTCCTTCCGGAGCCCCTGGCGCTCGACGACTTGGTGGGCGCGAGCACGCTGCTCGCGTTCGGCTACCTTGGTGAGGAGTGGCATCGCTTTCCTGCTGTGGTGGAGTCAGCGGAGATCATCTCTCGAGGAACCACCCAGGCGCTCGGGGAGGCCAATGTCGGTCATCGCCTGTACCTGGTGTCGCGCGTCGGCGTTCTCGCGCGGAGCCGAGACAGCGTGATACGCCAAGAGATGACCACCGAGACGCTTGTCACTGACGTGCTGGTTCAGCACGGGTTTGACAAAAAGCAGCTGTGCTTTCGGCTCTCCGAGAGCCGACCCAAGCGCAAGATCACGGTGCAGTACCAGGAAGATGCCTTGAGCTTCATGAGCCGGTTGCTCGAGGCCGACGGGATCTCGTATTTCGTCGAGCTCGACCAGAATCAAGAAGAGCGGATGGTGTTCTTCGACGACTCGAGCCACGCCGATCCGCTCGAGCCAAACTGCGAGCTCGAAGTGCGGACCGCGAGTCATCTGCACGGTGAGGTGGACGTGGTCTTCGAGGTAGACCGCCGGCGCCGTCAGGTTCCAACCCGAGTTACGCTCCGCGACTTCAACTGGAAGACCCCGAAGCTCACCCTGGAGGCCCTCGGCGAAGGCGAGGAGTCCTCGAACCGGGAACTCTATGACTACCCTGGTGGTTTCCTCGATCTTTCGGATGGCCAGCGACTGGCGGCAACTCGCGAGGAGGCGGAGCGGGCCCAGAGCCACCGGTTGGCGTTGGTGGCGGATTGTCCCACGCTCATGATCGGCAAGCGGCTCACCTTGCAGGAGCTATCGGGCAAGTCTGACCTGTTCGTGGTGCAGGTGGTGCACGAGTGCATATTCTGGGAGCGGCAGGGGGAAGCATCCGAGCATGCCCACCCCGTCGACTACGCGGCGCGCGCCGAGGCGCAGCCGCTCGAGCTAAAGTTTCGGCCGCGTCGTCAGCATCGGGCGCCGCGGATCGTCGGACCCCAGACCGCCACTGTGGTGGCTCCCCCGGGGGCACCGGCCGAGGAGATCCACACGGACGAGCATGGACGCTGCAAGGTGCGCTTCCACTGGGACCGCGCTGGGCTCGACGACGACCGAGCGTCGGCATGGATCCGTACCACTCAGCTCCAGACCTCGGGCTCGATGGCCCTTCCTCGCGTTGGTTGGGAGGTCTTGGTCGAGTTCGAAGAGGGGGATCCGGATCGCCCTTTCGTGACCGGCAGGTTGTACAACGGTGCCACCATGCCCCCCTATGCGCTTCCGGCTGGCGCCACGCGTACCTCGATCAAAACCAACAGCAGCCCGGGTGGTGGCGGTACCAACGAGATCCGCTTCGAGGACAAAGCAGGCTCCGAGGAGATCATGATCGGCTCGCAGTACAATACGTCGATCGCGGTCGCCAACAACCGAACCACGAGTGTTGGGTGCAACGAGACTCAGACCATTGGCGCCGACTGCTCGCTGGTGGTGGGGGCCAACCAAGATGTGACCATCACTCAGGGACACAAGTGCAGCATTGGCGCCTCACAGTCGGTCACAGTTGGTGCCAACCGCAGCGTCGAGGTAAACGCCGTGACTGGGCTCACGGTGGCAGGTTCGGCGAGCACGACGGTTGGAGGTATGCAGTTCGAAATGAACGGCAGCCCACTGGCTGGCTTGATCGCCATCGCCAAGGCCAAAGCAGCCGAGCTGATCGAAGCCAAAGTGAACGCTGCCATCGAGCAGGTGCAAGGCCAGATCCAGGGCAAGGTGGATCAGGTGATGGGCCCCATCAACGACTTCACCGCCCAGGTGGAGTCGGTGGGGGGTGCCATGCAGGCGCTGGCTGATGGTGATCTCTCGGCGATGGTGCCGCTGGCTCAGTCGGCGGGGGTGATCTCGGACGGAGACGCGGTGATGGCGAATGTCGGGTTCTCCCTGGCCGCGGGCGGTGAGGTGAGCGGTGAGTCCAAGGAGTACGCGTTCACCGATCCGACTGGTCTGATCGGGGCGACCAAGGGTCTCAACGCGGCCATCAGCGACCAGATTGGCGGCGCCGCGGGAGCCGCCAAGGGATTGGCTTCGGATCTGATTGGGGATCTCTTTGGACAGGAAGCGGAGGGTGGCGGCGGGGGGTCGATGGCCAACCGAAGCGGGCCTGATGGTGCTGTCGATGGTGTCACCGAGGCCGACAAGGCCACGGGCCCCGGTCACGCCATGTACTCGATCGCCGCATCGCACACCGAGACCACCGGTGCGGTGCGGGTCTCAGCATCTCTTCAGTCGCTCGATCTCAAGGTGGGCGGCAGCATGAATCAGACCATCGGTGCCGCGCTGGTGGAGGTGGCGCGTGGTGACTTGGCGGAGCAGACCGGCGGGTCCAAGATGGAGACCGAGCCCCTGTTCGGTGTTTTCGCTAAGGGTTCGGAGAGCGAGAGCAGTGAGGCTGCCATCAACAACATGGTGGGCGGAGCGGTCATCGACAAGATCACCGGAGACCAGACCATCACCGCCAGCGGCCCTGCGACCTTCCTGGGCGCGTTGCACAAGATTGACGCCAAGACCAAGATCACACTGAAATGCGGGGCGAGCAGTGTGGTGATCGACGGCAGTGGCATCACCATCAGCACCATCATGGTGGATTTCTTGGGTGCCGCGATCAAGCTCACCAAGCCCACCCATGAGAACTGATCGTTTCTGACGCAAAAATTCGTGCGTGCACGCACGCGATTGGTTAAGATGAGCCCGTGCGTGCCATTGTCTCGATCACCCTTTTGTTCACCTCGTCCTTGCTTGCTTGTGGCGGTGGACAACCTCCCAGCAAATCCGCCGAAGATGCGCCCACGTCGAGTGAGTCCGAGCCAGCAGAGAGCCCCTCTCCCACGGCTGGACCTACCGGGCCCAACTGCAGCGACGGTAGCTGTAGCGTTTGCGGGGATGCCGTCTGCCCCCCTGGCTTCTTCTGTGACCAGAGCGGGACCACGGCTTCCTGCCAATGGGTACCAACCTGTGCCGGCACGGTGAACTGCGGATGTGTCAAGCTCTCGGTGAGCGAGAGCTGCCAGTGCACCGAGCGCGACGGTGGCGTGTACGTGCGCTGTGGCGATTGAGGGAGGATCTCAGGCGACGCTACCTGAACTCGCGTCACGTTCTTGGCCGGTCTGCCTGCATTTGCCCCAGCCGTGACAGCTCTGTCATAGGTTTCTTGCGAAGCGTGGACGCTTCGAGTCGGTGCGTGCCGCTTGGGTCACCAATGTACCTGAGCCGAACATCCACCGAAGATGACTGTCAATTGCGCCCGCATCTCGAGCACAAATGTGGCTTATGGTGCAGGCATAAATTACCACGTCCTCTGCACAAGTCCGCCAAAGGTCGCCCGCGCTTGGGAAATGAGCTATCTCTAGCTCGGCGGTTTGCCGCTGTGCACCAATGTCATCAATGTGGGAACCGCGTGGTCGACCGCACTTCGGTTTGCACCGACTCACCTCATCAACGCTTCAACTCAACTAGGGACCGTGGACCATGGCAACATCGATCCGTAAGGGAATCTTCGCAGCTTCCGTCCTATTGCACATCGTGGGCTGCTCGAGCGAGGACAGCGGCGGCGGCACAGCTAGTGTCGGTGGCAACACCGCGGTGGGTCAGGGTGGCGACACCATGATGGCTCAGGGCGGCGGCACGGTCGTCGGCCAAGGCGGCGGCACGGTCGTCGGTCAAGGCGGCGGCACGGTCGTCGGCCAAGGCGGCGGCACGGTCGTCGGCCAAGGCGGCGGCACGGTCGTCGG
>CAYNEY010000034.1:4526-40878 GCA_964396375.1 uncultured Polyangiaceae bacterium | reverse complement strand
TCGTCGGCCAAGGCGGCGGCACGGTCGTCGGCCAAGGCGGCGGCACGGTCGTCGGTCAGGGCGGAAGCACCGAGGTTGGTCAGGGTGGAAGCACCGAGGTTGGTCAGGGTGGCAGCACCGAGGTTGGCCAGGGTGGAAGCACCGAGGTTGGCCAGGGTGGAAGTACCGAGGTTGGTCAGGGTGGAAGCACCGGCAGCCAAACCGACGTGACTTGCACCGATCCGGTCTACGGCACCGTGACGATCCCTGCCGGCAACATGATCTCGGACTTCGCCGACGGGAGCCTCTACCAGATCGCGCAGCAGGGCCGCGGGGAAAACGCCGAGCCTTGGCACGCCTACGCCCCCGACGATACCAACGACTCCTATGGTGAGATGCAGACCCCCGGGGCCAACAACCCGAAGAATGCGGCCAACGCCTTCGCCGTCGACGCGGCGGTGAGCGGCCCCTGCAACCAGGGCGGCGCGCTGCACGTGAAGTCACCCGGCGGTACCGGCTACGCAGACATGGCCAATTTCTGGGGTGTGGGCTTCGGGATCGACTTCATGGCTCGCACCGAGCCCGATCGCCGCAAGCAGACCTACGACGCCTCGCAGTACACCGGCGTGGGCTTCTGGGCACGCTGCACGGACGACGTACAGTTCGCGTTCATGAAGACGGTGGACGGCGTGGAAGACGCGGACACGGTCGGCGCTCCCTGCGCCTACGGTGGCGAGACGGATACCTCGAGCTGTAACCAGTATGGCGTGAAGAACTCCGGCATCACCGACCAGTGGACGTACTACAAGCTCTACTTCGACGAGATGCTCCAGGATCCGAACTTCGCGCGGTTCACCGCGGGCGTGGACAAGAGCCAGCTCACGGCCTTCCAGATCCACGTCAACAAGAAGGGTGCCCGGAGCGGCACGGCGATTGCCAACCCCTTCGAGTGCTGGGTGGACGAGGTGCACTTCCTCAGCGAGGCTAATCCAGGAGCACCGGCTGAGTCCGTGACCTGGACGACCGCCGGCAACGTGATCTCCCGCAATGGCAACCCGCACAAGATCCGTGGTCTGGTGCGGCCCAGCATGGAGTGGGACCGCTCGGGCTTCGGCATCAGTCGTGAGGACATTCAGCGCATGAAGGCCTGGAAGGCGAACGCCATCCGCCTGGCCGTCAAGGACACCTTCTGGTCAGATGCCAAGGGCGCCATCTACCAGAAGAACGTGAAGCGCGCGGTCACCTGGATCCTGGAAGCGGGGATGGATGTGATCCTGGATCTGCACTACGTGGCTGGGAACCCGACCGACGCGCACCGATCCTTCTGGAGCCAGGTGTCGAGCGATGCCTTCTTCCGCGACGGCCGGATCATCTACGAACTGTACAATGAGCCGACGGATTCCGCGGAAAACCTGAGGCCCTGGATGCAGGGAACTGTGGACGCGATCCGTGCCAACGGCGCCCAGAACCTGATCATCGTCAGCGGGAGGGACTACACCTACGACATCTCCTACTACGTCGGCAATCCGGTGACCGGCGGGGCGATCGCCTACGCGACCCACCCCTACGATTTCAAGAGTGATCCAGGTGACGAGGTGGCGTACCTGACGCCGGCGGCCAGCATCCCGGTCATTGCCACCGAGTTCGGCGACGCGAACGTGGAAGGGTTCAACACCGTACCTCCCACCCAGTGTGATGGCAGCATCTACACGAACTACATCAACAAGTTCGAGGGCGCTGGGATGAGCTGGACAGCCTGGGCCTGGATCGTCGATGAGTGGGGCTGCGGCTTCCCCCAGATGATCGACGACTACAGCGGCACGCCGAACGCCATCGGTCAGCCCGTGCACGACTTCCTCGCGGGCCTGTAAGGACCAGCGAGAGCGTGTGACGGCTGCGGAAAAAGGCCGCTTCCCGGGTTCGGGAGGCGGCCTTCGCCGCATGTGGGGCAACGACGGTGGAGGCCTGGTGTTGAGCGCGGTGCGAGGGAATCCGGTGACACGGTGGCGGACGGCTCCCGGAAGACAGTAGACGCCTGGCGTTGAGCGCGGTCCGCGGCCTCGCGCGGGGCGCCACCTGCTCACCGTAGAGGTGAGATGACCGACGGTCGTGAGCGGCGGTTGGTGGGAGCGCTGGCGCCGTTGACCTACGGCAGGTGTCGACGGAGTGCACCGTGAACGCAGAATTCTGGTGTGGGAACCGAGTCACCAACCGCTCGCTCGACGGCGGATGGGAAGGGGGCGCTGTGCTAGCCTTCAACAAGGCTCGGGCTTCTTCACTTCATCCTCTGTCACAAGTCGATCGAGAGCTCATGCACCCTCGCGCTTACTCTTCGCTTCTTCAGTCATCTGCCTTGGTCGGCTTGGTCGGGCTGCTCGTGGCCTGCGCAGCGGAGCGTTCGACCCTGGAGCAAGAGAACCCTGCCGTCGAGAGCGGCGGGAGCTTGAACAGCGGCGCCGGAGGTGCGCTGCTCGCTCTGAGCGGTGCTGGGGGAAGCGTGGAGGGAAATGGCGGCGCGGCGACGGGGAACGGCGGCGCTGCGGATCCACCGGGAAGTGGTGGCAGTGACGTGACGACGGGCGGACTTGGCTCCGGCGGTGCCACGCCGAGTCAAGGCGGGAGCGGCAACGGTGGGGAGCTCGGTCGGGGCGGCAGTGCGTCTGGGGGCACCACAAATGGTAGCGGCGGCGCGGCGAGCGGTGGCGCGACCATGGCTTCGGGTGGCGCGGTGACGGGAGACGGCGGTGCTTCGGTGAGCGCCGGCGGCGCGAGTGGCGGAACCACCGGCGTGCCCAACTGCGCGAGCGGCGAGGTGTGGTGCTTCGGTGAGTGTCGCGATCCGATCGAATGCTACCAAATGTCGGGAGGGCGCGGCTCGACGGGTGGTTCCGACTCGGCGGGTGGCGTCGCGAGCAGCCAGGGAGGCTTCCAGGGCTCGAGTGAATACTGCGGTACCGGCACGGTCTACGACGGCGTGGCGACCTGGTACATCTTGAGCGCGATGCCGAACTGCAGCTACCCGATGGAGGAGGTCACCGGCAACTACGCCGCCATCAATACCGCGCAGTATGCGGCATCTGCCACCTGCGGGGCCTGTGCCGAGCTCTCGAGCGGCGGCAACAGTGTCGTGGTCCAGATCGTCGACCAGTGCCCCACTTGCAGCCATGGCTCGAACCAGATCGACATCAGCCAGGCGGCGTTCCAGACCCTGGCCGATCTTGGCGTGGGGGTGCTGGACATCACTTGGCGCTACGTGGAGTGCCCAGACACGATCGTCAGCGGCAACCTCGAGTACGCGATCAAAGATGGAAGCAGCGTGTACTGGAGCGCGATTGCATTTCGCAACTACCCGGTACTCATCACCGAGGTCACCGTCACCAACCGCTTGGGTGACGTGAAGACGCCGACCCGGATGGACTACAACTACTGGCTTGATGCCGACGGATTCGGCCTTGGTCCGTACACGGTGAACGTGACGAACGCCAATGGTCAAACCATCTCGTTCACGCTGCCTGCGCTGCCGGACGGCACCATGACCGGCGATCCGGTGTTCCGGGAGACCACCGCTCAGTTCGCGCCCTGCTCATGACAAAACGAGCCGCCGGGATGACCGGCGGCTCGTTCACCTGGTGCGTCTCGGTCCTACATCGCGCTGCACACGCTTGGTCCTACATCGCGTTGCACACGCTCGGTCCGAAACCGAAGCCAGTCAGGGTCAACCGATAGGTCGAGCCCGTGGTTTGGCGCTCGGCTTGGAACACTGCAACCTCGGCGATTGTGCCGTCACTCAGACCCAAGGCGCCCGCGCTCGAGGCATCGATCACGATCGAGCCTTGCACGGGGGTGTGGATCCCGCCGAGATCGACGGCCAAGGTGCCGTTGATGAACACCCAGGCATCGTCATCCCCCAAGAAATCGACGCTGTAGCTCCGTGCTGATTCATAGCGGAACCGGAAGCGAAGCTCACTGGTGAAGTGAAAATTGTGCAGGGCACCTCCCGGCTCTGCCGACCAATCCCCGCCGTAGGCTGGTGGCAGTGTTGCGGTGGCGAACTCAATCTCCGGGGTGACATTGGTTTCGCTGCCGTCGATCGGGAAAAAGTACGGGTCACCGTCGAAGAACACGCGCAGAGCCGTGCAGGTGTCGGTGGACGCGGTGCCCCAGGCGATGCACGGGCTGAGGCACTCCAATCCTCCGTCGAGGGGGCAACCGCTGCAATCAGCGTTGGCACAGTAGGTGACGCTCTGCCAACCGACGAATTGGCGACCCCCCGAGTCGGCACGATTCACGTAGCTTCCGCTGCTGTTCCAGAACAGCATGCTGGAGCTGGTGGTACCGTTGGTGCCGGCAACGTCCCGGTACCACTCGGTGAAGGTGGTGGCATCGGTGATGAGGCCGCTGCCATCGGTGACGGCCAGCACCGGTTTGCCCTCGGCATCCAGTGTTGTCTGGACCAGATCGGTCGTGGCCGTCTCGAGCCCGCTCGCTCCTGGCTCGAAGTCGGGATGCTCACTCGAAAAGTCACGGTAGGTGACGGGGAGACTCACCGACTCCGCGGTTGCGACGGGTTCGGTGCAGCTGCAGCCCTCGGGGATGGTGCAGGCCGAAGAACAGCAGTCACCATCCAGCGTGTTGCCGTCGTCGCAGCTCTCGCCCATGTCGAGGACCCCGTTGCCACAACCCACCGGGGAGGGAACACCTCCAGCGCCGGTCTCTCCGCCGATGGCGCTCTCACCGCCCAGCCCAGCACCAGCCTCGCCCGTGGCACCGCCCATGTCATTGGTGGCGCCTCCGCTGCCTTCCGTTGAACCGCCCTCCCCTGAATCACTCGAGCCGCCCTGACCCGCCCCACCCATACCCAAGCCCGAATCCACCGCGCACACGCCGCCGCTGGTGCAGACGCGTCCCGCTGGACAATCCTCGTTCAACTGACACTCGACGCAGAATCCGAGGCCCTGATCGCAGACCAACCCAGAGGGGCGACAATCAGACAGGATAGTGCAGGGCGGACGACACTCGTAGCCGATGCAGCTCTCGCCGGATGGACAGTCGGTGCCTGTCACGCAGTCCGTGCACAGACCAAGTGGGTTGCACAGAAGGCCGTTTGGACAATTTGCGCCCGTCGAGCAGGTGGTGTCCACCACGCAGGTGTTGCCGCGGCAGGCCTGCGACGCATCGCAGTGAAAGCTGTCCAGGCACTGCACACAGAGACCGCGACCGGCATCGCACCGACCAGCGCCCTCCACAGTGCAGTCGGTGTCTGCGGCGCAGCTGGCGGCACCCCCTTCTCCGCTGGTCGCACCTCCTTCTCCGCTGGTTGCGCCCCCTTCAGTGGTTTGGGAACCACCACCTTGTCCCTCTACCGTGACGCCGCCTTCTGCGCTTGCTCCACCGCTTTCGCCCACCGAACCTCCCACTCCCTCGCTGGTCCCGCCGGCGCCGGGGCTGCCACCCTGAGCTGCGCCTGGCGCTCCTTCTTCGGTTTCCTTGTCGCGGCAGCCGGCGCCGAGCGTGAGCAGCAGGCTGGTTCCGAGCACAAGCCCGAGCCCGAACGAAGTGTGACCGTGAGAGGAGCGATTTCTGGTCGTCATCAATGCGTTCCTTTGTCTAGGGAAGGTTGGTGTGCACTCTGGGCCTCGTCACACCGACCGTGGCTAGTCTGCCATCCCACGCAAAGGAGTGAAAGGGTGAGAGCTGCTCTCATCCTTGACGTGACTGCACCGAAACGAGCGATGCATCCGCGCACCACCATATGGTGAGCAGATGGCGCGCGAAGGGTACTCATCAAGGTGCCGAGCTGGCGGGAGCCGGCGTGGCATCGGCCGCGCTCGGTGTCGACGGAGCTGTCGGAGCCTCACTGGAAGATTCGGGCGACACTGCCGCGTTCTCGGCCTTGGCCAAGGGCAGCATCTTCTCCCACAGCGACGGCGCACTCTCGATGAGCTTGCCGTCTTCGAGCTGCCAATGGCGTTCGAGCTCCATGGTCCGAAGCTTGCGGTTCGAGGAATCTGTGGCGGAGATCTGCTCGAGGAGGCGGATCCGCCGATCCTCGAAGGTCGGTGAACTGACGAGGCGATAGAGCAGCGGCCCTTCCGCGCCAGGTTCGCCACCTTCGAGGTGAGTCCGCTTCTCGAGCAAGATCTTGGCGCGCTCGAGCAGCTGGCCTTTCCACGCCACGAACACCTGCATGGTGCTCTCACAGTCTTCCGTCTCCGGCTTGCCCGCGCACCGATCATCGTAGGCCACGACAGCCAGCTGACCCCCGAGGCGCTCGGTTCCGAATCGTGACTGCTCCCCGTGTCCTCGGTAGACACCTATCGCGTAGACCTCGCCAAAATCTTCGGTGCCTCGGACCAGGGCGAGCGGCCCCACCAGGTCGTTTTCCGCAAAGCCGTGGGTCTTGAACCACACGATTTTCACCCGGTTCGGGGCCGAGCCGAAGCGCAGATCCCCAACTTTGGGCTTGAAGGGGAAGGGGTGCCGTGGGGTGGAACCGGTGAGCTCCTTGTGACCGAAGATCGGCTCCGCGGTGCAGGTGAGAGCCCCGTCCGGAACCCCGACCATGGCGTCGTAGCTCGGAAAGACCGAGTGCCAGATCTCATCCTCTGACAGCTGTCGCACGAACCCTCGTTGGGCGTCGCCCCGAGGAGGGAGGGGCAGCACACAGGCGGGAAGCGGTGTGGACGAGCGCGGTGGATCGGCCGAAACCGATCGCGTAGGTTCTGCACAGCCGGTCAGACAGAGGGCCAGCGTGGCGGAGCCGAGGACCGAGGAGAGCTGCCGGGACATCGCCTTCCTCCTAGCCCAGCTCGACCCTCCAGGTCCAGTTTCAGTCGGTCATTCCGCCAGGCCAGGCTGACTGGCCCATTATTGGTGAGGACTTGAGCTTGTCCGAGAACCAACGGTAGTCTCTGGCGAACGCGGGAACGAACCGGCATGGCCGGCATTGATGTGCCATGCAGGGACCCGCCATCAATAAGAGAGGGTCCGTAAGCCATGGCCTATGAGTTCTACGTTACAATCGAAGGCACGAAGCAAGGGAAGTTCAAGGGGGAGAGCATTCGTGACGCGCACAAGGCGAAGCTCTCGGGGCTGAGCTACCGGCATGAGATCAAGTCTCCTCGCGACATCGCGACCGGACAGGCGAGCGGCAAGCGTCAGCACGGTCCGATCAGCATCACCAAGGAGTGGGGGGCGTCGTCGCCTCAGATCTTCCAGTCGCTGGTGACCAACGAGATCCTGAAGTCCGTGCTGTTCGAGTTCATCCAGACCACGCCCGAAGGCGCGGAGGAGATCTATCACACCATCAAGCTGGTGAACGCGACTGTGAGCCAGGTACGGTACATGACCGGTGGGCAGACCGTGGAAGGCTCGGGCTCGGCCAAGCACAGCGCCAGCTACGACACGCACGAGCTCGAAGAGGTGAGTTTCACCTACCAGCGCATCGAGATCGAGAACAAGAACGGCAAGACCGCGGCCTTCGACGACTGGACCAAGTAAGCTCGGTTCGTACAGCTCTCGGCCCCGCTTGGCTGCCTCGAGCAGGCCGGCCACGGCAGGGCCGAGAGTCCAGTTCTGAAGATCTGGGAGAAATTCATGTCCCGCCACACCCTACTCACGCGGGTCAAACTGGGGGCGGCGCTCGACAACCGACAGGCCACCGAGACGGACATCCGCGATTCGGTGCTCGAGCACCTGAAGGCGATGTGTTCTACCCGTCAGGGCACGATGGTGACTTGTCCTGATTTTGGCGTCTGCGATGTGAGCGAGCTTCTGCATGCCTTTCCGGATGCGATCGCCGAGATGGCTCGATCGATTCGTCACACCATACAGACCTACGAGCCGCGTCTCACCAACCTCCGCATTCGTCATGTGCCCTCCGAGGACATGACCCTGCGTTTCGAGATCACCGCCCAGCTGGCGGTGGGCTTCGGCAAGCAGCGCGTCGCGTTCGAGACGAGCGTCGACGCCTCCCGTCGTGTGAGCGTGCGTTAGCTCGGCTGACGCCGAGCGGGCAGACGAGGATGTTCAACAAGTACTATCAAGATGAGCTGACCTACCTGCGCGAGCTGGGGCGCGACTTCGCGCGTGAGTACCCGGCGCTAGCGCCGGTGTTGGGACAGGTTGGCGCCGATCCCGACGTCGAGCGTCTGCTCGAGGGCGTGGCGTTTCTGACCGGGCGCGTGCGGCAGAAGCTCGACGATGAGCTGCCCGAGCTGATTCACGGCGTGACTTCGCTGCTCTTTCCGCATCTGCTGCGTCCGCTGCCAGCGGCCACCATCCTCGAGTTCGAACCGAACCCGCAGGCCGTCCGCGATCGTCGGGTGGTGCCGAAAGGCACCGAGTTCGACTCGGTACCGGTGGATGGCACAGCCTGCCGCTTCAGCTCCTCCGCGGATTGCGCGATTCTCCCGTGGTCGCTCGAGCAGACTCGGCTCGAGCCCGGCACGACCGGGCGTTCACGGCTCACCTTCACCATCAAGCTTGCCTCTGGGCTCACCCTGGAGCAGCTCCCCGCTGACAGCATAACCATTCACATCGCCGAGGAGACGCGCCTCGCGCTCTTGCTCCTCTTGTGGATCCTCGAGCACGTCGAGCGAGTGAGCTATGTGGCGCACGAGAAAGGCACCGCGCCGCGGAGCCTGGTGCTGCCGAGGAGCAGCGCGATCCGACCGGTGGGGCTCGGCGAGGATGAGGCGCTCTTGCCCCTCACTGAGAGTGTTCTGCCAGGTTTTCGGCTGATCGAAGAGTATTTTGTGCTCCCCGCCAAGTTTGCATTCTTCGAGCTGCTCGAGCTCGAGCGCCTGCGCGCCCAGTCTCCGAAGGCTAGCTCCTTCGACGTGGTGCTGGATTTCGACGGGCAGATCCCGCTGGCCCGCGCCTTGCCGGCGGACGTGCTGCGTCTGCATTGTGTTCCTGTGGTCAATGTCTTTCGCTCGACGGCGGAGCCGATTCGGGTGTCCCCAGAGCGCGGGCAGTACCTGGTGCGACCGGCGGGGTTACGCGCGGAGCGCGGCTCCGTGTACGCCATCTTGGACGTGGTGGGCGTGGATCGCGCGACCGATCGCCGGATCCCCATCTTGCCATTCTTCGACTACACCCACGCCTTCGATCCCGACACCCCGCTCTGCTACGCCACCCACCTCAGTCCCGGGGTGATCGGGAGCGAGGCCGATCTCAGCATCTCACTGGCGAGTCCGGGGAACCAGCGTAGCTTGGACCTCGACGTGCTCAGCCTCGAACTCTACGCTACCAACGCGCGCCTCGGGAGTCAGGTGCGCGCTCAAGAGATCCGGGTTCCTACCCCCACATCGCCGCCCTTTGCCCGGTTTCGCAACCTGGCCACTGCCACCCCGTACGTGCCGGTGCCGCTCGAGAACGAACTGGGATGGCGTGCCACCGCCCATGTTGCCACGGGTCTGCGTACCCTGGCTGATCTGAACGTGCTGCGGTCTGCGCTGCGGGTCTACAACGTGCAAGGACTGGTCGATCGTCAGGCGGGAAGGGCGGTCGAGCTGCGTATCGACGCCATTCACCAGGTCACGGTCAAACCCGCCGAGCGCCTGCACCACGGCTCCCTGGTGCGCGGTATCGACGTGATGATCGAGCTCGACGAGGGAGGTTTCGCAGGGGACGGCGATCTCTACCTCTTTGGGGCCGTCCTCGATCGTCTGTACGCCTCCTACGTGCCGATCAACTCGTTCGCCGCCACCACCATCCAGGGCCTGACCACCCGCGCCAAGTACGCGTTTGCGCCGCGCAGCGGGAACCTGGAGATCCTCTGAGGTGACGACCGACATCACCCCCCGCTATGACTTCTTCCAGGCGGTTCGCCTGCTCACGAGCGAGTGTCCGACGTCCGCGCCCGTCGGGGAGCTGGGCCCGGCCGAGCGCGAGTACGTCCGATTCTTTCATGAACGGCAGCTCTGCTTCTCAGCCAGTGACATCACTGGTTTCGTGCGCACCGAGCGGCACGCCATCCTCACCACCTCGTTTCTGGGGTTGACCGGGGCGGTCACGCCGCTCGGCAGCTACTTCGCCGAGGATGTGGTCCGGTGCGAGGAGTCCGCGGGCGATTCGCTCGCCCACTTCTACGATCTCTTCCACCATCGCACGCTGTCCTTCGTTTACCGTGGTTGGGCCAAGTACCGGCCCATGCCACAGCATCGGCGCGATGGGAGTGACCCCTTCACCCGTCACGCTCTTGCGCTGCTCGGAGTGGTGCACGACGCCCCTCAGCCGCGTGGGGCGCTGCCCGCGTTCGTTCAGTTGGCGCTCGCCCCCATCCTCGCGACCCGTAGCCGCTCGGGCCGAAGTCTACATCTGGTCCTCCGCCGAGTCTTCCCCGAGGTCCCGATCTGGATCGAGAGCTTCGTTCGGCGTCGGGTCGACATCGATCCGAAGGAGCGTACCCGGCTCGGGCAGTTCCACACCACGCTCGGCCAGGACTTCACCATCGGTCGACGCATCGTCGATCGGAGCAGCCGGTTTCGTCTGCACATCGGACCGGTGGACGCGGCGAACTCCGAGCGTTTTCTGCCTGGAGGAGAGGATTTCCCCCGACTGCGCGGGATCGTCGAGCATTTCACCCGAGGTGTTCTCGAGGCTGAGCTTGAGGTCGAACTCCTCGACTCCACACTGACCCGGTTCGTTCTCGGTGCTCGCGAGGGCTCGCGCCTCGGTGTCACCACCCGCCTGGCGGGCACCACTCCGACCAACACGCGGCTGCGAATCCTGCTCAGTGACGACATGAGCGATGTCCGCCCGACCGTGGTGCCCCCAGAGCAGCTCGCCGCCGAAAGTGACCGTGGCGGTTCACCTGTCCCTACCTGAGCCAGCCCGAAGAGTGCCGTTCATTTGGCCACGTCCCGAGGTACCATGTCTGACAATCTCGAGCAGCGCTTGCGAGCCCTGGAAGCCAAGCTTCTGATCAACCAGCGGGATACCTGGACACGGGTCCTCTTGGGCCGGGTCTTGTTGCAGGCAGGGCGGGACAAGGAGGCTGAGGCGGCCTTTCAGAAGGTGATCGCCGACGAACCCAAGAACCCGGATGGCCACCACGGTTTGGGACGTGTACGCGCCGCGCAAGGCAACGGGCGTACAGCCCTCCAGCTTTTTCAGAAGGCGCTCGACCTCGAGCCGAACCATGTCGGCGCGCACGCCGAGTTCGTGGCCCACCACGAGAGTCGCGAGGATCACGCAGAGGCACGCCCGCACTACCAAGCCATCCTGCTCACCCGCGGCGAGGATCCAGAGTGGCTCCGCCGGGCAGCCATGAACCTCCTTGCCGTCGGTGACGACGCTGCGGCGGTCTCTTTGCTCGAGCGCCTCAGGAAGAAGCTTCCCGAGGACCAGGAGGTGGCACTCCTGCTCGGGCTTGCCTACACACGGCTCGAGCGGCCCGTGGAAGCGCGGGATGTGCTCGAGCCCCTCTGCCGACCAAGTGACTGCTCGGTCTTGGCCCTGACCGGTCTCGGGCTTGCCTGGCTTCAGATGTCGGAGTGGGAGGAGGCGCGAGCCGTGCTCCGGCGTGCCCTCGAGCAGCGACCGACGGAGGAAGAGGCCCGCCTGCATCTGATGCGGGCGGAGCTCGAGCTCGGTGCTCATGGGGCGGTCATCAACGAGTTTCACCGTCTCTCCGAAGCTACCCGGGTATCGGCGCAGGCGGCCAATCTGGCCGGTCAAGCGCTGCTCGGACTCACCAGGCCGGCGGAGTGTTTGAAGCTGCTCGCGGCGCTCGCGGCACGACCAGACGCCTCCGCCGAGCTGCTTCGCACCGTGGGCCGTGCCGAGGTCCTTCAAGGCCGGCCCGGTGAGGCCGTCGTCTTCTTCGAGCGGGCGCTGCGCCTTACCCCTGACGATGTCGAGCTCCTGAGGTTGCTGGGCCGCGCTCGAGTCGCGCTCGAGCACCACGCGGCGGCCTCCGATTGTTTTGCCCGCGCCGCTACCCTGCAGCCTTCGGAAGCGGACGTCCACTTCGAGCGAGGACGGCACGAACAACTTCACGGAAACCTGACTCAAGCGCTCTCGAGCTTCGAGCGGGGGCTGAAGCTGCGTGAAACGGACGCAGAGGCCCACTTCTACTCGGCAGAGTGCGCGCTCCGGCTGGAGCAACCCGACCAGGCCTTGCGGTTTCTGACGGAGGCCGTCTCAATCGATCCAGCGTTGGCGTCGGCGCACAAACTGCTGGGTCGGCTCCGTCTCGATCTCGGGCGCGTGGAGCAGGCGAGCGCGGCCCTGGAGGAGGCACGCCGCCAGCTTCCCCAAGACATCGAGCTTTGTGAGTGGTTGGGCGACTGTCTGCTCACCCTCGGGCGTGTCGATCGTGCTTGCGCGGTTCTCGAGGACGCATTGGCAGAGGCGCCCAACAACCTGGCCGTGGCCCGCCTGCTCGGTCGCGCATCCGAGAAGCTAGGCCGCCACGAGCGCGCGGCCGAAGTGCTGCGTGCCGCCACGAACCTCCTCTCCGACGACCCTACACTTTGGATGGAACTCGGACGTGTGGAGGAGCTGCTCGGACAGAGCGGGGCGGCGCGTGGTTGCTTCGAGCGCGCGAGAGACCTAGATCGGAGTTCCTTTCCAGCCTTCTTCTGGTTGGGACACGTGTGCTTGCTGCTGCGTGACTTTGGGGCGGCGCGCACCGCGCTGCTGGCCGCAGAGCAGCTGGATCCCTCGGACAAGCAGACACGGATCATGCTTGGTCGGGTGCTGACCGAACTTCTAGACTATGCGGAGGCCGAGAAGAGACTGATGGTGGCGGCGCGTGAGGCGCCGACCGACGGCGAGATCGCGTTCTTGCTCGGGCGGGCTGTTTTTGAACTTGGCGATGCACGGCGCGCTCGCGGTGAGCTCGATCGGGCGCTTACGCTCGGTCGACGCGATGCGAACACGCATCTCCTGTCGGGACTGATCGACGAGCGCCTTGGTAGCTTCGAGCGTGCGGCTGAAGCACTGCGCAGCGCGATCCAGCTCGAACCGAAGGTGCTCTTGGCTCACCGCGCGTTGGTGCGGGTCGAGCTGGCCGCGGAGCGATGGGATGAGGCGGCGCGGGCCGCGCGCGAGGCGCTTCGGTTGGCTTCGACCGATTTGGAGTTGTCGGAGCAGCTGGCGCTGGCGCTCGAAGCCAGTGGACGGGATCGGGAGGCGAAGGAGCTTCTGCTCGACGTTTGCGTTGAGTACCCCGAACGTGTGGTACTCTTGGCTCGGCTCGGTCTCATCCAATATCGCCTGGGAGAGTATGAGGAGGCGACTGAGCGGCTGAGTGTGGCTGTGCAACAAGAACCGCAGCGAGAGGAGCTGTGGGATGCGCTCGCGGAGTGTTTGCGGCGCTTGGGGCAACCGGAGCGGTTGTCGCGGATCCTGGCCGAGGCGACCACGCACCATCGGTCGCACCGACGGTGGCATGAAGAATTGGGTATGGTGGAGCGACAGCTCGGCCACGAGCCGCTGGCGATCGTCGCCTTGACCCGGGCCGTCGAGCTTGGATCGACCGAAGCAGACTGCCTCGAGGCACTCGGCCAACTCCACTTCGCGGCGGCGCGCCGCGCCGTTCTCGCGGAGGATCTCGTCCAGGCACGTGAGGCCTTCGTGCGTGCTCGTACCTGGCTCAAGGACGTGCCGGAGCTTCTGCTCGAGCAGGCACGCTGTCTGCTTTCGCTCGGTGAGCTCGCGGAGGCGCGGATTCTGCTCGAGATCGTTTCCCACACCCTGCCCACAAATGTCGAGGTGCGGCTCCTGCTCGGTCGGGTTCTTCTCGATCTACCGGACCGTGAAGCGGCGATCGCGGTGTACCGCGAGGTGACCAAGCTTGATCCACAATCGGCCGAAGGTTGGCAGCACCTCGGTCGCACACTGGCGTTGGAGGGGCGTCGGCGTGATGCGATAAGTACGCTCACTCAGGCTTGTTCGCTTGCCCCCGAGTCCCATGAGCTTGCGTTTCTGCTCGGGCAACTCTTGTCGGAGGAGCGACGCTTCAAGGAAGCACGGCCGATTCTTGCCAAAGTCGCGGAAGCACGCCCTCTCGATTTCGCGGTTCATACGGCGCACGCCGACTGCCAAATTGAACTTGGGGATGACAGGGGAGCCCGGCTTGCCCTCGAGTGCGCGCTGCGCCAGCGGCCGAACGAGCTTGCTGTGCTGAAGCGACTCGGTGAGGTGCTGATGCGCCTCGAGGAGTTCGAGGCAGCGTTCCCTCCGCTTTCGAGACTAGTCGAACTCGGTGACACGACGCCCCACGCCCAGCGCCTGCTTGGGTTGGTAGCGTACCGGACCGGACGCACTCAGCTCGCGGTCGAACCGCTGCGACAGGCATGTGCCAGTGCGCGTGATGATGACTTGGAGCTCACGCTGCTCGATTGCCTGGTCCAAGAGCAGCGCTGGGAGGAAGCGCGCACCCTTGGTCTCGAGATCCTCACGGTGCGCCCCGATTGCATTGTGGCCCTCGAACAGCTCGCCCAGATCGAGCTTCAGCGCGATGATGCGGACGCCGCACTGATTGCCTATGAGCGTATGCTTCGCCTCGACGCACACCACCAGTTGGCGGGGCGAGAAGTGGTGAGGTTGCGAGAGCGTCGCGCCGAGCGCTCGATGACCCAAGACCCGAAGGCAGCCGAGGTTGACCTCTTGGCAGCCCTCGAAGTCGCCCCTACTGAGGTCGAACTCTGGCATAAGCTGGGCCAGGTCCGTGAGCGAGATCAGCGCTTCGCCGAGGCGCTCGAGGCGGTTAGCCGCGCTCTCGAGCTTGCTCCCAATCACGCAGAGGCTTCTCGCCTGCGTGCCCGACTGCTCGAACGCGCAGGGTTGTTGCGTGAGGCCCGAGACGGCTTCGTGCATGCTCTCGAGCTCGATCCGAGCCATCTTCCCTCTTGGATGAGCCTCGGTGCCATCGAGGAGCGCCTGCTCCAGCCCTCGAGCGCCAAGGCCGCGTATGTCCGGGCGACCACCCTTGACCCGAGCGAACTTCTGGCTTGGGAGTCTCTGGCGCGACTTGCTCTCGAGCTCGAGCAGCCAACCGAGCGCGCCGAGGCGCTGACGGTAGCGCGTACACTCCGCACGTTTTCGATGGATGAACTCCGGGAGCTCGGCAAACTCTGGTACTCCCTCCAGGCGTTTGAGCGCGCTGAGCCCGTCTTTCGTGAGCTGCTGGTCAAGCTTCCCAGCGACGAAGAACTGCTGCTGCTCGAAGCCGAGACGCTACGATGCTCTGGTCGCGAGGACGAGAGTGTCGGCTTTCTCACACGACTGCTGCGCATCACACCCCACCATCCCCTCGGCTTGCCCAGGCTCGGGCTCACTCTCTCTCGTCTCCGGAAGTGCGAAGAGGCAGCGCCGGTGCTGGAGAAGGCCCGCACGGTGTTGGGGGAGTCCGTCGAGATCAGCCGTGCCCTGATCGAGTGCTACCGGGAGCTGGAGCAGCCGGAGCGCGAGCTTCGTGCCCTCGAGGTCCTGGTCGGACTCGGGGAGGTCGATGCTGAGCTCTATCATCGGATTGGCTTGCTCCGAGAGACGCTGGGCCAGCTCGCGGGAGCCCAAGAGGCCTGGGTCATTGCTCACCAGAAGCGGGCTGACCCCGCGCTTGCCCGTCGGATTGCCGAAGGATACCTGAACGCTAGCCTCGACGATTCCGATCGCGAAGCGAGCCTCGCAGCACTCGCGCAGGCGCGTGTTTACGCTCTGGCGGATGGTGCGGTACTGCGAGCCCTCGCCGAGCGCTACCGAACGCTTGGCGCGCTCGAACCGGCCTGTGAAGCGGCACGCGCCGCCGCGCAGTTGAACGACGGAGTCGATGAGGCGATTCTGCTCGGTGACATCCTGCTTTCCATGGGCCGTACCGCCGAGGCCCTGCCGGTGTTCGAGCAGGTGCTCGACCAGAAGATGGATGCGCTCGTGGCCCTGATCGGTGCGGGGATCGCGCACATGGAACTCGGGCACGATGAACGCGCAGAGGTGCTTCTGCGGCAGGCAGTTTGGCTTGCGCCTGACCGTGTGGAGATCCTGGCACGGCTCAGTACCCTGCTCGCGCGCGGAAACAAGCTCGACGAAGCGCTCTCGCTCCAGCGCCGAGCTGCCACCGAGCATCCCTCCGATCTGTTGACCCAACTCACGTTGGCCGAGCTTCTGCTCGCGCGCGGGGAGTTCGACGAGATGGTTACGGTACTGTTGCGCGCACAGCATCTCCAGCCGGGTTCACCGCGAGTCGACGAGCTACTCAGTGCGGCGCTCGAACAGCTGCAGCGCTTTGGCGAGCTTCTGCCAGTAGTCGAGCGTAGGCTTGAAACGACGCCTGACGATCCCGAGCTTGGGCTGCTCCGCGCGCGGTGTCTCTTCGAACTCGAACGGTTCGCGGAGGCGCGTGCCGTCCTCGAGCAGTTGTGGAGCGTTGAGCCAAAGGTAGAGAAGCACGCGACGCTCTTGGCCCTCACATGTGAGCGACAGGGCCAGGCGCACGCCAAGAGTGGCGCGCACGCCGAGGCCGCGGAGGCGTTGGGTCGAGCCACCGAGGTCGAGTCGCCCAGTTTGGCGCGCTTGCTCGCCCTGGCTCACAGTCTTGCCGAGGCGAATCAGTTGCATGCAGCGCAGAGCGCGGCGGCGCGTGCCGTCGAACTCTCACCGGGGCCCGCCGCACAAATCATGCTTGGCGCTGTCGAGGCGCGGCTTGGGCGCTATCATCAAGCGGCCAACGCCTACGCGGCAGCGCTCGACGGCGACAAGCACAACCTCCAAGCCTGGTCGGGACTTGGACTTGCGTTGGGAGAGCTCGGCAGAGATGAAGAGGCTGCCGACGCGCTCGCGCGGGCCATTGACATTCTGCCGGAGCCAGCAACATGCTTGATGTTTGCACGAATCTCCGAACGGCTCGGGCGACTCACGACTGCGGTCGAGACTCTGGAGCGACTGTCACGGCTGCGGGAGCTGGAATACCCCGAACTCCTGATGCTGGCGCGCACCATGGAGACGTGCGCAAGATTCGTCGAGGCAAGCCAAGCCTACGCCGACGCGCTGCTCGAGAACCCTGATGACACAGACACGTTGATCTCTCTGGGGCGAGTGCTTCTACTCGCTGGACAAGCCGAGGCGGCCATTATGCCCCTCAACAAGGCACGACGAAGCGAGCCAAAGCACCCATTGGTCGATCTGTTGCTGACCCAGGCGTATTTTGCGACGCAGCGCTTCGCCGAGGCGATTGAGTGTGGTGAGCGCCAGCTCGAGAAGGGCTGGGACGGGGCAACGGCGCAACGGGTTGCCGAGGCGTGTGCGGCGCTCGGGCGGGACGAGCAGAGGGCACGGGTACTTCGCAGGAGCGCTGAGCAGAAAGGGGACGATCCTGAGGCCCAGCTTGCCCTTGCCGAAGCCCAGAGCAAGAGCGGCGATCGCCGGGCGGCGATCGAGAGCGCCCGACGTGCCTTTGAGTTGTCCGGGCAGACCCGTGGCCGAGAGGTGCTTGGGGCGCTCTTGCTCGAGGAAGCCGAGGCCTGCGTCGAGCGTGGTGCCCGCGATCAGGCGTTGGTGTTGCTGGACCAGGCCCGCGCAGCCAATCTCGACCAACCTCAATTCCTCCTCTTGCTAGCCCACCGGTATCAGCGACTCGGTGAAGTCGAACAGGTGCTGCGCACGGTGGAACGGGTCCCGACCTCGTGCGACCACCACGCAGAGGCCCAGGTGCTGGCAGGGTCGGCACACGCCAAGGCGGGGCGCCTGCGCCAGGCAGTCGACGCATATCGGATCGCAACACAGCGCCCCTCCCCGCCCGTTTCGCTACTTGCGGAGCTCGGTCGCTGGGAGGGTATGCTTGGTGAGCACGACCCAGCTCAGGAACACCTGCTCCAAGCCCTCGCGTGTTCACCGCACGACCAGGAGCTTGCCGGGCTGCTGCTCGAGAGCCTCGAGCAGCACGGTGACGATGCGGCGCGTGAGCATCGCCTCGAAGAGATTGTCCGCCTGCGACCGGAGGATCGCCGCGGCCTGGGATCACTCGCGCTGCTCTGGCTCAGGCGTGGGCAGCATCAGCAGATCGTTTACCTCCTCTCGCCCGTCACCGCCCATGAGCCCAAGGATCAGCGGGTGTTCGCGGTGCTTGCGGCGGCCCAGTTGGCACTTGGCGACAACGCCCAGGCGGAGCGAAGCGCGCGCCAGGCCATGGCGCTCGGCGCTGTTCCTGAGGGCTGCGAACGTGTTCTTGGGCTCGCTCTCTCACGACTCGGGCGAACGGACGAGGCTATTTTGGCACTCGAGGACGCCCTGACGCGTCTGCAGAGTTCTGAGGTAAAAAGTGAACTCGTAGCACTTTACCGCAAGCGCGCCGAGCAAGCCACCCAGCTCGGGGATGTGGAGCTTGCGATCGCAGCATACAACCGCCTACTCCAGCTTGAACCGCAGCGGTTCGAGGTGCGCTCGGTGGTCGCCTCGACCCTCGCGCGGCTCGGGCGCATCGAGGAGGCTCTGGCCGTGCTCGATCCCTGCCGAGAGCCGGTCCTCGAAAACCAACCACTCTTCTCGCTCCGTGGCAAATTGGAGTTGGCTGCGGGACGACTGGGCGCAGCGGAGGCAACACTGCGCACCGCGCTCCAGCTCTCTCCCACCGATGTTGAGGTGCGCGCTCAGTTGGGGATTGTTCTCTCGCGCCTCGGCCGAAGCCAAGAGGCGCTTCCGTTCCTGGAGCCCAGCGTGTCGGGCGGTTTGCAGGATCTAGCGACGCTCGAAGAGCGAGCGAGGCTCTTCGAAGCCAAGGGTGATGCGGCCGCAGCGGCCGCTGAACTAGCTGAGCTTGGAGGTCGGCGGGCACTGTCCTTTGACGAGCAGCGGAGGCTCAGCGTGCTTTGGGCGACCCTGGGGCGGGACCGAGAGGCCTACCCAATCTTGGTCGGTCTCTTCGAGTTCGATCGGTCCAATCTCGAGGTTCTGACCACACTGGCCGAGGTGGCAGGGCGGCTGGGTGAACATGCCACGGCGGTCATGGCACTCACCCGCGCCACTGAGGTTGCTCCAGAACGAGCGGAACTATGGCGAAAGCTGGGAGAGGCACAGTCTAGCTCAGGTGATCCGAGCCAGGCCCTGATGGCTTTCGATCGCGCACTCGCCGCCGGTGACCAGTCCCTCGCCGTGCTCGAGGCCGTGATTGTGGCTGCGGAGGCGGCCAAGAACCACACGCGGCGACTCGAGGCCTTGCGCGCGCGCACTCGGTTGATGCCGGAACGCGGGGTCTTCTTCGCGGAGCTTGGCGCGGCTCTGCTGGAACTTGGTTCGACGGAGCAGGCTGCGAGTGCATACCAGAGCGCGCTGGTGCTGGAGCGTCGGCCAAGTTGGCTCCGACAGTCGGCGCGTTGTGCGGAGCTGCTCGGTCAATCGAGCCAACGCATCGAGCTGCTTGCGGAGGTTGCAAGTCTGCTTCCGGATGATGGAAAGGCCCAGCTCGACCATGGCTTGGTACGTGCCGACGCAGGACACGACGAGGCTGCGCTCGATGCTCTGCTCTCGGCGCTTCGACTCGAGCCGAACTCGAGTGCGGCCCAGAAGGCCTACGCCGAGGTGGCGCGCCGGCACGCGCGGAAGCTGCTCGCAAGTGGTGCCGAGCGCGAAGCGCTCAGGCTGTTCGAAGACTCAGCCCAGCATTGCCCTCCGAGTGTCGAGGATCTCTTCGATCACGCAAGCTGCCAGAGTCGACTGGGCGGAGTCAAGGAAGCCATCGCCATCCTGGAGCGCGCCCGGACCCTCGATCCAACCCAGCTGCGCGTCGCCATTCTCCTCGCGAGTCTCTATGGGCGTACAGCAGAGCGCGATCTCTCTCGGGCTGTCTGTGAGAGTGCGCTCGCGCACCATCCCCGCTCGGTCGAGCTCTCCTTGATGTTGGCGGAAGATCTGACCGAGCAAGGACAGCTCGAAAAGGCAGCTCAGACTCTGGCGTCAGCCTACCTCGGACACGAGACAGACGTCGCATTGGCCGAGCAGTACGCGCTTTCCTTGGTGCGGATCGGTCGGGGCACGGAGGCTTCGGAGGTGGCCGCGCGTGCCATAAGCACGGATCCGAACTCCGTCATCCTCAACAAGCAACTTGGGTTGGAGCGCGCAGGAGCGGGTCGGCACGCTGAAGCTGCTCACCTGTTCGAGGCGGCGCTGCGCGGCGATCCAGGCGACCCGACACTCGGGTTCCTGCTGGCGCGGAGCCTGGCTGCCGCAGGACAGAACGCTCGGGCCATCGCGGTCCTGCGCTGGTGCGGTGAGCAACATCCCGGGGAATCTTCGCTGTTCGAACTCATGGTGACCACAGCCCAGAGCGCACAGGATCTGGAGGCGGCGATCCACGGATACCAGAATTTGGTGCGCCTGAACCCGAACCATGCCCAGTACCGCCTGGTGCTTGGGCAGTGCTACGTGGCGGCGCGACGCTATCAGCTTGCGCTAGCCGAATACCACGCCTTATCGCACCTCGATCCCCGGATGGCCACCGTCCTCGAGTCGATGCTGCGCGGTATGCCGTCAGGGTGACGAGGTCTGGATGTCGAAGGCTCCCCCGCTCACCCTGGCACAATACGCCCGGGCCATCGACCGCCTGGCACATGGTGCAGGTGATCTCGAGGCGCGGCTCGCCGAGATTGGGCTCACACCTGAGCTCTTCGAGCATGCAGATGAGTACTGGCAGGCCGAACTGAACAGCGAGGTGAGCGAAGAAGGACAACCAGGTCCGTTGCTCGCAGACTTTCTGCGCTTGCTCGAACACCACCACGACGGGCACGCACCGTCGTCGATGAGCCTCGAGACCTGGCTCGCGATCCTCCGCGGGCTTTCGGCAGGTGAAGAACTGACCTCGCTACTTGGTATCCAACGACTCAGTGTCGAAGAGTTCTGTCTGGGCCAGCGTGATCTGCTCCGCCTGCTCACCAAAGATCCCAAGCTCGCCAAGCGCGTGAGTGAGCTGCTGAGTGGGCGCGCTAGGACCGACCGCTCGTGACAGCGTAGGTTGGGTGGCTCAAGGCTGAGCGCTCGGGGAGGGTGACGTGTCGGCCTCGTTCAGGGCCGGAGGGCTGGTGGTTGGTGCCGATGAACTCACAGCCGGTGCCGGAGCAACTTCTGCGCCATCGGCGGCGCCCAGCGGCGCCGCCGGCGGTGGGACGGTCACCGGCGGTGGGACGGCCGCGGGCGGTGACGCAACTGGTTGAGATAGAGGTGCTGATGGGGGAACTGCGGGGGCCACCGGAGTCATTGGTCGAGTGACAGTGAGTCGAGCTCGGTACTCATCGCACGCTGAGGTACGACCATAGCCAGCAATAGCTGAGGCGATGAACAGTGTGGTGAGTGATATCCCGGCTGCGATGTCCACCTCACGAGAGATGGGTGCACCAGAATATGCAGAGTCCGACGCCGAGAATGCATAGACGGTTCGGACCACCTGATAGCCTCCGATCACCGAATCGACGATCGGCCAGGCGCGACTTGTCGTGCACTTGGGGACCATGACGTACTGATTGGGACCAGCTGGCGGAGGTAGCGGCGAATCAGGCGGACCGTTCACGAAGATCAAGGAGCAGCCGCTTGTCATCAATGCCAGAGGCAAGGATCCTCGAACTATCCAACGCACAAAACCCACCCTATGCATGTAGCCCAGCAAACCAGAAATGCCCGGGATACACAAGAGCAAACCGAGCCCGGCGCGCACGCCGACGGAAAATCTCGCTGCGGGTCGGGTATGGATTGACGGGGCGTCAGTCATGGGTCGGGTATGGATTGACGGGCTCGAAGGCTCTTCGGTATTCTCACGCCTCATGTGGTTCGGGAGGGATGGTGTGGGAAGGGTTTGGTGGTCGCCTGGGTCGATACCAGCACTGGCACTCGTGACCTTCATATCGCTGCTCGGCTGTGGGGGACCCAAGCTTGGGCGAACTGGTCCTCCGTTGGTGCTTCCGAACGGCGCACCTCGATCCGAGTGTGAGAGGGAGCAGTGGTATGAGCTCGCGCCAGCGCGGGTTGAAGCAACAGGCACGACCGCGGGGGTTGGGTATTCGGTCCACTATTCTAGGCTCTACGACGGACACGGGGTGTTCTCCGTTGGCGATGACGATCCCGAGGACCTCGAGGATCTCTGGCCCAGGATGGAGGATCCCGAATTGGAGTGCCGCCATCAAGCGCGGATCGAGCCGGTGGACGCTGCCTTACGGACCTCTGCCTATTGGGCGTTGGGAGGGGTGGGCGTGATGCTTGCGGGTGTGGCCGTGGCTGCCGCGTCTGCGGAGAATTCACCCACGGTGGCGGGTGTGGCGGGGATCTCGGGAGTGGTATTCGGGCTTACAGGGGCGGGCTTCGCCCTTGCCTACCAACCTTCGGGTCCGGATCAGCTCGAGGCTGACGCGCGGCGCCGCCTCTTCGTTGAAGGAGAGGACGATCCGCTGGCAGTGCGGCGTGCCGTCGACCACATGAATCGCCTTCAGCGCATCACCTGCGGCGGGACTCCGAAACCACCATGAACGAATCGACCGAGTGAGTCGGACGGCTCCATGAACTCACACCTTCGGTCGAAACCGGAGCAGCGTCGCGCTTCCCGCGCCCCCTTCGTTGCTGATCACGAGCTCTCCATTGGGCAGGAAGGTGAGCCCCTCCGGCTGGGGAAAGAGCGAGCGCTCTAGCGGATGCTGACCCAAGAGCTTGCCGGTGCGATCGAAGACGGCGAGGTTCCCCGCTACGGCGGAGAGCATGAAGATCAGGCCAGTCCGGGGGTGCACCGCCACCGAGGAGGGCAAAAATCTGGATGGGATCACGCGGAATCGACCTCGCTTCTTCTCCCGTGCCTTCGGGTGGCCGTCGTAGACGTCGTCGAGGTCAAGGCGTACCGCAGGCTGTTCGGAGAGCCTGCGATGGGTGAGATCGAACTCGAACAGCGCCTGCATGCGCCGTTCTGCCTCAGCTTTGCCGGGGCGACTCTTGGAGGACACCAGCAACCGTGGCAAGAACGGATCTGCACAGAGTCCCTCGTTATCGGCAGTGCGCAACCCAAGTTCGATGCTGAAGATCTTGGGTTGGGGGGAGGTGGCCTCGGAGATCTCGAAAAGCACGCCGTCGCTGCGCAGCACGTAGAAGAGCTCCCCCACGCGAGTCAGTCCCTCGTAGTCACCTGGGTCGCCGAAGGGGATCTGTCGAAGGATTCGGCCAGTCTCGAGTTCGAGGATGAAGATGACGCCAAGCTCATCCTGGACGCAGGCGACCTCGGTGTTCGAGACGTCCGTGAGTCCCGAGATTTCGACCAGCTCCTTGGGCAGGCTGAGGCGGGTGTCAGGAGCCGCGATGGCGTAGCCCTCGAGCAGTTGCGGCACCGACGCCCCAGAGGCAGGAGTCACCGAAGTCGACCCGGTCGAGGGACCGAGTCTTGGTGACAGGCTTTGCGGACGCTGACCGCGCTCGCCGTCACCTGCTGTCTTGCCGCAGCTGAGCGTGATGCTGCTGAGGAGGCAGCCCAAGGCAAGGGCAACGGGTCGGAGACGGTGAAGCTTCATGGTGGTCGTGCTGTGGTGGATGGAAAGAGTCGGCCTGCCCGGGTATGCGGTGCATGCTGGGTTGGTGTGGCGTCGGCTGCGCTGCGACCGAGCCCGGCCATGCGCGGCCAATGATGCGACCGAGCAGTGCGTTCGCAGACAAATCTGGCTCAGGGCACGCTCGGGGCCAAGCGCGCGTTTGGCTGGCGTTTGGCTAGCGGCCGCAGGCCACGGGCAAGAACCGGCGCGCGTGTCATCTTGACCCGTTCTTCGCGAGTGCCCTCCTCATGCCTCGAATCCCAACCCCGACCCTCTCCTCACCACTCCTGATCGGGGCGAGCCTGGTCGCGGGTCTCGCAGGCGGTCTTCTCGTTGGCTGGTTTCGTGTCCAGCCAGTGAGCGAGCAGTCAGAGGCCTCCAAGGAGTTCGGGCCAGATCCGTTGGTGGAGCGCGTGGATGCCCTGGAGCGAGAGGTGTCCCTCCTATCGCGGCAGCGCACGGAATCCCGCAGTCCTGCGGTGGCGGTCCCGAAGGCCAACCCTTCCCTCTCTGCGCTGAGCGAGCGTGATCCGGTCGTGTTCGAGAACGCGGTGCGCGGGGTGCTGGCGCGTTGGGAGGATGAGCGAGGAGAGAGCCGGCAAGCGGAGCGACAGCAGCAGCGGCAGGGGAGGATCCGCGGATTCGTGAACCTGGTGGCAGAGTCGCTCTCGCTCTCCGAGTCGGTTCGTGGTGAACTCGAAGCCGCGTTGACCGTCAAGACTGAGGAGTACCGCGATGCGAAGGAAGCTTTCGGTCGCTCCGAGCAGGCAGCTTCGCTCACGCCGCGACAAAGAAGAGAGGCGCGAGCACGTCTGGAGGAGAAGGCCGAGGCGGAGCTGGCGAGGTCTCTGGTAGAACTCCTCGGTACCACCGGCTTCGAGCGCTTCCAGCAGCTGGCTCATGAAGAACGCTTCGACTGGGCCGACTGAAGCGCTCATCCGCCATCCCGCAGCGACTCAATCGCCCGCCATTACCCGGCGCCGGTAGGCGGCTGGCGTGGTGCCGAAGCGTCGGCGAAAGCCTCGGATCAGCGTGTGGACCTCACCCAATCCCACGCGCTCTGCCACCTGGGCCAAGGGAGCCTCATCCCTGGCTAGGATCCGGGCGGCCTCCTCCAGCCGAAGCTCACGCAGCCAGGCACCGAAGCTCTGCCCGCGTGCGGCGCGAAAGGCCCTCCGGAAACTGGCCGAAGCCAGCCCCGCGCGGCGGGCGGCCTGCTCCTCCACGGACGAGGCTCCGAGGTTCTGCTTCGCCCAAGTGAGCGCTGTGCTGAGTCGCTGGTCGCGATCCGCCAACCTGCGGCGGGCCAAGAGCTCGAAGAGGCCCGTCATCGCGAGCTCGAAACCCTCGATCAAGCCGCTGGTCGTGCGAAGACTGGAGAACTCGGCCTCGAGCAGAGTGCGCCGGTCCCGAGCCAGCGCCGGGAGCAGCACCCCATCCCGCTCCAGGGTGCCGAGGAACAGATCGAGTGCCGAGAGCAACCAGACGCGAACCGCATTCGGATCGTGACTCTCCAGGCAGAGCACCGAGCGCGCCAATCCCATCGCGCGCAGGCGCAGCTCTGCGCCCTGTTCCGACGACAACTCGGCCGCCAACGCCTCGAAGTCGCGTCGGAGCTGGGCGCGCGCAGGCACGTGCGGTGGGGTGACCGGGTCATAGACGCACAGAGTCTGGGTGCGCGCGCGGGCTGCTCCGAGTGCCACTGTGGCCTGGCGGTAGCTCTCACCGAGGCCAGCGCCTGGCACCACCTCCAGACCCAACCCGGCGATGGTGGCTAAACCCGGATCGCGCGCCAGTCGGCGCATCAGCTCGCGCACCAACGCGACGAAGCGTCGGCGTCGCTGGGTGCCCCGCGTGGTGCCGTCGAGGGAGAGAGCCAGAATCACGCCTTCACCTTCCAGCGGCGCCGCGAGGCAGCTGTGGAGCTCACGACAATGGCGGGCGGCGGCGTGCTGGAGGGCGCAGAGGTACGACAGCTCCTCGACCGAGGACCAGCGGGTTCGGCTCCGATCGAGAGCCAAGAGAGCTATCACCGAAGGTCGGCGGGTGAGACCCAGTTCTTCGACCAACCGCGGATCGAGCTCGGGATCGAGGCCCCAAGGCGGTCGAGTGAGCCCATCGAGATCGATGGCGGAGTTTACCCATTCGTGATCGACCGCGTGCGCCGAGAAACGACGTTTCTTCAGGCGCTCGATGGTCCTCTGAACCCGACCGAGGGGGAGGTTGGTGTCCAAGCTGGCCAGGGCTGCGCCGAGCTCGGTGAGCCCACGCACCTGCTCCGGGTGGAGGATGGGGAGCCCGAGGCAGGCACGTACGAAGCGGTGAAAGATCGGATCGGTGGCGCCCGGATCCCGTGACGACAACTCGCGGAAGGCTTGGGTGAGTGTGGCCGGTGTGAAAGGACGCTCGGCGTACTGACCGGCGTAGAGCACGAGAGTAGAGGCCGACGTGATGGAAATTGGCACGTAGAGATCGGACATGCCGAAGAGCTGCGCGTTTTGCGGACGACCGGTGCGCCGGGCCTCCCAGAGATTACGCCGGTGGTAGTCGTCCCGGATCTCGGGGCGTCCCACCCGGAAATCGAAATCAAAGGGGCGAAGTCGCCGATCGTCCCGCACCAGCGGCCACCAAGCGATGCGCCCGGTGCGGACCCTGTGTTCCAGGATGAAACACGGCACACCCTCCAGGCCGGCGAGGCACCGTGAGAGCTGATGCAGCCCCAGCAGGCCAATCCCGAGGGGGGAAAGGGGGGAGATGGTGGGACGGGTGCGGACCATGATCAGAATTGTACATCATATAGATCGTAAATATACATTCTGACCCACCCCGATCCGTCACCATCCCAGCATGACACCTCGCCGAGCCACCCACCGTCCCCACCGACTTACCGCCCAGCTCTGTTTGATTCTCGCCGCCACGCTCGGTGCCTGCGAGGACTCGGACGGCTCGGCAGACGGAGACAATGGCGAGGGTGGCGCTGTGGGTGAGCCGGGTGGGGTGGGCGGCGCAGGAACTGGGGGAACGAGCGAGCCGGGGTCAAGCGATCCAACGGTTCTCGACGACCTCGACGACTGTGAGGTGACCTTTGAGTTCGCCGGAACCACCGGCACCTGGTACGCATACAACTCGAGCTGTGAAGGTACAGGAGGTGAGCAGAGCCCACCACCCGATTGCAGCGGCGAGCCCTTTGTGCTCGAAGCCGACGGAGATGGTTGCCGCGCACGCACCACGGGCGAGGGCTTCCCATTCAGTGAGGCCGAGGGTTGGGGTTACGCCCTGATCGGGATTCGCTTCGCCGGAGTCCTCGATCTCTGCCAGTATTCTGGGCTCGAGCTGGTCAGCGGAGGCACGCCGCTGCGGGTCAAGGTCGCGACTCTGGCAACCGATCCGGACAGTGACCACTTCGGGATCTCGCGCTCGGCTGGGGAGCAGGCGTTCACCTGGTCCGAGCTGGCCCAAGAGGGCTGGGGTGCGGCCAAGACCTTCGACTGCTCGCAGGTCACGGGGCTGCTCTTCCAAGCGGCGGATCCCACGAGTTTCGATTTCTGGGTCGATGACCTCGCGTGGACGGCTGGTGACGGAGCGGCGAGCGGCACGGGTGGGACGACCGGCGCGGGTGGGACGAGCGGCACGGGTGCCGTGCCCGACTACACTCCGCTCTCCACCGAACCCTGCGCCGATCCCAACCTGACCTGGCGCACGGCACGCAAGACCACCTACACGTCCTACCCGGATCCGAACAGCGAGGAGTGCATTGTCTACAACGGGTGTACTTGGGCCGGGCAGTTCGCCCATTGCCTCGGAGTGCGCCCCGAGTCCTGGGTGGCGTCCCGAGACATCGCTGCAGTGTTCCCCGACGACGGACTCGAGGGTCACGACTTGTGTCTGCGCTCGGGTGAGCGGGTGATGGTGGTGACGGCCATCGACACTTGTGCCGACTCCGACTGTGATGGCTGTTGCACCACCAACCGAGGAACGGCCGACGCGCTGATCGATCTCGAGAGCTACACCAACACCCGCTGGGGTCTGGCCGATGGCCTGCTAGAATGGGCCGATCTCGGTCCGAATGACCAAGCCTGTGCTGAGTGATCGGCGCCGAGTTCGCGTCGAGGTGACCTCACGGTGGGTCTTGCCTCGCCAGGATGAAAGAGGGTTGCCGAGGCCTGCTGTGAACCGCGGGCGTCGTCACGCGGACGTTGTGCTACGGCTGAAGGGCCCAGGCTTCGGCCTCGATCACCGGCAGCCAGGTGTCGAGGAGCTGTCGGTATCGGGCTACCTGAGCCGGATGTGCACCCGCCAGGTTGGTCTGTTCGTTCGGATCGCGGCTGATATCGTAGAGGTGCACCGAGTCGTGGTCGAGGTAGTCAATGAACTTGTACTGGCCATCCACCAAGCCATTGGTGGAGAACGACGCGCGACCGAAGAGCAGGGTTGGGCGTGGTCGGTAGTCGTCACTGAGCAGATCTTGTCCCCGCCATGGTACGGCTCGAGGTAGCCCGAGCAGCCGCGCGAGCGTAGGAGCCAAATCGATGCTGCTCCCCTGACGCCCTACCGTGACCGCACCTAGCTCCGGAAGGTGAACGACGAGTGGCACGCGCACATCGTCCTCGTAGAGATGCCCGACGTGGTTCACGTTGTCATGGTGGAGAGCGAAGCCTTCACCATGATCGGCTGTCAGCACCACCAGCGTCCGTTCATCGATGAGCCCCTCGGCTCGGCCCCGCTCCAGGAGTGCCGTCAGGGTTTGATCCAGATAGGTGAGGGTGCGGCGGTAGCGTTCGAGGGGAGGAAGTGACGAGATGTCCTGGAAGGGAAGCCGATAGGGGGCATGGTTCCAGAACATGAAGTAGTTCGCAAACCAGGGTCGATGGCGGCGGCTCCTCAGAAAGTCGAAGAGCTCCTCCACCACCACTTCTTCTTCCACGGCCGGAGCGGTGATGTCGTTGCGTCGGGCTCGTGCGTGCAGGTGCGTGAAATCCCTGACTGTGTCGTAGCCCTCGATCAGCCAGGAGCGATCCAGATTGTCGTAGCTGAGCATCGAAGATGTGAAGAAGCCCGTCGCGTAGCCGTGAGCCTTCAGCGCATGGACCAACGATGCGCACCGAAACCCGGGCACGTACTTGGTGATGGTCGAAGGGCCAGAGGGCGGGTGAGCGCCGCAGTGAAGGGCCCAGAAGCTCCGACTGGTGGCTGGAAAGACCGTGCGGAAGTTGCTGAAGGCGAAGCCGTGTTCAGCAAGGCGGGACAGAACCGGCAACTGCGCAGGCTTGCCGCCGAGCGAGGTCTGTTCGAGGGGCAGTGACTCGATGAGGATGAAAAGCACGTTGCGCCCCGGCTGGGAAGAGGGGGAGACAATCGGTGTGGTGTCGTAGTGTCCGAAGAGCGGTCCCGGCCAAGCGAAGGCTGCCAGCTCTGCGGGTGTGGCGCGGCGAGGTTGGCCACGCTCTTTGCCCAGATATCCTCGCACCAACTCGAAGGCGGGAGTGCGTGCCAGCCAAACCGATTGTCCCGCGCTCACCTGATCGGACAGGCACAACGCGACCGGCACCCAGCCGAGCAGGCCCCAGATCCACACCGTGCCACAGCGCGATGGTTTGCTCGCCGGACTCGGGGCACGTCGACCGACAGTGATCGCGGCGACTGCCCCCACCAAGAATGCGACCGAATAGGGTGTCACCCCGGCGCCAGCGTAGTCGACGAGTTCTATCAGGCTCGCCCCGTTGAACTCCAACAGTCCGCGGTTCACGAAGGTCCGGAAGTATTGGTGGATCACCACGTTGCCGAGGAGAAATCCACCGAGCACGATGGCCAAAGCCAGTTGTGTGCCGCGCCGATATCCCGGTGGCGAAAGCCGAGATAGGTAGGCAAGACCAAGTGAGATCAAGATGTCACCACCGAGGAAGATCAGCACCATCGGTGGTGCCACCAGCGAGCGAAACCCATAGCCGTCTTCCAGCGCGATCTTGGTGCCGAGCAGCGCCTTGAAGAGCATGTGAAGAATCGTGCAGACCAGAAACAACCGTGTTTCGTCCCTCGACAAAGCGAGGCCACGGACGACGGCGTGGAACACCGTCCTCACCCGAAACGAGGGCAGGCTCCTGAGTGTCCGACCGAACAGCATAGGTCAGCATACCACGCAGGAGACGGGAAGATCCGAGGAGGAGCTCGTCTTGGTTTCGAAGGTCAGGGAGTCTCCCTCGATCATGTGCGGCCAAATCCGATCGAGCCACGTGTCTTGGGAGAACTCATGATCGGAAGCGAATGAACCGTGCATGGTGCAAAGCACGGTGAAACGACACTCTTGACTCAAGGGCTCAGCCAGACGGACCAACCGCCTCGTCCAGGGCGGCTTGGCGCGTTGGGCGCCCACGGATGATGAGGCTGCGGCGGAGCGATTCCAGGATGGCGCGTGCTGTGCGGCCAACCTCAGGATGCTGTGCCCAGCGACCGAGCAGCATGAGGGCACGGACCGCGCGCGTATCGTCGGAATCTACCGCGACGTTCTCGAGTGCTATGCCAACCAGACGTGTGATCGGGTGCACGGGTTGTTCGGCAGGCAATCCCATCAGCAGGTGTTCGGGGGTCAAGCGCGCAAGCAGTGAGTCGACAGCCTCGAGCTTCGAGCGGGCGATCCAGCGCGAGACTTCCCGCGCCTTTCTCTGGATCAGCGAAGGATCGTCACGCATCCCGCGAACATCCTCGAGGAGCTGCTCGGCGGTGGAGAGCTTGGCTTCGCTCCGCGCTACAGGTGGCGGAGATGGCGAGGGGCTGCTCTTCGGCACAATCACGGGTTGCTCGCGCGGTGAGCCGTTTTTCTCGTTGGAGGCGGAACTCCGAGGAGTGGTGGCCGAACTCCTGCTGGATTCAGCGATCGGTGCCTCCCGCGGCGAACTCTGGTGGACAGCTGGTTGTGGCAGCGACGGCGGCGAGGGGAGGGTGGCGGCGAGACTCGTATTGGCTCCGCTCACCGGCACTTCGGGGTGGGGCGAGGGGAGGGTGGCGGCGAGCGCGGTGGCGGGCTTCGTGTCGACGGTGCTCGTGCCTTTGGTGGAGGGGGCCGGCACGGCCGACATGACGGCTGGCGGCGCAGTGGGCCGAGCATCTTTGGAGTCGGGGCTGCGGGGGCTTTGGGATGGGTGTGGTGAAAAGGGAGCTTGCTCCGAGGGTTTTGACGATGGGAGCACCGCCGTGGGGAGGTCACTCGGGCCAGCCGCTGCACTGGGTGCAGCTTCTGGGGGCGTCTCAGCGATCCCAAGTGCCCGAAGCAGTTCCTCGCTCCACAGCATCCACAACACGCCGCCAATCACGGCGACCAGCAGCGCCGCCGCGAAGCCACCACGGAGCGCAGCGGTGGCAGGTGACGCGGGAAGATTCTCGAGTGCGGCTCGGGATACGGTCCCCGCCATCAACTCACGTGAGAGCAGAGGTGCTGTGCTCGACGATGGCGCGCGAGCCGCCTCGGGCTCCGCGCGCACAGGCTCACTCGAAGGGGCCTCGAAGCTCGGGGGCGAACCAGGCGGCTCGCCGCGTGAGCTCAAAGGTTCGAGCGTCGAGCTGTCGTTCTCGGCTGCGGAGAGTGAGGGTGTGGGCTCGGCTTCGATTGCCAGGTTCTTCGACGGAGTGAGCGGTGTGTTCGTGTGAGCCAGAGGGTCGGTGTCGGAGACCGCCATGATCGGCTGACTACGAAACGGCGTGCGGTTCGACGAAGGTGCTGTGCTTGCTGGCGTGTCGAGCGTGAGCGAGCGATCCGCAATGCGGCGGAAGGCCTGACGAAGCTCGGTCGAGAGGGGATGCCCAAGATCCAAGAGACGCTCGTCGGTGATGGCCCGCACCACTCCAAAGAAGGCCGGGTTCTGCGAGCTTGCCTCGAGCAGTACCATCACCTGGCTGGACAGACCGTCGCTCAGATGGGGGAGGCGTCGCGATAACCGCACCAAGAACTCAGCCACGCTGGGCGTGAAGACCGCATGCTCGAGAGTCACCTGCTGCCGCTTCAGCGCCAAGAGCTCGGGCAGTTGGCGCCCGGTGATTCCTGAGTGACTGAGCTCGTCGAAGACTTCGAGCAACTCCTCGACGCTCACCGACCCCTCCTCCAGTCGCTCCACCGCTCTGTTCAGCCGAGCAGTGGAAACCACCGAGTCGAGCTCCGGACGCGCCGACCCCAAGGTCATACCGACAGGCCTGAACCCTCGGCGAGATCGAGCAACGCGGCCGTAGCTGCTGACCGCACAGCTTCGGGAATCGAGGTCAGGTTGGAGAGGCTGAGGAGATTGTCACTGGCCTCGCGCTCCACGGCGGGGGACTTCTTGGCGAGGAACCGAAGGCCTGCGACCGCGCACAGCGCTGGCTCCAGCTCCTGGCTCCGCGCTGCATGATAAAGCGCATCCAAAACCGAGCGCAGCTTCTCGTCATCGCCAAGCAGCAACAGTTCGGCCAGCGCATCACTGTCGCCGGTCAAGCTGCGATCGAACAGCTCTTTGGTCGAGGTCTCGCGGACTTCGGCGGGGTTCGCCTCGGAAAGAAGACCATTTAGGAGCAATCGCCCCATATTCTCGAGGATCGCCAGAAGTGGTGAGCGCACCCGATCGGGTGCCGCTGCCAAGCGCTCCAAGCGTGGGAATTGACCATCCACCTCACGGATCAAGTGCTCCAGCTCGCCGAGCGTATTGGTGAGGGAGACGGAGTTGCTCCCCCCCTCCATGTACACCAGGTTCCGATATCCCGCCTTCAGCGCCTCCAGCTCCTTGGTGGCTGAGGAGATAGCGGTTTGCCCTTCCAGCAACGCATCATGGCAAGCCTCGAGCAGCGCTCCGCCGCGCTCGAAATTCTCGAGACCGGCCTGCACCAAGTTGTCCATCGGCATGGCTTCGTCGAACTCAGTGAGCGAAAGCTCGCGTGGGGGCAAGCTATCAGGACGGCGGCGCGATGGCGGTGCGATCTGCCCTAGGTTGATCGACGAGCGTGTGGCCACCCTCGAAGCGAAATCACCACCCAGCTTGTTCATGCGTCCGCGGATACGCGCTGAGATGGTCTCGACCGAGAACACCACCAGTTGCTGGAGGATGCCGCTCATGGGCTCCTCCCAGCTTTGGATGGAGGATTGGATGAGACGGAGCTCGGCGAGATCGGCCTCGAGATCGCGGGTCAACTCGGTGAGGAGTCGCGTCGCGGTGAGCATGTACTCGGAGGTTCCGGCGAACGCGGGCTTGCCCACGTTGAGGGCGCCCAAGGCAGAGGTGAAGCAGCGCTCCGCCTCGCCGAGCTGGGTGCGGGCGTGCCGCGCATGAGCCACGCCTTCTTCCAGAAGCGAGGCCCGCGTCGCGATGCCGATGCTGCACCGACGCGTGACGTCTTCGAGAGTGGCGATCTTGTTGGTTTTCGTCCCAGACATGTGCAGAGCCTACCGATGAGCGGGGAATGTAGCGAAACCTGCCCGCAGTTGCTGAACAATTCCGCCTGTTGGAGGAAGTCCGGGGCCCGCCAAGAAAAATCGCGCCAGCTTCCCGAGGGCCGGGGCGAGGAAGCGTGGGCGGCCCGATGGCCTGCCGCGGTCCGTGGGTTTCTGATGCTCAGAGTGCCTTGCCGGGGGCGATGGAGAAATTGGAGCGAGGCTGGTCAAGCTTCCCGGCAAGGAAGGCATCCAGCACCGGCCGGAGTTCGTGCTCGTAGACCTGGGCGGTGAAGTAGTGCACAAGGTTTCCCGAGGCATCGAACAAGAAACTGACCGGGACATTGCCCGGCCAGGAGCGGGCAGCGACGCTGCGGAGCTGATCGAGCGTGCCGGAATACCACAGGTAGGGAGAGCCAAAGCCCGATTCGGTTAGGGTGGAAATGATCGTCGACCTCTTGTCCCTCTCATCCAGGCTTAGGGGCAGGATGAGCAACCCCTTCGCCGAGTAGTCCTTTGACACCCGCGCCAGCATGGGCAGCTCTTCACGGCAGGGACCGCACCAGGTCGCCCAGAGGTTGACGAGCACGCCACGGCGCTCGGCATGGCTGAGCAGGGTGCCCAGTTCCGTGGCGGTGATCGCGCGGGGTTCCTTGGGAGCGGTGACCGGGCCCGCTCGGGATTGGGTGGCGCGGGGATTTTCGGGTGATGGCGCGGACTTCTCGCAACCCGCCGTCATGAGTACGGTACCAAGCAGTGCGATCACCGCGAGCGGGCTGGTCGCGCCGCGTTCGTGAAACCATCGGCTACAGACCACGAAAAGCGCGCTCCCATCCCCCAGGGCTGCGACTGGTTGCCTCTGCCGTGGGACGGAATGCAGAGAGTGCTCGCTCCTGGGTGACCACGAAGTCCTCCGGATCGAGGTTGATCAGTTGCCCGGTCCGGATCGCGAGCTCGGCCACCAGCCAGCGACGCTCCGCAGGAAGGCAGCGTCCAGAATCAAGCTCACTCAGTGAGACCAAGGGAGTATAGGCGTGTCCGCGTCGGTAGCGCCGCTCGGGGAGAAACCACTCCCCGCGCTCGGCGATGAATGCCTCCCAGCGTGCCCGATCCGTGCTGGGTCGCTCCAGCAGATCGGGGGCTCCTTCGGGTGCTGGATCGCGGTCGGCCTCGCCTCTCTCCGCGGTCTCGCTCTCGACACCTTTGGGATCGGGGAGCTCCGGAGGGGCGAGGGACTCGGGCGCTTCGGCGGCGATCTCGAAGAACCCTGCGCCGGTGATCCGTTCCAGCGCATCGGCAGCCATCAACACCACTCCCGCGTCTGGGTCGGACAAAAGCGCCAGGCACACCCGGATCGCCTCGCTCGGCCCCGCCCACCCGAGTGCCTGCACCAGTCCTGGATCGGGCGCTTCGGCGATCTGGGCGAGCAGCCACTCGGCGTCGGCTGCGCCCGCCGAAAGTGCCAAGATCTGAGCCGCTATGGCGGCGAGTGGCCCCGGGATTCTGGCCTTCACGAAGCGTACGGTGTCCGGATGGTTGGCATAGCTGAGACTGAGCGCGACGGCGCGAAAGAGCCCAGCCTCCAGAGGCAGCTGCTCGGCAAGAGTTTGCCCCCGCTGGAGCGCCTCTCGGCGCCGCGGGTGGGCTCCGAGCGCAAACAAAGGCAGCGCGATTTTCACCACCTCCGGCTCGTCGAAGGCGGCCTCACAGAGCTCTTCATCGGTGATGCTCTCTCGGTGTGCCAGCACCTCCACCCCAAGTGCCCGCATCACAGCACTGGAATGCCGCAACCAGCCCCGAGCGATCGGCACCACCAAGGGATGGTTCACCAAGCGCAGTGCATTGGAAAAGGCCCTGGTGAAGGCCGGATCCTCCGGGGCCTGCAGGCGATGGGCCTGTTCGGCGAGGGCAAGCAGGTCACGACCGTGGACGCATCCCGCTATCAACGTGGTGGCAAAGAGCTGGCTTGGGCTCGGCAGAAGCGCACCGGGACCGAGCGCTGGTAGCTCCGCGAGGGCGCGCGGTCCAAGAGCCACGAAGGCGTCCAGGTTCTGAAGCAAGCGCTGCTCGAAGGTGCGGCTTCCCCGCCAGGGATCTCCAAGCAGAGGCACACGGTTCTGCCCGAGCATCGCGATCTCTTCGAAGACCTCCCGTGCACGTTGGCACCGGAACTGGTCCAGGGAGAGAGTTGGTAATGGGTCAGCGATGAACCCAGGCGGCGAGGTCGCTGGCTCAGTGTCCTTGGGTAAAGGTGGCGATTGCTTCTTGCTCGACGATGCTCTGCCGGTAAGCTCGGCCAAGAGCGCGGCCAGCGTCGCATCGAGCTCCTCGAAGCTGCCGATCGGCGGAGGCGGACGTTTTACCGAGGTAAGCTCGGTTGCTGGTGGAGGATGCACGGTAAGCTCGTGCACCACCACTGGGCGGTCGAAGACGAACAGGCTGGGAAGCTCGTGGCTGGCCCGTATGCTCGTGTGGTTGGGCAGCTCGACGGCAAGCACGCCGGCGAGCGCCATCCGGATCGGCTCGAGATGCCGACTGGCGCGTCCGAGCGCTTGGTGCGCGAGCTCCAGCCGGGGTTCATCGCCAAACTTGGCCAGTTCGGTGAGTGTCTGCTGCATGATGGCCGCGGTGTCGCCGAGCACCACGGCGGGTTCGCGTGAGCCGAGAAAAGCCGTGAGCAGGGTTCGCGTGGCGGCATCGAGTCCCTGTGCGACCAAAGATAGGTCCGACGGTGGTTCCGTGAGGGCACGCACCTGATCACGCGCCTCCTCGAGGGCGTCGTGGATGGGAAGCAACCCATGCATCCAGTCGAAGAAAGTGGGAACCAGATCGAGTGGATTCATGGAGTGCTCCCGAGAAGCTCTTGGTACATCGCTTGGGTCATGGGACACGACGTGATCAGGGACCGCCAGATCCGCTCTTCGATCGCCCAAGTGGTGTCATCGAGTCCCGCGGTCGCGAGGAGTTGTGCCTGCTCGGACGTCGAGGTGAGCACATTGAGCCTCCGTTTCACCTCGAACCAACCCAGCAGGCTGAGCCGCGGAGAGTGCTCGGGGACTACCTCAGGAAAGCTTCTAGGGGTGGGAGTCGACGCGGGCCCCATCAGTGCCTGGAGGTACGCGGCTTGGCTCACCACCGCCGCTGTCGGCGCGGCGGGTACGGGGGCAGCGGCGGACACGCGGAGGAAATCTGGGACCGAGGCGTCCGCCAGCCGTGGCACGGGAGAGGGTAAGAAATCATGGCTGAGAGAACCAGAAGCGGGCGCGAAGACCGCCGCGTGAGCCACGGGAGCCGTGGGTGGCGGCACGAAGGCAGGTGACGCAGCCAGAGGCGATGACAGGAACGCGGGTGCCATGGGTGCCGGCGCCGCGACCGCTTCTGGTGGCTCCACAGGTGGAGTGAGGAAGCCGGGCGCAACCGGCGCCGGGGGCACGACGGCAGGCGCGGCGAGAGGCACGACGGCAGGCGCGGCGAGAGGCACGACGGCAGG
>CAYNEY010000034.1:0-4426 GCA_964396375.1 uncultured Polyangiaceae bacterium | reverse complement strand
GCGGCGAGAGGCACGACGGCAGGTGCGGCGAGAGGCACGACGGCAGGCGCGGCGAGAGGCACGACGGCAGGTGGTGGCTCCACAGGTGACGAGGGTTCCGCTGCGAGCAGGAAGGAAGGGACGACCCCCAAGCTCGCGGGCTCTGGCGGGACGGCTGCGACAGCCTCGACGTGTGGCGGTGTGCCACCATTGGCACGGGGAGGTTCCGGGCCGATCGCGACGGCCGCGGGTTCCTGTGGAATGTACTCCTTCAGTCCCACTTTGAGTTGAAGCAGCGGACGTGCGGGTGGGGGTGTTTCACGCTCCGCATCCTCGACCAACCCCAGGTGCCGCTGCTCCGCCAGCATCAGCGCCATGAAATGTCGAGGCAGAGTGTTTTTGCCGAGCCGCTGCTGGTTCGCGATCTCACGAAGCCAGTAGCTTTGGGCCTCCACCCACGCCTGCTCGGGCAGCCCCTCTTCACCGAGTACCGTGGCCCTCGACTCCCCCTTCTGGAGTCGAGCAGTGATCCGCGCGAAGCGCGTGAGAGCGAGTGGCTCGGCCAAATCCGGACGGCATCTTAGCGAGCGCGGGATCGGCCCGCAACGTTGCAAAACCGGGAGATCGCCCCTTGTGGGAGCCTCGGCCGAACGACCACCGATCAACGCGCACAAACGGGCATGAGTGCTGGATCTTCGCGGGCACACCGGCTAGCGTCGACGACGCATGGTGGCAGGCAACGCGCGGCGCGGACAGGACGACCCACCCGAAGGGGAAGAGTTCCTCGACGACCCGGTCGAGCGTTTGCTCGAGTGTGTGGGGACCGAGCCGGAGGGTGCGGTGACGGAACCGAGCGCCATGCGGGCTGCGGGCGAGCTCAGACTGGGGGTGGCTGAGCAGCTTGTCGGAAGTCTGGCGGTGGTGCGCGGTCGAAACGAACCTCAGCCGAGGAAGGTGCGGATCGCTCCCGAGCTGGAGCCAGAACTGCTAAAGGAGGCGATCCGGGACCGGCAGCTGGTCGTTCTCGAGCAGGGTGCTGATGGTCGCGAGTCGATTGTTGCGGTGCTGGTCACGCGCCGCCCGAGTGTGCTGCGCTTAGTGGCGGACGAGCTCGAACTCACGGCGCGTCGCAGTCTGCGCCTGCGCTCCGGCCGGGCAGGAATGGTCCTGCGCGAAGACGGCAACGTGGAATTGGTCGGGAGCCGGATCAGTGCGGCATCGCGCGGGGTGTTCCGCCTGGTGGGGCGCATGTTGCGGTTGAACTAGGGGAGGATGAGTATGCACTCGAGGGCTACCATCGTTGCCACCGGAGCCGTCACGTCACTCGGTCTGACCGCCCTCGAGACGGGGTTCTTCTACCGCACGGGCCTGCCGGGGCTCCGTGAGGCGCCCATTATCGGTCGCGACAACCAAGCCATCACCATGGGGCTGGTGAATACCCTTCCGAATGAGCTGGTAGGCTGGGAACGAGCCTTCCAGCTTGGTGAGCGGGCGCTCGAAGAGCTCCTGAAGAAGGTGCCCTCGGGTGCCCGTCTTGCGATAACTCTTGCTGTCCCCGAAACCTGGGGAGAGCGCGTCTTTGGCGAAGACTGCGGCGCACTTCGCCTCGAGACCAAGCTCCGTCGCTTTCTGGAGGGGACACTCGGGCAACGCGTCGCGCTTCAGGTGCGCCCGGAGGGAGCTGCGGCACTCGGTCGCTTACTCTCCGAGGAGCTCCAGCGTCTCGAGGCAGGTGCCGTCGATCTGGTCATCTTGGGCGGGCTCCACACCGATTACGAGGTAGCTCGGATTGCCTCGCTCGTGGCGAGCAACCGACTCTACTCCTCTGAGCACCTCGATGCGCTGATTCCCGGGGAAGGTGCGGCCATGGTGCTGCTCGGACTCGACCATGTGGTGCGTCGCCTCGGGCTCCCGGAGCTTTCCCGGATCTTTGGCGTGGGCCAGGGCTTCGAGCGCGCTCAGCCTTCCAATGATGAGAGTGCCTATGAGGCACTGGGGATGACCACTGCTGTGTTCGAGCTCGGGGCGCTGCTCGAGGCCAACACGCGGCGTGTTGGGTGGCAGCTCAATGATGTCTCGTTCGAGACCTTTCGCCTCTTTGAGTGGCAGGCAGTGAGCGTGCGCGCCGAGCACCTCTTCTCCCGGGAGTTGGTGGTCGATTCGCCAGCGCAGCGGATGGGTCATCTGGGGGCAGCCACGCTGCCGGTGTTCTCGACGCTGGTGGCAGAGGCTTTCGCACGTGGCTGGGCGCCGGATCCCCTTGCGATGATCCTGGTGGGGAGCGACGGTGGGGAGCGTGCCGCCGTGCTCCTCGGCGATCCGCGGCACTTCTGACCCGTCATGACTCACCGAGACGTGTCTTTCATCGAGAACCCAACGGCACACGATTACGCGGTTGCGGCCGAGGTGACGCTCCGCGACGGTGAACCGTCGCGAGCGCTCGAACTCGTGGCGGCCGCCCTTGCCCTCGATCCGGGCTCGTCTTCGCTCCGTTCCCTTCTGTTTGCGATCGACGACGCAGAGCCGTCGCTCGCGATCAAAGCAGCCTCCGCACAGCCGGAGTTCTTCGGACTGGTCGCCGCGAAGAGTTGGCTTCTGGCTCGCCGTGGTGAACTCGTCCGGGCCTGCTGTGGGTTGCTCGAGGTGGTGCGCTTTCGTCCCGAAGTGGCCTACCTGCCCTGGGTGCTTGATTGGGATCCGGCTCGGGTGCAGCTTGGTCGAGTCGAGGAGGTCCGAGCCCTCCTGTTTCCGGTGAGCGACGTCCTCGCGCGAGGTCACGCCGATGCTCGGCGCGAGAATGCCTTGGCCTTCGCGGCGCTGCTTGGGATCTGGGCCGAGCAGTGCACAGAGGATCCGATACTCTCGGCGCTCCTCGTGCGCCATCTGCTCTCGCTCGAACAGCTCGAGTGCGCCGAGGCCGCGGCGCTCCGGCAGCCCCGCTCGTGGCACCGCGAGGTCTCCTTGGCGCGGGTGGCCAAGCAGCGAGGTCAGCTTCGCGCCGCCATCACGCACTACCATGAGGCCGCACGGCTCGACCTCACTGACCACACGGCCCTCCTCGATGCAGGGGAGCTCGAACTCGAGCTCGGTGAAGCGGCGCGCGCTGCGGGTTGCTTCGGGCAGGCGCGGGAGCGCAACTCCGAATCCTCGACCGCACGGGTGGCTTGGCTTGGCGCGCGTTTCGCGGCGACTCGCGATCCCGCTGCTTTCGAGGAGTTGCGGCGGCTCGAAGGCGCGGGAGAACCGGCGGAAGAACTCCGCGAAGTGCTGGCCTTCGAGACCTGGCTACCTCTTCCCGAAAGCCCGGGCGCGCATGCGCTCATGGGGTTCTGTCGACGTCTGGTCAGGGAAGGAGCCAACAGCCGAAAGCAGGCTCCCGTATCCTTCCGTGTCGAGGTTTCCGAGCCCGAACCGCCGAGCTTGTGGCTCGCGTTTCGGGCGGCGCTCGAAGCCCTCGGCATTCCCGAAGAGTCCGAGCTCAGGATTGTCGGTGCCAACGGCGCGCTCCTCGAGGTTGAACACCCATTGTTCGGTGGAGCTAGCGCATGGTTCGAGCAGAGCGCGCGTGACGTTGCACCTGAGCTGATACGGGCGGTGATGGAAATTGGTGTGGGTGCGTACGCGGCAGAAGAGTGGTGGAGGCGAGCCCGGCTCTGGCGCCAGCACCATCCGGATCTCGACCACGAGGAGATGCTGCGCGCGATGGTACGTCCTCCTCCTTGTGCCAAGCTCAGCCTAGCCCCTCCCCTCTTCGTGTTTCGTTTTCAGGTGGCTGCGGCGATGCTGTGGTTGGCCGCCCCACGACCCTTTTTGGGCTCGCGGCGTGGCGAGCTCGTCGACCGGCTGCTCATGGCCCCGGCGGATTGGACCGGCGTGGCCGTGGCGCTCGCACTTTCGTGCGTGGCGCTCGATGAACGTGCTGCCCGTCCGGCGATCGAGGAACGGCTTGCCGCGGCGCTCGATCCTGAACGGAAGCGCCCCGACTGGTTCGTGGCGATGGTCGCGCGGGTCTGGAAGCGACTTCCCGATCTTGCGCCAAGCAGGCTGGCAGAGCTCAGGATCTGGGCTCGTCTTGGCTGAAACTGGTCGGTTTTCGACCTGGTTTGCTGTGCGCGCTTCCTGGTGGCGGGATCTTTCAGCTAAGGGTAAGCTTGGGATCTTCCCATCATGTCTCGACTCAACGATCCTTCCCTCGTCGCGTTCAGCGTTTCTTTTCTTCTCACTATGGCTTGTGCTCAAGGAGGCAGTACCTTGGAACCAGGGCCGACCGACGCTACCGCCGGCACCAGCGATGGTAGCGGCGGTTCCTCCGCGGGGCGCGGTGGTGCGGCGAGTGGCGGCACGACCACGGGTGCTGGCGGTGCGGCGAGTGGCGGCGCGGCGAGTGGCGGTACGACCACGGGTGCTGGCGGTGCGGCGAGTGGCGGCGCGGCGAGTGGCGGTACGA
>CAYNEY010000033.1:48875-64345 GCA_964396375.1 uncultured Polyangiaceae bacterium | reverse complement strand
TTCTGCGAGAGCGATGACGACTGTGTTCAAGCTGGACTCTCGGTGGGCTGCACGGCCGTCGACGACAAGGGCAAGAAGTTCTGCCGTTGAGAAGGGCGAGGTTTTGGGCCGGAGCTCGCCGATAAGCTCGGGAGCTTCGGCGCCCCTGTGGGAGCCTGCTCTTCATTCTGGGGTTGAGGGTCACGGCGCGAGCTGGCGAAAAGTCCCGGATGTTCCGTGACCACGGTTGCGGACTGCGGTGTCGAGCTTGGCGGTAGGTCTCCGCGCCAACACGCAGTAGCTCGTGTCCTCACCCTTGTGGCGAGCTATTGGTGTCACCCAGTTTCGGGCGCTGTGCCGGTGTTCCTCGTTGTACCAGCGCACGAAGCTGTCCAAGCGTACCTGCGCTTCCGCAAGTGTCGCGAAGGGCTCCGTCAGGGTAGCCGACGCGGGTCTTCATCGTGCCGAAGTGCGACTCGACGTCGGGGTTGTCGTCGCTCACCCTAGGGCGACTGTACGACGTCAAGACTCCGAGACGCTCGAGCATCGGGGTGCCACCAGTCGAATCGATGTCATTCGACGTGGGGTAATCGGCAACCAGGCCCCTGCGCCGAGCCCAATTGCCGGCGATCGCGTTGGGATACGGTACCGAACCTCCGACTGGAAGAGGTGGGTCTACGTATCCGTTAGATGCTCACGCAGCCATTCAGCGTCTGCCAGATCCTTGGGTCTGCCCGCAGCCAACTTGGTGCGCAGGAGAGCAGCGCGACCGATGTACGGGACATCTCGGCCTTCCAGGTCGAAGGTCAGGTGGTCTCGATAGGCCTCGTCAAACGAGAGCCCATCGATTCGAGTCAGAAGCTCGATGAGGTTTGGCTTGGTTCCCAGGCGATAGCCGTAGCCCTCATGGGCGAAGAGCCCCTCGGTGATACCGTGGGCCGCGATAGGTGCACCAAACGCGGCCAGGGCACGAAATACCCGGGCGGCGTTTTCCTCCGTGGGCTGAACGAAGACGTCCATATCATCGGTGCCACGGCCGTGTCCGTGCAAGGCCAACGCCCAGCCACCAATCAACAAGAAGCGTGCGCCCTCATCCGACAGCAGGATGAGCAGATCGCGGTAGTCTTGGTTGAGCTTGGAGCTACTCACGTCCAATCTCGAAGATTTGGCCCGGCCACTTGGAGCGTGGCGTTTGCGCGATGACACGCCCAGAAGCCTCCCATTGCGTCCGGCACAGCTCCGACATGTACGCGAACCGTTCGATCGGGCTGAGCTGCGCGTAGAGATTCGGCTTGGCAGTGCCACTCTGCACGATCTCACCGGGCATTGCGGCGCGAAGGCTGGCCCGTTCACGTCGGGCACTGTCATCGGATTCGGAACGCATGCGTGCATTCTCTCACGGAATGGCCGGCTTCGCACCCGACAGATTCGGGAGCGGCTCCCTTGACGATCCCGATGGGCCGCCGAATCGACTGCCACGACGCAGTCACGCGATGGCCGGCTCGGGAGGTGTTGGAGGCAGAACCCACCTCCGGAGCATCGCGCGCCAACCCGATGGAAGAAGTCTCCACTCTCCACCGACACCCCTAACCGAATGCGCATTGAGCACGCTGCTGTGCCTCGGAAACCTCACCGAGGCTGCTCTTCGCTGCCCGCTTCATGCCGAAGCCGGCCAGCCTTTCAACCCCGACGATCCAATATCGTGTCGAGTCCTGAGAAGATCAGTTCCAGTTTTGCTCGCCCGAGCTTTCCCGTTCGTTCCAGTAGCGCTTCTCGGTCGAGGGTTACCACCTGTGAAACGTTCGCGACGGAAGCCGTCGCGAGTCCTGTGGCCTTGGACGACAAAAGGACGTTTCCAGGCGCGTCTGCCCACCGCAAGTTGCCTGTCAGAACCACGCACAACACGGTTGCCAGCCTGCTCCGGTTGAGTGCATCGCCCTGAATGACGACGACCGGCCGTCGATAGCCAGGCTTCGATCCCCTCGGCTCAGCCAGATCAGCCCACCAAATCTCACCCTGTCCGACTACCACTCGGCCCTCTTCAGGGTTACTCGGGCTGCGCGGCGCGTGAACGCTTCCGCATGGGAGTCAACCTCAGCGCAGATTTCGTTGTAGGCGTCGGTTACCGCATCTGGTGCATGCCGACGAACATAGTCCTGAAGCGCCCGAGCGTAGAGTTCGCTGCGAGAGACCTTCAAACGACTGGCAAGTCGCTCTGCGTTCTCGAAGACCTCATCGGGAAGCGACACGGCAGTCTTCATACCGCTGGTATAACTCATTGAGGAAACCCTGTCCAGAGCTGGCATTGGGTCCCGGCGGGGAACCCTGGAGTCCATCAACTGCGCCAACTGACGCCCTCGTGCAGGTGCGGACGAAGGCGCCCGAGCAGCGCCTCCAGACCACCGACTACGTGCATGGTATCGAGATCGCCGTGAGCCGCGGCCACAGGTAGTCTCGAGAATCGCACGCGACCTGTGCTGGCACCTCGATGGAGGGTGTCCGTCGGCGCTCGTGCCGCCCGTTCAGGCTATTCTGAGAAATCCCTCGACGGCATCGAATCCGGCGTCGAAACTGACAAGACCGTCCACCGCCCCGTCGTGCACCAGAGCAACCAACAGCGCATCGTTGGCGTTGAGTCTCCCAGAGGTCTTTTCACCACATCAAGCACTTTCGATACGAGCCGCTCGCTCTCGCGCGCGAGAAACTGAACTTCCCCCGCATCGAACCATCCTCGCATCACTGCCACAGCCTCCTTTAAATCGGGCTGCGTGCCAACACCATGCGAGACGTGGCTTCTTGCACATCAAGGAATTCTTCAAGGCGGATACCAAGGTCGTTCTTGAACTCATCGATGAGCTCTTCGCCATCGAGCGCGAGGCTACCGGCGGCGACGACAACGACGAGGCGCTGCAGAAGAGAGCGCGCCTGCGTGATGTGCAATCGCGTCCCATCATCAAGAAGATTGAGCTGTGGGCGAACGATGTGAAGACGTTGCCCGGCAATGGTCTCGATGGCGCCATCAACTACATGACGAATCACTGGAGTGGGCTGACTCGCTTCCTCAATGATCCGAGGATCCCTCTCAGCGACAACATCACTGGACGCGCGAATCGCGACCCAGTGTTGGGGCGCAAGAACCACTACCGCTCACGCTCGGTGCGTGGCACCGAAGTGGCGCCCCAGCTCTACACGATTCTCGAAACTACCAAGCTGAACAACGTCGAGGCATACGCGTACCTCGAACTTGCCCACGAGTGCCAGGGCGCCGTGGCCGACCTCGCCGCCCTGGTCGGTTGAACCTCCGGTCCACTCGGCGCTGGCTCGGAGGCTACGCCTGGCCTTGAACTCCCCCGGCTACGCAGGCAGGCGCCCATTTGCCGAGGGGGGCATTCCCTGCGTGACGTGCGTCGGCAAGCACGTACCATTGGTGCGCTCACATACAGACCGCCCACATGACGAAGACCCGCCGGAAGCGAAGGGTTCGCGGCTCCAGCGGGTCTCGAGACACCACCAGGCTCGAGGCTCAGTCGCCGCAAGACGTGGGGCTGGCGAGTGTGGCTCCAGCGCGTGCCTGAACCAGATCCTTCACCTGCGACGACGGCACCATGAACGACTCATACTCGTACGGGGGCGTAAACGCGGTGCCGTACCCCGTGGTGTTGCCGGACGTGCCCTCGAAAATGTTCTCTCCGCGCAGCTCGTTGGCCGCGCTGCCACTCGCGTGACTGGTGTAAATGGGGGTGTTGATCTCGAAGAAGTGGTTGTTCTCCGTGAGCACGCGGCAATCCTTGCCAGCAGAGATCCCGTAGTCGGACTGCATCCCATCCCTGGTGAACAGGTTGTTCACGACGTGGATGTCACCGTATCGACAGCGGGGCTGCCGCTGTGCGACCCCGCGGAACCAGTTGAACATCAGCGTGATGTCCAGCTTGCCCGCGCTCTCAGGCTCGTCGTCCGAGGATGCCACCAGGTTGGAGAAGTTGTGGCCTCCGTCGATCTCATAGCCGAAGATGTTCCAAGTGAAGGTCACGTTGTCCGCTCCCTTCACCACATCGGCGTTGCCGTCCTGACCATCCCAGAACTCACAGTGGTCGATCCAGATGTTCTTGGAGCTGCCCTCGATGTTGAGGTTGTCCCAAGCTTGGTCAGAGTTGGAGCCTGGCCCACGCACCACGATATTCCGGAGAATCACGTTGGTGGAGTTGTTGATGCGGATGGCTGCGCGAAGCTGAGTGCCGGCGCGCATCCCAATGATGGTCTTGTTCGACCCCACCGCTAGACGGTCGCCGCTGGTTCCCGACCAGCCGCTTCCCAGCGTACCGTCGATGTAGATCACCTTGGCGCTCGTGCCGCTCGCCTGGCTCGCGAGTTCGCTGTAGGAGGTGACGACAATGGGAGTGACATCGCCACCGCCAGTCACCTCCACTTCACCACCGGTCCTGCCATCTCGGGTCGCCCATCCTATGGGTCGACAGGGATCACTCCCCGTTGCGCCGCCTTCGCCAGGAGCGCCACCTTCGCCAGGAGCGCCGCCTTCGCCAGGAGCACCGCCTTCACCGGGAGCACCGCCTTCACCGGGAGCACCGCCCTCACCGGGAGCACCGCCTTCACCGGGAGCACCGCCTTGACCTGGAGCGCCGCCTTCACCCGGGGCACCGCCTTGGCCTGGAGCACCACCTTGACCGGGAGCGCCGCCTTCACCGGGAGCACCACCTTCGCCAGGAGCGCCGCCTTCACCGGGAGCGCCACCTTGACCGGGAGCGCCACCCTGGCCGGGAGCGCCACCTTGACCGGGAGCGCCGCCTTGACCGGGAGCGCCGCCTTGACCCGGGGCGCCGCCTTGGCCTGGAGCACCACCTTGGCCGACGAGGCCACCCTGCCCGACGACACCGCCCTGGCCAACAACACCACCTTGGCCAACAACGCCTGCTGATCCCGAGCTGCCAGCAATGCCGTGAGTGGAACCCCCCACCACCGGCGCACCTGCTCCCCCGCCGCCTTGTCCAGCCGTGCTGGAGCCTTCGCTACTCGCGCTGTCCGATGAGCTGCAAGCGGTGATGCTGGCGAAGAGGCCCACTGTCACCCCTCCGACCCATGCGCACCAGTGGGGGTTTCGCCAGATCGGAAAAAGCCGCGGAGAACCCTGGGAGTGGCAAAGCATCAGACACTATCCTTCCTTGCAGAATGGCCGACTGACGGTGACCTCACCATACAGGACCTCGAGATCCATCACTTCCATGGTGGGGCGAGAGCCCAAAATCCATCACGGATAGCCTCCCGCAATCGGAGAAAGCCCCTTCCTGCGACCGGCCGACGGCCTGGATGCCTTGGGTGGCTGGGGCGTTGGAGAACTCGCGTGAAGGAGCTTAGCAGACGACCCAAGTCCTCGGCGCACTCGAGTGCCATCCCGCGTTTGCTAGCTGATGCCTGAGGGACTTGTCCCGGTCTGGTGGTGAGGAGGCCCCCACTCGGTATGACCGGCGGATTGGTTACGTTGCGACACAGACACACTCGGCGGAGACCTCTGGGTCGGTCCCCCCAGATCCCTGCTCGAGTCCGTGATTGCTACTCACCAACCACATCCGCCCAATCGGAGCACGGTGGACGGCTCAGGTCGGTGGGCGCTGAGGACTGCTCGGTGAAACATGTCAGCTCCAGCGGTGCTGACAGCTCGTACAGTGCCTCATCGTCCTGCCCGCGGTACGTACCCGTGGCCATACCATCGTCAAGCGCCAGGGTGAGTTGACCTGGAGGGTTGACCACGATCCCTGTCTCGGAAAAACCGGTGGCTGCCGTTGGGAGAACCGGCCAATAGAGCACTTGTACGGCTGGGTCCTCGGTGGGTGTTCCATTCTCATCATTGGAGAGCAAGTCACCTGCTTCGGTCTCGTCACTGCGAACAACGATCGTGTTGTCCGATGTCCACCGATCGGCCGTGAAAAGGACATGAACCATGAGCGCTTCCTGCCCCACTTCGCCACCTTCCAGCGTCTGGGTCCATGCTCGCCCCGAAAGGACGGCCTCAACGTGACACCCGTCGTCTCGGTACCTAACTGAAACATCCATCATCACATCCCGATACGACTTGTTGGCAGAAAGATCGGTAAGCAGTGCTGGAAGACACTCCGCCGTGGTGCACGCCACCGTGTCGCCGTCGTTTGCGCTGGAACTGCCTTCGCCTGGGCTATCACTGCAGGCACTGGTCAGCAGCGCGAGCCAGGTGCAGCTAATGAGGATTCCTTGGAACGTCATGACCACCTCCCACGCAATGCGCATTGGGACCGTTCCCACGCACCCGGGGCTATTATGATGGGCTCCGGAGATTCATGTCAACGGGAAACAGACGGTCCCTCGTGGCCTTTGGGTGCGGGCGGGCTTCGAGTGGCTTCGGAGTGCGAGTGCATTGCCTTCTGGGGCGGTTTCAGCAGCAACGCACGGTCGGTGGATCGAGGATGGAGGGGCCTACGATCCGAGCGCAGGCAGCTGGGAGAGGCTGGTGGATGCGGCAATTGGGGACATTCGTAGAGCACCAACTGTGGTGTGGACCAGCTCAAAGTCGCTGGTGTCGGGCAGCATTCGTGGATACGGGTACGATCCGGATGACGACGGGTGGTGGACGATCAGGACCGTTGGCGCACCGAAGCGAAGTGATGCATCGAGTGCGACATGGACAGCGGCAGAATCCATCACCTTTCGCGGAACTGAGAGCGGGCACCACAGGCATCTCGCAGCAGTGCTGTGTACAGTCCAGCGACTGACAACTGGCGGCCGCTCAGTCCTGGCGGGGTTCCACACCCGTCTTTGGGTGGTGCAGTATGGAAGGGCCGGCACGCGCTGGTCGTGGGCCGGACCGAGTACTCGGTTGCCGCAGACTACGTACCGGTGGGTCATGAATGCGTTCTGGGCGGGGAGCGGTCTCCTTCTGTTTGGAGGTCGTCGGGAGCAGGAGATCGTGATGACTGGTCAACTGCTGGAAACGGAGCCGTAGAGGGCCACAAGGAGCTGGTGCGAGCGTTCCTACGTCGCTTCGAGCGCCCCCGTGACTTCGAGCTCTGGCTCGACTCGATCGACGCCGAGCATCGTCCGCATCCTCGCGCGACTCGACAAGGGGGAGACCCGAGGCAACTGGACTCGGATCGGCAGAGTCGCCGACGCGCGACCAGGAGACGTGATCGCCTGGCTCAGACCCAAATCGGTGAAATCAAACAACACCGGCCATGTGGGCATCATCGTGAAGACGCCGATCGAGCGTGAAGCTGGAGAGTCGGCTTACCTGGTGCGCATCGCCGATTCGAGCCGTCTCCGCCATGACGACGACACCCGCGGTACAAATGACGGTTTCGGCTATGGAACCATCCTGATCCAGGCAGATCCGCAGAGCGGCAGTCCAAGTGAGTTTTCCTTCGCCGGCGCGCGGGCGGAGCGCGTGTTTGGGACGAAGATCGTGATCGGGAGGCCGACCGCCTCACCACACCGTCATTGATCGACGAAGCCGTGGGCTGGCCGACCTTCGGCCGTCTACCCAGGCCACTTGAAGTCACCGCAAACCGTCATTACGGTGACGAGAACCACCATGCCCAACGACTTCTACAGCGAACTCGGGATCTCCCACGGCGCCAGCCCCGACGAGATCAAGAAGGCCTACCGGAAGCTCGCCGGCAAGCTCCACCCCGACAAGAACCCGGGCGACAAGCGGACAGAGGCGCGATTCAAGTCGGTGAACCGCGCGTATCAGGTGCTCTCGGATCAGAAGAAGCGAGCCCTCTATGACGAGTTCGGTGAGGAGGGGCTCCGCGACGGGTTCAACCCAGAGATGGCGCGCGCCTATGGCTTCGGCCAGGCCACCCGAGGACGCGGCGCGCCAGGCGGGGCGCGGGGCTTCAACTTCGAGGACATGTTCGCAGGCGGCCGGGGGCCAAATCTCTCCGATCTCTTCGGGGATATCTTCAGCGGCCGAGGTGGGCAGCGCGGGCAGTCGCCCATGCGCGGCTCGGATGTGGCAAGCGAGGTAACGGTGAGCTTCCGGGATGCGGTGCTGGGGGCGGAGCTCAGCCTGACCGTGCAAGATGGTGGTGCACCGGTCACCGTGCGGATCCCTCGGGGTGCGGACAATGGCGATCGCGTGCGGGTGGCGGGACACGGCGCTCCCGGACCCTTCGGAGGGCCACCCGGTGATCTGGTTCTGGCGATCCGCGTCGAGCCGCACCCGTTCTTCGAGCGCCGTGGCCTCGATCTCACCCTCGATCTCCCGATCAGCGTCGCTGAGGCCTTCAAGGGCTCCAAAGTTCGGGTGCCTACGCCCGAAGGCTCCGTCCAGCTCACGGTCCCGAAACATGCCCAGAGCGGGCAATTGGTGCGTCTTCGCGGCAAGGGTGTGCAGCGGAAGAAGGAGGTAGGCGATCTGTACGTGCGGTTCTTGGTGAGGCTACCCGACACCGAGAACCGCGATGTGGAGCGGGCGATCGCGGACTTGGAGAAGTACACCAAGCTCGATCTACGCCAGAAGATCGAGTTCTGAGTGGCTAGCGCGGCGTACAGGCCGAGGGCCGTCGGCTCCCCAGCTCCCCAGGGGATGAAACCTTCGGCAACAGGTTTCCGAAGTCGTCGTAGCGCTCGAGTTCTGCCGCCACCTTGCGGAGCGCCGCCTGGCGCTCGTGGAAGGGTCGAAACGAGGACTTGAATCCGGAAATGATGATGTGCCGGATGTCGCAAAACGGGATCTTGATCTCGGTGTGGGCCAGCCAGAGTTCCTTCGAGACCGTGGTGTCCGTGATCAGCCGGTTGTCGGTGTTGATGGTGACCCGCAAGCCAAGATCGAAGTAGAGCTTGACTGGGTGCTGAGGCAAGCTCTTCACGGCGCCGGTCTGGACGTTGCTCGAGGGACAGCACTCCAGCGGGATCCGGTGATCGTTCACGTAGTGGAGCAGATCCCCGTCCTCGCGGAGGCGCACGCCATGGCCGATCCGATGGGCACCACACACATGCAGCGCTTGGGCAACGGACTGGGGACCGTAGGCTTCTCCCGCATGAATGGTGGTGTTGATGTTGTTGTCCCGGACCAGCTGAAACGCCGCCCGGTGGTGCTTGGGCGGAAACTCCGCCTCGGCGCCCGCCAGATCGAAACCCACCACTCCGCGGTTCTTGTACGCCACGCACAGCTCGGCCATGGCATAGGAAGACTCCGGCGAGATGTTGCGGATCCCACACAGGATCAAGTTGCTCTCGATCCCGTAGGTGCGGCGCGCACGACCGAGTCCATCCAGCACCGCCTCCACCACCCCCGTCAGCTTCATGCCCTTGCGGGTGTGGAGCATCGGCGCGTAGCGGACCTCCATGTACCGCACGTTCTCCCGGTAGCCGTCCTCCCCGAGTTCGAAGGCGATCCTCTCAAGGGCCTCCTCGGTCTGCATCACCTGAAGCGTGATGTCGAAGCCGCGCAGGTAGTCGACCAAACTGCCAAAGTTGTTGCCGCACCCGATGGCGGCGCGCAGCCCGTCCTCGCTGGTGGCCGGCAGCTCGAGACCGTAACGCTCCGCGAGCTCAAGGATGGTGGAGAGCCTGAGCGAACCGTCGAGGTGCACATGCAGATCGGTCTTGGGCAGAGCCTCGAAGATCTCGAAGGGCACCACCGAGCTTTGATCGAGGAGGGGGCTCTGGGCGGAGGGGGGGGTGGAGGGCTGGGATGTCATCGGCACCCTTCCATTCTGTCGGGCAGATCCCACGGCCCGTCAACAGAGTCCGGCCCGAGCGCGGATGCGGACTCTGGGCCGGAGTCCTGGCCCATCACCTTTGTTCCGGCTCGTGCCGTATCCGTCGCTGAGTCATGACCGCAAATCGAAACTTTGGCCTTGGCGTAGTTCGCATGCATGATCCACGTTTCGAGCACATCGACGCAATGCGACTGCTCGAGGTGCTGGGGCGACCCGACTACCGCCCTCCGCTCCTGCCTGCGGTGGCCCTCGAGTTGGTAGCCCTCTCCCGGAAGCCGAGCGTGACCATCCGAGACATGGCGCAGCTCCTCGAGCAAGATCCGGTGTTGACCGCCGATACCCTACGCATCGCTCAGTCCCCGGTCTACCAGGGTAACTCCGAGATCCACTCGATCGATGAGGCACTGGTGCGCCTCGGTCTCCGTCGCACCGCCGAGCTGTGCTTCCGGGCAGCCTTCGAGGCCAAGGTATTCCGTGGCAAGGGGGTCGAGGCTCCGCTCGAGCGTCTACGTCGACACTCGGTGATCACTGCTGAGTTGTCACGATTGGTGGCGCGTGAGACCTCACTCTTCGACGACTCGGCGTATCTTTCTGGGCTCTTGCACGACGTGGGGATCGCCGGGGCGCTGCTCGCGCTCGCAGACACCAGGAGCACGCGGGTCGCGGCCGAGCCGCTCCCCTTCGAGGCACTCTGGCCGGTGCTCGCCGAGGTCCACGCCAAGTTCGCCTTGCACATCGCGGTGCTCTGGAACCTGCCGCAATCGCTGCGGCTGGTGTTGTCCCATCACCTCACCTTTGCCACCACCGAGCCGGTCCACCCGATGGCCGCGGTCACCTACCTAGCCGAGTGCCTCGCCAACCAGAACGACGCCGGCTTCGCCGAAGAGAATGACGGAGCCTTCGTGGAACGGGCGAGAAAGCAGCTCAGCATCCCCGAAGCGCGACTCCCCGAACTTGGCCGGGCTGCGGCCTTGCTGGTCGAGAAGTTCAAGGGAGGCTGATGGTTGACCGTCAGAGCGTCGCCAGGTGGGGCAAAAGGCACGAGGACCAGGTCTCCATCTCAGGCGCCACCGCCTGAAGCTCAGGACCGGTCATGAATCGAAGGTCACTCAGCCCCTGATCAGTGGCGGTCAGCGGTCGGTCCTCGATCACGCAGTGCACGACCGTCCCGAGGTGCACCCGAGCTACGGGGTTGCTGCTCTCGAACAGCAGCCCGAGTGGACGAAGAGAAAGCACGGGCAACGTTCCCAACTCCTCGTCGAGCTCGCGCCGACAGGCATTCTCGAGCGTCCCCAGCAGATCGATCCCGTCCGAGCCCAACCGCACATCCTCGAAGTTGACATGGCCCCCCACCCCAATCGAGAGCAACCCGTGGAGGCGGGACTCTCCCCCGCGAGGAGACCGGCGATAGGTGAGGAACCGCCGCCCAGCCTGGATGACCACATAGCTTACGAGCTGCCGATAGGATTCGTCGGTCTCGAGATGGGGTCGGGGACCAAGCCAGAGCCTGCCCACGGGGAGCTGGTCCAGCATCTGGTGTGCATCCATCGGGGTGAAGCCAGACGGGAGCGACATGAGTTCTTGGGTGGGAACGCAGAGCAGCATCTCGACCATGAGAGTTCCTGCAACCTAACAGGTTAGCGGCCAAACGAAAGGCTGGGGCTGCCCGCGAAGGGCACAGTCCGGTCGACTGATTCAAGGTGATTCGGTGGGGAGCGTCTGAGAACCGTGACTTCCGGTAAGCCATGGGTGAAGGCTCGGGGTATGAGCGGTCCATGGCTCGACCATTGCCATCACGCTCGGAGATCGTCTCATGTTTACTCGCTTCCGGTCGCCCGCTGCACGCCCGAGAGCTGGCAAGTCAGCTCTCGGTCGGGGACGGCCAGCTCAACCGTTTCTCTGAGCTGCTCGATCAGTTGTGCCTCGACCAAACCATCCAACGCAGCGCGCGCAGCCGTTTCCGCGCGCGCCCCAGCGAGGCAACACGGCAAGAGGGTTGGGAGGGGCTGCTCGCCGTCAATCCCCGGGGCTTTGGCTTCGTGAGTGCGGCCGGTCACGATGACGTGTTCGTAGGTAGCGAGGGCCTCGGCGGCGCACTGCACGGCGATCGGGTGCAGGTTGGGCAGTTCACACGGTCTTCCCGGGGACTCGAGGGGCGTGTGACGGCGATCGTGGAGCGGCGGAGTGAGCGGGTGGCGGGTGTGCTCACCCGACGCGGTCGGAGCGCCTGGCTGGTGCCGGATGATGCACGGTTGAGAGGACCCATCGTGCTCAACCGAGCCGACACCATGGGTCGCGACGGAGAGGCGGCGGTCGTACGGATAACCCGATTCCCGGACACCGCCGATCAGAACCCCGAAGGGGAGCTCCTGGCCGTGCTCGGCGCGCCCGGCGAGCCACCCGTCGAGGTTGCCAAGATCTTGCTCCGTGAACAGATCGTCGAGGAGCACCCCGAGGCTGCCATGCAGCAGGCCGAAGCACAGGCCGCGTCGCTGCTTCCCAAGCGCACCGAGCGGCGGCTGGATCTCCGCCACCTGCCGCTTCCGACCATCGATCCGAAGGACGCCCGGGACCACGACGACGCGGTTTGGGTGGAGAAGACTCGAGACGGATACCGCGCCACCGTCGCGATCGCCGATGTGTCGGAGTTCGTATCACCCGGCACCCCACTCGAAGACGAAGCGCGAGCACGAGGTTGCACCATCTACCTTCCCGATCGCGCGCTGCCGATGCTACCCACCGCGCTTGCCGCTGATCTCTGTTCGCTGCTGCCGGAGCGCGACCGACTGTGTCTGGCGGTGATCATCGAGCTCGATCGTCACGGGGAAGTCACCTCGTTCGCGCTCCACGAGGCGGTGATGCGCTCGGCGGCGATGCTGACCTATGAGGGTGTGGCCCGGACACTTGGTTTCACCGAGAAGGGTCCGCAGAGCCACCAAGCCGAGACGCTGCGCTCAGGCCTCCAGAAACTCGATGAGCTCGCCCAGAAGCTACGTCGACGCCGCCTTCTGCGTGGCGCGATGGACCTCGAGCTTCCGGAAGCACAGGTAGTGATCGATCCGAAAACTCGCGAGCCTACGGATGTGGTGCGGCGGGTCGCGGATCCATCGATTCGTCGCGCATATCAAATGGTCGAGGAGCTGATGATCCTTGCCAACGAATTGGTCGCACAGTGGCTGAGTGAACGACGCTCACTCACCGTGTATCGCGTCCATGCTCCACCGGATCCCGAGCGCTTGGAGCGCCTTCTGGCCTTCGCCCGCCAACTCGGGCTGCGCCTCGATCTGGAGGAGTTCTCCGAGCCCAAGGGCCTCGGACGCTTCCTCACCAAGATTCGCGACCATGATTTCGGACCGGGCTTGATGATGCTGGCGCTCCGGAGCCTCAAGCCTGCCGTCTACGACATCGTGAATCGAGGACACTTCGGCCTCGCCTCGGACGCTTATCTGCATTTCACCTCACCAATTCGTCGCTATCCCGATCTCTTGGTGCACCGCACGGTCAAGGCACACCTGCGCGGGCTCGGGCCGAGTGAGGGGGAGGAAGCGATCGAGCGCATGCGGCAGGATGCCACCCAATCCAGCCAACGCGAGCGCGCGGCCATGGCGGTGGAGCGCGAGGTGGTCGATCTCTATCGAGCACGACTCATGCAGGAACGGATCGGTGAGCAGCTGCCGGGTACCGTGACCGGTCTGTCTCCTCATGGTGTGTACGTGGCGCTCGATGCCCCGTTTGTCGACGTGTTCGTCCACTTCGACACATTGGGGGAGGATTCCTACCGCCTGAGCGACGATGAAGTGTTCGTGGTCGGGGAACGCTCGGGCGAGCGCATCGTGCTCGGCCAGCGCATGCTCTGTCTGATCGAGGACGTCAACCTGCTACGCCGGCAAGTGCTGGGAAGGAGGGTGGTGACGCCGCGGGCCCGCCGCGCGCCGAAGGAACAGAAGCAGGTGACGAAAAGCGGTCGGCGCACCCGCATGAGGAAGCGCTAGCCGAGGGCCTCACCGAGCAGCCGCGGGCGATCCATGCTGTTCTTGACCGGGGCGACCCGGGGATCTGCGTCGACCAATGCGATGAGTTCGGTCATCGCCCGCTGATAGTCGGCCATCTGGAGCTCCCCCCGCAGCAGCTCCACCCGGAGAAAGACCCCCGCGGTCTGGACCACGTCGCACAGACAGTAGTCTCGAACCTCCTCGATCCTCCCGGCGTGTACCAGTGGGCCGACATCTTTGCCGTCTACCCCTACCTTGCCAGGCATCCCGCAGAGCTTGGCCATGATATCCAGCTTGGCTGGCTTGGTCGCCCCATAGTCGGCCATGAAGTCCATCAAATCCAGGTGACCGTCCGGGCTGAACCGGTACCGGACGTCCCGACTCGAGTAGTAGTGGCGCAGGGTCACTGCGTGCCGCAGGCAGCGGTTGGCGATGACCGGAAGGTCGAACCCCCTACCGTTGAAGGTGACCAAATTGGGGCGCCGCTCGTCAAGGAACTTTGCGAAATCGCACAAGATCCCCCGCTCGTCCTTCCCCTCTCCAATCACCCCGAGCTTGCGCGGTTCCCTTTGCTCACCCATCCAAAGGGCTCCGATCACCACCACCCGGTGATGGGGCGGGGCGGGCAGTCGTTCGGCTTCGCTCGCTTCCGCAATGGGGAGTTCGGGATCGAGGATGGTTTCAATGTCGATGACCAGGAAGGACTTGCTCACCCGCGCAAAATCTTCGATTTTGTACCCCAGAGTCAATCTCGGTAGCGCCAGGGTGGAAATTCAACTACTTTCGCGCACTTGAAGTGAACAGATTTTCCGCGTCCATGACAACACCAGCGTGCGCACAGCGCGTCCCTGCTTCTCCCAATCGCATCCGCGAACGGTCGAGGAGCATCGAAGCATTGCTGTCAGGTGTTGTAGGGACGCATAGCCCTATGCGGTGCCCATGGCTCGAAACACTCTGGTTATCAACTGTGATATTCGCGAAACCCGCGTCTGCCTGATCGAAGACGGCATCATCGCCGAGCTGCACGTTGAGCGCAGCGCCCATCGGGGAACGGTCGGAAATATCGTGCTCGGGAGAGTTTCCCGTGTGCTGCCCGGAATGCAGGCGGCCTTCATCGAGCTTGGGATGGAACGCGCCGCGTTCCTCCATGTTGAAGATCTCATCCGCCCTGACGACTTCGAAGCCTATCTCGACAAGGGTTCACGTCGGGACGAGCCGCGTGCCAAAAAGGGAGATGGAACACCGCGCTTCCAGCGCGAGGCGCTCGCCGAGGAGGAGGACGACGAGCAGGACCTCGTGCTCGGTGCGAAGAGCGAAGGTGATGATTCCGTTCCGGTGGCGGTCTCTGCCGTGGCCAAACCCCCACCACGTCAGCGCCGCTCGCAACGACCGGCAGCTCGTTCCGAGCACCCGGCGCCGGTCGTCACTCCTTTGGCCTCACCTCTTCCTGCGGCCGAGGCTTCGGATATCGAGTGGGACATCGCTGAATCAACGGTCGATCTGGTTCGCGGCCAAGGCTCGTCTGAGCTCCTCGAAGCAAGCGCGGTGCCCGGCACCGGCGATGCTGTCCCCGCCGAGGATACGACAGCGGCGCATGTGAGGCTTGACTCCAACCCCGAACTCGTTTCCGGAACCGACGAGGCTGAAGACGACGAGGCTGAAGACGACGAGGCCGAAGACGACGAGGCTGAAGACGACGAGGCTGAAGACGACGAGGCTGAAGACGTCGAGGCTGAAGACGACGAGGCCGAAGACGACGAGGCCGAAGACGACGAGGCCGAAGACGACG
>CAYNEY010000033.1:4795-48775 GCA_964396375.1 uncultured Polyangiaceae bacterium | reverse complement strand
ACGACGAGGCCGAAGACGACGAGGCCGAAGACGACGAGGCCGAAGACGACGAGGCCGAAGACACTGAGGTCAAGACCGACAGCGAGGTCTCGATCCCTGTGGTTGGGGGCGAGCTGGAACCTCACCAGCCTGCAGCCCCGCCGACCGAATCGACTGGCGAGGCGGTGGAAGGCGGCTCAGTGATCATCGCGGCCGATAGCGGCCGCGAGGAGGCCGATGCGCAGGGGCAAAATGGGCAGAGCCGAAGTCGTCGGCGACGAAGGCGCCGACGACGGACACCGAACGAGGGACAAAAAAACCCGATCGCAGCCGCTCCAGCCGCGAAACCAGCGGTGACCCCTCAACCCTCCAAGCATCAGCGGGGTCGTGATCAAGGCCGGAACAAGAAGCCCGGACGGGACCGCTTCGCCAAGAACACCCAAAACCGTGCCAATCGCGCGGTTCCGATCACGGAGGTCGTCAAGGAAGGCGACCAGGTGGTGGTGCAAATCTCGAAGGAGCCCATCGGCACCAAAGGTGCGCGAGTCACCAGCCACATCTCCCTCCCAGGCCGACACGTGGTCTACTTGCCCACCGTCGACCACATAGGAATCTCGAAGCGGATCGGCTCAGCCAAGGAGCGACAGCGACTGCGTCAAGTGATTGAAGCGCTCAAGCCCGAATCCGGAGGTCTGATCGTGCGCACGGTAGCCGAGGGCCTCACCAAGAAGGATCTGAAGACAGACATTGGTTACCTGATCGCACTCTGGCAGGAGGTCTCCCGCAAGCGGGTGGGAGCAAGGGCGCCCACCGTGCTCTACTCCGAGCTCGATTTGGTACTGAAGACAGCTCGCGACCTCTTCACCGATCAGGTGGAGAAGATCATCATCGATGATCGAGAGCAGCATGCACGCCTGGTGCGCTTCGTGGAGATGTTCCTCCCCGGTCGCGTGAAGGATATCGAACTTTACACTGGGGATGAACCCATCTTCGATGCCTACGGCATCGAAGACGAGATCGGTCGAGCGCTGGGGCGCAAAGTGCCGCTGCCAAGTGGCGGATACCTGGTGATCGATCAGGCAGAAGCGCTGACCGCGATTGATGTCAACACGGGGCGCTACGTGGGCAAAGGCAGCAAGGATCTGGAGGAGACGGCCTACAAGACGAACCTCGAGGCCGTGACAGAGATCGCCTATCAGCTCCGCTTGCGCAACATCGGAGGCTTGGTGATCCTCGATCTGATCGACATGGATCAGGCCTCGAATCGGGACAAGATCTGGCGCGCCCTCGAACAGCATCTGGCGCGGGACAAGGCCAAGACCACCATCAATCGGATCAGCGAGCTTGGGCTGATCGAGATGACACGCAAACGCACCCGCGAGAGCTTGACGCGTGTGCTGCATGAGCCTTGCTTCTACTGTGACGGAACCGGGCAAATCCAGTCCCGGGTGACAATAGCCTACGAGATCCTTCGTCAGATCCGCCGCGAGCGTCAAACCCTGAAGGGCTACTCCATCGTGGTCAACGCCCACCCAGCGGTGATCGACCTGCTTCAAACCGACGAGAAGCCGGCAGTGGTCGAGGCGGAGCGCCGCTACATGCGGCGCATCGAACTGGTACCACGCCGGGAATACCACCTAGAGCAGTTCGACCTTCAAGGGCGCTGAAGCAAAAAGCAGCCTCGGCTCAGGGTTCCCTATAGAAACGGGGCACGCGCCGAGAGATGCTGGTCAACACTTCCCAGGGGATGGTCGAGGTGATTTCGGCTACCTCTGCGGCGGTGATCACGTCCGCTCCAAAGCGACCACGCTGCCCACCCAGCACCACGCACTCGTCACCGACAGTGAGCGAAGGCAGCTCGGTCACGTCTATCATCGTCATATCCATGCTCACCACCCCCACAATCGGGGCGCGACGCCCCCCCAGCAACACCGAGCCCCGATTCGATAGTCCACGGCTCAGACCATCCGCATAGCCCATCGGGATGGTCGCAATTCGACTGGGGCGCGTGGCCGTCCAGGTGCCTGAGTAGCCAACACTCTGACCTGGGTCGAGGTCCCGGAGTGCCACGACCTCGGTGCGCACCGTCATGACTTGCAACAACGGCTCGGTAGTTGTCTTACCTGGACTCACGCCGTAAAGGGCGATCCCCGGCCGTACCAAATCGAGGTGATGGGTTGTACCGAGAAACAGCGCTGCGCTGTTGGCGGCGTGACGGAGGTGTGGAGCATAACCACGTTCGGCGAGCCAGGCGGTGGACTCGTCGAAGACCGCCCGTTGATCAGCCACCAGCTCGAGCTCACCATGATCCGCGCTCGCGAAGTGGGTCATGAGCCCATGCAGGGAGATGACTGGGTTTTTGGCCAGCGCCTGGACCAACCGCGGTAGCTCACGCACGGTGACACCGAGCCGTCCCATCCCGGTGTCAATTTTGACGTGGACGGACACGGTCTCCACACCTTGATACCGCGCTTCTGCGCCGAGCATCTCGACCTGAGCTGGATCATGGAGCACCGGTGTCAACCGGTAGGTCAACAGCTCCGACCAAGCGCGACCGTAGTGACCACCGATCACCAGAATGGGCAAACGGATACCAGCCTCGCGCAGCTCGATTCCCTCCTCGACCAGCGCCACGCAGACCCCGGCTACACCGGCGCGCTCCAGTGTACGCGCCACCGCCTTGGCCCCATGCCCGTAGCCATCCGCCTTCAGCACTGCCCAGACCGGCACCTCACCAACCGCCCGCATCACGACGCCCAGGTTGTGGCGCAAGTGGCCAAGATTCACCTCAGCGCGGGTTGGGCGCACGGCGTCAGAAGGTTCTGCTCGGGTAGGTCGAAACACGCGACAGGGGCTGCTGGGTGGAGGAGCTGCCAAACTTTGGGGTGCCATCGTGAAACGATCCATTTCCTTAGTTCCGAAGCTCGGCCGTGGCCAACTTCGGCTAGGGCGACCGTAAGGATCTAGGGATCGGGTGGGCTCTGTGGGTGCGTTTCCGTGGAGGCTGGGATTTGGGCCGACGGGACCGCCGACGCAGGTGCAGCCGAAGCGATCGGCGGGGGCGCGAGGTGGACACTGGTGGGCAGCGGATTGTCGGGGTTTGGGTGAGCGTGAACCGCCAGAGGCACCTCAAGGGACAAGGGAACTGGGTCTACATCACCATCTTTCAGCCTTTCCAACCGCTGTTTGGCGTATTTGACTCGATCGAGGGTCTGACCCCGTGTGTAGGAGGCAAGCCACTCACTCCAACAAGCCCTGCGGTGGGCAGGGACAATCTCCTGCCGGTAGTCGAGGTGCACACAATGCTCGAAGCGCACGTTTCCCTCATAAACCACCTGAACCCCCGGCCCGCAGGCGCCCATCACCCATACTCCGGCCGAAAGCAGGCCAGCGACGAGAAAAACGGCGCTCAAACGTCGGATAGGACCAGCCTCCATCGCGGCCTCAGCCTGACTTCTTTGGAGCACAATGGCAATAGGTTCACCAAACGGGTCGAGCGATGGGCGGTTGGTGCTATGAGGGGCCGCGTGTTCACCGGATTGGTCACCGCGGTTGGAGTGCTCTCGAATCGGCACCCGACGGTGCAAGGACTGCGGCTCGAGGTGGAACTTGCGGAGTGCCCGAAGCTCGAGCTTGGGGAGTCGATCGCAGTCAATGGGGTGTGTTTGACCGTTGCTGCCCTGCGTGGCGGCGGATTTGAGGCAGATGTCTCAGCTGAGACGGCCGAGCGAACCACGCTCTCGCGGCTCACCATCGGCTCGCGGCTGAACCTGGAACGCGCTCTTCGGTTGGGAGATCGGCTCGGAGGTCACTGGGTGACCGGCCATGTTGACCTCCGAACAAGGCTTCTCGGCCGATCCACGGTGGGGGAGAGCGAGCGTATGTTGTTCGCACTGTCGCCGTCCCTCGCCGCCTATGTCGCCCCGAAAGGGTCAGTCGCCTTGGACGGAGTCTCGCTCACGGTGAACGAGATCGAGCCTGCAGGCTTCGCGGTGATGCTGGTTCCCCACACTCAACGGCACACGACTCTGGTCAACCTGCGGCCCGGTTCCGAGGCAAACCTCGAGATTGACGTGCTCGCACGCTACGTAGTCCATGCTCTGTCGGCCGGTTCCGGTGCGCTTGGTGCCGAGGAGGGGAGTGCTGGACTCCTTGCCGCGCTCGCTCGCGCCCAAATCCTCACCCCATGAAGATAGAACCGTCCTCCTACGCACCCGAGCCCGCTCGGAACCCCCTCGACATCGACGCCGCGTGTCTGCAGTCCGTCCAGGCATCACTCGATGATCTGCGCGCCGGCAAGATGATCATCCTAGTCGACGATGAGGATCGTGAAAATGAGGGTGACCTGTGCATGCTAGCGGACCGGGTTACACCGGAGGCCATCACCTTCATGGCTACCCACGGGCGTGGACTCATCTGCGTGACGCTGACCGAGCAGCAAGTGTGCCGGCTCGATCTGCCTCTGATGCGCCTGCCGGATCGTGCCGGCCCTCCCCTCGGCACCGCTTTCACCGTCAGCATCGAGGCCCGACATGGAGTGTCGACCGGGATCAGCGCCGCCGATCGAGCGCAGACCATCCGCGTTGCCGCCAACCCTGGCGCGACACCACACGATCTAGTGGTTCCAGGCCATGTTCTTCCGCTCCGCGCTCAGCGCGGTGGCGTCTTGGTGCGAGCCGGCCAAACCGAAGGCTCGGTGGATCTGGCGCGCCTCGCCGGTGCCAACCCCGCTGGAGTGATCTGCGAGATCATGAACGACGATGGCACCATGGCCCGTCTTCCGGATCTCGAACGCTTCGCCGAGAAGCATGGGCTGCGGATCCTGAGCATCGCCGACTTGATCCGCTATCGACTCCAGACCGAGCGCTTGGTGCGCCGCATCGGCACCGAGCCCTTGGTCTTGGATCGGACCGGAGGCAAGTGGATCTGTCACGTTTACGAGGATGTGATCCATTCGGTGCAGTTCTTGGGCCTAGTCCACGGCACCCTCACCGACGACGAGCCGATCTTGTGCCGCATGCATGCGGGATCCACCTTGGCCGACACCTTCGCTTCAACCGCGAGCGAAGGACGTCGGAACCTTTACGAGGCAATCGACAGGATCGAAGAGGTGGGGCGTGGCGTGGTGGTGTATCTCCCGCCGCACGGCAATTTGTGGGAGGAGCTGCTGGTGGTGTCGGGGCGGCCAGCGCCCTGCAGCAGCGACGCTCCGCCGCTCGATCCCGCATCGGGAACACTCCGGGAGTATGGGCTGGGCGCGCAGGTGCTGCGCGACCTTGGGCTCCGAAGGATCCACCTCTTGACCAACAACCCGAGGAAAATCGCCGGGATCCGAGGCTTCGGACTGGTGGTGGACAGCAGTGTACCCCTGGTCTCGATGCACAAGGAAGGCTAGGGTAGGCGCCGTCATGAGTATTCCGCTTGGATCTGTGGTTGGAAAGTCGCTCGAGGGCTCATTCGTTCTCCCGAAGGGGGCACGCTTCGCTATCGTGGCCAGCCGATTCAACGCGTTCATCGTCGATCGCTTGATCGACGGCGCGGTCGACGCACTGACCCGCCACGGCTGCGATCCGGAGCTGATGGTGGTGGTGCGGGTCCCTGGTTGCTGGGAGCTCCCTCAGGTCGTGGCGCGGCTTGGAGCGACCGGTCGGTTCGCGGGGCTGGTCGCGCTCGGAGCAGTGATCCGTGGCACTACACCTCACTTCGAGTATGTCGCCGCTGAAGTGACCAAAGGTTTGGCCACGATTGCGCTCTCCACCAAGCTTCCGATCGGGTTCGGGGTCTTGACCACGGACAACGTCGAGCAGGCGGTCGATCGTGCGGGCGTGAAGGCCGGCAACAAGGGCTTCGATGCTGCGATGGCCGTAATTGAAATGGTGGCACTCGATCTGGTGCTTTCCGGTGAAGGGCTCTGAGAGGGCGACCGATGGGTGCACGCTCCACAGCTCGTGAATCTGCCCTGCAGATGTTGTTCGCCATCGACGCTGGAGGGCACACAGCCGAGCTTGCAATCGCGGACTTCTGGCGCGAGACACCGGGTGATGGCGAGGGCCGCACCTATTCAGAGAGCTTGGTGCGCGGTGTCGAACAGGCCTGCGTCGAACTCGATGAGGTGTTGACCGAAGTCAGCGAAAATTGGCGACTCTCGCGGATGACTCGCGTCGATCGGAACGTTTTGCGACTCGGCGCCTTCGAACTCAAGTACCGTACCGACGTTCCTCGCGCGGTGATCCTCGACGAGGCGGTCGAGCTCGCGAAGCGTTACGGCACAGAGGAGAGTGGGGCCTTCGTCAACGGCATCCTCGAGCAGGTTGCCAATCGGTTTCGTGCTCCGGAGCTCCCGGCGCGAATCGACGGTGGCTCGCCGAACTAGCCCACCACCTGCCCATGGATCTCAGGTTCATCCCCACGGGTCTACGGCGCTTGGATGAGGCTTCAAGTGAGGTGCTGGTGATCTGCCTCGGCGAGCGCGCCCGGCCACCACTCGGGACCGCAGGCTCGGTCGACTTTCGGCTGCGCGGCAAGCTCTCGGAGCTGCAGGAGCGAGGGATCTGCACCGGCGCTCTGGGAGAGCTGCTCTTGATTCCTGGCCGCCCCATCCTCCCTTTCGACAAGATCCTGCTATTCGGGATCGGGGACGAGCAGACCTTCAACGAGCGGGTATACAGGAGTGTGGTCACGGCCATGCTCGTGGCCTTGGAGCGGTTGCGTGCCAGGACGGCGGTGGTGGAACTACCCGGTCGCGGAGAGGGACTGATCGCCCCCGACCAAGCCGTCGACATCCTGCTCGAGTTGTCCGGAAACCGACCCGAACACGATCTCTGGACTCTGATTGAATCAAGTGAAGCAGAGCGCCTGGTTACCCAGAACATGGTGAAAGAACGCCGCCGCGTCCGAAGGTAGAAACGCTCTCAGCGCTTCACCTTCGGATTCTTCACGACCCGAATCGCTCCCAGCATGGTTCGACCATTGGTTGGGTTCTTGTCATACTCGAGGATCAGGCCCGGATAGATCTCCCGCAACACGGTTTGGTTCGGGTTCTGTTCGGTCACCACGACCTCAGACTCAGGACGACCGAGGCTGGCATGAACCGCCTGTGGGACCATCGTCAACCGCACATCCGGCAAGAGTCCACCGGCAAAGGTGCCGAAGCGGCGCTCGGGCTGGCCCGGCACGGGTCTGTCGAAGCGATGCACAACCATACCGGATACCACTCCCTCGCTTAGCTCGAACTCCAGCCCCGCACCGACGAAGCGGCAGAGCGTGGCGCTCAGATCCTCACACTTCATTTGCATGTGGCGCTCCAGCGTCGCTACCGTGGCACCAAATCGGATGGGACCGATCCCGATCCCCGCTTCTACGGCCAGGGGAGGACCCATGGGTGGAGGTGGTCCTGGACGCAGGAGACCCGAAGTGGAAAGAGGAGGAGACTTCGGACTGGGTCGCGCAGAAGGCATGGCGGATGGAGCGCTCGAAGCCGCGGTTCGTGCCGGCGTCTTCTCACGCTTCCGGCACCCCTCGAGGGAGGTCAGCGCGAGCACCCCGACCAGGACAGCAAGGACTGACGAGACGGCGCGGAAGTGCGACATGGTGGGCGGAATCTACCATAGGCATGTCAGAGGCCAGCCCCAGACCACACTCTCGGTGCAATTTCGTCGACTGGGCGCTATGGTGGCGTGCACCTCATGGGAGAGACCTGTCCAGAGCCGGGAAGATTGCTGGTCGGAAAGTACCGGCTGGAGCATCGGCTCGGGGAGGGGGGCTTTGGAAGCATTTGGCGGGCCGAGCATCTGATCCTAAAGGCACCGGTCGCGGTCAAAATCATCGATCCGGACGTGGCGCGGCGCGAAGGGGCGCTCGACCGCTTCCTACGGGAGGCTCAGGCCACAGCAACCCTCCGCAGTCCACACGTGGTGCAAATCCTCGACTACGGCATAGACCAGGGGCTGGCGTTCATCGTGATGGAGCTCCTCGAAGGGGAGAATCTCGCGGAACGAATGCGCCGAACCACCCTCTCGGCCCGCGAGATAGTCCGTATCGTCACGCAAGTCGGTAGGGCGATCGATCGTGCCCACGAGGCGGGCATCGTGCACCGCGATCTCAAGCCAGAGAATGTTTTTCTCGTCAGAAACGGCGACGACGAGATGGTGAAGATCCTCGACTTCGGTGTGGCCAAAACCAAGGCGGGGCTGGGTGAGCTCCCATCGAGCTGCACCCAGACCGGGTCGCTCATCGGCACACCGTACTACATGAGTCCGGAGCAGGCCCAGGGGAACAAGACCGTCGATCATCGCACCGATCTCTGGGCCCTCGGCGTGATGGTGTTCGAGATGTTCACCGGGCGGCGACCATTCGACAGTGAGGCCTTGGGGGATCTCGTGCTGTCCATCTGCATTCGTCCCATCCCCGTGCCTTCCACACTCAGGCCTGAACTCTCACCGAGGTTCGATGCTTGGTTCGCCCACGCCACGGAGCGCGATCCGGCGCTGCGTTTCCAATCGGCGCGAGAACTCGCCGCCGCCTTGGTGGAGGCCGTGGGCGAGGAACTCGACGTACGCTCCCTGTTCGAGGAACCCTTGGCCCTCGAGCAAAAGAACGGCCCGCGACTAGCTCAAGTCACGCCAACTGGCGAAACGCCACTGCTTGAAGTGGCCCCATTCGCCGCCACTGTGCTGGACGAGGATCCGAAACTGCGTGACGACTCTCCGTCCGCGCCGCTGCACAGCCGCCCCCAGACGAAGCTCCCCACCCCCGACCCGATCTCAGCACCTCGGGCAGGGCTCGCTGCAGACGAACTTGCACCCGAACCACCGCGAGTGGCCACCGCGCGACGGCACATCGAGTCGGAGCGGCGCATTTTCGGGGAGTTCTGGCTTGGAGTGGTGGTGGTGATGCTACTTGCAGTGCTGGTCGCGACCATGCTCCTATCCCGCCGCGCACGCGAGTGGTGGCGTGGTTCGACCAATACCATCGAGCCCGTGCCAATAACCAGTGTGACGCGACCATCCCCACAGCGGGAACGCACCAACCCGCGCGCCGCTACCAGCAGCACCGTCGTGCCCCCCATCAGCAGCATCGTTGCACCCACCGCCAGCCCCTCGCTCAGGGCAGAGCCGAGCCCACCCACGCACCCGTCATCCCGACCCGCTCTCGCCCCAGGCCAGGGGAGTGGGCATGACTCCCTACCGCACACACTCACCCCCGTGTCTTCGGGAGGCCCTGCGCCAGCCACCTCGAGTGCTCCCATGCTCGCCCCCCCCGCGGCCGATCAATCGGCTCCAATCGCCAGCGCACCGCCAAGCATTCCCACCCCTCCCGCCACCGGCCTTCATGGATCCGATGCTCTTCACCCAACGGGCTTGGGCAATCCTTCACTGGATGTCGAGTCACCAGCCACTCCGACCGAGTCGGTGCCGGTTGTTCCGGCCACGCCACCTCAGGCGTCGGTCTCGGCAACCGATGCGCGACCGTCGCCGAGCGAGCAACAGGCACCGCACCAGAGCGACACCAACGCGGGGCTTTGAAATCAGCGTCGCAGAGCTTGGGGCTCGAGGCTCATCGGTCGGGCGTTGTGGCTGTCGACAAGCTCTTGCGCGAGTTCGAACAGGGCAGGCTCGTTGATCACCCGCAAGCCAAGCACCGCCCGCCCCGTTCCGCCGATCAACACCCGCATCAGATTGCCGTGGAACGATTGAACGAGGATGAACGGCACGCAAGAACCAACCAACCGGGTACCAGTGAGCAGCCCAAGCACCGAGACTCGGTCGAAGTGACTCTCCGCGAGCACGAGATCGAACGGCCCCCCATGTGTCAGTTGTCGCTCGAACTCAGTCGCCGAAGCAGCCTCCTCCCGGTGAGCAGAGAGCATCCGGATCACGGGCAAAAAGGCCGCGCGCACCAGCTCGGAGCCGTACGCGAGCAACACCCGCGGCCTTCGCTCGAGCGCCGCTGGGGGTCGGCTGTGGACAGACGAGCGGCAATCCCACTCCGGGGAAGAAGCACTGGGATCCTGTACAGGAGGTGGTTCGGAACGGTTCACGGCGAAGTCACTCGAAGGGAAGAGGAACAGCACCTCATATGCCAACCCCAGGCAATGTCCAAATATCTGAAATCGCAGCGTCGTTCTGGACTTCGGGATCGCACATTGCAGAACTGAACCGTGCGGATCTGAAACGGCACGAACCGGACCAAAGGCCGCCCCCATCTGCTTGACCCAGGTGGCCGATGCAGGGAGACTGGGCCGAGCTCTCTTGTCCACCCGTGCCCGCGATCCGAGACGATCTCGCCCGTTGCGGGCCGATGCTCCTTCCACTTCAGCGATGAATACAGCCCGAGCACGTGTGTTCCCTCACCTCGTGATCGAAAACGTAGAACCGGAACTCGACGCCGGTCGCTTCCCCATCAAGCGTGTGGTCGGCGAAGTGGTTCGAGTCGGCGTCGACATCTTCAAGGATGGTCACGACGTAATAGCCGGCCAGATCTTGTACCGCCCCCATGGCAGCGGCGCGTTTCACCACGCACCACTCAGCTATGACTACGATCCGGATCGCTGGTTTGGAGAGTTCACTGTCGATCGGCTAGGGCTCTTCCAATACACCATCGAAGCCTGGCCGGACGTCTTTCGCACCTTCACCACCGAACTCAAGAAACGGATCGCCGCAGGCCAGAACGTGGTCTCCGAGCTGCTCGAAGCATGCGCTATCCTGGAACGGATCGCTGCACATCGAAGCCGCGACCTAGCCGTTCGGTTGCGCGCGTTCGCTGAGCGCCTCGCCGACGACCGACTTGAACTCTCAGCACGGATCGAGTTGACCCTCTCGAACGAGCTCAGCGCGCTCACAGAAGGTCCTCTTGCCCCCGAGCAGTGCACTCGCTACGAGCGAATCCTCGAGGTGCTGGTGGAGCGTGAGGTGGCCAAGTTCGGGGCTTGGTATGAGCTATTTCCACGCTCGCAGAGCAAGGAGAACGGTAAGCATGGCACGTTTGCCGACGTGGAGGAGCGGATCCCCGAGCTGGCAGCGCTCGGGTTCGATGTCTTGTACCTCCCACCGATCCATCCGATCGGAAGGAGTCACCGCAAGGGCCGCAACAACAGCGCCGTCTGCCAGCCCGGTGACGTGGGGAGTCCCTGGGCAATAGGCGCAGAGGAGGGGGGACACACGGCGGTGCACCCCGAGCTCGGAACCGTGGCTGATTTCGAGCAAATGGTGAAGACGGCGCAGGATTTTGGCCTAGAGATCGCCCTCGACTACGCCCTTCAGTGCGCGCCTGACCATCCCTGGTGCAAGGAACACCCCGAGTGGTTCTTCGTGCGCGCCGACGGGACCATCCGCTACGCGGAGAACCCACCGAAGAAGTACGAGGACATCTATCCGATCAATTTCTGGTGCGAGGATCGCGAGGCGCTGTGGCGCGCTTGCTATGAGATCCTAGCCTTCTGGATCGAGCGTGGGGTGCGCATCTTCCGAGTCGACAACCCACACACCAAGCCGCTCGCCTTCTGGGAGTGGCTGCTGGCTGAAGTCAGAAAACAGCACCCGGACGTCATATTCCTCTCCGAATCGTTCACGCGCCCGAAACGCATGAAGGCACTGGCCAAACTCGGCTTTTCCCAGAGTTACACCTATTTCACCTGGAAGAACAGCTCGTGGGACCTTCAGGCCTACCTTGGAGAGCTCACCCAGAGCCCAATGGTGGACTTCTTCCGTCCCAATTTCTTCGCGAACACGCCGGACATTCTCCACGAGTACCTGCAAACCGGTGGGCGTCCGGCGTTTCGCATCCGTCTGCTCTTGGCGGCAACTCTGTCTCCCTCGTACGGGATCTACAGTGGCTTCGAGCTGTGCGAGAACCGTGCGGTCGCCTCCGGCAGTGAGGAGTACCTGAACTCCGAGAAATACGAGATTCGCCAGCGGAATCTGAACCAGTTCGGCAACATCAAGCAGGATATCGCCAAGCTGAATCGGATCCGCCGCGAACACCCAGCGCTGCAGGATCTCGGCAATGTGGCCTTCTTGTACACCGAGTATGAGCAGGTCCTCGCCTACCTGAAGCGGAGCGGTGACAACGTGCTCTTCGTGATCGTCAACCTGGACCCCCATCGGATGCACGAGTGCATGGTTCATCTCCCGCTCGAGAGCCTCGGTCTTGGGGAAGAGCAGATGTTCGACGTCGAGGATCTGCTGACTGGGGTGCGTCACACCTGGCGTGGTCGCCGTAACTACGTGCGGCTCGATCCGACCGAGCGGGTCGGACATGTCATGCGCCTGATCCGACCGACCTCGGAGGGATGACGGTGAGGTGGTGAGCCGAGATCGCGCGTGGCCCGGAGATGCCCATCGGCTTGGTGCCGAGTGGGACGGTGAAGGCGTCAATTTCGCCCTCTTCTCGGAGAATGCCGAGGCTGTCGAGTTGCTCTTGTTCGATCGCGCTCTAGACACGGCATGTCGCAGCGTGGTCCCGCTGATCGAGAGGACCAATCATGTCTGGCATGTGTACCTCCCTGATGCACGCCCAGGCCAACTCTACGGTTACCGCGTGCGGGGACCGTATGCGCCATTGCAAGGTCACCGCTTCAACCCCAACCAGCTCTTGATCGATCCATACGCCAAAGCCATCGCCGGCCCGCTTTTGTGGTCCGATGAAAGCTTCGGCTACGACACGAGGGACGAGCGACTCGATCTTTCGCCGAGCACTGTTCCCAGCGTCGGCAAGGTTCCGAAGAGCATAGTGATCGACACCGCCTTCACCTGGGGCGACGATCACTCCCCCCGCGTTCCGTGGTCAGAGACCGTTATCTACGAGTGTCACGTGAAGGGGATGACAGCACTCCACCCCCACGTCCCCGAACACCTGCGGGGAACCTACCTCGGGCTCACCGCCCGCCCGGTGGTCGATCACTTGCGTCGGCTCGGGGTAACCAGTATCGAACTCTTGCCGGTGCATCAGGTGGCGCACGATCGGCGACTCCTCGATCTCGGGCTCGTCAACTACTGGGGCTACAACACCATCGGTTTTTTCGCGCCTGACCCGCGCTTCGCCTCTGGCTGCCTCGGACAGCAAGTGACCGAGTTCAAAACCATGGTCAAGGCGCTCCATCGCGCCGGCCTCGAAGTCTTGCTGGACGTGGTGTTCAACCACACCGGAGAGGGCAACGAGCTCGGTCCCACGTTGTGCTTTCGCGGCATCGACAACGCCTCCTACTACCGTTTACCCGCCCAGGATCGACGTCGTACCACCGATTTCACTGGTTGCGGCAACAGCCTCAATCTGCTCCATCCTCGAGTGCTCCAGCTGGTGCTCGACAGCCTCCGTTACTGGGTCACCGAGATGCACGTGGACGGTTTCCGCTTCGATCTCGCACCCACGCTCGCCCGTGATCCCCACGAGTTCGACGTGAATTCGCGGTTCTTCATGACCATTCAACAGGATCCAATCCTCTCGCGAACCAAGCTGATCGCGGAGCCGTGGGATCTCGGTCCCGGTGGCTACCGGTTGGGTGGCTTTCCGCCTGGGTGGAGCGAGTGGAACGGACGCTATCGCGATACGGTGCGGCGCTTCTGGCGCGGGGATGATGGACAGATCCCGGAGCTGGCCTCGCGACTCTCGGGTTCGAGTGATCTGTTCTCTCACAACGGCCGCGGGCCCTTTGCGAGCGTCAATTTCGTGACCTGCCACGATGGTTTCACTCTCCACGACCTGGTGACGTATGAGCGCAAGCTCAACACCGCCAACGGCGAGGACAACCGCGACGGAACCAGCGAGAATTTCTCGCGCAACTGGGGTGTCGAGGGGGAGGTCACCACCAGCCAGATCGTGCGACTCCGCGAGCGCATGAAGCGCAACTTCTTGGCAACCTTGGCCTTCTCGCAGGGTGTGCCCATGCTCAGTCAAGGCGACGAGCTGGGACGAACACAGGCTGGCAACAACAACGCCTACTGCCAAGACAATCAGCTCAGCTGGACGGATTGGCACCTGGGACGTGACGCAGAAGAACTGCTGGCTTTCGTGCGGGCGGTGTTCGAGCTGCGACGTCGGTATCCAGTGCTCCGCCGTCGGAGGTTCTTTCTTGGCCGGGTCCCCACCACCGAAGGGGTCAAGGATGTCCGCTGGCTTCGTGCCGATGGCAACGAGATGACCACCGAAGACTGGCAGAGCCCACGCGCTCACTGCCTGTCGATGCTGATGTGGGGTGACCACACCGACACCGACCTGGAAGGTCAGACCCCGCACCCCCCGCTCCTTTTGTTGCTCAACGCCAGCAACCGAGCCAAAAACTTCTGCCTGCCCGACTTCGATCGTTCGGGAGTCTGGTATGAGCTCATCAACACTGCCACGTTCCCGACGCAGCGCGTGGCCAAGGGTAAGCATCTCAGCCTTGCCCCACACGCCATGGCCCTCTTGGCCCACGAATGGACCCCGGTATGAATCACACCCCCGATCGCACATCTCCAGACGAAATCCTCACCGGCAGCCCCGAAGAACGCATGCTGCTCGCAACCGCCCAGCACGATCAGCCACACCGGTTTCTGGGAGCTCATCCGATCGAGATTGGTGGAGTGCGCGGCGTGGCCATTCGAGCATTCCAGCCCGACGCCACTGAGGCAATCCTTCTCTTCGAGTCCTCCGACCGCCATGAGATGCAGAGCCTCGGCGACGGTGTGTTCGTAGCCTTTTTGGCCGGGGCGCGTCTCCCGCTCCGCTATCGGCTCCGCTTCGAGTTCGAGGGGGGAGCCTGCATCGAGCGTTCCGATCCATATCGCTTCCTTCCCACCGTCGGCGACATCGATCTGCACCTGTTCAACGAGGGAACCCATCGCCGTCTCTGGGAAGTGCTCGGTGCCCACGCTCGCATCATCGATGGTGAACGTGGAACGTCATTTGCGGTTTGGGCACCCAACGCAGTGCGTGTCTCGGTGGTCGGAGACTTCTGCAACTGGGATGGTCGGGTGTTCCCGATGCGCTCGCTCGGCTCCTCGGGGGTCTTCGAAATCTTCGTGCCCGGCGTCATGCCTGGCGCGATCTACAAATTCGAGCTGCGTACACGCGAGGGATGGCTGCGCGAGAAGACCGATCCGATGGCCTACGCCATGGAGCTCCCTCCCCTCCAAGGGTCGCGGGTGCTCGAATCACGCTACGAATGGCGGGACGAACAGTGGCTCGAGCAGCGCTCCCACTGCGACTATCTGCGCGAACCGATTTCCATCTACGAGGTGCACCTTGGGAGCTGGGCCCGTGTGCCCGAGGAAGACAACCGCTACCTCACCTACCGGGAGATTGCACCCCGGTTGGTCGAGCACTGTCGCCGCCTGGGCTTCAGTCATGTAGAGTTCATGCCACTGGCCGAGCACGCGTTCCATCTTTCGTGGGGATACCAGGTCACCGGCTACTATGCCCCGACCGCGCGCTACGGCACGCCAGATGACTTCCGATTTCTGGTCGACACGCTGCACCAAGCCAATATTGGGGTGATCGTCGATTGGGTACCGGCGCACTTCCCCAAGGATGACTTTGCTCTGCGTCGCTTCGACGGAACTGCACTCTACGAACACGAGGACTGGCGACGGGGTGAGCACCCTGACTGGGGCACACTGATCTTCAACTACGGGCGCCCCGAGGTGCGGAGCTTCCTGGTGGCCAATGCGCTCTTTTGGCTACGGGAGTTCCATGTGGATGGCCTGCGCGTGGACGCCGTGGCCTCCATGTTGTACCTCGACTACAGTAGAAAATCTGGGGAGTGGGTGCCAAACCCCTACGGCGGCCGCGAGAACATCGAGGCCATCGACTTCCTCCGTCAGGTCAACCAGACCATCACTGAGGATGTCCCAGGTGCCTTCACCATCGCCGAGGAGTCGACCGCCTGGGGCGGCGTTTCACACCCCACCTCCTGGGGTGGGCTGGGGTTCACGTTCAAATGGAACATGGGTTGGATGCACGACACCTTGTTCTTCATGTCACGTGACCCAGTGCACCGCCGGTACCACGTCGATCAGCTCACTTTTTCGATGATGTACGAGTACACCGAGCGCTTCATCAACTCCGTTTCCCACGACGAGGTGGTTCACGGCAAGGGCTCGATGTACTCGAAGATGCCGGGTGATCACTGGCAGAAGCTGGCCAACCTCCGCACACTGTTCACCTACCAGTACCTCCGACCCGGAAAGCAGCTCATGTTCATGGGTACCGAGTTTGCTCAGGAGCGAGAGTGGAACGTCGATCAGAGCTTGGATTGGCACCTGAGCACAGAACCTGGTCGAAGCGCCCAGCTTCACTTCCTCGAGGTCCTTGGCCGGCTGTATCGGGCGCTCCGCTGCGCGTGGCGTGGCGATCCAAACCCGGAGAGCTTCGAGTGGATCGATTTCAACGATCGCGAAAACACCGTTCTCAGCTTCCTTCGCCGGGACGCGGGGGATTGCGCAGTGGTGATCTTCAACTTCACCCCAGTGCCACGAATAGGCTATCGGATCGGCATGCCGGAGGCTGGGCGGTACCGGTGTCTGCTCAACACCGACGACACCCGGTTTGGGGGCAGCGGGCACTCTCCATTCAGCGTGCTCGAGACCGAGTCAGCACCGCTGCACGGCCGCTCGGAGAGCGCCCGTGTGAACCTGCCACCGCTTGGAGCGGTGGTGCTCGTCCCCGAGCGCATGCTGAGCCAGCCTGAACTCGCAGCCCTGGTCGAACCAACTTGACCGGGGTTTTAGCGCACCTGCCATGACCGACCCCAACACATCACAAGAAGGCCCAATCCAAGCCACGGTAGAGCTCACCGAAGCCGATATCGAGGAGGGATTGGGCTCGCTCCCCCGAGCCCGCGCCACCCGGCTGCTCGGTGCACTGACACCAGTCGCCGTGGCGGCGCTCCTGCTCTACCGCTGGCAGGAAGAGCGCGATCGGAACCTGCTAGCCGGGGTTGCGATCCTGATGGTGCTGGCGCTGCTTTTCCTCCGCAACCCCGTGCGGCGCCTGGCTCAGCGGGTGTACGCATCCCTGCCCGAAGCAGCGCGCCGCTTCGAGGTGCGGATCGACGAAGAAGGGGTGGTCATCACCTCCAACGCGGAATCATCACCGCTGCCCTGGGGTGAGATCTGGCGGGTCAGAGAGTCCAATAGGAGCTTCATGCTCTTCCTTTCACGAAAGGACGCGCAGATCCTCCCCAAACGGAGCCTCAGCTCCGGTGACATCACACACTTTCGAGCTCTCGCTGCACGCCACGTTCGACCGCGCCAGGAGCCGTGGTTGACCCCTGAAATCCGCCGCCGGCTGGTGCTGTGGGCGCTGGTGATCCTGGCGGCGTCCATCGCCATGTATTTCGCCCAGAACCGCTGAGCGCTCAAGCTCCCAGCTCGGGGCGTCCCATTCCCCGGTAGATCAACCCTGCCTCCACCACTGCGTCCGAGAGCAGCACGTTCCGGCCATCGAACAAATGACGCCCGCGCAGCTCGGCTCGCACCCGTGCCAGATCGGGGTTTCTGTACTCGGGCCACTCGGTGGCGAGGACCAGCGCATCCGCACCGCGACAGGTCTCGTAGGCGTCCTCCAACAGCTCCACACCAGCCATCACCCCACGCTCGGTCAGTCGCTGTCGAGCTACCTCGAGCGCTTGGGGATCGGTGGCCCTCACGCGCGCCCCAGCCGCCACCAACCGCTCTATGAGCCGAAGCGCAGGCGCCTCGCGAATATCGTCCGTTCCGGGCTTGAACGAGAGCCCCCAGATAGCCACCAACTTGCCACGGAGACCCACTAACCCACGCTCGAGTGAGTTGAGCAACCGTTCCAAAGGCTCGCGATTGGCCAGGATAGCTGCGCTCGCCACCTGAAGTGGACAGTCGAGCTGTTCCCCGGTGCGCACCAGCGCCCGCAAATCCTTGGGGAAGCAACTGCCTCCAAAACCCAACCCGGGGAAGAGGAAGGAGTACCCAATGCGAGCGTCCGCCCCAAGCGCCGCCCGCACGTGCTCCACATCACCCCCCGCCGCGTCACACAGCGCCGCAATCTCGTTGATGAAGGAGATCTTGGTGGCAAGTAACCCGTTGGCCGCGTACTTCACGATCTCGGCACTCCTCGGGCTCATGCGTAAGATCCGGTTGTTCTGTCGCACGAACGGTGCGTACAGGCGGCGCAGCACCTCGAAGGCTTGATCGCTGTCGGTGCCAATCACCACCCTATCCGGTTTCAAGAAATCGTTGATCGCATCCCCTTCCTTCAAGAATTCGGGGTTGCTCACCACGTGAATCCGCTGGCGTGCCCCGGCCACCACCTCACGCACCGCCGAGTTGGTGCCTACCGGGACCGTGCTCTTTAGCACCAGCACCAGCTCGTGGGTTGCAGCCGCCGCCACCTCGCGCGCCACATCCATCACATGACGGAGATCCGCTGAGCCATCCTCATTGGGTGGGGTGCCAACAGCGATGAACACCGCGCTCGCCCCGTCGATAGCCTCGGGCAATGAGGCGCTGAAGCTCAGGCGATGCGGCCAGTTGCGTTGCACCAGCTCCCCGAGCCGCGGCTCGTAGAAAGGCACCTCACCTCGCGCCAACCGCTCGAGCTTCGCGACGTCGACATCGACGCAAACCACGTGCGCCCCAGTGTCAGCGAAGCAAGCACCCGCGACCAGCCCCACGTATCCAGTTCCGATGACGGCGACCTTCACGAGACGGCCATAGCCGAGACGGTCGGATTTGTCGAGTGATGGCTGACCGGGGGCGCGGGTGATGGTTCATTGGCCGAGCTGGCAGCACAGCAGGACCCGGAGCGAGGAAAGAACGAGAGGCCCTCGTCAGGTGTGAGGACGCCACCTGCCGAACCAAGCACGATCCACTGCCCCTCATCGCTTGGCCGTCGGTGGCTGCCCCGACTTGAGTTGGAAGAGCTCCCGGTGGCGCTCCGTGTCGCGCGCGATGCGGGCCACCAGCGCAAGATAGTCGTGGTGTTGTGTTCGCACCAACTCCGGGTACTTGGTCTCGAGCACCGAGCGCTCGATGTCCCGGGCCACGTTGTACATGGTTTGCGCGTCGAGGGCTCCAGACTCGAGCTTCCCTATCAACGATTCGTAGTACGCGATGGTGGTGCGGATCGCCGAGGCGTTCAGGGGGCGACCCGGCGCAAACGCGCTCGGCTGGGCCGCGACATGCGCTTGCATGGTGACAAGGTACGCGGCGTGCTGACGTTCGTCGTTGGCGATGGTCTCCCAAAAGATCCTGTCTTCCGGGAATTTACGGGCGCACACCGTGTAGAGTTCGGCCAGGCGTAGCTCAGCTTCGATCAGCACCGCGATAGTCGTCGTGATCCCCGTCATGCTCATGGTGAGCTCCTCGTCTTCACCAGTATCTCACCGGAAAGACGTGGCAGGGGGAGAGATACGAAAACCCTCCGCCAGCATTGGCGGTCGGTGGGCCAAAGGTCGCTGAACGCCAGCTTACGGATCACCCAATGCCTTGGGAGAGTGAGTTGACCAGAGGCGGAGATGGGGCGATTCTAGGCCCGTGCAGCTACCATTTTTGTCATTGCTCGGCCCGTTCTGCCTCGTCACCGCCTGCGCGGGCATGGTGGGGATCGAGGAGCGGGAGTTGGTCGCGGATCTCAGTCATACCTGTGTTCTTCCGACTGAAGGAGCGGCCAAGGTGCGGCTGTTCCACGGTGCGGCGGTGCAGGAACGCTTCGATCTGTGTATCCGTGCCCAGGATGCGGACGGGTACCCGGAGACTGGGCTCTTCGTGCGAAGCGGTGGGACCTGCCCAGAAGGAGTCGGCTACTCGGAGTACACGGTGGGGTTCGGGCTCGAGCCGGGTGTCTATGACTTCAAGCTGGTCCCTTGGGGCAGCCCCTGTGACGGCGACGGTGAAACGGCGACGGAGGTGCCGATCGCGGAGGGGGAATCAACCACCTTGGCTCTCTATGGAGCGAGCATGGATGAGCTTGGTCTCGTGGTCTTGCCGGACGCCGTTCCGAGCGGGTCGGGAATGGACGTCCAGATCCGCTTCGTGCATCTGCTTCAGGGCTATGAGTCCTTGGACGCAGGCCTGGCAGAGAACGGAGACCTCACGAGCCCTTACGCCACATTGATCTTCCACGATACCCTGTTCGGAGAGGTCGCTCCGGAGAGCACGGGCTTGGCGCTCACCATCGATGACGTGAACGAGCGCGGCTACATGCGCTTCGGCGGCGGAGAAAAGCCACCTGCCAATATTCAACTGGCGACAGGTGTGAGCGGAGAGGAACACTCGATGCTCAATATCCCCGTCAAGCTCCAGACCGGGCGAATCTATTCGCTTTTTGCCATCGGGCAGCGTGACAGCAAGCGCTACTTGCCCAAACTCTGGATGTGCGAGGAAGACGCTGGGGAACAATACCTCGCGCGCTGCGGTCAGCCGGTGGAGGTCTCCTTCGAGGTGTTCAACACCAACCTTACCGACACCTTCACGCCGTACATCGAGGAGCGCACGGCACCCGCGGTCGAGGCAATCCTCGAAAGTGACGCAGATGTGCTGTGCGTCACCGAGATCTATCCGCCTGAGATCCAGCAACTCCTTGCGGAGGGCAGCTCGGCGCGCTTCAGCGCGCGTGCCTTCGCTGATCAGGTCCCGAGCGAGCGTGTCTTTGGCGATCTCAGTGACCAAGAGGGTGAGGTGCCGATCTATCCGGCGGTGGCCTGCCCGGGAGCACTGGCGGAGCTCATGGAAGACTTCCTCACCTGTGGCGTCAGCTCCACCACCGCGAGCGGCGCCGGCGGTGAGCCATGTGCCGTCGAGATCGACGGCGAGCACTTCATGGACAAACGCGGATTGGTCGCCGAAGCCTGCATGACCAACTCCTGCGTGGTGCCGGCTCTCCGCCTGCTGGCCCCCCCGCCTGGCGAGGAATCCGCCTACTATTGGTGCTACACGTGCGGGTTGGCGCACCTGGTGAGCGGAGAATCCTTTGAAGCCAGCCTGGATGCATGCACCACCTCGAGTGAGCAACCGATGCACATGGCCTATGGGGGAGGCTCCGGTCTCGCTGTCTTCTCCCGCTATCCGCTGGGAGAGCCCGAGCTCATCCAACTCCCCTCAGACCATTGGCAGCGAGCCGTGATGCGTGTGCCGGTGACACTCCCGAACAGCTCAGAGGTCGACTTCTGGTGCGGTTCGATCCGCTTCCCCAACTCCGAGGATCAGCTCCCCTACGCTGGCCCCTATGGTGCAGGCGCGTTTGGCTTCGAGGGCAACGTCGCTGCGCAAAGGCTGGAGCTGACCCGTATGAAGCAGCCGGTGGAACAGCGTGCAGAGGAGACGGGACGAACGGGCATCGTCGCGGTCTCGGCAAATTGTGGTCCCCAGATCACGGACGGCGATGAGGTGCTGGTGGGGGGCTGGGTGACCGAGAACTATGAGGAGCTGGCCAAGGATTGGGTGTCTGTGGTGGCAAAGAACTGGGAAGCAAGCTGTACCTACTGCGGTGACGCCGAGCACAACGTCCTCAACGAGGATGCATCCGAGGTGATGATTTGGTCCTCCCACTTGCTCAGCCCCAACCTCCCCTTGCGCTATGTCACGGAGACTGAACGGACGTTCCTCGAGACTCCGGTAACCGTCCGGCTCACGGACGGTACCCGCGCCGATGCTCCCATATCCCAGCATTTTGGCCTGCGAAGCATGGTGGAAATCACCCAGTAGTCCTGGACGAGCAGGAATGGATGAGGGGTTCGCCGTGGACGTCGGCACGACCCGTGACAGGTCAGCAGGCCAGGGCCGAGTTCAGGCGGCCTAGGGGTGGACAAGAGGATTGCACCGAGGATACCTTTTAGCCTCGAGTGGATCTTTCTCTTCTTCCCGTGAATCCCGGCGATGTGATCAAGGGGAAGTTCTGTGTCGAGCGGGTGATCGGCACGGGGGGGGTAGGTGTGGTGGTCGCGGCTCGCCACCTTGCCCTCGGTGAAACCGTGGCTCTCAAATTTCTGATGCCGGGTAGCACACGTGATGCCACCGATGTGGCCCGGTTCGTTCGCGAGGCCCAGTCGGCGGTCAAGCTCAAGAACGAGCATGTGGCTCGGGTGATCGACGTGGATGCTCTCGCCGATGGCTCGCCGTACATCGTCATGGAGTACCTGGAGGGGCGCGACGTCGGTGAGTCACTCCGCGCAGATGGACCCCTGGCGGTGCGAGACGCGGTGGATATCATCTTTCAGGTCTGCGAGGCGGTGGCGGAGGCCCATGCGCTCGGGATCGTCCACCGAGATCTCAAGCCTGCGAACTTCTTCGTGACCACACATCGGGACGGCACACCCCTGGTCAAGGTGTTGGACTTCGGGATCGCGAAGGCCCGAGCCGAGCTGGAAGAGGGCTCGGTGAGCCTGACCCAGACCCGCACCCTGCTCGGTTCTCCGGTCTACATGTCACCCGAGCAGGTGCGGAGTGCACGCACCGTCGATCATCGCACCGACATCTGGTCACTCGGGGTCTCACTCTTCGAGATGCTGACGGACACCGTGCCGTTCGGCGGGGACACGGTGACCAGCGTGGCGGCGGCAGTGGCGACCGATCCCGTGCCACCGCTTGCTGAGCTGCGCCGCGACGTGCCAGCGGGGCTGGTCCAGGTGATCGAGCGGTGTCTGGAGAAGAAGCAGGATCTTCGGTTCCAGTCCGTGGCTGAGTTCGCCGAGGCACTCCTCCCCTACGGTCCAGAGGACGGCGAGGCCATGCTGAATCGAATCCGGGGGATCCTCGGGCTTCGACGCAGCTCGCGTAGCTCCATCACCCGTGACTCGAACGATATCCCTCTGCTCCAGCCCCTAGCCCAGACCCTGCACGGGCACAACACCACCATCGCTCCATCCCGCAATCGCTCCCGGTGGTCGCTTTGGGCAGGTGTGGCGGTCGTTGCCTCCCTCGGTGCAACTTGGTACCTCGTGAGCCACCGAACTGGCCTCACAGTGGGAAACGCGGCGGTCGTCTCCACCAGTCGCGATTTCACTCCAAGCCTGCCAGCCTCTGCTCCCGAACCCAGAGCCGATGATACGAGGAGCCTGCCTGCCCCACCGAGCCAAGCTGCGGTCAGCGCGGCATTCGCGGACCGGCGAGGTGTACCGGCACCAGCCACCGCTCTTGCCACCATCGAAAAGCGGCGAGCTACCGCCCCTGTCAGTGGTACCCAGTCCAACCAGAAGAGTTCGCTGATTGGGCGCACACCGAGGAAGCTCGAGAGCCCTCCGCTTCAACCTTCTGCGACGACCGAACAGCGTAAGGGAATCATCGATGACATGGTGGACACGCGGCGCTAGCCGACCCTCGCTCACCCGTGGATGGTGGCTGGGCTTGGTATTCCTCGGACTCACTGGATCCTGGTGTGTCGAGGCACAGGGCCAGACTCACGAGGCAGTGGCGGAAGCGCTGTTCGCGGAGGGCAAGCAGCTTTACCTTGAGGGTCGCTACACGGAGGCCTGCGAGAAGCTCGCTCAGAGTCACAAGGCGGATCCGGCAGGTGGTACTGTGCTCTTGCTCGCCATGTGCTACGAAAAGGAGGGGCGGAGCGCGAGTGCGTGGGTGAAGTACTCCGAGGCGTTGGCGATGGCACGGCGAGACGGTCGGGCCGATCGGGCCGATCGGGCTGAAGCCACACTTGCAAAACTGCAAGAGAGCCTCACCTACCTGAGTCTCAAGCTATCGCAGGAGATCTCGCAGCTCGAAGGGCTCGAGTTGCGTCTGGACGGCGTGGTCATTCCACCGCTCGGCGACGCCGCGGTCCCGATCGATCCGGGTCTTCACACGCTGACAGTGGCGGCACCGGGCCATCGTTCGTATCGGACCGAGTTCGCAGCGCGCCCACCCAAAGAGCTCTTGACCGTCGAGATACCACCACTTGATCCCCTGCCTGAAGAGCCGGCACCCGAGCCGGTCGCGGCACAGAAGCTGGCCCCTCTCGCGCCCACTCCCACACCCGAACCGGAACCGTCGTCAGCCACCCGCACATGGGCCTATGTGACAGCAGGCGTCGGCGTCGCGGCGCTGGGAGTGGGGGGCTATTTGGGATACCGCGCCTTCGTACTCGATGATGAGGCGGATCGGCTCTGTGGTGCTGGCACCACCGAGTGCACGGATCCGAAGGGCGTGAGCACAAGCGAGAAGGCAACGGAGCGTTGGACCATCGGGTCACTGGTGGCGGGAGGTGGGGTGGCCGCCCTCGCAACCGCCACTGTGTTGTTTGTGGTCTCCAGTCACGACGAACCTTCCTCAACCATCGCCGCGCGGGCGCAAGCGCGGCCTGGCGGGATGTGGCTAGGCGTCGCCGCCCGCTACTGAAAGCCTGAGCCAGGTTGGTCTTGGGGATTCTCCCCGTTGAGTCGTAGGTACCCGTAGGTGCCAGCGAGCATCACGAGCGGGAAGGCGATCAGGATCACGCCAATCGCGCACGCGAAGAAACCAGCGAGCATCACCGCCATCGAAACCACGACGAACCATGCAAGCTCCCCTCTCCTTCCGGAGACGAGTTTCTGGAACGACTCGAAGTATTGGAGGAGCGACTCTGGTCGCTCAGCGCACAGCGGCCAGAACAGGGTCAGCACCGCGCCCAGCATCAAGCCCGGCAGCACGAAGAGCGCACCACCCAGACTCACCGCAAGACACGAGACGAAAGCCACCGGAAAGACCTGCCGAAACGGAAGGCGGGACACCATGAGGTCTCGCAGCTCCACCGGCCGGCCCCGGCCAACATTGAGTAAAAACGGCAGCACCGCGGCGAGCGAGCCTGTCAGCACCAGTGTGTCGATGGTGAAGCATCCGGCCGCCGCCCAGAGCCGCAGCGCCATGGACGGCACACCTTCCGAACTCTCAGTCCGAAGCCAGAAATCAGCGATTTTGTGGGCGGCAGCGCTCGCCAGCCAGGTGGGGAGCATGCCAAGAACCAGAGGCAGGGCCACATTCTCGAGGTCATATCGATACATCGCCCAGGCCCAGCGATAGGCCTCGAGCGATGAGAACGAAGCGTTGCGATCGTAAGAGGGCTGGTGAAGTGCCATGGCATGAAGGCATTGAGCTACTGACCGAGACTGGTGCATTCGAGAAGCTTACCGATCACGGTCCGCTTCATTGGCAGCTTGTCCGACAGCTTGACTCGACCGAACAGCGACTCCGACACCGCACAGACCTGCTCCGCGCCGTCCCGATCTCGCACCCGAAGCAGTAGCTTCTCCTCGCGCCGGCCCAGCCTCTCACAGCCCACACAGTCGCCAGGCCGCGTCAGATTGACGGTCGGCCAGAGCCGTGCTCCCTGGTTGGTGGCCCCCTGCGCCGTTTCGGTACGCGCAACCCGCCACTCTTCAGCCTTGTAGCGGCACTGATCGGACATGCGGGTCTGGTTCTTGGTGCGGGGCTTGCAGGTACGCTTCTCGACGAAGGTACCGTCACCCCGATCCACCTTGCGCAGCTGGCAGTCCTCACCATCCGCCACCTGCTCACGACCACGCGGAGCTCGGGTTCGCTCGAGTTCGCGAGCACCTGGCGGCAGCTCATCGCACCAAGCCGTCGCTGTCACCACCTCGCGCTTCTCGACCGCAATGCTGCGCTCCCATCGGACCTCCGTCACCGTAACTTGTGTTGCCTCGGAGCGGAACAGCCACATCACAAATGCCACCACCGCCACCACCACCAGCAGCACACCGGCACAACCGAGCAACCAGAAGCGGCGCTTCTTCCCCGACTGCGGCGCACCGAGCCCACCTGCCACCGCGGGTGGCGCCGCCTGTCCGGTGCGAAACTCTGCCCGCGCCGCCGCCGCTGTCTCCCCTTGGTAGGCTTGTCCCTCGGCGTACACCTGCTCCTGCCGCGTCATCACCACTCGGTCGGGCGAGAGTGCCCCGCCGCAGTTGGTGCAGCACTTGGCAGCCCGGCTGTTGTAGGTTCCACAGCTCCCACATGCCACGTCGGCCCCCACGTAGACATGGTCCTCTACCGCGACGCGTTCGGTATCAGAGGGGAAGTATCGAGCGGTGGCATCTTGCTCGCCGCCACACTCCGGACAGTGACGATGGCTCTTTCCGAGCAGCTTCTTCGTGCCGCAGTAGCGGCAGTCCCAGAGCATCTCGTAGGTCTTCTCGGATTCGGTGGTCACGATCGACCATGATAGGGGGATCACCGCACCGACGTCCACTGCCGAAGGTCACACAGCAACGGTGCAGGTGGCCTTGTGGCCAGGATCTCTGTGCATCGGAACTCGGTTGGGCGTGCCCAACCTGGTCTTTTTCCCGTACGGTGATGAAGTGATCGAGAAGCGTGCTTCGACAGAGCCCCTCGACGCAGCTGGATCTGCTGGTCGTGCCAAGAGCGCCCTCCGCATTCGAGCAGCCTTCGTCTGCCGGAACCGCAGACCCCGAAGGGCCATCAGCACCACCCCATATCACCCAGGTGCTGGCTCAGCGACCTGACCGATCCTGGGAGGTCTCAGACCACAGATCCAGACGCTCCGTGAGACATCAGCCATCGTACACCCAGTGGCCCTGCTGTCCGTTTGGTTCGACATCCAAGCCATTGACCCGAGTACGTGAACCCTTTCTGTCTGACGGTGGCTCCCACAGCCCGTCCTACGAAAGGAAGTCAGCGTGAGCACTACCGGAGTCCGTGCAACGACACCAGATGCCGAGGTTTCGGCACAGCGACTGAACCACTTTCCGGTTTCGTTCTTCGCAATACCTCTGGGACTGGCTGGGTTGACCCTTGCCTTCCAGAAAGCGCACGCCGTTCTCGGGGTTCCTTGGGTATTCAGCACGGTTCTGCTAAGCGTATCGGTCGTGGTCACGCTCACGGTGGTGGCCCTCTACTTGCTGAAGAGCGTCCTCTACCCTCGGGTTGCACAAGAAGATTTCGTGCACCCGGTGCGCGGAAGCTTCTTCCCGATCCTAGCCAAAATCCCACTGATACTCGCGATCGTCCTGCTCGAGAGGTCCATGCCTTGGTCGCGAGGCTTGTGGATCTTCGGAGCCGCGCTGCAACTTGGATTCTCGCTGGTGATCGTCTCTCGCTGGATGGCCCGTGACCACGAGATAGCCCATATCAGCCCTGCTTGGTTCATTCCGATCGTAGGGAATGTCATCGTTCCCATTGCGGGAGTCGCCCATGGTTTTCGGGAGACCAGCTGGTTTTTCTTCGCGACCGGACTCCTCTTCTGGCTGGCGTTGTTCGTCATCATCGTGTACCGGCTGCTCTTCCATCAGCCACTTTCGAACAGATTGTCGCCAACTCTGTTCATTCTGTTCGCACCTCCAGCAATTGCGTTCATTGCTTACACGAAGTTGACGGGAGGCAATCTGGACTCGTTCGGTCGCGTGTTGTTCTATGCAGCACTGTTTCTATTTCTCCTCGTGATGATGAAAGTACCGTCGTTGATCAGGCTCCCCTTCTTTCTGAGCTGGTGGGCCTACACCTTCCCGCTTGCAGCCCTGACGTTGGCTACGCTGCTCATGCATCAACTCGTGCCACAAGGGTACTTCGGGGTGCTGGCAGGTGCAGAACTTGTCATGCTGTCTGTGATCGTCGCTGTCGTGGCTACGAGAACGGTCCATGCGATCTATAACCAGAGCATCTGCGTAGAGGAGTCATGACTGCAGAGATTGGCTCAGCCCGTCGTCCGAGCCGACAAGCCTGCAACTGACTCGGCATCCCCGCCCTGTACAGGGACGAGCCAGAAGGTGGAACGGTCGAGACCAGTCAGTCAAGCGAGTTTTGTGCAAGGAGAGATAGCACCGCACGGACCGGTCGTGCCGCTCAGTGCTAGGGCTCCCTCGATGGGTTGCTTTCCAAAGACGACACGCGGGGGCCGGTATGGAAACTCGCGGGCACTGAACGGAAGTGGCATAACCCGCCGGTGGACGTCACTATTCTGAACATCGGCACCGAGCTGGTCCGCGGAGAAATCCTGAACACCAACGCTCGGGATCTCTCAGAGAAGCTCACGCACCGCGGGCAGCGGGTCATCGAGCAGACGGTGGTGGAGGACGAGCCATGTGCGATCGCGGCCGCCCTGCGGCGGGCCTTGGCTCAGTCACAAATCGTGATCACGACCGGCGGGCTTGGCCCCACCACCGACGACATCACCACCGAGACCATCGCTCAAGCGTTGTCCCTCGACCTTTGGGTGCACGAGCCTTCGCTGGCAAGGATACGGGAGCGCCTGCGGGCCTATGGACGCGAACTCTCGGAGTCGAACCAGAAGCAGGCACGGGTTCCGGTGGGGGCCACCGTGTTGTTCAACGACTGGGGTATGGCTCCGGGGTATCACCTCATCACGGAGGGCAAGCACTTGGTGGTGCTGCCAGGTGTGCCGAGCGAGCTCGGACCGATGTTCGAGACCCGAGCCATCCCACTTCTGCCCCTCGCCGACCAGAACTGGCATCGGGTCGTCCTTCGCACGTTCGGGATGCCCGAATCACAACTCAACGATCACCTGCATGGGGTCGCCGAGCGCTTCGGTGTCACCCTCGGGTACCGGGTGGATACTCCGGAGATCTGGCTCAAGGTCGAGGGGCGCGAGTCTCTGGCCTGCGCGGCAGCCGCCGACGAGATCCGCGCCCGCCTCGGCACGGTGGTCTTCGGCGGGGCAGAAACCACCCTCGCTCAAGCCGTGGGGGAAGCGCTCCTTGCGCGAGGCTGGTGCTTGGGCCTCGCCGAATCATGCACCGGTGGACTGATTTCCCAATCGGTGACCGACGTGCCAGGAGCCTCGCGATGGTTTCGGGGTGGTGTGGTCGCCTACGACAATGCGGTCAAGCGTGAGTTGCTCGGGGTAGCTGCCGAACTCCTCACGGCTCATGGCGCCGTGAGCCGTGAGGTGGCTTGTGCGATGGCGCTCGGCGCCCGGCGCCTCCTCAAGTGCGACATCGCGGCGGCCATCACCGGGATCGCGGGCCCTGAGGGAGGAACCAAGGACAAACCCGTCGGAACCGTAGAGATAGCGGTGGCGGTGGGAGACACCTGCACCGCGGTACTCCATCGACTGGCCGGCAACCGGGCCACCATCAGGCGCCGCGGCACCTATCTCGTGCTCGCACGACTCCGCGAGCACTTGCTCGAGAGCCCGAAAGCGTGAGCCCCAACAGCTCCACAATCCGCTGCTTCGTGGCCCTGGTCCCCGCGACCACAACCCGTGTCCTGCTTGCCTCACTGCTCGAGCAACTTCAGCCTGAACCGCTCGATCCCGCTCGCTATCGACCGGTGGCACTCGACCAGTTGCATGTCACACTCGCCTTCTTCAAAGAGCTCGATTCGTCGCGCGTTTGTGGGCTCAGTGAGCTCCTGAAGAGTGTCACGGTCGGCCAACCGCGGATCGTGAGCCACGCCACAGAGCTCTTGGCACTTCCCTCGAGCAGGCAGCCGCAGGTGCTCGCTCTCCGCCTCACGGATGCTGGCGATTATATGCAGAAGCTCGCTCAGGCGCTGCGCCTCGCGCTCGACCCCGCCGACCGGCTCCGGTTCTTGCCGCACATGACCTTGGGTCGAGCCCGGCGCGGGAAGGCATGGCAAAGCTTCCGTCCCATACCCATTTCTTCCGCCCAATTCGGGTTCGAACGTGTGGTCTTGTACCGGTCGCTCTTGGAGCCGACAGGTTCGCGGTACGTGGAGTTGGCTCGGGCAGAGCTGCTCTCGGGGGAACCATGAACAAACATCGCCTCGCACGATTGTCGGTTGGGTTGCTGGTGCTCTTCTCTGTCGCGAACTGCGCACAGGATCCGCCAAGTCTGCCGCGGGACACACCCTCGGTGGCCCCCGTGGCGTCTCCTCCTCCGATCGCCACCACCCCGCCGTCGATTCCTGCACTTCGCCTCACCGCTACCCAGCCGTTGCCTTCCGACGGATGTCGGGAGCAGCTGCCAGTGCCACTGCTGGTCGAGTCACACACCAACCACTTCGGCTCGCTCTCTTCTGCAGAGCGGCGGACGGCGCGCACCAAGGTCAACGAGGCAATTCGGTACCGAAGCGAACTCTATGGTTGGGCGCGCGGTTTTCGTCAGGCTGGCGGGACCGCACCTGCCGAGCGGCAGTGTCGGCTGACGAAGTTCTTCGGAGTACCGGTGGTCCTGCACGAGAAGGTGATCCCGGTATTGACCTGTGTCGAGAAAGCCCTCTTACGCGACTGCGCCGCAACACCCTACCAACCACACCTCTTATCGGGCCTCCGCAAGAAAAATAGCTATTTCGATGGGGACGTCTCGAACCATATGTTCGGAATCGCCCTCGACATCGATCCGGATCTCAACCCCTGCTGCAAGTGCCTCCGCCCTTACCGGGACAACCCTCGTTGCAAAGGAGACAAGCCCCTCTTCGAACGAATGGCCATGCCACGCTGTTGGGTGGAGGTGTTCGAGCGCTACGGCTTCTATTGGCTGGGACATGACGTGCTCGAAGATTCGATGCACTTCGAGTTTCTTGGGATCCCGTGACGAGAGCGTGTGGCCAATGCCTCTCGAGCCTGGTGGGCGAGGTGAGCCCAGCCTCGGGATCCTGGGGGCGGGTGACCCGCTCAACCGAGGACAGAAGACGGGGGCAGAAGCGCCAGCGTGCCCAGAGGGAGACCTGACAACTGCGACACCATCGGGCATTTGACCTTGAACCAGAAGGCTATGCGCCGGTCATTTCCATCCAAGCTCTCGTAATTGCCTTGCCCCTTCGCAATCACCAGATCGGCACGGGCGAAATACTCTCGAAACTCGGCACTGCAGTCCAGGAGCAGGGTTCCGGGAGCATCCGAGCCGTTGTCGATCACGGTCACGAGCTCAGTCAAGCCCACGGCAAACGCGTCCTCCCTCACCGCATCGTTGAGCACCGGAGCACCGCGCACCGCCACCGTCACGCGCCGAGGATCCAGCTCCTCGATCACCAACCGATCGACGGCGATCTCACCGGCATTGTCGGTAAGGTAGAGGATACGCTCGGCCCGCTTGGCCCGCTCGGAGAAAGCCGCCCAGTCACCCTTGGGTTGGACGGTGGAGCCCGAGAGCGCCGCCCTGACCTCCGCCTCGGTGAGGTTGGGATTTGCCCCGACATCGATGGCATTGGCGACCACGGCCAGCGTCGCCGCCATATGCAAGGGGTCGGCCGACTCCCTTACTCGATTCCTTAGCTCGGGTAAGGCCGCGAGAGCCAGCTCGTTGCTGCGTCGCTTCACGGCTTGGTACGGATCAACCTGTCCGCTCAGGGAACGAAGATGGCGCTGGAGCAGCTGTGCAGCAGCGGGAGGGGAGTGTTCGAGATCGAACCTCGCGAGCTCTTCCAACATGCCCCTCATGATCTTGGCTTGAACCGTCACATCTTGGCCAAGGATACGGACGGCGTCCAGGCTTTGGCGCAGGAAACACGGGAGGCAGTCGAGACAGGTTTTCATGGAGCGGTACTCACAGCAAGCGTCTGATGGATCAGCCTCAAGCCCCGATCTCGAGCCTTGAGGTCACGAAAAACTTGGCTGAAGCGCGGGCCACCACCATTGCCTCTTGCTCCAGCTCACCCTTCGTCCAGACCAGACGGGGTGTGATGCGCTCCAGACTGCCACGGATCTTGGCCTTTTGGTTCAGAGCGACCCGCGAGAGAAAGCGAACCGTAAGCTCCGCCGTCACACCCGTGAGCCCCACCGAGAACAGCGCGTTGGTCATCGCCGCATCCAGCAGTGCGGAGACCACGCCACCGTGGAGCGTCATGGCATAACTGCACAGCTCCTCCGGACAGTCGAAAGAAGCTGTTACCGCACCGCTCGACTCGACCACGAACTTGAGACCGAACCCGGTCGGATTCTTGGTTCCGCACAACAGACACTCGCGGTGGTGCGCCCGAGCCAGGGTCTCAAGCATGGTCTGAGTCGGTTGGAGGAACAATGCCGATCCAGACTCATGTGACGGGTGATTGGGGCGTGGTCGAGGGGCTGCGTTGTCCTCCGATCCTTTCATTTCTCTCTCGCAAACGGCCAGGCCATGATGCCTCCCTCAAGTACCTTCACGTTGGAGAATCCATGACCCACCAGGACTCGGGCGGCCTCATAGCCGCGCAGAGAAATCTTGCAGAAGCACACGATGTCCTGGTCCTTGGGCAATTCCGAGAGCCTACTGCGCAGGGCACCAAGCGGGATCAGATGCTCACCAATTCCGAGTCGCATCTGCTCGTACTCGTCGGGGCTACGCGCATCGAGCAGAAAGATCCGCTCTTTTTCCTCTAGTCGCCGCTTCAATTCCAGCGAAGAGATCCCTAGCATCCGTCCGGTGAGCTTGTTCTGAATGATATGCGCGGTGGCGATGCTGTGATCGATGGCGAGGGAGAAGGGCGGTGCATACGGGAGATCGGCATTGGCCACGTCGTCGACAGTCAGCTTGCCCTGGATCGCCATCGCCCAAATCGCCAGCTGCTTGCTCACATCCCCTGGACCGACACACTGAGCACCTACAATGGTCTTGTCCTGACGATTGACCGTGAGCTTTGTCACCAGAACCGCTGGACGCATGAAGCTTGGCTTGTCGGGACTGGCGTTGATCACTGTCTCGATCGCATCACCGTAGATTCGTCGGGCGGCCTTTTCGGAGAGCCCGGTGGAACCCGCCGCATAATCGAAGATTTTGCAGATCCCGGTCTGGATTGTCCCAGGAAACCGCGCCGAGTCACCCAGGATCGCATTTTCACCCGCCACTCGGCCCTGTAGGTTTGCCAGATCCCCATAGGGGGCATGCACTCGCCCCTTGTGGATTCGATGTTCGATCTCGACACAGTCGCCTGCCGCGAGGATTGCGGGATCGGAGGTCCGCATGTACTCGTTGACCACAATCCCACCGGACTGCCCCAGTTGGAGACCGGCTTCACGAGCCAGACTGGTATTGGGTGTGACGCCGATCGCAATCACCGCGAGCTCACAGTTCAACACCTCCCCACTCTGCAGCCGAATTCCCACCAGCTTTCCCCCATCACCCAAAAACTCCGCCACTCCATTGCCAGTGATAACATTGGCGCCCTTAGCTCGCACATGGTTCTCCACCAACTTGGCGAGCTCGAGGTCTAGAAACGTGAGCAGCTGCGGCAGAAGCTCGACGATGGTCAGGCGAAGACCTGCCAGATGCAAGGCCTCACAGGTTTCCACGCCAATCAGGCCGCCACCAATGATCACCGCCTGTTTCACCAGCCGCTGGTCGCGCACTTGTCGCAAGAAGTCCGCGTCCTGCATGGATTGTAGAGTGGTGACTCCCGCCAGTGAAGCGCCTGGAATTGGAGGGATCTTGGGAACGGCTCCGGTCGCGATGATCAAACTGTCATACGCGATCTCTTCTTCTGCGCCGGTTCTGAGATCCTTCGCAACCACCAGCTTTCGGTCGCGATGGATGGCAATGACGCTCGTCTCCGTTCGGGCAACGATCCCCTTGGCCTTCAAATAGAAGGTTGGATCGCGCACCACTCCCGTCGGCGTCGACAAGAGCATCCGACGGTCGTCGAAGAACCCCCCCACGTAGTAGGGATAGCCACAGGAAGCCATCGAAAGATCCGGTGACTTCTGGAGGATCGTGACCTCCGCACCCTCATCCAATCGACGCGCCCGCGCCGCAGCCTTGGGGCCAGCCGCTGAACCACCGATGACTACAATCCGGCGACCGCTCTCCTTGACCTTGTGTGCCTCTTGGTTGCTCACGGGATTGTCCCTTCCGGGTTTTGCCCGGCTCGAACCGTTGGTGCCTACGAGCCCAACAGTTCCTCCAGCTGTTTTTCGGAGATCCTACCCACAAACAGTCGGTCCTTTACCACATAGGTCGGGGTTCCGGTGATCCGATGTGACTCACCGTCGCTCAGATCGGTAGCCACACGAGCGGCCGTCTGGTGCGACTCGAGACACTGCTTGAACTCGACGCGGTTCAGCCCGAGCCGGACCGCCAGTTGCATCGGATCCACATCCACCGACTTCTGCCTATCTTGCACCGAGTAGAGAGCGTCATTCATCGCCCAGAACTGTCCCTGCCGACCCGCGCACTCAGCCGCCTCCGCGAATAGGCAGGCTCGCCGGTGGAAGGGTCGTCGGAGCTTGGGATTGCAGGCCATATCCAACGGGAAATGGCGGTGAATGAACCGAATGTCCGGGTACTTGGCCACCATAGCGCGAATCGCCTTGTGGGCGGCTCGGCAATGCGGGCACTGGTAGTCAGAGAACTCCACCACCGTGAGCTTTGGCTCGCGGGCGCCGATCCAATAGTGTCCCCGCTCATCCGTGCCAGTGGGGAGTTTCGGGAGATCATCCCAACCAGGACTGCTCCAGTAGGTAGGGAGATAGGCATAGAGACCCATGAGCAGCGTCCCCGGCACCACCACCCAAGCCAATGTGCCCTTCGGTTTCTCTCCCAAAGCACACATCTCGGCGGCAAACAAGGCGGCAAAGCTCGATCGGGTTCTTCTCCAAGCAAGAACCGCGAGCAGCAGCAGCACCGCACTCACCACGTAGGAGGCAGTGCAGAACAGGCACAAAGACTGGATCCGCGTCTGCGAGATCACCGCCAGCACTGCCGAGGTGGCCACAGAGAATAGAGAGAGGAGAAACAGACTCGCGATAGTCTTGGGGGCTGAGTCTTTCCCTCTCAAACCGGCGAGCGCCCGCACACCAATCAACGCGTAGCCAAAGATCCCCCATACCGAGACCGGGATACCGGCGAAGACCGAGTACGGTGACGAAGCCACTGTCTCACAATTGACGCCTTCACTCACCGCGCACACAGAATGAAAGGTTGGATCGGTGTGCACGAGCACATGGATTCGCGTGAGTTCGACCGACACGGCAACGCCAGCCAGACAGGCAAGAACCATGAACAACAACAAGCGCCGCACAGATGAGCTCACCTCGTCCTGCGATGCCTCATTCTTCTCCGAATTGGTCATCTCCACTCCTCAGTGATCGCAGACATTGGCACCGGAGGTCAACTTGCCAGAAAGCACCTGTTCCACGAGCTGCCTCGGCCCCACGGGAGACGCACCAACCACCACGGTTATTCCCTGCTGCTCGAAGAGGCTCATCGCCCGCGAACCCATCCCTCCGGCAATCACCAGATTCACGCCTTCCTCCCGCAACCACTTGGGATAGGTGCCGGGTTCGTGAGGTGGCGGCTTCTTCTGGACCTCGGTCAGAATAGTCCTTCGGTCGGCAGCAATATCGAAAAACACGAAGTGTTCCGAATGGCCGAAATGCGACGCGAGGATGCCCTCGGACACCGGAATCGCAATCCGCGTGACACCCCCTGACACCAGCTGTGTTGTTTGGGGAGAGGCGGGCTCCCGCTCCAGCAGCTGACGCACGATGCGTCCAAAGGCCTTCGCTGTCTCCGAATGGGGGTGCTGGCGCACGACCGGAACACCTCCATCACCCGAGCGAACTACCTCGGGTTCGATCGGAATCGAGGTCAAGAAGGGAACTTTCATCTCTTCTGCCATGACTCGGCCCCCATCCGTGCCGAAGATGGGGAAGAGTTCGTGGCACTTCGGACACAAAAACCCACTCATGTTCTCCACCACGCCCAACACCGGCAAGGCCAGCTGTCGGCAGAACATGATGGATCTACGAACATCCTGCACTGCGAGTTCCTGAGGGGTGGTGACGACCACTGCGCCATCGGCACCCTCCAGCAGTTGAGCCACAGCCAAGGGCTCATCGCCAGTTCCTGGCGGCGCATCGACAACCAGATAGTCGAGCTCACCCCAAGCAACGTCGGTCAGAAACTGCTTGATGACGCCGAACTTCCGCGGGCCTCGCCAAATCACTGCGTCATCGCGTTCCCGGAGCAGAAATCCGATCGACATCACCCGGAGCGAGCCTGCACCGCAGTCAACCTCGAGAGGTACAAGGACGTCGTTCTCAGCCACCACGGGTTGCCCTGTCAGCCCAAGCAGTCTCGGAACGCTGGGTCCGTGGAGATCGACGTCGAGCAACCCAACGCGTTTGCCTGCAAGTGCTAGCGATACAGCCAAGTTGACCGCCACGGTGCTCTTGCCGACACCACCCTTGCCTGACATCACCAGCAGCTTGTGCGTGATCTGGGACATGCGGGCCAAAAGTCGCTGTTGCTCGGCCACCTCTCGATCGTGCTCCGAAGATTGCTTGCTGCGGGCGGCGCAGTCGAGATCATCACAGGTGTCACAGGTTTTTTCCGTTGTCATGCTCTCACCTTCTGGCGTTCACAAGGCAGCTCGAAGCCGCGTCCACAAGGACGCGATATCCATCGCTGCGGGTCCAGCCTCGAGTTCAACGACGGCGCGCCGTTCGATCTGGGCTGTGGTCACCGCGTCATCGTAGCGGACAGTGCCGAAAACCGGCAGGTTCCACCGCGCGGCCTGAAGCTCGATATGAGCTGTCATCTCAGGATTGAGATCCGATTTGTTGATACAGATCCCTGCTGGCACGCCCAGCTGTTTGGCGAGCTCAACCACCCGTTCGAGGTCGTGGTAACCCGATACGGTAGGTTCGGTCACCAGCAGCACCTGTCGGGCTCCGGTGAGCGAGGCGAGGACTGGACAGCCAATCCCTGGTGAGCCATCGCAGATCAGAAGCTCGCGATCCTGCCGCTCAGCCTCGATGCGCGCCTCCCGGCGCACCAAAGAAACCATTTTGCCGCTGTTCTCTTGGGCCACGCCCAACCGGGCATGCACCATCGGTCCGAGTCGGGTCTCGGAAACGAACCACTGCCCGTTGATCACCGGAAAGAAGTCGATGGCGGCGCTTGGGCAGTTGTCCACACACACCCCGCAGCCTTCGCAAGCCGTAGCATCGATCGTGTAGGTTGCCTGTGTGGCGACTAGAGCAGGAATAACCGCAGAAAAGCGGCAGTACCTATGGCACTGCCCGCAGTTCTGGCAGTCATCAGCCCTGATTTGGGCGATCGCGCCTCCAGAAAAGGGCGTTTGTTTCTTGATGGTCGGCTCCAGCACCAGATGTAGATCTGCCGCATCCACATCACAATCGGCCAGTGCCACCCGCCGGCCGAGCGCAGCCAGCGATGCCACGATGCTGGTCTTCCCGGTTCCCCCTTTCCCGCTCAAGACAACCAACTCTGGAATCTCGCGACGCCGACCCAAGCGGACCAATGACTGGGGGATCTCGCTTCGAGACAGGGTCTCGGCTGCCCGCACGGGTGGGCTCACGCAGGCTTTGGGGCGCTCTTGGTGCGAGAGTTCACGCAGCTCGGTCACAAGCTCGAGCAACTGCGATCCGAGCGTAGGTTCGACCTCGAGCGCCAACTTGCCCTCCGAGTACGCCTTCGCGATACGCCGATCGTTCGTGAGTTCCAGGAGGATGGGGATCTTCTCATTCGCTAGGTAATCATACACGGCACGGTCACCGGTACCTGCACGGTTGATCGCTACAGCGACGGGTACTCCGAGTTCTCTCACCATTTCGACCGCAAGCTTGAGGTCGTTGAGTCCAAATGGTGTGGGCTCGGTCACCAGAAGCACGACGTCTGCATCCTTGACCGATGCGATCACGGGGCAGGAGGTGCCTGGAGGCGCATCGATGACGAGGATCCCCTCCTTCGGCATGGCCTCCAGCACAGCTCGGATCACCGGTGGCGCCGTGGCCTCACCAACCTCGAGCTGTCCTCGCAGGAAGCCTGCAGCTCGCGAGTCCCCAAACATTACCCGACCAGTCTCGAGCCAGCCGATCGGGCGCGGCACCTCGCGAAGAGCACGCTGAGGGCAAGCCAGAATGCAACCCCCACAGCCGTGGCACAACTTCGGAAAGGTGAGAAGCTCACTCGCCAGCACCACGATGGCCGAGTGACGACATGCCCGCTGACACGCTCCGCAATGGGTGCAGAGCATTGCATCCACCTCGGGGACCGGAATGCTCACTTCCTGCCGATTGTCCCAGACCGGAGCAAGAAACAAGTGGCCGTTGGGTTCTTCAACGTCACAGTCGACGTAGGTCACGGCGTGACCGGCGCGAGCGAGCGCGGCCGTGAGGTTGGTGGAGATGGTGGTCTTGCCCGTGCCACCCTTCCCACTCGCAACGGCGATACGGAAGCTTTCCGTCATCGCCTCGAACTCCAACTCTTGCACGGCGCGCGCCCGATCAGCATCACCGACGACCACCCATCCCCGAGTGACTCTCCACATTCGGTGCTTGAGCGCGTTTGAGGCGATCCGCCTTGAAATCAGCTACCGCTTCCGCGACGGTCCCGCGACACCCAGTGTAAATTTCAATGCCAGCAGCGGTCAGCGTGCGATGTGCGTTCGGACCACAGCTCCCGGTCAGCACCGCCCGCACACCGCGCTCGGCCACCAGCCGTGCCGTCTCAATCCCGGCACCACCACTCTGTTCGCTGCCGGTATTGCCGACAACGTCGAAGGTCAATTGGTCAGTGTCGACGATCAGGATGGCGGGACACCGACCAAATCGGGGATCGACCTCGGCCTCCAGTGAATCACCTGAGCATGTGACGGCAACCTTGGTCACTTCGTGGGGCCCTCGGTGTGAGCGCGCCCACTCAGGTCCGACTCGAGTCTTGCAACAGTGTCTTCCAGGCGCCGCACCTGCTCGCTCAGATTGGAGTCCGCCACACCCCCTCCCCAGTTCTGCCCCCATCCAAGACGCCGGCGCTGGCCACCTCCGCCACAGCCAGCACCTCGACCGCGACCACGACCCCAGCCCTGACCTGCTCCTGTCACCGGCGGCGCAGCGTCCCGAGCAGTGGGCACACATCCCCCGAGACCCCGACCGGTTCCCGGTCCTCGCCCTTCCGGGCCCATTCCATTTCTGTTTGGCATTCGAAAAATCTCCTTTGCTTCGCGGCCGAGCGTTTCGCAGCGGCCAATCTCTGTCGTGCCGCACCCGCCAGCCCTCAACCTCCGACAGGAAGCTCGAACTCGCCAACGCGACAACGGAACCGCTCGAACTCTGGCTCGAGGGCTCCTGCGCCACTCTGCAGAGACCGTGCCAGCCGCCCAGTGACGGCGATTTTTCGCAGATTCACGGTGTCTCACCACACCGAGAGGGTCTGCGACCCCATGCGAGAGTCGCGCCGTTGCGACCCTAGCTCAACCCAGTCAACCACCACGCGACTCTGCGTGCGGTCACAACCACCTAAGAGAAGAATGCGATGCAGCTCAGGGCAATGGAACGAGAGTGAAGGGGGGAGTGCAACTCCACTCCTCGCTGATGCAGGAGGCCTGGCTGAGTGGGAGCTCCGGTGTACAGCCATGGTTGACCTGGATGCAGAGTGTTGCCGTGCCAGCTCGGTCGGGGCAACGGTAGCTCGCGGAGAACTCCCCACCTGGTTCCACGATCCGCGCAACTCCCTCCACTGCACACAAAACGTCGGGAGTCTTTACGCCATCACCGTAGTCGACGGTGTAGTGTTCACAACCGGGTAAGAAGATCCGCTCGCTCGTCCCGTTGACCAAAGTCAGTGTGACCTCCGTTCCAACCGGACAGAGCTCCAGTGCTTCAGGCTCGAGGTTCAGGGTAATGGTGCACGCGGCGTCGTCAGCGCAGTCAGAGTCGTCGCAGTCCACGGCTTCATCACCGTCGTTGTCCACCTCATCGTCACACCGCTCGATGGGGATCGCGTAGTCGGCTCCGCATCCGAGAGTACCGATACAGTCGGAGTCGTCGCAGTCGATAAGATCATCGAAGTCATTGTCGATGCCGTCATCGCAGTTCAGCTCGAAGGGAATACCGTAGAGCGTTCCTTCGCCTCCAAAACCGCCGAGGCCCGAGCCCGTGCTGCCCCCTTCCACCGACGCGCCACCCTCGCCGCTCCCCGACCCGCCGCCGAGCGCGGTGCCGGTCGCGCCGCCCTCGCCACTCCCCGACGCGCCGCCCTCGCCGCTCCCCGACGCGCCGCCCTCGCCGCTCCCCGACCCGCCGCCAAGCGCGGTGCCGGTCGCGCCCCCAAGCGCGCCACTGCTGCCTCCCTGGCCGAACGCCGTCGCCCCTCCTAGCGCCAAGGCACCACCTGCCGCGGTGCTTCCCCCGAGGTTCGCCTGCCCGCCTGCTGGCGTCGCACCGCCATGTCCTCCTTGACCACCTGCCCCGTTGCTGACGCCTCCCTCAGGAACGCCTGCTGTTCCCTCCGCGTACCCACCTTGAGAGCTGTCACCACCGAGAGTGCCCGCGCCGTCCCCCTGTTCGTCCCCGGCGCCACAACCTGCCAGCAGCACCGCACCAGCTGCCAGCGGGATCTGCGTGCGACGCCGGAGCCACTGCTTGAAATCGAGACGCGTGGCCTCCGGATCGCCCTCGCAAATTCGACTCAGGAATTCCTTCAACAGCGCAGCATGGGTGTTCACGGTGATGTTCCCTCGCAATGATTCGCCGTCGAGGAAGCAATTTGCGAACCATCGTCCCTCATGGCCCCGGTCTGGCTGAATACGCCGAGAATACCGGCGCTCGCGGAGCGTTGGAACAAACTGAAACCCACCGAAAACGCCCCAGCGTGGCACATGCTGGCACAGGGAAGTGCGACAGGCAGCGCGACCGCAGCGCGCATTTCTTTCGCGTTCAGCCGTGGCGCGAAGTGGCGGTCAGAAAGGCGAAGAGCTATGGCTCTTCCCATGGGAACCAGAGGACGCGAAATCGTTGGGCTTGATGTCAACCACCTGCTCACACTCCTGAACCAGGCCTACGCCAGTGAGTGGCTCGCCTACTATCAGTACTGGCTCGGAGCCAAGCTCATCAAGGGACCGATGAAGGACGCGGTGGCCCAAGAGCTCACGCTGCACGCCACCGAAGAACTCAACCATGCCATGCTGCTCGTGAACCGTATCCTTCAGCTCGGTGGCACCCCGGTGCTCACTCCCGACGGGTGGCTCAAGGAGAGCCCCTGCGCCTATGACCCACCCGCCGATCCCTACGTCATCACGCTGCTCGACCAGAACATCGCCGGTGAACAGTGCGCTATCAGTGTCTATAAGAACCTGATGGACACCACCCGCGACCGCGACATGGTGACGTACAACATGGCGCTCACCATTTTGGAGCAAGAAGTCGAGCACGAGGAGGATCTCCAGAGCCTACGCGAGGATCTGGAGCTCATGGCATCGCGTGGGTCAAAATAGGAAGCTCGAGAGGCATTCTCGAGAGTCAGCCCAAGCTGCCCCCGTTCTGGATGCCGACGCTGCGCATGAACGGCTGTCGGCAGAGGGTGTTTCGTGCACCAACGAATCAGCTCTTCTTCTGCTGCACGTGCGTCAGACTCGGTGCGTTCACCTAGGTGAGCTTGGCGCCGAACGATTGATTGAGCATGGTGCGCCACCTCATGGCTGCGGTCCACGCATCGCGCTGCAGCCACGACCGTGAGGTGCCCATGCGAGTGCCGGTGGCAGTGTCCGTCGCCGTCACCGCCACCGACCCCGCCCCTCCAGAATGCGACCTCAGCTCGCCTACGAAACCTTCAGCCGCGCCGCCAGCGGCGAGGGCAATAACGTGCTCGAAGATCTGCGCGACAAACGGGGCTACGGCTTCGTAGTTTGGGGCCTTCCCACCACACCCCCTGGCCTTCGGTCTTCGCATCGCCGAGATGTCACGCTGCGGTGCTCGCCGCACGATGGACGACCTACGTGCCGCCCTGACGCGGCAGGCCTATCACATGAACACCTGCAACCGCTGGACGCAGTACCAACAGCAGCTCGAAACAATCGACCTCGATACTTCGTGTCGCGTAGTCAGCACTGAGCACTTGCCCTTGGCCGGAGGGCGGGTGCCATTCGAGGGAATCGAGGAGAAATGTTCTTATCGGCGTGATGGATTTCGATTCCTGCCGGCATTGCACGTGGGGAGTTCACGCTCTCGCCCCGTCGCCATCCCACCGTCTAACGAGGAACCGCACGAGAACCATGACTTATACCGAACGGCGCAAAATGCTCGGCGTCTGCGGCTTCACGCTGGGTATTACCGTGGCCTGTGCTGCCTCGGATCCGACGGCCGAGAGCCATGCGCTCGGCGGGTCGTCCGCCACCAGTAGCTCTGGCGCTTCATCCAGTAGTGGGGGGCTCAGCGCGGGGGGCTCAGGGGCAACCGGTGGCGCTCCTGGCATCGGCGGTGCACCAGGAAACGGCGGGGTCGTTGGCATGGGCGGCGTTCCAGCAGCTGGTGGCTCTCTCGCCACCGGCGGCGTCGAAGCAACAGGGGGCGCTCTTGGCATCGGCGGTGCACCAGGAAACGGCGGGGTCGTTGGCATGGGCGGCGTTCCAGCAGCTGGTGGCTCTCTTGGGGATGGTGGCACTCTCGCCACTGGGGGCATTCTGGGGAACGGTGGCTCACCCGGCGTGGGCGGCGCCACAGAAGCCGGTGGTTCTTTCGGAACGGGGGGAACAAGTGACGTTGACCCGTCGGCGCCTCTGACCCCCATCGCATTCTTCCCATCCAAGGGGAGAACCAGCACCTGTGCCGACCCGTCGGTGAGTATTCAGTTCAACCGCGCTCCGGTGATCCAAAGTGGTGGCACGATCCGAATCCATGAGGCATCGGGTGAAGTGTTCGATAGCGTAACCTCCCATCTCCAAGACGGTCTTTACTTCAGTGATTTGGCACCGCGCTCATCTGGTGGAAGAACCTTCTCTTCAGAAGTACTGGACGTGGTCTACAACACCGTGGTCTTCCACCCCAAGAGTCCTTTGGACTACGGCAAGACCTACTACGTGACCATCGACGAGGGATTGATCACGGATTCTTCGGGGACCAGCTTCTCTGTGCAGCAATCGGACAACTGGAGCTTCACCGTGAGAGAACAGGCTCCGACCGTCTCTGACACCTACACTCTGGCTGCCGATGGTGGCGGTGACTACTGCTCGGTGGAGGGAGTGCTGAAAGCGCTCCCTGACGATGCGTCGACGCCCCGGCTCATCACGGTGAAGAGCGGGGTATATCCCGGTATCATCAGGATGAGCGACAGCAGAGTCCACTTCTTGGGTGAAGGCATGGAACGCTCGATATTCTGCCACAAGAACAGCGCAACCATGAACGATGACCGCGAGGGTATCGAGCTCTCCGGAACGGATGTCACATTCGAGAACCTCACCATCTTCAACACCTACCTCAAGGATGGAAGTGGGCAGCAGGCAGAAGCGCTGTATGTGACCAGCGATAGCGAGCGGGTCCTTCTGAGAAATGTTCACCTGAGGAGCCATCAAGACACCCTGAGGGTGGATAGCCCCTCGGTATGCATGCAAGGAGGGAAGATCTCCGGCAGCACGGACCCTCTCTGGGGTACGGGAGCTTTCTTTTGCGACGGTTGCGAGCTTTCATCAAGGACCTCCGGACATGCCTTCGTCGTCGCTCGGAGTACCAAGGGGTTTGCCCTGGTCAACTGCAGGGTAACCAAGGACACGGACGCCGTCGCCAGCACCTATCTCGCTCAGTACCATGACGGTCGAGAGCCGGGGAGGATAGCCTACGTGAACTGCGAGATCGACGATCACATCCAGGGTTGGAAGAGACCTGATGGAAACGAGTGGTACGAGTACAACAACACGGATCTCAGAACCGGAACTCCGGTGGAGTTCAACGGGACCCGCCTGACCGCCGACAGCCCTGAGCTCGTTGCGCTGAGTTCCGCCCAGAATTGGCTAGGCTGGTCCCCGTAGCTCGGAGCCTCGTGGTTTGTGGTTGGGGGTGCTGACGGGGACTCGGACAGCCGACGCTGGCACGGGGACGGGCTTCGTCGACTTCGACCATCGACCTACCCACTCGGCGCCGGGTCCGTACTCATTGGATGGTCCGTACGGCAGGCGACTGCCTTGCCGGATTGTCAGCCAAAGCTCTCCGAAGAGCGTTCGAACCCCCAAGGTCGTAACCGTCATGCATCACTCCGGTCTCGTTTCTGGCCGCGTTTCTGTCGTCGCAGCGCTCAGCCTGTTCTTGTTTGCCGCCTGCAACGATTCAGTCGACGAGGGGAAGCACACCGACGACAGCGGAACAGGTGGGACAGCACCAGGCACTGGCGGTGCGACCGCAGCCGCTGGCGTACCAAGCCTTGGCGGCGTGACCGCGACGGGCGGCGCCACAAGTGTTGGCGGCACAACCGCGACGGGCGGCGCCACA
>CAYNEY010000033.1:0-4695 GCA_964396375.1 uncultured Polyangiaceae bacterium | reverse complement strand
GTGTTGGCGGCACAACCGCGACGGGCGGCGCCACAGGTGTTGGCGGCACAACCGCGACGGGCGGCGCCACAGGTGTTGGCGGCACAACCGCGACGGGCGGCACAACCGGAGCCACCGAGAAGCCACGCGTCATCGCCAGTACGGACGGTGAGGTGGACGACCGCAGCAGCATGGTCCGATTCCTGATGTACGCATCAGACTACGACGTGGTCGGGTTCGTACAGAACAACTCGATCTTCCAGAAGACTGGCCACAGCCGCGATGGCTGGCTCGAGGAAGCGCTCGTGTACTACGCAGAGATCCTAGATAACCTCCGGGTCCATAACCCAGCCTTTCCTTCGGCGAGTTATCTGGAAAGTGTCATCACGGTAGGCAACGAGACCGAGGCTGATCTCCAGAGATCCCCTCCGGACATGGAAACCCAGGACACCGCCGGCTCTGACCTCATCATTGCCACGCTGCTCGACGACGATCCACGCCCAGTTCACGTTCCCTGCTGGGGTGGCGCGAACACCGTCGCCTTCGCTCTCTGGAGGCTCAAGCAGGACCATCCGGGACGGTTCGCTGAGGCGGCCGCGCGGCTTCGGGTCTACGGCATCACCTACAACTTGACGGACAAGGCGCAGGACGGTGGATATGTCTGGATCATCGAGAACATGCCGGAGGTGGCGATCTACACGGCAGCCACCTGGGCGGGAACGTACAGCTATGACAGCGTTGATGGAAAGCGTGGGCGTGACAGCAAGAACCCGCAAGATGTGCAGGAGTACTTCGATGACGCGTGGTTGAACGAGAACGTGAAGACCAATCATGGCCCTCTCGGGGCCTACTATCCACAATCGTACACCAGTGAAGGCGACACTCCGTCATTTCTCCCGCTGATTGGCAACGGCCTCCGCTCACACCTCAACTACACCTGGGGAGGTTGGGGAGGGAGAGCCGAGGTCGAATCCGGCAACCACATGGTCGACGCGGGAAACGAGGAGCCCGACAAGTGGGCGGCGATCTATCGCTGGTCCATCGCGGCCCAGAACGATTGGGCCGCGCGCATGGACTGGGGCACGACCTCGGACTTCTCGCGTGCCAACCACAACCCCATCGCGAGAGTGGCTGGGGGAACGGCCCTCACGGTTTCGCCTGGGGAGACGGTGTACCTGGACGCCTCAGAAACCCTGGATCCGGATGGAGACTCGCTCACCTTCAGGTGGTGGCATTACCATGAGGCGGACAGCGTTGGTGCACGGGTGTCGCTCACCAACCCCGATGCCCAAACCGGTGCGAGTTTCGTCGCCCCGAACGAATCCGGCACGCAGATCCACATCATTCTTGAGGTCGAGGACAATGGGACGCCTCCCCTTACCCACTACCAGCGGGTCATCGTGAACATCGAGTAGTTCGATAGCCCTTCGACTCCTCTGGTACCTTTGCTGCGGGTGGTCAACAGGCGGCGTAGTCCTGAAGGCCCACATGGACCAAGGTGGTTTCCATCTGCGCCCCCGCGCCGGCGTGCTGACGCCTACTTGGCAACGAGGAGCTTCGCGGTGCCGTCCGAGCTGATCCCGAGCAGGGAGGGGGGAGCTTGCTTGAAGAACACGAGCGCCATCTCCGGCATGAAGGCGATGGCTGCCTCTCCTACCTTGGGGCCTCCGTGGACCTCGTCATCGAAGAGCACCACATCCGGCGTGGTGGCAAGCTGCCCGAGGGTGCCGAGGCGCATCCTGGCCTCGCCGAGCCCGGAGCGCCACATCACCAGAACCTTGTCGCCCACTGGTCCCACTGACCACCACCAGCGGCTGTCGATGTTGGAGAGGGTCGAGGATTCGATCTTACACCCCTCGGCGGTGCACACCACCTGACCTATCACCACCTCGCTCTCTTTGGTCTCGGCCCAGGTCAAACTGGCAGATTTTTCCCGACACACTATCCCCGACTCAATCGCACGCCGGAAGGGCAGCTCGATCTCCGTTGGCTTCGACCATTTGCCGTCGGTTCGGAAGGTGGCGGTGAGCTGAGTCTTGTCACTGCCGGCGGTCGGCTTGGCACCGCGCTGACCGCTCGGCTCACCGTAGGTGAACACGGTGGTGGTGCCGCCACTTCTGCAGACCCGCAGAGTGCCCAGGAATTTTCCCTCGAGCGAGGCTTCGTCCACGAGGCGCTGACCCTTCTTCGCCTTCACCACCAGGCGACTTGGCTCTCCCCGCTCGAGCCACACCACCTGCTGACCCAGGCTGCGCGGTTGTTCGATGGCGACCTTCGATTTCAGCTCGATGGGTTTTTGTGCTTTGCCCTGACCAAGGGGGATGGCCACATAACCCTGGTCGGCCTCCCCACGTTCCACCGCCACACCATCCCGCAACAGATTGTTGGGCATGCCCTTCACGATAACGCTGTTGCCGGTCTTGATGTCGAAGCCGGCGAGCCCCTCCTCCGTGAGCCCAGTCGTGATCAGCTCCTTGTCGTCCGTCACCAAGGAGACACTCTGGGCAGGAAGCGGCGGGATCTTGTCGCTGCTCGGCGTGCAGATGAGCCCCTCCGTCGCCGTAACCGTGCAGCCAAGAGGACGCGTGCGCTCACCCTTCGTCTTCTGAAGGAAATAGACGTGTCCATCAGCGGCCATCTCAGGCCCCACCAAACCAGCGGCGTCCTTGTGGAGTGGCTGCCAATCGGCCAGGGTAAGCTTCGGACTCACCGTGGGCTCGGGCAGTTTCAGCCCAGGTATCTCCGTAACCTGAAGGCCCGCCACCTTCGCGGCGTCGGCCATCTCTCCGACCACGATCAGCGCTGTCTCGTGGTTGATCACGCAGGCAGGCTTTTCTTCAGAACAGCCGAGCTTGCTCTGCATACTGCGCTTGAGAGGAGCCTGTTCCCCAGAACCGTCTAGGCTCTTGTAGAGCAGATTGGCGTGGCTAGCGCAATGGCCAGGCCAGCTCTCGGGCTTGCCGTCAGTGTTGTTGGGGTAGCTGAGCAGAAGGAGACGGAGGGCCTGCAGGCGCTCGGCGGGCCCAGCCGTAGCTCCTTTGCCGGCCACACACAGCATAAGAGTGCTGTAAGCCTGGGCGGCGTTGCCGGACTCGGAACAACCGAAGGCGGCGGTCAACAGAAGAAGACACCCGACGGAGCGGACGGTGAGTCGCTTTGCCATGGCGGCCACACTAACGGAAACTCACCGCCGTCGATACGAAAGCCTTCGCTTTTCTTGCGCACAGCCCCCAATCACGCCCAAGGTTCTCGTTATTGCTAAGGGTTCTAGCGGAAGGATCTCGCTGGTACGCGGTGATCACCCGACTGGAGGCAAGAACCCACCTGCAAGGGGACACGCTTTTTGCACTCGACGAGTGTCGACGGGTGTGGGTGAAACGTACCCCACCTCGTAACCAAGTGTAAGCTTGGGGATGGCGCTTGGTCCTGCGCAAGACTCATCGACCAGTGTGCTCGTAGGCGCCGAGATCGGGTGCGCTTCCAGAGTAGGCGAGGCCCACGTCAGATCCTTTGTCGATCATCGCGCTGCCATCGCGAAGCTTGAGAAAGTCGATGTCCGGCAGGCCCCCGTCAGCCTTGCGCGGCCCAAGCGCCCCTGTGTCGTCGAGGCTCATGAAGTCGCCACTGGCAGGAGTCAACCCCAGGTTCCAGGTGTTGAAACGCTCGTCTACGCCTTGCATGTTCGTGTTGTCCAGGGGAAAGCTTATGCAGTTGACGATGCGGTGCACCTTCTCCCCAGTCAGAACTACCCCGTCGGTCCGATTGCCTTCGGCGTCCCAGCTGCTCGCGAGCATGTTGAATTGGGTGCCGTTGTCGTAGGAAGTGTTGTTGAACCAGTCGTTGCCGCCGGCTGAGTGATTGGCGTAGAAGCCACTAGCGCGGTTACCCCACGCGGCGCAGTTGGTGACGGTGTGGCGAATGCCGGTCTTGCTGCTGCCGATCTTGAATCCGTTCCCGTTTCCGTCGGGAGGAACGGACTGACCGGAGTTCGTGTAGCCATTGCCGTACGCCCAGCTGTTCGTCACCAGGACGGGTACCTCCTGGGAGATGAAGTCCCACCCATCATCGGAGTTCCACCACGCGCGGCACCCACTGAAGACTGTCACGTCACCGCTGTCTTGGTAATGCACGCCGAAGCCATCCGCATTCTGCCCATCACCTTGGTGCGAGCGAGGATCGTAGTTGTCGTGCGAATCACAGTTGATGATCTGGTGTCCGCCCGCAGTACCGTTGATGAACATCCCTGAACCGTTGTTGTGGTGGATATTCATCAATTCGAAGATGTCGTGATGTGCATTGCCTCCCACACCCACAGCCGTATTGGAGCGGGTGTTCATCGGCATGTTCTTGACCTCAAACCCCTTGAGATGAAGCCACGCACCGTCAACCACGAAGCCTGTGGTATAGTTGGGATCGGGCTGAAGCTCCAGGTTGGCGAAGTCGAAGACCGGAACCTCTCCGGGGCAGGCAAAGTACCGAATGCGATCAGTATCCGAGGTACCACTCTTCGAGAAGAACACGCCGGCAGATGCCGTGGCTCTCCGCACGATTGGGTAGGTGCCGCCGCGAACGTACACGAGATCTCCAGGACCTGCAGCGTCGATGGCCTTCTGCAGCGTGGCGAACGGCAGAGCCATGGTACCTGGGTTCGCATCATTGCCGTCCACCGCGACATAGTAGTCGCCACCGTCACAGCCTGCACCGCCAACTCCTGCG